>JAQGJP010000094.1 GCA_028290545.1 Rhizobium sp. | reverse complement strand
TCGACGAGCTGATCGACGACATCTACCATTTCTCCGAGGCGCAGGGCCTGGAGATCGACACGCTCATTCACGAGGAAGGCGCCGGCCAGCTGGAGATCAACCTGCGGCACGGCGATCCGATCGCGCTGGCCGACCAGGTCTTCCTGTTCAAGCGCACCATCCGCGAAGCGGCGCTGAAGCACGAGACCTATGCCACCTTCATGGCCAAGCCGATGCAGGGGCAGGCGGGTTCGGCGATGCATATCCACCAGTCGGTGGTCAATGCCAAGACCGGCAAGAACATCTTTTCCAACCAGGATGGCTCGCCGTCCACGGAATTCTATTCCTTCATCGGCGGCCAGCAGTTCTATGTGCCGAAAACGCTGGTGATGATGGCGCCCTACGTGAATTCCTACCGCCGCCTGACGCCGGGCCAGTCGTGCCCGGTCAACAACGCCTGGGGCAATGACAACCGCACGACGGCCTTCCGGGTGCCGGTCTCCGATGCGGCCTCGCGCCGGGTCGAAAACCGCCTGCCGAGTTCGGACTCAAACCCGTATCTGGCGCTGGCGGCCTCGTTGGCGGCCGGCTGGCTGGGCATGACCAAGGGGCTGGTGCCGACACCGCCATCCGATGGTGCGGCAAATGAAGGCTCGGTGGAACTGCCGCGCGGACTGCTGGAAGGCGTGGCGCTGATGGAAAGCGATGCCGATCTGCGCGACGTCTTCGGCAACGAGTTCGTCGGCATGTATGCCGGCGTCAAGCGCGGCGAGTTCGAAACGTTCATGCAGGTGATCAGCCCCTGGGAGCGGGAATATCTGCTGCTGAATGTGTGAGTGCGGAATAAGATCTTGATCAGGCCCGATCGTCTCCTGACGGTCGGGCTTCTGTTTGTGCATCTATCTCAAGTTCATCCTTTGCGTCTCATCCTGCGAAACAGCCGCATCGCCACCGAGTAACGGTTCTCGGGGATGCATTCGCGATAGGGTTCCTGTTCCCTGTGGCGCATCTCGAAATAGCGAACCAGATGAAACGCGGCGAGCATGTCGTGCATGGGTGCCTCCTGTGTGAGGGCGGTTCTCTGATGAACGGCTGAAGGGCGCGTATGCCCTGTCGCGGCGGCCGCGAAATTCCCGGTTGCAACGGTCGTCGGCAACCGCTCGGGAAGGCCAATTTATATGCCGCAAATTTTGCTTTATCTACGCGCAGTTTCGCACTACATTTTTCAGCCATGAAAAATGTCAACTGGGATTCCTACCAGATATTCCTGATCGTCGCCCGTCAGGGTGGGTTGACAGGCGCCGCGCAAGCCACGGGCCTCAGTCCTGCGACCGTGGGGCGTCGCATCCTGCAGCTCGAGGAAACGGTTGGCCGATCGCTCTTCAATCGCCGACAGACCGGCTACACGCTGACCCTGGACGGGCAGGTGTTGTTCGATGAGTTGCGCGAGATGGAAGCCGCCGTCCGCCGGGTTGAAAACTGGCGCGAGGAAAGTGCAGGACTGGTGACCGTGCGGATTGCCGTCGGCACGTGGCTCGGCTGGCTGCTGATGGAGAATTTTCGCGCCCTTTGCACCGACCATGACCCGTTCCGGATCGAGTTCTCTGTCGGCGAACGTCGCGCCCAGCTCGCCCATCGCGAACACGACATCGGTATCCGGGCCTTCCAGCCGGAAGAGCCCAACCTTGCCGCGCGTTATATGGGCGAAGTGGCCTATGCCGCCTATCAGTTGAAGAACGGTGCGAATTTCGAGCGCTGGATCGCGGTCGGCGAAGTCGATGCGATCTCCAGCTATCTTCGCTGGCCGCACCAGCACCATGCCGGCGAGATCATCGCCACTGTCGACCGGCCGCGCTCCCTGCTCGATCTGGCGCGTGCCGGTGCCGGCATAACCGTGCTGCCCTGTTTCATTGGCGATCTCGATCCGATGCTGGAACGCGCGGGCGGCGAGATTGCCGAACTCCGCCACAAGCACTGGCTCGTAACGCACAGCGACGATCGTTCGCGCCGCGAGATCCGCACGATCTCCGACCGCATGTTCAAACTGCTGAAAAGCCACGCCGATGTGCTGGCGGGAAAACGACCGAGCCGGATGGGGTAACTACAGTTTCGCTTGCTCCGCACTCAGCGGCGGGCCGACATTGATGATGTTATGCGCCCTATGCAGGGCCTCGAATTCCGCCGACGCCGCCGTGCCTGGTCCGAGACCGGCACGGAAAAATTCCTCCATTCGCAGCGCTGGAGAATAGGCGATCAACATTCGGGCAGGGGCCACGAGGTTGCGAAAGGCGTGCGGCACCATGCGCGGACCGAAGATCGAATCTCCCGGCCCAAGCCGAAGCATGCTGTCGCCAACCTGAAACAGAAAGCTGCCTTCCAGCACCATGAACCATTCGTCCTGCAATTCGTGATAATGCAGCGGTGGACCGCCAAGGCTGTCACGAAATGTATCGAAGATCAGAAATGCGCCATTCGTGTCCTTGGCCGACACTTTGCAGTCGAACCGGCCATTCAGGAAGCGTGTCGGCTCGCCGAAGCGATCCTGGCCGAAATCGATTTTGCCGGCGGTGCCCTGCATGTCCATCTTGCCCTCACGAGGAATGGATCGGCATTCACGGAAGCAGCGTAGATCGCAGGGCGATCGACGTCAATCGAGACGGAAATAATTCAGGAAAGAAGCCCGGACCGCCTCCCGCGGTCCGGGCCGATGCATCGCAGAAGCGATGCGGGGGCGGACTATTGCTGCCCTTGCGTCACGATGACCGGGATCAGCAGATCGCCCCAGTTGCCTTCGTTGTGATGGCGGGCGGAGCGGATCAATTCGACCGAAACGCCGGCATCGACGGCCTTCATGACCGATTGATTGAGGCGGTGCAGGTCGTTGGCGACCATGCGGATCACGGCTTGCTGTTCGGCGGTCATCGTCGACGACTGTTCTTCTGCGCGTTCCTTGACGCGGGACTGGACGTTCATGATGGTTCTCCTCTGGTATAGTTGCGTTAATGGGAATTTCTATTCCGCAGCGGGGCGGAACTGCGCATGCTCGGTGGATTCCTTCATTGCCGTGGTCGACGATTTCCCGCCCGAAATCGCCACCGACACGGCGTCGAAATAGCCGGTGCCGACCTCGCGCTGATGTTTCGTGGCAGTATAGCCGTTTGCCTCGGCGGCGAATTCCGCTTCCTGCAACTCGGAATAGGCGGTCATCTGCCGGTCCTTGTAGCCGCGCGCCAGTTCGAACATGCCGTAGTTGAGCTGGTGGAAGCCGGCGAGCGTGATGAACTGGAACTTGTAGCCCATCTTGCCCAGTTCCCGCTGGTACATAGCGATGGTCGCATCATCGAGGTTCTTCTTCCAGTTGAACGACGGCGAGCAATTGTAGGCGAGCTTCTTGCCGGGGTGGGCCTTGTGGACGGCGTCCGCGAACCTGCGGGCCTGGGCGAGATCGGGCTTGGAGGTTTCCATCCAGATCATGTCGCAATAGGGGGCGTAAGCGATGGCGCGGGCGATGCAGGGCTCGATACCGCTCCTGACCTGATAGAAACCCTCCACCGTGCGGCCGGCATCATAATCGACGAAAGGCTGGTCGCGCTCGTCGATATCCGAGGTCAGAAGCTTGGCGGCTTCCGCATCGGTGCGGGCGATGATCAGCGTCGGCGTGCCCATGACGTCGGCCGCAAGCCGTGCGGCGGTCAGGTTGCGGATATGGGCGGCGGTCGGGATCAGCACCTTGCCGCCGAGATGGCCGCACTTCTTTTCCGATGCCAGCTGGTCTTCATAATGGACGCCGGCGGCACCCGCCTCGATGAAGGCTTTCATGATCTCGAAGGCGTTGAGCGGGCCGCCGAACCCGGCTTCGGCATCGGCAACGATCGGCGCGAACCATGTCTCCACCGACAGGCCCTTGCCTTCCTGGGTTTCGATCTGGTCGGCGCGCTGCAGCGTCTTGTTGATGCGCTTGGCAAGCTCCGGCGCGGCATTGGCCGGATAGAGCGACTGGTCCGGATACATGGACGAGGCGGTGTTGGCGTCGGCCGCAACCTGCCAGCCGGAGAGGTAGATCGCCTTCAGCCCGGCGCGGACCATCTGCATGGCCTGATTGCCCGAAAGTGCGCCGAGCGCGTTGACGAAGTCTTCCTCGTGGATCAGTTTCCAGAGACGGTTGGCGCCCATTTCGGCGAGGGAATACTTGATCTCCACAGATCCGCGCAGCCGCTTGACATCCTCTGCGGTGTAGCCGCGCTCGATGCCGTCATAGCGACCCTCAGGGGCATTGGGGATAATATTGTAAAATTCCGTCATAGCTTGCTCCACCTATTAAAGTCGCGAGAAGATCGCCCTCGCTCCGGTGTCTGGAAATTTACATTGCAACGCAAGAAACTCCATGAAAATATAGAAACAATGCAGGTTATTCGGGTCATGCTGTGTGGTTTTTGACAAGCTGGCGTTGTCAATTTGTAAATTTTGTAAATTACGATGCAGGATCGTTTTGTAAAAGGAATGACAAATGGCTGACGTGAAGATATTTGCCGGCCCGCGTGTCCGTCGCGTCCGCAACGGCCTCGGCATCAGCCAGACGGCAATGGCCGATGGGCTGGGCATCTCGCCGTCATACCTCAATCTCATCGAACGCAACCAGCGACCGCTCACCGTGCAGCTGATCCTCAAGCTGGCGTCGGTCTACAAGGTCGATGTCGAGGAACTGCGCGGTGAGGGCGGCGGCATAGGCGATCTGAAGGAAGTGTTTGCCGATCCGCTGCTTGCGGGCGAGATCCCCGGCAATGAAGAATTGATCGAGGTTGTCGAGGCCGCCCCGAACGCGGCGCAGGGCATGGTCAAGCTCTATCGGGCCTATCGGGAGCAGACGGCGCGACTGACCGATCTTGCCGGTTTATTGGCACAGGCGGGCCACGACACATTCGTTGCCGAGGCAAAGCTGCCTATGGACGAGGTGCGGGAAATGCTGGCGTCGCGGCCGAATTTTCACGCGCTTATCGATGCGGCCGGAGAGGCCTTTTACGCCCGCCTCGACCCCGGCGAGGATCTGGGCGGGGCGATACGCCACTGGCTCAAAAGCGAGCATGGCATCATCGTCCGGACGCTGCCGGTCCATGCCATGCCCAATCTGCGCCGCCGCTATGATCGCCATTCGATGCGGCTGTTCCTCTCCGAGCGGCTCTATCCGCATGACCAGCTTCGCGAGATCGCCCAGGAGGCCTGCCAGATCGCCCTTCGGGACGAGATTGCCACGACGCTCGCGAGCCTCAACCTGTCCAGCGGCGAGGCCCAGCGCATCGGCCGCTTTGAGCTGGCGCGCTATGCGGCACTGGCGCTGATGATGCCCTATGGCGCCTACCTGTCGGCCGCGCAACGTGCACAATATGATATCAGCCTGCTTTGCGCCCGCTTCCGCGTGTCTTTCGAGCAAGCTGCGAACCGGCTGACCAGCCTTCAGCGTCCGGGTGCGTTGGGAATACCCTTTTTCCTGTTGGAGATCGATATTGCCGGCAACCGCATTCGCCGGGCTGGCTCCCACGGATACCCCCAGGCGAAATTCGGCGGTCAATGTCCCAAGCTTAATATTCATGCGGCTTTCGAAGCTCCGGGCAGGGTATCGGCCGAGTGCGCCGAGATGCTGGATGGCACACAATATCTGCTGATTGCCCGAACGCTGGAGGGACCGATCGCCGGTTATGGAGAGCGTGTGCGGCGCACGGCGCTGATGATCGGCTGCGAGGCTGGGCATGCCGGACAGACGGTCTATGGATCGGTCGTCGAGGGCAAGAACCGCGTCGGCATCGGCACCGGATGCCGCCTTTGCGAACGGCCCGGCTGCCTGGCCCGGGCCGAGCCGCCCATTACGCGTCCCCTGGGTCTCGATGAACTGGTGGCCGGTTTGAGCGTGTTCGATTTTCAGTAGAAACACTTCCGGCCGAAAGATGAATTTTTTAGTTGTAGCCCGAAGAAATCCTTTCTAGTCTGTCGGACAGAGTGGAACGCCGGACCTGTCTTCCATAATCGCAGGTCGGATGAAGCAGGAGAATAAGCATGAAGAAACAGCTATTTGGCTTGGCTGTAACGATGACGGCTGCGCTGATTTGCGCGCTGCCGGCAGGCGCTGCCGACAAGGTTGTCAACGTCTACAACTGGTCCGATTATATCGACAACTCCATTCTCACTGATTTCACGAAGGAAACAGGTATCAAGGTCGTCTACGACGTCTTCGACTCCAACGAGATCCTCGAAACCAAACTGCTTGCCGGCGGATCGGGCTATGACGTCGTGGTTCCGACAGGTCCCTTCCTTGCACGGCAGATTTCCGCTGGCGTGTTTATGAAGCTCGACAAGTCGAAGCTTCCAAACCTCACCAATATGTGGCCCGATATCACGGCGCGGTTGGGCAAATACGATCCCGGCAATGAATACGCCGTCAATTATATGTGGGGCACCACGGGCATCGGCTACAACGTCGCCAAGGTCAAGGCAGCGCTGGGCGATGTGCCGATCGATAGCTGGGACATTCTTTTCAAGCCCGAGAATGCTGCCAAGCTCAAGGATTGCGGCATCAACATTCTCGACGCGTCCGATGAGACATTTGCAATCGCGATGAACTATCTCGGCAAGAACGGCGACAGCAAGGACACTGCCGACCTGCAGGCCGGCGGCGAAGTCTATACGAAGATTCGGCCATCCATCAGGACATTCAATTCGTCGGCTTATATCGATGAACTGGCCAATGGCGATACATGCATCACGCTTGGCTGGTCCGGCGATGTGCTGCAGGCCAAGAGCCGCGCCGAGGAAGCCAAGAACGGTATCGAGATCAAATATGTGATCCCCAAGGAAGGCACATATATGTGGTTCGACAACCTTGCCATTCCCGCCGATGCCAAGAATGTCGACGAGGCGCATGCGTTCATCAACTACCTGATGAAGCCGGAAGTCATCGCTAAGGCGTCCAATTATGTTCAGTATGCCAACGGCAATCTCGCCTCGCAGAAGCTGATTGACCAATCGGTCCTGAAGAACCCCGCCGTCTATCCGGACGAGACGACGATGAAGAAGCTTTTCAGCATCTCGCCTTATGGGCCCAAGGAGCAGCGTGTGCTCAACCGGCTCTGGACGCAGATCAAGACCGGAAGCTGACAGCAAGTGTTTCGATGGGGCGGTCACACCGCCCCATTTTCTTGCGCAGCACGAACTCCGCCGAACGCGCGGAGGTCCGCGACCAAAATAATCCAATCATCACGATAAAGTGGGGCGTAGGGGACATGGCGAAATCTCTTGGACCGGTGAAGCGGAAATTTACGCCCTGGACGGATCCGAATGCAGTGCCGTTCATACGCTTCGAGAATGTTACGAAGAGGTTCGGCGATTTCGTCGCGGTCGACAATCTCACCCTCGACATCTACGAGAAGGAGTTTTTCTCGCTGCTGGGCCCGTCCGGCTGCGGCAAAACCACGTTGATGCGGATGCTGGCGGGCTTCGAGGAGCCGACCCAAGGCCGTATCCTGCTGCAAGGCAAGGACATTTCCGGCGTGCCGCCCTACAAGCGGCCGACCAACATGATGTTCCAGAGCTATGCGCTTTTCCCGCACATGACGGTCGCCAGGAACGTCGCGTTCGGCCTTGAACAGGATAATCTGCCAAGAGCCGAGATCGATGCCCGCGTCGAGGAGATGCTGTCTCTGGTCAAGCTCAAGGAATTTTCCAGGCGCAAGCCGAGCCAGCTTTCCGGCGGCCAGCGCCAGCGCGTGGCGCTCGCCCGTTCGCTCGCCAAGCGCCCGAAGGTGCTGCTGCTCGATGAGCCGCTCGGCGCGCTCGACCGCAAATTGCGCGAGGAAACCCAGTTCGAACTGATGGACATCCAGCACACGCTGGGCCTGACCTTCCTGATCGTCACGCATGACCAGGAGGAGGCGATGACGGTTTCCGACCGTATCGCGGTGATGGACAAGGGGATCATCATGCAAGTCGCCACCCCGGCGGAAATCTACGAGGCTCCGAATTCCCGCTATGTGGCGGACTTCATCGGCGATATCAATATTTTCGAGGGCACAGTGCTCTCCAACGACGCATTGGCGGGGCAGTCGGGAATCGTGAAACTGGATCTGGATGGCCTGACGGTCGCCGTCGAGCAGGACTGCGCTGCCGTCGCCGGTGCCAAGGTGGCTTTCGCGGTCCGTCCGGAAAAGGTGCGAATCTCGCTCGACGTGCCCGCCGCCACATCCGTCAATGTCGCGCATGGCGAAGTGCTGGACATCGGCTACCTCGGCGATTTCTCGCTGTTCCTTGTCAAGCTGGAGGACGGCCGCATCCTGCGCGCGGCGCAAGCGAATGTCTCGCGGCTTGTCGACAGGCCGATCACCTTCGGCGATGTCGTGTGGCTCACCTGGCCGGCAGATGCCGGTCTCGTGCTGACAAGTTAGGGCGAACCAATGGCGACCAACCCTGCATCGCACCAAAATCCGGCCCGCTGGCTGGTGGTGATCGTCCCCTATCTCTGGCTGGCGCTGTTTTTCCTGGCGCCGTTCTTGATCATCCTGAAAATATCGTTTTCCGATTCCGCGATCGCCATGCCGCCCTACGTGCCGTTGTTTTCCGGCTTTGGCGCACTCGGCGACTTCTTCTCAAAGCTCGACTGGGAGAATTACGTCTTTCTCACGGAAGACCCGCTTTACATCAAAGCCTATCTGAACTCGCTGCGGATTGCGGCCATCTCGACGATCCTGCTGCTGCTGATCGGGTATCCCATAGCGCTGGCGATGGCGCGTGCGCCGGCGAAATACCGTGCGACGCTGCTGATGCTGGTGATCCTGCCATTCTGGACGTCATTCCTGATCCGGGTCTATGCCTGGATCGGCATATTGAAGCCGGAGGGCCTGCTGACACTGCTGCTGCAGTCGATCGGCCTTTACGGACCCGACGACCAGGTCAATATCTTCCGTACCGATACCGCCGTCTTCATCGGCATGGTCTATTCCTACCTGCCGTTCATGATCCTGCCGCTCTATGCGGCACTGGAGAAAATGGACGGCACGCTGCTGGAAGCTGCGAGCGACCTCGGCTGCCCGCCGTGGAAGGCGTTCTGGAAGATCACATTCCCGCTGTCGCTGCCGGGCGTGATTGCCGGTTCGATGATCTGCTTCATTCCGATCACCGGTGAGTTCGTCATTCCGGATCTTCTGGGCGGCGCCGATACGCTGATGATCGGCAAGACGCTGTGGACGGAGTTCTTCGGCAATCGCGACTGGCCGCTGGCATCCGCCGTGGCTGTCATCCTGCTGTTGGTACTCGTGGTGCCGATCGCCATCTTCCAGAACCAGCAACAGAAAGCCTGAGGGAGAGAACCATGAAATCTGCCCGGTTCGACCCCATCATCCTCACGCTCGGGTTCGCATTCCTCTACATCCCGATCCTGATTCTGGTGATCTACTCGTTCAACGACTCCAAGCTGGTCACGGTCTGGGGCGGCTTCTCGACGCGCTGGTACACGCAGATGTGGTCGAACGAGGGGCTGATGGATGCGGCCTGGATCACCATCCGCGTCGGCCTGCTGAGCGCCTCCCTCGCCACTGTCCTCGGCACGCTGGCGGCGCTGGCGCTCAACCGGTTTGCGCGCTTTCCGGGTCGCATGCTGTTTTCGGGCATGATCTATGCGCCGCTGGTCATGCCGGAGGTCATTACCGGACTTTCGCTGCTGCTGCTGTTCGTGGCTGTCAGTATCGATCGCGGTTTCTGGACCGTGGTCATCGCGCATACGACGTTCACCATGTGTTATGTGGCGATCGTGGTTCAGTCCCGCCTGGTTACCTTCGATCGCAGTCTTGAGGAGGCCGCTCTCGATCTCGGCTGCCCGCCGGTCAAGACGTTCTTCAAGATCACGCTGCCATTGATCTTTCCGGCCGTCATCGCCGGCTGGATGCTGGCCTTCACGCTGTCGCTCGACGATCTGGTGATCGCCAATTTCAATACCGGCCCAGGCGCGACGACATTGCCGATCAAGATCTATAGCCAGGTGCGTCTGGGTGTTACACCCGAGATCAATGCCGCCTGTACGCTCCTGATCGCGATTGTCACGATTGGGGTCATCATCGCCTCGATCATGACCAAGCGCCAGGAAGTCCAGCGTCAAAGGGATGAACGCGCGGCGATGGCTCAGTAGGTTCAGGCGTTAATCGTCGACGCCGTTGCGCGGCGGAATGAACAGGTAGGCGCAGAACCAGAGGGGCAGGATGATCACCGCCCCGAGGATTACATTGGGTATCGCCCAGGTGATGAAGTGAACGACGTGATCCCAGAGTTCGAGGGGCGTCAGCCCGATCGCGGCCAGCAGCCTGTCTGCCGAAAGCCCGAACAGGTTCATCAGCGCGCCTGATATCATCGAGGCGAGCGTGAGTTTCAAGAAACCTGTGAAGAACTGGCCCAACAGCCGCTCCCATTGATTCGACAGATTAAATTTATCGAAAAATGGTAAATAATTTGGCACTCGCGGGAGAGATAGACAATATGCCGGACTACAACTAATAGTATTTTCTGAAGTGCAAGCAGACTGCGTTCAGCCAGCGGATGCAACCGGGGAAGATCGGCTCCCCGGCTGTGGCGACAGCCTCGCTCCTATCGGAGGTGAATGCTATGAGGTGGAAACCTTTCAGCATCGCACTTGAGGTAAAAAGAACTCGGTCTAGCTGGCAAGTTTCGATCCGGGTAACTTTTTACTCTTGAGTGAAGGAGGTCAGGCGCAAGCCTGATCTCCACTCCGATAAAATAAACGACATCGCCGTTCTTTACAAGACAATCCAGATTTCTCCGGCTCGCATACGGTGCGGCAACGGTTCTGTTGCATTGCAGCGGACGACTTGATATGCGCAATTGACGGATTTGGAGGGATCGATGCTGGAAAACACACCGCTTTGGACGCCGGGCGCGGACAGGATTGCCGCAAGCGCGATGACGGCTTTGCGTCTCTGGTGTGCGGATCGATACAATACCCAGCTCCCGGATCACGATACGTTCCACCAGTGGTCGATCGACAATCGCGGCGCGTTCTGGTCGGCGGTCTGGGACTACTGTGAAGTCAAGGGCTCCAAAGGCGTTCGTGAGGTGATCGATGGCGATGTCATGCTCGATGCGCGGTTCTTTCCCGATGCCGAGCTGAATTTTGCCGAGAATCTGCTGCCGAAGACGGGGGCGGGGGATGCGTTGGTCTTCTGGGGCGAGGACAAGGTCCGGGATCGCTGGAGCTGGGACCGGCTGAACGGCACGGTCTCGCGCCTGCAGCAGGCCTATCGCGCCATGGGCATCGGCAGGGGCGACCGGATTTCGGCGATGATGCCGAATATGCCGGAGACCATTGCCTGCATGCTGGCGGCAAGCTCGATCGGCGCGATCTGGTCGTCCTGTTCGCCCGACTTCGGCGATCAGGGCGTCATCGACCGCTTCGGCCAGATCGAGCCGAAACTGTTCATCACCTGCGACGCCTATTGGTACAATGGCAAATTGCAGGATGTCTCCGCCAAGGTCGGCAATGTCGAGCCGGTGCTGAAGGCACCCGTCCTGGTCGTGCATTATGCCGGCGATGCCGAGGCGCTTGCCGCATCATTGCGAGACGGCCGAACGCTGAATTCGTTCACTGCCTCCTATGAGGCCAAGGCGGTCGAGTTCGAGCCGCTGCCGTTCTCGCATCCGCTCTATATCCTGTTCTCGTCCGGGACCACGGGCGTGCCGAAATGTATCGTTCATTCGGCAGGCGGCACATTGCTCCAGCATCTGAAGGAGCATCGCTTCCATTGCGATCTCCGCGAGGCCGACAAGCTGTTCTATTTCACCACCTGCGGCTGGATGATGTGGAACTGGCTGGTCTCCGGCCTTGCCTCCGGGGCGACACTCTGCCTGTTCGATGGCTCACCCTTCGCGCCTGATGGCAATGTGCTCTGGAATTATGCGCAGGAAGAGAGGTTCGCCGTCTTCGGCACCTCGGCCAAATATATCGATGCGGTCCGCAAGGGTGGCATCGAGCCGATGAAGAGCCATGACCTGACGACGCTCCGCCTGATCACCTCGACCGGTTCGCCACTGTCGCCCGAAGGGTTTTCCTTCGTCTATGAAGGCATCAAGGCGGATGTCCAGCTTGCGTCGATCTCCGGCGGCACGGATATCGTCTCCTGCTTCGTGCTCGGCAATCCGGTCAAGCCGGTCTGGAAAGGCGAAATCCAGGGGCCGGGCCTCGGCCTTGCCATGGACGTCTGGGATGACGACGGCAAATCCGTGCGCGGCGAGAAGGGCGAACTCGTCTGCACCAAGGCTTTTCCATCCATGCCGGTCGGTTTCTGGAACGATTCCGATGGTGCCAAATACAAGGCCGCCTATTTCGAGCGCTTCGACAATATCTGGTGCCATGGCGATTTTGCCGAATGGACCGAACATGGCGGGCTGATCATTCACGGTCGCTCGGATGCGACCTTGAACCCCGGCGGCGTGCGCATCGGCACGGCCGAGATCTATAATCAGGTCGAACAACTCGAGGAAGTTGCGGAGGCCATCTGCATCGGCCAGGATTGGGACGACGATGTTCGCGTCATCCTCTTCGTTCGCCTTGCGCCGGGCCTGACGCTGGACGCCGATCTCGAAAAGAAGATCAAGACCAGGATCCGCGTCGGCGCTTCGCCGCGCCACGTGCCGGCCAAGGTCATTCAGGTCGCCGATATCCCGCGTACCAAGTCCGGCAAGATCGTCGAACTCGCGGTGCGCGAAGTCGTCCACAACAGGCCGGTGAAGAACAAGGAAGCGCTTGCCAATCCCGAGGCGCTGGAATTGTTTGCAGGCCTGGAGATGCTGAAGCGCTGAGCGTTGAAATCATCGCATAGGTCCAAACCGCATCCATCCTGCACTGCCACTGTAAACGACTGAAAATGCGTGATAGGGCTCGATAGGAAAGCGCAAGCACGGAGACGGCATGATGAGACAATTCAGCGAGGAAGGCCGTCGCGCCCTGGGTGAGATCGCCGCGCGCTATGCCGTTGGCTTCGAGGCCGTCGAACATTTGCTGATGGCGGTCATTGCCGGACATACGACCCAGGCGCAGTTCAATCATCCCGAACTCGGCGGCATGGGGCAGTGGTCCCAAGGCGGCATGACCATGGTTGGCGATATGTTCAACAACGGCCTGAAGGCCAAGGTCGACGGGCTCTGCAATGAACTGGCCAATCTGGCCCGCGGCGCCGATATGCTGTGGCAGCCCGCTCCAATGCAGTCTCAATCGCAGTCCCAGGGCGGAAGCGGAGCGAGCCTGTTCGTGCCGGGCGCATTCTCGTCGGCAAACTGGTGGCCCGATGAATTGGGTTTTGCCGGTTCCACCGGATCTCAGAATGATTTGCGCTACGCGTTCTTTCCCGCGACGCACCGGCTGGCGATCAATGCAGGCGGCCGGATCACGGTCTATGATACCAGGGATCATCAGATCGGCGGGTTTTCGCAGCAACAAAGCGGCGATCAATCCGTGAGCTTCACGTCACAATACGGATTGGTCAATCTCTCCTCACTCGATGTTGTGCCGTTTTCCGATGGCGAGATCGAGCAAGTAAGCCCGCCCGAAGAGCGTCTGCCGCAGTCCATCACCCCGATCGAAGCGGTGAAGTTCGAGCCGCCATTGCCGGTACAGACCACGCCTTCGGTGAAATCGGACGACGATATTTTCGCCAAGATCGAAAGGCTCGCGACGCTTTATGAAAAAGGCATCCTCACCGACGAGGAATATAAGTCGAAGAAGACTGAGCTTTTGAGCAGGCTTTGAATTCCATCAGCAAGGAAAATCGCCGGGTCGCGCGGCATCCGCAAATCACCCGCTCGACGCCTGTCCTCACTTTTTCTAGACATCGCGCCGGTGGCCAATCTCGATCACCAGAATGACAAGTAGATTGTCCTGCAGATCGCAGATTATCCGGTAGTCTCCAACCCTGTGACGCCAGAAACTGCCGAGTTTCGATCCTTTTAATGCCTTTCCGATACTGCGTGGATCATCGAGCGTCGCAAGCCTTTCGTGAATGAAGGTGCGGAGACGATGGCGGGTCTGGCGATCCAGTTTCTCGACATTCTTGCGCGCCGCGAAATCGTATTCAATCGTCCATGCCACGCCAGAATTCCTCGGCATCCACGATCCGTGACTCGCCGCGATTCAAGCGTTCGATGGCTTGCTCCGCAAGATAAAGATCTTCGAGATCGTCTATGTGTTCCTCGATCGCCTCACGGATATAAAAAGTTGCCGTCCGACCCGTGCGGGCGGCCAGCGCCTGAAGCCGGTCGAAGATTTCGTCCGGGAGGCGGACCGCTGTTTGTTTGCTCACAAAAAATATCCTGCTGGTATACGCGTATACCAGCTTATGCCTTTTCGCGGCGATGAGCGATTGATAATGCGGCGTTTCTCAGATCTTGTACGCCGGCTCGAACGCGCCGTTGACGGTAATCCCGAGATCATAGGTGAAGCCGGCCTGCGGATCGGCTTTCATTGCCTCGGCATCCAACCCTTCGCGGCCAGATGTCACCAGCATCCTGTCGGCGTTTTTGCCGATGAATACAGGGCAGGTGGTCAGGTTCGAAGGCACCGAATAGACCGCCGTCAGTTCACCGTTCGGAGAAAAGCGGTGCACCTGGCCGACTTCCCAGCGTGCATTCCAGATATAGCCATCGGTGTCGCAGACCGAGCCATCGACGCCGCCGGGGTTCTGGCTTTCGTCGGAGAATATCTGCGGATCTGCGGTCGGCAGTCCCGTCAGGGGATCGACCGGCACACGCATATAGCGGTTTTCCATCGTATCGACATAATAGCCGACCGTACCATCCGGTGAAAAGCAGATGCCATTGGGGATAGAGATTTGCGGGAAAATCCGGGTCACGACGCCGCGTGCGACGTGATAGATCGAGCCCGCGCCTTTCCGGCCTTCGTTGGTCTTCTTCATGGTACCGAACCACAGCGCGCCCGAAGGATGCACGCGTCCGTCATTGGAGCGCATATCGTTCCGATCGTCCTCGATGGGTGTCGTCAGCGTCAGTTTGCCGGTGGCGATATCGCGCAGATAGAGACCATTTTCCGTCGCCAGCATCTGCCGGTCGCCGTCGACACGGGCAACCACGCTCGCCATTGCCGGTAGCGAATGAACCGTCCGGCGGCCACTCTCGATGTGAAGCTCGATCAGTTCCGAATCCAGGATGTTGAGCCACCATGCAGTGTCGGTGGCTTGGTCATACATCGGCCCCTCGCCGAGATGATCGTGGACGTCGCTCAGGATCTTGCCGTTGAAAGGCTGGATGGTCATCATTTCAGGCTCCGAATACGCGTTTATAAGCTTCGATCGTGGCAAGTGCCCGCTTGGAAATTTCCGCCGCATCCATGCCCGCTTTGTAAATGCTGGAGCCGAGGCCGAACGCCTTTATGCCGGCTTTGGCATAGTCCCCGAAATTCTCGTCCGAGACGCCACCGACGGCCGCAATCATCAGATCGGCCGGCAACACGGCGCGGATGGCGGTGATCCCGGAGGGGCCGAGAACACCGGCGGGGAAGAATTTGAGGCCAGTGGCGCCGGCGCCTGCGGCAGCCAGCGCTTCGGTCGGCGAAAATACGCCCGGCAGCGTCACCATTTTCTTCGAGACGGCATGGGAAAGCACGGGAACATCGACATTGGGACTGACGAACAGCCGTCCGCCAGCGCTTTCAAGGCGATCGACATCGGCAATCGTCAGCACGGTCCCGGCGCCGATCAATGCGTCGGCCGGTGCCATTTTCGCGGCGATCTCGATCGATCTGAAAGGCTCAGGCGAATTCAGCGGGATTTCGATCGCCCTGAAACCGGCATTCAACAGCGCATCAATCGCCGCCGGCGTTTCCTCGGGCTTCAGCCCGCGCAGGATCGCCACCAGCGGATATTGCATGTCGGGAAAAGGTATACGGTCCATCAAATATCCTCATAATGTTTAAAGCGACCAGATGCTGCGCGCAGCATGCGACAGGCCGTGGCGAACGGCATCATCGGCGTCCACGGTCGAGAATTTCAGGCCGACACGGTGGAAAGCCGCTTCATAGAGCCCCCGCAATTTGCCGGAAACAACCAGGATCACGGGTGTGTCCTTGGGGGCGGACTTGAGTGCGCCGGCAAGTTCGAGCCCGATCATCGTGCCGGAAAGCGTTGCCTCGGCCTCGGCAGGCGAAACCGAAAACAACAATCCCCGCGCACGCACGGAAAACAGCCGGTTGGTCGTCAGTTCCGGTTCCTTCAAAGCGGAATGGACCGCATTGGTGAATGCCGGATCGGCGCCATCGAAGCCGGGCGAATCCTTCATCGTATGCGACAGGATCGTGTGCCTGGAAATCGCATCGAACAGTTCTCCCGTCATGAAAGTGGCGAATCCGAGCACTTCGTCGCGCACGATCCGCACCCATTTGGAATGCGTGCCGGGCATCGCCACAAGGCAGTCGCTGCTTTTCATCTTCCGCGAACTGCCGAGCAACTGGGTTTCCTCGCCACGAATGACGTCCGACGCATGCGGGTCGCGTTGCGCCAGGCCTGGGAGAATGCGGATATCGCGTGCCTCTCCCTCGATCCTCACCGATAGGTCGGGAATATCGGAAAGCCTTGCCGGCACGTCGATATAGCCCGCTTCCTTCCATCCCTGCTTGGCGCCCGCCATGCCGCAGACGATCACCGGCAGATCGTCCGGTGCCTGTACCTGGCTGAGATGCTTGCCGAGCACATTGGCAAATCCGGTTTCGCGCGCTGTTGTCATGCCTTCGCCGGACCGGCTCTCGCCGAGCACTTCGTCGTTCTCGCCGATCAGCCAGAGGCGAAAACTGGACGTGCCCCAGTCCACCGCTACGAATTGCGGTTCTGACATCAGAGATAGCCTCCATCGACAATCAGGGATTGGGCGGTCATGGCCGCGGAACAGTCTGACGCGAGAAACAGGCATGGCCCGATCATGTCTTCGGCGGTCAGTGAGAATTTCAGCGACTGGCGAACACGATGCGCCTCGGCGGCATCGTCGGTGATCCAGAGTTCCATTTGCCTCTGCGTGAGCACCATGCCCGGCAGAACGGCATTGACGCGGATATTGTCTTCGCCCAGCCTGCCTGCCAGGCCCTTGGTCATGCCGATGATGCCGGCCTTGGCGGTCAGATAGGCGGGCATGCCCGGCAGGTTCATCATGAAGGCAACGGACGAGAAATTGATGATCGAGCCGCCGCCGGCGGCCCTCAGAAAGGGTGTGGCCGCCTGGCTGATAAAAAACGCCGGACGCAGGTTGATGGCAATATTATTGTCCCAGTAATCTTCTGTGACGGCTTCAAAATCATGCCGGTCGTCCCAGCCGGCATTGTTGATCACGACCTTCAGGCCACCAAGCCTTTCAGCGGAATTCCGGACGGCGGCCCGGGCCGCATCGATGTCGGTGAGATCGGCATGTTCGAAGATCGGCGCATGCAGCGAAACTGCTGAGATCGCATCGACTGTTTCCAGGGCCGCATTGCGGTCCCGATCGATGATCGCAACCCGGCATCCCTGGATCGCAAATCCATGTGCAAGTGCCGCGCCGATCCCTGAAGCACCGCCGGTGATGAGAACGCCCACGCCATCCAGATCGGCAAATTTCGCGGATGGCATTACCATGCCGACATGCTCTCTCTCCGCAATGTAATCCTCCCGCAGCCCGTCGTGCGAATGGAGGCGCGCTCTGGGCTTGGTATAGGACGGAAGTGCGCAGCAGAAAACCCCTTTCAATAAATATCATACTTTTGAAAGTCGTTTTCGACCTCGCTTGCCGCCCATCTGACAACTCGGATTCATGTGACAATTGATAAGGCGATCAATTGAATTCCAAGTGCGCACTGGCGAATCAAAAGATAGTCTGCCATCAATTCAATACCCGGCTATCTATTTGAAAATTTTGCGTTCATTTCAGGCGAACTGGAGTGGTGGATTGGATTTGAGGTTCGGCGCAGTTTTTTTTGGGCAGGAGCTGTCAATCAAATAGTTTAGAAAAGGGCGGCCGCGCGAAGTCACATCTGCTGCGGTATTATGATATTTAATGACGAAGGGTTTGCTTGAGGCTTGTTTGAAAAGTCGGCGAATGGATTCACAATGCCTGATGACTGTAACAACGAAAGCGTCGACCACGAGCGATTGTTGAGCGAAGTTTCAACGTTGGAGACCCAGTTCGACGTTCTCCGATTTCTCAAGAAAGCCACCGAACTGTTCGGCGCGCGCGCATTCATTGTGTTGCGAGTGCCGAGCGCGACCACTTACGCGATCCAGGCGGCCTCGGTTATCACAAGCTGGCCATCTGAACTTCTCGCCAAATATGACGCCGAGAATATGCTGCGGACCAGCGCTGCAATGCAGCACATCCGTACTTCCTCCTTGCCGATCAACGTCGATATCAGCAAAATGTACGCCGACCGCGTCGATGACAAGGGTGACCGGGTCATCGAGCTTTTTGAACACTACAACATGCAACGCGGATCGCTTTTCCCTGTCTGTGATTCCAGCGGCGACAGGGGCGCAATCGGATTTTCGGGTGACCGCGGGTCCTACTCGAGTTATGAGATGTTGCAGTTGCACATGATCTGCACGCATGTTTTCGAGCGGCTGTACCAAGTCAGCAAGCGCGACCAGAAGGCCGGCGAGGATTTGACGCAGCGCGAGATCGACTGTCTCAACTGGACGGCCGCAGGCAAGACCAGCATAGAGATTTCCAATATACTGAGCCTCTCCGAACATACGGTGAATCACTATCTCAACCGGGCAACGAAAAAGCTCGATACCGTTAACCGGACCCAGGCAGTGGCAAAGGCGCTCCGGATGGGTATTATCAGCTAGGGTGTCGTCCAATCTGTTTGTAAATTTAAGGTCTGATCTGCCGGGTTTATGTGCGCCCGATGCAGTCTGTCGCTGCGGGATTTACGGCCGGTTACATTCTGTGATCGCAAATTCTCAAATTTTCCCTCCACATACCCCAAACGGGGGATATTTTTTCCCTGAACTCTGTATATGTCGAAGAGGAGCCGTGCTCCTAAAATCTTTGATCTCCGGCTCTGGCAGGTGAACCCCACTTCGGATGCCGGTGGTATTCTGAGTCGCTTGCTTGATAACCCGCCCGCAGCCCTGCCGGGCGGGTTACACTGTTTTTATTGAGTTTTTTCGGTTATTTTGGACGCGAATTGCACAATTATCATAACCGAAAAAACAAAGCCCGGCCAGGCACCTTGCGACACGGCCGGGCTCCAGACCTATGACCGAAAGGTCAGGGCGCAACCCCGCGCGCATGCTTTATTAGTAGGTCCTAGCTTTCGCGGGCCTTATGGAACGACTTTAGAACTTCAGCGTTATCGATGCGCAGGAACCTTCGTTGGCTTTCACTGCAAAGTTGTCCCGCGCCCTGGCGCTTACCCCTGCACTGAAGATTGCTCGCGGCGCGGGACGATTTGCTGCTGATGCTCGGCCTCGGCAACGCCAATTATTGGCGGTCCGCAGATTATCAATCACTGACGATCCCTCAATCGCACCCCTGGCCCATGGCCGTTCTGGTCGATGAAAACGACGCCGGCGGCTTCGAGGGCGGACTGAATGGCGGTCTGAGCTTCCGGCGAGACAGACCTGCGCGCCCTCTCAAAATCCACCATAGTTGAAAGTCCAAGACCTGCAGCGTCCGCCAATTTCGGTTGGGTCCAATCTAAGAGCGCTCTAGCGGCACGGCACTGTGACGGGTTCATGTCATCAACATTTTCTGTTGACACGCAAATGGCGTGCGATTATCAATAAAAAATGTTGATATCGCATAGATCGACGCAGTGCAACGGAGCGCCCCGAAATGATGCCAAACATGGTTACCGAAACCTTCACAGGACAAATGCTGGCGCTTTACACCGAGCTTGAGCGGATCAGCAATGATTTCTCCCCGATGCCCGATGACGCGATGGATCACCTTCGCGACGCAGCTAGCGTGATCCGTGAGACGCTCATTGATGCTCCAATCACCTGTGAGGGTGACGTCGCCAACAAGCTGCGGCTGGCAGCCATCCTGATCGAAATCGAGGGCGTCGAGATGAACGACGAAATGCCGACGATCGTTCGTGCGTCCGAGGATCTTGCCGCGTGGCGCAATGCGGAATGGATTCGGTACAACGGCCGGCCGCATCCTTGGTATGGAGACGCATCATGAGCCACTGCTCAATCCCTGACATGCTTGCGATCCGAGACGCCATCGCAGAGGCCGCTAAAGGCCTCCCAGACGAGCCGTTCAACAAAGTGATGGATGGCGCGTGGGCCATAGAGATGGCCATCCTCGGCCAGCCTGCGGCCAGCGCCGACGATGTCGAAATCAAGCTGCGGCTTTGGGACGACCTTGTCGCTGATCCAGCGTCGATCTTGGATAAGCACCGTCCGCTATGGGAGCAATTGAAGGCTGACTGGCGGAAGGTGATCGAGGATGAGGTCGATGCCGCCATCGAACACGAACGCATGGAAGCCGGCATCGCTGCCGACCGAGCGTTCTACGAAAACTGACGCTTCACGGCCTCGTACTCGCACGGGCCTTCTATCCCGACAGCGATAACAGAATGATGCCGGTTCGAATCCGGCCGAGGTCTCCATACCCCGGCAGCACCGCCTGCTGCCCTGATGATCGCCAGTGGCGGTCGTCTACCCCCGGTCGCGGACAAGGTTTCTCCACCCTCTCCCGCGGCCGGGGTAAATCCATTCCGATATGCGCGTGGCGAGCACTGTGCTGGCGCAGGTTCGGAGGTCGATGCGGGGTTAAGCTTTAAAACCCGCCAGATCTGGCGGGTTACCTCTATCTGCAGCGGCTAAATCAAACCGCGACCGGCCCGCCGCCGTGAAGGGCGCCGACAAGCCAGAGAACGATCAGGATGACGAGAACAAGGCCCAGTGCACCACCGAGACCGCGACCGCCGTAACTGCTATACCCGTAATAGCCGCCACCGCCGCCAATCACGAGCAACACCAACACTATGAGAAGAAGAGTGGACATACCGGACTCCTTTGTCGAAAAAGATAATGGAAAACGTGAGTTCACATAGACATGCCGGCCGCTTAATAGCGACCGGCGTCATAGTCTCGTCAGGAATTAATCGACGTTGACCGTGCCCTTGATAACAAGGTCGGGATCGTTTCTCTTCTCCTTGATGATGATCTTGTTCTTTCGTTCCCGCACGACTACGTCGGGATCTTGCTGTTTCTTGATAACAACGCTGCCGGTTGGCTCCGGGTCTGTCTTATTGATGATCGTCACATCGTCCGCAAACGCAACCGATGCTGTCGAAAATGCGGCCACCAGGCCAAGTGCGATAAGTCTTTTCATCTTGGGGCTCCTTTTGTCGTTCTACGACCGGATGAACGCAAACCGCCTTTGAAGGTTCCTTGTGTCAGCCCATGAGTGCGGACTTAAGTCGGCCTCCGACAGGCGTGCGGCCAGCAATCAAAGCGCAGTCTGCGGCGCAGTACGCAGGGGCAAGTTAGAACAGGCGGGTGTGCGCCACTATTCGACAGCCTGACCGGAACAACACCCCTCGCCAGCCGTTGTTGACTTACAAGGGAATCGACACCGATGTGCCCTCCTTCTGTCAGTTTCTATAGTCATTGCCTTGCACTCCAACGAGCCCTGCAACGCTGCTGGCA
>JAQGJP010000079.1 GCA_028290545.1 Rhizobium sp. | reverse complement strand
GTTACGGTCGAGGATTGCGACGCATCCGGCGGCCGAATCCCGGCCCACCCGAAGGGCCGGGCGCTTTTGGCTTCCGGCCTTGTCGAAAATCCTTGATGGAGGAGCAACTCCATCTGCGGTTTTCTCCTCGCCGGAAAGCCAGGATCGCTCCGGCGCGATAGGTTGCCATCATCGAGACTTGGTATTATCTCCCTGTAACAGCCATTTCGAACGGTCGTATTTTACAGCCTTAATAGACACCCAACGTCAAAAAGCGTCGTCGCATGAAGTATAGAGACGCGATGACAGCTTTTGATTTTCTTTGAAGGACTGTTCTTGTCCACGCTCACAATTCCAAATACGAGCTTCTCATCGCTGCGGAAATCGTCGGGCGTGCTGCTCTCCACCGCTTTAATGGCTGCAACGTCATGAGATCCGGAAGATCTACCGCAATTTCAGCAATCCCTCAATCAGCGAGGGGACTGTTAATCACATTCCCGCGAGCAATTAACGACGCCGAGATTTTTCTGTTTCGCTGAAACGTATCTACCACTATAGAATCACGCCAAAAATCAACGCATTGCAGCTGGCTGCCAAAGGAACACCCATGAAATTGAAGACCCTGCTGTCGGCTACGGCCATGTCTTTGGCCCTCGTATTCGGCGCATTTTCGCCCGCTAGCGCTTTCGATGATAGCCAGAAAAAGGAGATCGGTGCGATTGTCCGTGATTACCTGATCGCACACCCGGAGGTCCTGATCGAGGTGCAACAGGCGCTGGAGAAGAAGCAGGATGAGGCCCGCATGGCGCAGGCGAAAACCGCCGTGCAGCAGAATCACGATGAGATCTTCAATTCGCCTGCCGATCTTTCCCTCGGCAACCCCAAGGGCAAAGTGACCATCGTCGAGTTCTTCGACTACAATTGCGGCTTCTGCAAGCGGGCCATGCCCGACATGGATGCGTTGATCAAGAGTAATCCCGAAGTGCGTTTCGTACTCAAGGAATTCCCGATCCTCGGTCAGGATTCAATCGCGGCCCATCGGGTGTCGGACGCATTCCGCCATGTCGCGCCCGAGAAATACGGCCAGTTCCATCGCGAACTTCTCGGTGGCGAAGCCCATGCCAATGAAGCACGCGCGCTGGAGGTGGCAGCCTCGCTTGGGGTCAGTGAAGAGCAGATTCGCGCCCAGATGGAGAAGACACCGAGCGAGAAGACAGTGAAAAGCACCTATGCCCTCGCTCACAAGCTCGGCATCACCGGAACGCCATCCTATATTCTCGGCGACGAGGCGGTATTCGGCGCAGTCGGTGCGGAAGCGCTGAGCCAGAAAGTGGCCAATCTCGGCCAATGCGGCAAGACAGCCTGCTAATATATTGAGCTATTGGTATCCTAACCCATAATTCGACATATTTCGGGGGTTGCAGCTTGTGTAACAAGCAGGCGCGGCCCTGTTGCCCCTTTTCCTATTACCTTCACCGGTTTATAGGAGGGATGAAATGAAGTCGGGAAGAATTGATGAATCACACGGTGTTTGTCCTGAACGGCCCCAATCTCAATATGCTGGGAAAACGGGAACCCGGGATTTATGGGGGCAAGACGCTCGAAATGATCGGCGATGAATGCAGGGATGCAGGCCGCACACTCGGATTCGAGGTCGATTTCCGGCAAACCAACCATGAAGGCGTGCTCGTTGACTGGCTGCATGAAGCCAACGACAAGGCGTCTGCCGTGCTGATCAATCCCGGTGCCTATGGACACACGTCGATCGCCCTTCATGACGCGATCCGGGCGATTTCCACGCCGGTCATCGAACTTCACCTATCCAACATCCACGCGCGTGAAGAATTCCGGCACAAGACCTGGACAGCACCGGCCGTGAAAGGCGTTATTTGCGGCTTCGGTTCGGACTCCTATCTTCTGGCGCTTCAGGCTGCTAAAACTCTGATTAAAGAACAATAAGTGGGACATTGAAAAATGGCTGACAAAAAGACGGGCATTGATCAGGCGCTGGTCCGCGATCTCGCCAACATTCTCAAGGAAACCGATCTTACCGAAATCGAGGTTGAGCAGGACGACCTGCGCATCCGTGTCTCGCGCAACAGCCAGACATATTCCGCTCCGCCGCAATATGCCTACGCTCCGCAGATGCAGGCGCCCCAGGCGGTGGCCATGCCGGTCGCAGCCGCGCCGGCTGCCGTCGCCGTGGCCAGCGGCTTCACGCTGACCTCGCCGATGGTCGGCACCTGCTATCATGCCCCGGCCCCCGGCAGCCCGAACTTCGTCGAGATCGGCACGGTGGTCAAGGAAGGCCAGACGGTCCTCATCATCGAAGCGATGAAGACCATGAACCAGATCCCCGCACCGCGCGCCGGCAAGATCACTGCTATTCTCGTCGGCGACGCAGCACCCGTCGAGTTCGGCGAACCCCTCCTGGTGATCGAGTAGGTAAAACCGCATGATTTCCAAGATCCTCATAGCCAATCGCGGCGAAATCGCTCTTCGCGTCCTCAGGGCCTGCAAGGAACTGGGCATAGCCACGGTCGCCGTGCATTCGACCGCAGATTCGGACGCCATGCATGTTCGGCTCGCGGATGAAAGCGTCTGCATCGGTCCGCCGCCATCGCGTGACAGCTACCTGAACATCCATCAGATCGTCGCAGCCTGCGAGATCACCGGCGCCGATGCCGTCCACCCCGGCTATGGGTTCCTGTCGGAAAACAGCAAGTTCGCCGATATACTCGATGCCCACGGCATTACCTTCATCGGCCCGACCGCCGATCATATCCGCATCATGGGCGACAAGATCACCGCCAAGCAGACGGCCCAGGATCTCGGCATTCCGGTGGTCCCCGGCTCGGCGGGCGAAGTCCTGACCGAAGCGGATGCGGTGAAGACGGCCAGGGAAATCGGCTATCCCGTGCTGATCAAGGCCACCGCCGGCGGTGGCGGCCGCGGCATGAAGGTTGCCAAGACCGAGGCCGACCTGCTCGAAGCCTTCAATACCGCCCGTTCCGAAGCCGCCAATGCGTTCGGCAACGATTCGGTCTATATGGAAAAGTATCTCGGCAAGCCGCGCCATATCGAAATCCAGGTGTTCGGTGATGGCGAAGGCAATGCCATTCACCTCGGCGAGCGCGACTGCTCGCTGCAACGCCGCCACCAGAAGATCTGGGAAGAGGCCAATTCGCCGGCTCTGAATGTCGAACAGCGGATGAAGATCGGGCAGATCTGCGCCGATGCGATGAAGAAGCTGAAATATCGCGGCGCCGGTACCGTCGAATTCCTCTATGAGAACGGTGAATTCTTTTTCATCGAAATGAACACCCGCCTGCAGGTCGAGCATCCCATCACGGAAGCGATCACCGGCATCGATCTTGTCCATGAACAGATCAGGGTCGCCTCCGGCAACGGCCTGAGTGTCACCCAGGATGAGATCGTGTTCTCCGGTCATGCGATCGAGTGCCGCATCAATGCCGAGGATCCGCGCACCTTCGTCCCGTCACCCGGCACGATCACGCATTTTCACGCGCCGGGAGGCCTCGGCGTGCGTGTCGATTCGGGCGCCTATCAGGGCTACAAGATCCCGCCCTATTACGACAGCCTGATCGGCAAGCTGATCGTCCATGGCCGTACGCGTGTGGAATGCATGATGCGCCTGCGCCGCGTCCTTGATGAGTTCGTCATCGATGGAATCAAGACGACGCTGCCGCTGTTCCAGGACCTTGTGACCAATCCCGACATCGCCAATGGTGACTATGACATTCACTGGCTCGAGAACTATCTGGCAGAGACGTCTGCCTGACGGAAATCCGTGATGGCGCGGTACCTCAATCCCCCTGCCGTCACGCCGGAGATCCTGCTTCGCGCCTATTCCGCCGGGCTGTTTCCGATGGCGGAATCGGCCGACGATCCGGAAATCTATTGGGTGCAGCCCGAGATCCGCGGCTTGATTCCTCTGGATGAATTCCACGTTTCACGCAGCCTTGCGAAAACCGTCCGCAAGATGCCCTACGATATCCGCTTCAATACGGCCTTTGCGGAAGTCATGAACCATTGCGCGGAGGAGACAGCCGATCGGCCGACGACCTGGATCAATCCGCTGATCCTGAAACTCTACCAGGAACTCAACCGCATGGGTTATGCGCATTCCGTCGAGGCGTGGGATGGCAAAACCTTGGTCGGCGGACTGTATGGCGTGTCGTTGGGCTCGGCGTTCTTCGGCGAAAGCATGTTCTCGCGCCGCACGGATGCATCGAAGATCTGTCTGGTGCATCTGGTCGAGCGTTTGAGGAAAAAAGGATTCACGCTTCTCGATACCCAGTTCACCACCGAACATCTCAAGACGTTCGGCGCGATCGACATGCCCCGCAAGGCCTATGAGAAGCTATTGGAAAAGGCAATGGATTCAGAGGATCTGGCCTTTTAGCGCTTTATACCAAATCTCGACCTCTTGCGTGGGACCGGGAACGACCGTCCGGGCAAGAGCATACCGGAGAGCGTAACCTTGGTTACGGTCGAGGATTGCGACGCATCCGGCGGCCGGATCCCGGTCCCACGCAATAGGGCGTCATCGTCGAGACTTGGTATTAGTTATCTAAACCGATATCGGCGTTCGGGTCGATCTGAGGCGTAACAACCGTATCAGCCTTGGCTTTGATGTCCGGCTTGGTTTCGACGACAGGCTTGACGTCGGAGAGTGGCTGTGAAGTCGTATCCGTCGAAGTCTTGGTTTCGTTTGGCGCCGGAACGTCGGACGACTGCTTGCAGCCCGTCAGCCAGACGTCATAGATGGGATGATCGACGGCATTCAGGCCGGGAGACGCGGCGAACATCCAGCCGGTGAAGATCCGGCGTATCTTGCGGTCGAGCGTGATCTCATCGACTTCGATAAAGCCGTCGATCTTTTGTGCCTCGGTCTCATCGCGGCTGTAGCAAACCTTCGGAGTCACCTGCAAGGCGCCGAACTGAACCGTTTCATCGATATACACATCAAAGGCTGTCGTCCGGCCGGTGATCTTGTCCAGACCAGAGAACACCGCGACGGCATTCTTGATCTTTGCCGCGGAGGCGACCCCAGGCAGAAACAGAATGCCCAAGGCAGCGACTGCCATCGCATACGCCGCTGCCGTCCTGTTCGCTCTTGCTGACTTCATCAATTCATCCGCCGGCTGATTCCGCCTTCCGGCCATTCGGTAATGCTGAATTATGGCCGGAAAAAGAGATCAGCCGCGCGGCGTCCAGGCATCGTAGTCGCCGGTCACGCGCGGACGTTCGCCGCCCGTTGCCAGCGAACCTTTCGGACGATAGGCGAAGGCGGTGCCCGTGAGGTTGGCTTTATGGCCAATTTGCCAGTCGCGCGCCTTGTAATCTTCTTTGGTCGGCGGGACATTCGTGCGGTGATGCATCCAGCCGTGCCACCCCGGGGGAATGGCGCTGGCATCGGCATAACCGTTATAGACAACCCAGCGACGCGGCAGTCCATAGGACGTCATGCCGCCCTCATAATATATATTGCCGAACTCGTCTTCTCCGACGCGCTTGCCGAAGCGCCATGTGAAGAAACGGGTGCCAATGGTCTGGCCGTTCCACCAGGTGAACAACTGCAGGAAAAATTTCATATCGCAACAGCCTCGAACGATGCGGTGCGCGCCTGAACATGCGCGGCATTTGATCCTCCGCTTATGCCGCCTGCGGCCATGATTGTCCAGAGAAGTTTCAGCGAAAACCAGGCCTTTCGCACTTGCTTTCACGGTTCAACCCGACCATGTTGCCGCAACCGAAAATCATTGCCGGTGGGACCATCGCGCACCGCTTCCTGCGCATTCTGTTTGCAATCGTGCCTTTCCTGTACATGCCCCTGTCGGCATCCGCCGATGGCTGGCCGGCAAACCCCAACTTGAGAATTGAGTGATGAAAATGGAATCAGTCGCACAGATGGGCGCCAAGGCGCTGTCGGAACTTGGCGCGTGCCTCGACAAGATCGATGAAACCGAAGTCGTGGAACTCATCGAAATCCTTGCGACGTCGAAGCGCATCTGTCTCTATGGCGGAGGCCGTGAGGGTCTGATGATGCGGGCGCTCTGCATGCGGCTCTATCACATGGGGCTCGATGTCCACATGGTCGCCGACATGACCACGCCGCCTGTCGGCCCCGGCGATCTGCTGTTGGTCAGTGCCGGCCCCGGCAACATATCGACGGTTCAGGCTTTGCTCGGACAGGCGCGCAGGGACGGTGCGAAGACGGCCTGCTTCACGGCCGAACCGGGATCGCCGGTGACGCTGTCATCCGATTTCACCTTCATCATTCCGGCCCAGACCATGGCACGGGACACCAGCGGGCCGACGTCGTTCCTGCCGATGGGCAGCCTTTATGAAGGCGCGCAATTCCTGTTCTATGAAATACTGGTAATCATGTTGCGCGACCGGATAGGCGAATCCCCCGAATCCATGCGCGCTCGCCATACCAACCTGGAGTGATCAGAACGAAAGTTTCTTCTCAAGGATCATCGCCTCGATCCCGGACGTGGACTGTCCGCAATTCTTCGTCCAGCCGACTTCCGCAAACCCCAGCCCCTTGTAGAAGCGGATAGCGCCTTCATTCTTCGGTTCGACCTCGACCCGCATGCGCTTGGCAGATGGGAAACAGGTCTCGACCTCCGCGAACAGGTCGCGGCCGATGCCTTGCCCGAAAAGCTCCGGTTCGACATAGAGCTGGTGCAGAATGGCTGCATCCCCTTCGTCCTTATCGGCGGCGGCATAAGCCATGCCGCCGATGCGCTTGCCGTCATCGGCAACGACGAATTCCGAATCGGGGCGCGCAAGTTGCGTCTTGAGCACGGCAACGGAATGCCATGAGGCCGTCAGTTCCGCCACTTTTTCCGTGCCGTAGATCGCGTCATAGGCTGCATGCCAGCTGCGGCCGAGCAGATCCGAAACCTTGGACAGATCGGTCTGGCCGGCGGAGCGGATGAAGAACACGCTCAATCTTCCAGTCCGAGCTTGGCCTTGACCAGGGCCTGCACCGCCTGCGGGTTGGCCTTGCCGCCGGTCGACTTCATGACCTGTCCAACAAACCAGCCGGCAAGCGAGGGCTTGGCCTTGGCCTTCTCGACCTGATCGGGGTTGGCGGCGATGATCTCGTCCACGGCCTTCTCGATCGCACCGGTGTCCGTCACCTGTTTCATGCCGCGGGCTTCCACGACCTCCCTGGGATCGCCGCCCTCTGCCCAGATTATCTCGAACAGATCCTTGGCGATCTTGCCGGAAATCGTGCCGTCGCTGATCATGTCGAGGATACTACCGAGCTGCGCCGGGCTCACCGGCGTCTCCTCGATGTCCTTGCCGGCCTTGTTCAGCGCGCCCAGCAAGTCGTTGATCACCCAGTTGGCGGCAATCTTGCCATCGCGGCCGGCGGCCAGTTTTTCGAAATAGTCGGCGATCGCCTTTTCGGACACCAGCACGGACGCATCGTAGATCGTCAGGCCGACATCCTTGACGAGACGTACCTTCTTGTCGTCGGGCAGTTCCGGCAGTTCCGCCAGCAGCTTGCCGACGAATTCATTGTCGAATTCCAGCGGCAACAGGTCCGGATCCGGGAAATAGCGATAGTCATGCGCATCTTCCTTGGAGCGCATCGAGCGGGTTTCGCCCTTGTTCGCATCGAACAGACGTGTCTCCTGGTCGATCGAACCGCCCTCTTCCAGAATGGCGATCTGCCGCCGGGCTTCATATTCGATCGCCTGACCGACGAACCGGATCGAATTGACGTTCTTGATCTCGCAGCGCGTGCCGAACTCGCCACCGGGCTTGCGGACGGACACGTTGACATCGGCGCGCATCGAACCTTCGTCCATGTTGCCGTCGCAGGTACCGAGGTAGCGGACAATGGTCCTGAGCTTCGTCACATAGGCCTTGGCCTCGTCCGCCGACCGCATGTCGGGTTTGGAGACGATCTCCATCAGCGCCACGCCTGACCGGTTGAGATCGACATAGGACATGGTCGGATGCTGGTCGTGCATTGACTTGCCGGCATCCTGTTCCAGATGCAACCGCTCGATGCCGATCTCGACATCCTCGAACTGGCCCTGGCGATCCGGACCGATCGAGATCGTGATCTTGCCCTCACCGACGATCGGATCCTTGAACTGCGATATCTGATAGCCCTGCGGCAGGTCGGGATAGAAATAGTTTTTGCGATCGAACACCGAACGATGGTTGATCTGCGCCTTGAGGCCGAGGCCGGTGCGCACGGCCTGCTTGACGCACTCCTCGTTGATGACCGGCAACATCCCGGGCATGGCGGCATCGACAAGCGACACGTTGGAGTTCTGCGGCCGGCCGAACTCGGTCGATGCACCTGAGAACAGCTTGGATCGGCTGGTCACCTGGGCATGGACTTCCAGACCGATGATCACTTCCCAATCGCCGGTGGCGCCGGCTATGAAGCGTTTCGGATCGGGTGTACGGACATCGACTAAGCTCATCTCTCGGGCCTTCTTGCATGCAAAGCGTTCAATTCCTCCGGTAGAGCAATTGGCGCGGTGAGGCAAGCTTTTCAACAGACAGGCAACTGAATCGCGTTCCATGCGTTAGGTAGGCGATATTCACTCCCTGTGTGAACGCTAATATGGGGTTCTAATTGCGTTTTCTTTCTGTTAGCGTTTATGATCAAGGGAATAGAATATCGAGGCCATGCGTAGATTAAAGGCACATATTCGGGCCTCGACTGTCTTTGCCGCGTTTACCTTTCTGGGGGTGGCGACCGTTTTGCCGACCGATGCACAGGCGTTCGAAATCTTCGGGATGAAATTCTTCGAGGGCGAGGAAGAGACGCCCGTCAGCGATCCCGTCGCATATTCCCTGAAATTCTCCGCTGGCGCCGACGACGATCTCACCGGAACGTTGCAGGAAGCCTCCGCTCTCTATACCGATCAGAAAAATCCGGTCTCCGGCGATCTCGGCCTGGTGATCAAGGCGCGCGACGATCGCGAGCGGCTTCTCGCGGCACTCTATGAGCAGGCACGCTACGGCGCTGTTGTCACGGTCGAGGTCGCCGGCACCGAGATCGACCAGTTGCCGGCCGTGCCGATGTTCCCGCATGACCGGCCGGTGCCCGTGACAGTCACCGTCGATCCAGGCCCCGTTTTCACTGTCAAGACGGTCAATCTTACCGGTGACGCGGCCAAATTCAATCCGGACGACTATGGACTCGCCCCAGGCTCCGAAGCCAGATCGAACGTTGTCGTGCTTGCTGCGGGCAAGATGGTCGAGGATCTCGAGGCCGAGGGCCGGCCTCTCGCCAAGCTTACCCAGCGCGAGCTGATCGCCAATCACGACGATAACACCGTCACGCTGACGATCGGCGCCGAGGGCGGTCCGGTTGCCGATATCGGCGATGTCAAAATCGTCGGTTCGAAAACCGTCAAGGAAGATTTCATCCGTGACTGGTCGAGGCTGAACAAGGGGCAGCGGTACTCGCCACAGGATGTCAAGGACGCATCCGAACGCCTGCGAAAGCTCGGTGTGTTTTCCTCGATTAACATCACCAAGAGCGACCGTCTGGACAAAACAGGCAAGCTGCCGATGGCAATCCAGCTTTCCGACGGCAAGCAGCGCTATTTCGGCGGCGGCGTGCAGTTCTCCTCGATCGACGGCCTCGGCGTACAGGGCTACTGGGGCCATCGCAACCTGTTTGGCGGTGCTGAATCCATCAAGATCAGCGGCTCGGTATCCCGGATCGGCGGCAGTTTCGACTACCGCGAGCTGGACTATAATTTCTCCGTGCTGTTTTCCAAGCCCGCCGCCTTCAGCCAGATCACCACATTCAATACCGGCGTGATCGCCTCTCAGGTGCAGCCTGACAGCTATCGCGCCAAAACGCTTTCGGCCTTTGCCAATGTCGCCTTCGATCTCAGCCGGATCGACACGGTGACCGGCGGTTTCGACGTGACTTGGAATGAGACCGAGGATGTGTTCGGGACGGGCCAATATCTGATCGCCTCGACGCCGGTCAGCTGGTTGCGCGATGCGAGCGACGAACCGCTTGACCCGACCACCGGCTACAAGTTCAATCTCAAGGCGCAGCCAAGCTATGAGATCAACGACGGCCTGCCATTCTCATCCTTCGAGGGATCGGTTTCCGGCTATTATCCCTTCGGGCAGGAAGACGATGTCGTGTTCGCAGGCAAGTTCTCGATGGGTACGCTGCTCGGCGTCGGGGACATCTCGGAAATCCCGGCAGTGCGTCGCTTTTACGCCGGCGGCGGGGGCTCCGTCCGAGGTTTCGGCTATCAGGAAATTTCACCGCGCAACGATGATGGCGACGCGTTGGGCGGCAGATCCTACATGCTGACTTCGTTCGAAGCACGTGTGAAGGTTACCGATAAATTCGGCGTCGTGCCGTTCCTCGATGTCGGGACGGTCGGCCGCCAGCTTTATCCCGATTTCAGCGATTTGCGCGCCGGCCTGGGGATCGGCATCCGTTATGCCACGCCGTTCGGTCCGATCCGGCTCGATTTTGCTGTTCCCCTCAACCGCTATGATGACGGCAGCCGTTTCGGCATCTATGCCGGCATCGGCCAGTCGTTCTGAGGGTGACGATGGGCGCACTTCATTACGTCGGCCGTTTTCTGCGCAGCTTTTTCGGCACGATCCTGCTGATCCTGCTGCTGCTGGTGAGCATGATCGGCTATCTGGGCTTCACAGCATCCGGCAACCAGTTTCTCGCCGATCGCATTGCCGATCAGATTTCTACGTCCGATATGCGGATCTCGCTCGAAGGCGCCAGCGGGCTGCTCGAGGGACGCTTCCATCTCGATCGCATGACGCTCGCCGATACCAGAGGGAGATTTGCCGAAGTCGAACACCTGGACGTCTTCTGGACACCCTCGGAACTGCTGAAATGGCGCTTCCACGCCGACCGGATTGCAGCAGCGAAAGTCACCGTGGATCGCACGCCGGTCAAGACGATCGAAACGTCGCCCTCGGACTCATCCTTCTCACTTCCGGTCGAGGTCAAGATCGACAGTTTCGACTTGCCGCTGGTTGCGCTCGGCAAGGCGATAGCGAGGCGCGACACCGTATTGTCGATCAATGGCTCCGCGCAGGCCGTATCGGACCGCATCGCTGCGGAACTGAATGTGGTGGAGAAAGACAGGGTGAATGCCACCGCCAAGGCGAGCCTCGCCTATAGCGTCAATGCCCGTACGCTGACGCTGGATGGCTCGATCAGCGAGCCGCAGGGCGGATTGCTGGCGCGGCTCCTGACGCTGCCCGGCATGCCGCCGGTGGAAGTCGCGGTCAAGGGCGACGGTCGGCTCGACGACTGGAAGGGATCGATCAGCGGTCGCGTCGATGGCAGGGATGTGCTGCTGCTGGCCGGCAGCTACAAGAAAGCAGCGGCGGGAATTCATCAGATCGCGCTGAATGGCGGAGGCGAAATATCCGAATTCATGCCGGCGGAACTGAGATCGCTGTTCTCGGGCGAAACCAAGGTCGATGTCGATGCACGGTTTTCCGAGACGGGCCTCGTGGATATTCGCACCAGTTCGATCACCAATGACAGCCTGACGCTGTTTGCCAACGGCCAGCTTGATCCAAACGGTAAGGCGACACTGACCGGTGACCTGCGGCCGGCTGGGGACGTCGTTCATTTCGAATGGCCGCTGGCTTCCGGTGCAGTCAAGGCAGACATCAGCAAAGCCAATGTGACCTTCAGCGGCGCATTTCGTTCGGCGACGATCGACATCAGCGCCGTGCTGGCCAATCTTTCGACAACGGACATGCAGGCCGGCAACGTGGCGCTGACAGCGAATTCGAGCAACCTGAACCTCGCTGACAAGACAGGAACATTGGCCTACGACCTCGGCGTTGACACGCTTGCGTTTGCAAACGCCAATATTGCAAAAGTGGTTCAGGGGCCTGTGAAGCTCAAAGGCAATCTCGATATTGCCGGCGATGTCATCACGCTCGCACAGGCCGAACTTGAAAGTGCGAGGCTCGGCGGCAAGATCTCTGGTGCCTTCACGCGTTCGACCGACACCGCTACTGCAGACTTCAATCTTTTTCTGCTGCCACGGGGCTTGCTGCCGCCCGATATCGAATCGAAGATCAAGGGGACCCTCGGGCTCTCCGGACAGCTCACCGCCACCCTGCCCTCACAGATCGCCGTGCGGAACCTGAAGCTGACTTCCAACCTGCTGACGGCGGTTGGATCCGCGCGTTTCGACGGTAGCACGATCAAGGCCGATCTCGCCGGCGACGTTATTGATCTTGCGGCCATGGAAGACAACGCTGTGGGACAAGCGCATTTCACGCTGGATGCGTCAGGCCCGCTCGCAAGACCCGATATCTCCGCGCAAATCACTTCGGCCGAGGCGGGATTTGCCGGCAAGACGCTACGGGATATCGATCTCAAGTTCGACAGCGCGCTCGACCTCAGTAAGCCCGGTGGCAGGCTGACCGCAGCAGCGACATATCAGGGCGAGCCGATCAAGGCCGAAGTCGTCGCCGTGTTCGACGCGGGACGTGTCGCGATCTCCGCGCTCAGGGCGGATATCGGCAGGAACACGATCTCTGGCGCGCTGGATTTGAATGCCGAATTCCTGCCCTCCGGCAGATTCAGCTTCGATTTTCCCGAGATAGCGCAACTGGCAAAACTGGCCGGGCAAACTGCCGAAGGTGCGCTCAACGGCACTATCGATGTTGCTGCCAGCAGTGGAAGGATCACCGGCACCGTCACGGCAACCGGTCCACGCCTGAATACGTCCGGTGTCGAGATCACCAATCCGACGGCCAAAATCGAGATCGCCGACCTGCTTAAGCAGCAGCTATCCGCCAAGGTCACAGCGGACGCAATCGCCATCGGCACCAACCATCTGGATCAGGTCGTGCTTGATGCGGCACTCGAAAGCGGGCAGATCCCTTTCGACCTGAAGAGCCGGTTCGACGACGAACCTTTGACAGCAAAGGGCCGGATCGAGCCGCGCGATCAAGGTCTTACGATTAAACTTGCATCTTTCGCAGCAGCGCCGCGCCAGTTTCACCTTAGGTTGGACCAACCGACCGAGATCGAAATCCACGACGGCGTCGCCCGGCTCGACAATCTGACTATCGTCGCCGATGGTGGCAAAGCGATTTTGAACGGCACGGCCGGCAAAACGCTCAGCCTGACTACAGCAGTGACCGACCTGCCATTAAGCCTCGCAAACGCCTTCGTCGACAAACTCGATGCCACTGGTGATATTTCCGCGAATGCGACGATCACCGGCGAGGCAGCGTCACCGAACATTCAGTTCGATGCGAATATCGATAATCTTGCGACCAGCCAGACGCGCGCCGCCAAACTGCCGGACGTGAGCTTCACGGCCAAGGGCCTGTTCGTCGACAACAACAGCCTGTCGTTCGATGTGACGGGCAATTTGCGCGACCAGTTGGTCAAAGCCACTGCTCAGGTGAAGCTCGATAACGGTGCGGTCTCCATTTCCTCCTTCAAGGCCGATATTGGCAAGGCCAGCGTCTCCGGCACGCTGGCGCTCGACCGGCAATCCCGGCCCTCCGGCAAGATCGCCTTCGACATACCCGATGCAGGCACGCTTGCCTCTATCATAGGGCAGAAGGCGGAGGGCGCTTTGAAAGGCACTGTCGATTTGGCCTCCGCGCCTGACAGGATCGGGGCGAAGGTAAACGCCACCGGCAGCCTGCGCGGCCAACCTGTCGCCGCGTTTGTCGATGCGATCCTGGACAATGGGGCTGTTTCCCTGCCCTCGCTCAAGGTCGATATTGGCCGGAACACACTCTCCGGCGCAGTAACCCTGGATAAACAATTCATGCCATCGGGCCGGATCGGCTTCGACTTCCCCGATATTGCTCTGTTCGCCGCGATGGCGGGACAAACAGCCGAGGGGGCGCTTAAGGGCACGGTCGACATCACCTCGGATGGGGGCAGGATCGATGCCAAGATCGCGGCAACGGGCGAGGTCCGGGGCAAGGCGATCGAAATCGCAGCCGAGGCGATTTCGGACAAGGGCGCAATTTCCTTGCCATCTCTCAAGGCCACGATTGGGCCGAATACACTTTCAGGCGCCGTGACGCTCGACAGCCGGTTTATGCCATCGGGCCGGATCACATTTGACCTCCCCGATGTCGCGCTGCTGGCGGCAATGGCCGGGCAGAAGGCGGAGGGCTCGGTCAAGGGCACGGCCGATATCGCTTCGAACGGCGGCAAGGTCGACGCCAGTGTCGTGGCGACCGGCAAGATCCGGGGCCAGACAATCGACGTGCAGACAAGGGTGGTTGCCGAGGATGGTGTGATCTCGGTACCGTCGCTGAAGGCCGATATCGGCGCCAATACGATCACAGGCGGGATCAGTCTCGACAGAGGCTTCATGCCCTCGGGCCAGTTCAGCTTCGATTTTCCCGACATTGGACTGCTGGCGTCGTTCGCTGGCCAGCAGGCCGAAGGTGCGCTCAAGGGCACCGCCGCCCTGCAATCCACCGGCGGAAAGATCGCCGGCAGGATATCCGCCAGCGGCGACATGCTGAGCATCGCGGGCGCTCGCATCGTCAAGCCGAACATCGATCTGACAATCTCCGATCTTGCCGCCGGCCGGATTTCGGGTCGCGTCACTGCCGGGCAGATCGCACACGGGGTCAATCATCTGGACCTGCTTGCGCTGAATATCGAACTCGTGGAGCGACAAACCCGTTTCGACCTGTCGAGCCAGTTGGATGGCGCGCCGCTCAAGGCCCAGGGCATGGTCGCCCAACAGCCCGAAGACCTCAGGCTCACGCTTTCGTCGTTCTCGGCATCGCCCCGAAACATCCCTGTAAAGCTCGCCAGACCAGCTGACATCCTGATCAGGGGTGGATCGGCTGTGCTCACCGACTTCGCGATCAATGCCGGCGATGGCACGATCACTGTCAATGGCACGGCCGGCAAGACGCTCGATCTGACGGCGAAACTTGCTGAACTGCCGTTGAGCCTTGCCAATGTGTTCTCACCGGAACTCGATGCGGCAGGGACGATCTCGGCCGATATCAAAATCACGGGCGAAGCGACGGCGCCGATTGTCACCTTCGACTCGCAGCTACGGAAAGTCGCCACCCGCCAGACGCAGGGCGCCGAACTACCCGATCTCGATGTCACCGCCAAAGGCCGGTTTGACAACAATGTCCTGTCGATCGATGCCGCAAGCAGCGTTCGCGATCAGCCCGTCAAAGCGGTGGCCGAGATCAAATTAGACAATGGCAAAGTTGCCGTCCCTTCGTTCAAGGCTGACATCGGCAAGAGTTCATTCTCGGGCGCTGTGGCGTTCGACCCCCAGTTCCAGCCGTTCGGCAAGATCACCTTCGATATACCCGATGCAAACGCGCTGGCGGCTATCGTCGGCCAGAAAGCCGAAGGCGCGCTCAAGGGCACGGCCGACATCACATCGGCTGGAGGCAAGCTCAATGCCAAGGTCGATGCCACGGGTACGATCCGCAAACAGCCGATCATGGCGCTGGCCGATGTCAGTCTCATCAATGGCGCCGTGTCGCTGCTCTCGCTCAAACTGGATGTCGGCAGGAATACCGTTTCCGGCGCGATCAACCTGGATCGGCAGTTCATGCCTTCGGGCAAGATCGCCTTCGATTTCCCTGACGTCGCGTTGCTCGCCGCCATGGCCGGCCAGAAGGCCGAGGGCGCGGTCAAGGGTACGGCGGAGATCACGGCGGATACGGGCAAGATTGCTGCCAAGGTGGCGGCAACCGGCAGGATTCGTGGCCAGGCGATCGACGTTCTTGTCGAGGGGGTGCAGCAGAACGGCGCGATTTCGCTGCCGTCGCTGAAACTCGACGTCGGCAAGAATACGCTCAGCGGCGCGATCACACTCGATCAGCGTTTCATGCCGACGGGAAAGGTCACCTTCGATTTCCCGGACATCGCCTTGCTTGGCGCATTTGCCGGCCAGAAAGCCGAGGGCGCCATCACGGGGTCAGCCGATATCCAGTCCAGCGACGGGAAGATCAGCGGGGCAATTTCGGCCACCGGCACCAGGGTGAATGCTTTCGGCGCGGAGATAGTCAAGCCGGTGGTGGACCTGAAAATCGCCGATCTGACGACCGGCCAGATCTCCGGAAGTATCACGGCTGATCGCATCGCCTCCGGCGCGAATGTGCTCTCGAAACTCGCACTCGATTTCGACCGGGCGGGAAACAAGACCGCCTTCGATCTCAAGGGCCAGTATGATGCTGCACCGCTGACCGCCAAAGGCGCGATCGAACAGCAGACGGACGGGATCGTTATTTCGCTCGCCTCGCTCTCCGCCAGGCCGAAGAGTATTCCACTCAAGCTCGACAAACCGACTGAAATCCGCATCAAGGACGGTTCCGTGGCCTTGGCCGATCTGTCGATCAGCGCCGGCAACGGCTCGATCGTCGTCACTGGCGCTGCCGGCAACAAGCTTGATCTGACGGCGAAGATTACCGCCCTTCCTGCCAACCTCGCCAATAGTTTCGCGTCAAATCTCGGCGCCACCGGTACGGTCTCGGCAAATATCACCGTCAAGGGTGACAGCGCCACACCCGTGGTCACTTTCGACACCAGTTGGCAGAATGCCGCCATCGGCCAGAGCCGAGACGCTGGCCTCTCGAGTTTTTCGGTGACCGCCAAGGGTCAATTGGCGAAAAATGTCCTGTCGATCAATGCCGATGCCAAGAGCGGCGACGGTCTGTCGCTGAATGCCAGTGGCACGGTCGGCGTCACCGGCAACAATGCGCTCGCCGTCAAGATCAGCGGGCAGCTGCCGTTCAACGCCCTCGCGGCCAAACTGGCGATGCAAGGGATCGATCTCAAGGGCAATGCGCAATTCGATGTTACCGTTTCCGGAACCGCCGCCAACCCGTCGATGACCGGCCGCATCAACACCAGCGGCGCAACGCTCACCGTCATCCGCCAGAACCTGACGATCAACAGCCTCGCGGCGACCGTCAATCTTGATGGCAAGCAGGCCAGGATCGCCAGCTTCAGCGGCAAGCTGGCCGGCGGCGGCACTGTCAATATCAGCGGCACCATCGGCATCACGCCGAACCAGGGCTTCCCGGCCGACATCAAGATCGCGCTCAAGAACGCTGTCTATACCGACGGCAAGGTCGTCGCGGCCAAACTCAGCGGCGACCTCGGCATATCGGGCAGTCTCGTGGGCTCGCCGGTCCTGAACGGCAAGATCCGGCTGGCCCGCGCCGATATCACAATTCCGCAGAAGCTGCCGGGTACCCTCGCCCAGCTCAAGGTCAAGCACAGGAACGCCCCCCGCGACGTGATCGTCCAGAGCCGGGAGATCAAGGAAAACCGCCCGGGCAAGAGGAGCGGCAAGGGCGCCGGTGGCATAACCCTCGATCTCCGCATCTCCGCCCCGCGCCAGATCTTTGTTCGCGGTCGCGGCCTGGATGCCGAACTCGGCGGCGACGTGACGGTGACCGGCACCTCGAACGCGCCGAACGTGGCCGGCGGCTTCAAGATGTTGCGTGGACGGCTGTCGATCATCGGCCGGAGGCTGGACTTCACCCAAGGCACGATCACGTTCGGCGGAGACATGATGCCGGCACTCAATCTGGTCGCATCCTCGACAGTCGAAGCGACGACGGTCAATGTCACTGTCAGCGGTCTCGCCAACAATCCGGCTGTCGCCTTCACCTCGTCGCCATACCTGCCGCAGGACGAAGTCATGGCCCTGCTGATCTTCGGCCGCTCGTCCGCCGATCTATCACCGGTGCAGATCGCCCAGTTGGCCGACGCTGTCGCCACTCTCGCCGGCGGTCAGTCGAATTCGCTGTTCAACAAGTTGCGTCAGGGCCTGGGCGTTGATGACCTCGACGTCGGCACGGACGAGAACGGCAAGAGCAATGTCTCGGTCGGCAAATATCTCAACAAGCGCACCTACCTGCAGTTTCAGCAGGGCGTCGACAACAGCACGTCTAAAGCAATCATCAATCTAGATATCGGCAAAGGCGTCAAACTGCGCGGCGAAGCCGGTACGGACAATTCCACCGCCGGCGGCATCTTCTTCGAGAAAGAGTACTAAAACTCGGCGTAAACCAGCTGCTTTTCCTTGACCGCGATGGCCTTGACCATCCCGATCGTATCGACGTCGCGGTCGAGCTGCGGCGACCACGCCGCCGTCATCCAGCTGATCGAGTAGCCGCGCCGTTTCAGGAACTCGATCGCACGCAGGTTCTCGGAATGCGTCTCGATTTTCACGGTCTCATATCCCTGCGCTCCGATTTCTTCTTCGAGTTTGGCCAGCAACTTTTGTCCGAAGCCTTGCCCCTGCCAGATCGGATCTATCCAGAGATCGGTGATGTGATTGTCGAAATTCTCGCGCGCCGCCCAGCCCGTCACCTGCCCGCCCTGCTCCGCGACATCGATTGCCAGATGGGCACGCCGGGTGAAATCCACGAAGGCGCGCTCGGCATTGGCACGAAGCAGGCCGGTGTCGACCCACCCGGTGACGGCGCTTTCCCAGGCACGCATGGCGACGGCAGCGAGTTCTGCTGCGTCCTCTTCCCGTGCACTGCGAACAATCGACATCAGCGATTCCATAATGCGCATCCCTGGATGGCAATCGAAACGCGGAAAACCCTGGCGGTCAAGGCCCAAGCCGAAGTTATCCAATATTGACGAGCACGCTTCACGTGCGTATATCGCCTGGATCGATGGAGTTTTGATGTCTTATCTGTCTGAGATTGTCTGAGGGGCCCTGCCCGCAAAGTCCTGAGCGAAGCACTCTTCGTCTCCCTATGCGCGCAGTGGAAACAAAACCCTGGCCCGTATCGCGGCGCCAGCCTTTTTGTTGTGCTCGTTCCGACGAGCTTTCCGGACATCTCAGAACAATGGATATCACACGCGCCGAACAGCGTATCCTGCACCTGCTCGCCCAGGGCGGCTGGATCGAACACACCCGTTCCAAGGCAAAGATCACCGAGGTCAAATGCTTCAGCCGTGACGGCTGGCTCTACCCGGGCGTCGATCTCGACGTCTTCCGGCGGCTCAAGCGTCTGAAGGCGATTTCGTCTTCACGCGGCCAGCCCTACCGCATCACCGGGCGTGGGCTCGAACTTGTCCGCGCACAGCTGGACAACCGATAGATAAAGTGAGGCCCGCGTCAAAGCGCGGGCCTCACTGCATGATCGTCCGAGCGTTCGATCAGGGCAGGCGCTTACCACCATTTCGCGGGTGTAAACCGGCCCGCCGCCTGCTCGATCACATGCGCGGTCTGGAACAGCATTTCCTCGTCGAACGGCTTGCCGATCACCTGCAGCCCGAGCGGCAGGCCCTTGTGATCGAGCCCCGCCGGCACGGCGATGCCCGGAAGGCCGGCCATGTTCACCGTCACCGTGAAGATATCGTTGAGGTACATCTTGACCGGATCATTGGCCAGATCCTCGTCCGCAATGCCGAAGGCGGAGGATGGCGTCGCCGGCGTCAGAATCGCATCGACCCCGGCGTGGAAGGCCAGCTCGAAATCCCGCTTGATCAGCGTCCGCACTTTCTGGGCGCGGATGTAATAGGCGTCGTAATAGCCTGCCGACAAGACATAGGTGCCGATCATGATGCGGCGCTTGACCTCCTGGCCAAAGCCGGCGGCGCGCGTCTTCTCGTACATGTCGGCAATGTCCTTGCCATCGACACGCAGGCCGTAGCGGACGCCGTCATAGCGAGCCAGGTTGGAGGACGCTTCGGCGGGAGCGACGATGTAATAGGCCGGCAATGCGTATTTCGTATGTGGCAGCGAAATGTTGACGATCTCGGCGCCGGCATCCCTGAGCCAGGCAATACCCTGCTGCCAGATATCCTCGATCTCGCCGGGCATGCCTTCGACGCGGTATTCGTTGGGAATGCCGATCCTCTTGCCCTTCAGCGATTTGCCGATCGCCGCCTCATAGTCAGGAACCGGCATATCGACAGAGGTCGTGTCCTTGACATCGATGCTGGCCATGGATTTCAGCATGATCGCCGCATCGCGAACATCGCGGGCGATCGGCCCGGCCTGGTCGAGCGACGACGCGAAGGCGACGATGCCCCAGCGCGAGCAGCGGCCATAGGTCGGCTTGATGCCGACCGTACCGGTAAAGGCGGCCGGTTGGCGGATCGAGCCGCCGGTGTCGGTCGCGGTCGCGCCGGCACAGAGATGCGCGGCAACGGCTGCTGCGGAACCACCGGACGAGCCGCCCGGCACCAGATCGGCATTCGAGCCTTGGGCCCGCCACGGGTTCTTGACCGGGCCGTAATAGGAGCTTTCGTTCGACGAGCCCATGGCGAACTCGTCCATATTGAGCTTGCCGAGCATGACGGCGCCATCGTCGAACAGGTTCTGGCTGACGGTCGATTCATATTCAGGCTTGAACCCGTCGAGGATATGGCTGCAGGCCTGCGTGTGCACACCCCGGGTGGCAAACAGGTCCTTGATCCCCAGCGGAATGCCTTCCAGGCCGCCTGTCTTGCCCGCAGCAATCCTGGCGTCGGAGGCCTTGGCCTGCTCCCGGGCGAGCTCGGGCGTGACCTTGATGTAGGCATTCAGCTTTTCATTGGCCGCATCGATCGCGTTCAGATAGGCCTCCGTCAGTTCGACGGAAGTGATCTCCTTGGCGAGAAGCTTGTTTCGGGCTTCGGCAATGGTCAGGCTGGTCAGTTCGCTCATCGGGTCAATGTCACTCGTGTCAGGCAGAAAGCTGCTTGTGATAAAAAACGGAATGTGCCGAATCCGGATAGTCGAGCACCGGACCGCAGCGGGTGAAACCCGCCTTTTCGTAAATCGCCCAGGCGGCGGGATGGCGGTCACCGGTCTCGAGCACCAGTTCCTCAAGCCCGTCCAGCATGGCGGCGCTGACGATTTCGCCGAGCATGCGGCGACCGATCCCCTGGCCCTGCCATTCCGGCCTTGTATACATCCGCTTCACTTCGCCTATGCGGGTGGTATGACGCTTCAGCGCCCCGCAGGCGACCGCCCTGCCGCCATTGCGCGCAATCCACACTTTCGTGCCGGGCTCGGCCATTTGTTCGACGGTCAGGTGAAAGCTGAATTCCGGCGGAGTCAACGTCAGCAGATGCGCGTCCAGTTCCGCAACCAGTTCGCGGACTTCATCCTGCAACGGATTCTCGGTGGCGAGCGTGATAGCCACGGGCGCTACTCCACCACCTTCGGGACCTGGAAGAAATGATTGTCGGTCAGCGGTGCGTTGGCGACGATACGTGCGGCGAGATCACCATCGGTCACCACGTCGGCGCGCTTCTTCATCGCCATCGGCGTGACCGATGTCATCGGTTCGACGCCATCGACATTGACCTCGGAAAGCTGCTCGACAAAGCCCAGAATACCATTGAGTTCGCCCATCATCTGCTGGGCTTCCTCCTCGGTCACGGCAAGCCGGGCAAGCTTTGCCACCCGCTTCACGGTCGTCACATCAACCGACATGTCCCACTCCAGTCATCGTTCGTCACCGCACGCTATAAAGGCGCAGGCCGAACGGCGCAACGGCTTTTTCAGCCTGCGCCGTTCCTGGCTTATGTCAAATCGTGACCGTCCCACCAGCGGCAGGAGCGTCAACCCTGGTCTTGGAACCGTCCATGCCGGCAACGAATTTCTCCGGCGTCTGGTCGATGATCCCGAACGTGCCGTAGTGGCAGGGAATAGCGACCTTAAAATTGAAAAAGCGCTGGCAAGCCAGGGCCGCGACCGCTCCGCCCATGGTAAAGCGATCACCGATCGGCACGAGGCCGATGTCCGGCTGATGCAATTCGTTGATCAGCGCCATGTCGGAGAAGATATCGGTGTCGCCCATGTGCAGCAGCGAAGGCTCGTCATCGAAATGCAGCATCAGGCCATTGGGATTGCCGAGCGAATGGGTGACGCCGTCTTCGGTCGTGGTGGCGGAAGAGTGCAGTGCATTGGTGAATGTCACGGAAAAGCCACCGGTCTGGATCGTGCCGCCAGTATTGCCCGGATTGACCTTCTTGACGCCCCTGAAAGCCAGCCAATCACCGAGATCGGCATTCGCCACCACTTCCACGTCGAGTTCGTTGGCCAGACCGATCGTGTCGCCGACATGGTCCATATGGCCATGGGTGAGCAGGATATGCGTCACACCCTTGGTGACATCCTTGATGTCTTGCCCGGAAAACGACGGGTTGTGGGTGAGAAACGGATCGATCAGGATCGTCTGCTTTCCGGTTTCGATGCGGAATGCGGAATGGCCAAGCCAGCGGATTTTCATCGCTAATCTCCAGTGTTTTTATGCAATTGGCGATCAGTAGCGCGACGCCGCTGTATTTCCAAGACGGCTCAAACAGTTTAATGACCCCTCACGGAAATTTGTCGTTGGGCGTGGCGGAATGAAAGACTGGATCAGATGACCATCCTTGCCATCGAAGACCTCGGCGCCCATCTGGCGCCTGGCGACATCATTGCCGGGCTGGACCTTGGCACGACCACAATCGGCCTTTCGCTATCCGACAAGGGTCGTCGTTTCGCCACGCCGCGCACCGTCATCAACCGCAAGAAATTCACGCTCGACGCGGAAGTGCTGCTGGCCTTTGCCGCCAAGGAGGAGGTCAAGGCTTTCATCATCGGTCTGCCGATCAATATGGACGGCAGCCAGGGTCCCCGCGCCCAGGCGACGCGCGCCTTCGTCCGCACCATGTCGCCGAAAACCGATATCCCCTTCACCTTCTGGGACGAACGGCTATCGACGGTGGCCGCAGAACGGGCGCTGATCGAGATGGATGTGTCCCGCAAGAAGCGTGAGCAGCGGATCGATTCCGCCGCCGCATCGTTCATTCTTCAGGGTGCGCTCGACAGATTGTCATCGATTGCGAGAGAAACGTCCGGCGATCGGGACTGACGCGCCTTCCACCAGGCAATAACCACCTTGCGCCGCCGGAACGCGACGATCAGGAACAACACGGCCGAATCGACGATGACCGCCTTGAGCACCAGCGGCGGAATGGTTTCCGGCGGAATGCCAAGGATATTGCCATAGACCTGGAACACCAGGTCGTGCATTGGGCGCGACAGGATCATGTATCCGAAATTGATGTCGTAGTAGGAAAGCGAGTACCAGCTGCCCAGAATGACAAGCGGCAAAGCCCAGAAAAACAAGACCCATTTCATCCGGGCATCCCCTATGCCGGGCAGCTTCGGAACAGCGCCAACGCCGATCCTCTCTCGCCCTGTCCCACGTCATAAATCCGGCTCTTCACGAACCAGCCATCGTCCGCCCGGCCACCGGGCGGCAACGGATTTTGTTATTCTTCGCGTGCCCGCAATACGGGTTGTCCGATGAAGCGGTCGAACAGACCCATCATCGATATCACCAGCAACGGCGCCGCCAGATCTTTGGCGATGAAGGCAATCCCGATGGCCAACGCCAAGGTTGCCAAATAGCTTCTCAATCCGATCCGCATCACGCTCAAACCTGCTCAACTGATCGAAGTCAGTTTCACAGCTTAACGCTTCCCGCGCAACGTAAACCATTTGTTAAGGTTAATTTCCGGGCCCGGGATCAGGGATAGACGCCGCGAACCAACCTCTTGACCGCTTGCGCGATGCGATCCCAGTCCTTGGCGCTTTCGAGCTCCACTCCCGCGAAACGCTTGGCCGCCTCGCCAGCGAGCACGATGTGCTGTACCGCACCGATCAACAGCGCATTCAGCGCAAAAGGGTCGACGCCCTTGGGTGGCTGCATGCGCCCCCTAACCCGATCGATCCACAGCGCCAGCGACTTGGAGCGCGCCTCGGACAGGCGCCGAACCTGCGGTGAGTTTTCGGAAATCTCCCAGACGATGATCTTCTTCATCAGCGGGTCGTCGCGCAGCGCTTCCATGAACAGCAGCAGCAGACGCTCGACCAGGTCGCCATAGGTCAGCAGAAAGCCGCTGCCGCCGTTCTCCGGCATCCGTTCCTCGACCCAGCCGGCAAGCTGGACACCGATCGCATCGACCAGCCCGTCCATGCCGCCGAAATACCGGTATATCAGTTGCTTGTCGCAGCCCGCCCGGCGCGCGACCGCATTAACCCCGAAATTCTGAAAACCGTTTTCGGCCAGCAGTTCGGAAGCCGCCTTCAGGATACGCGCAGCCGTGGCATTTCGGTCGCGCGGCAAGCCGGCAGCCGGTCCTGCTGCATCTTCGGTGACGTCGTTCATTCACTCTCAATCCCAAACGATTCCATCCGCTAGATAATTCACTCACTGCCCGGTGACAACCTCTTGACATGTCACTGATGGGTGATTTATGTCACCATACAGTGACAAACGGAGATTCCAATGGCCACCCGCAGATTGACCGGCATCGCCACCATCCTTCTCGCCATCGCTTTCAACGTGCCCTTCGCTCTGCTTGGCAGCAGCTTCGATTATCCCGACATCCTTCGCCGTCCCGCCGCGGATGTGCTGGAGCGGTTTCATACGGGCGGAGCGAGCCTGGTGCTGACGTGGTATGCCTTCATGCTGTCAGCGGTCTTCATGGTGCCCGTGGTCGCGGCGCTCGGTGTTCACCTGCCGACATTGAGAACCAGTCCAGCACTCAGGATGATAGGCGTGTCATCCGGTTTTGCTGCCGGTTTGCTACAGGCAATCGGCCTATCCCGCTGGGTATTTGCCGTGCCCCAACTCGCCCGTATCCAATCCGATCCGCAATCGTCAGACCTGATGCGAAGCAATGCGCAGTCCGCCTTCGACCTCCTCAACCACTGGGGCGGCGTCGCGATTGGTGAGCATCTCGGGCAGATCTTCACCGTGCTATTCGTACTGAGCCTAGCCATAAGCCAGATCATCGCCACCGGAAAATGGAACAGGGCGGCGGGCGCTATCGGACTGCTGACGGCAATATTCATTACCATCGGCCTCGGCGAGGGCATCATGATCGCCACCGGTGCGGATACGGGAATATTGGGTCTTTTCTCCGTATTCGGTTATCTGGGCCTCACCCTCTGGCTTATCGCCACCGGCGTCTCTCTTTTGAGAAAAGTAAGCTTGACTGACTGATATTTATTGCCGATGGACTGGCAAGCCTTATCGCCCGCGCATCCATCGGTCCTTCCCCGTTCATGATCGTCATCTTCGAAAGCATATTGCCGATTTTCCTGATCGTCATCATGGGCGTGGCGCTCAAGCGCGCGCCCTTTCTCGACAGCGGACTCTGGAATGGACTCGAGCAGTTGAGCTTCTACGTACTGTTTCCAGTCTACCTGTTCCAGACGCTGGCCGAGGCGGATTATACCAGTATCGATATCCTGCCGGTCAGCGCCGTCTATATCAGCGCGATCTTTCTGATGGCGCTGGCAATGCTGCTTGCCTGGCCGCTGTTTCGCTATCGTGGCGTCAACGGTGCGCAGTTCACATCGGTTTTCCAGACCGCGACACGCTGGAACGGATTCGTCGCACTGGCGATCGCCGAACGTATCGCGGACAAATCCGGCATGTCGATGATCGCCTTCATCATCGGCGCGATCATCATCCCCGTGAATTTCATGAATATCGGCCTGCTGATCTGGTTCGGCGGCGGTCGAAGGGATTTCCTGACGGTGATGCGCAAACTCGTCACCAATCCGCTGGTTTTCTCGAGCCTGCTGGGAGTCGCCTACGACGCGGCGGGCTTGACCATCTATCCGCCGATCGCCAGCGCGCTCGATCTGGTGGGCCGTTGCGCATTGGGTCTCGGATTGATCCTGCTGGGCGCGGGACTGCATATCGCCGACGCGTTGAAACCACGGCCGCTGACGCTGCTGCCCGTCTTTCTGAAATTGCTGGTCTTCCCGGCCGTGGTCGTCGGACTGGGGCTGATTGCCGGGCTGGATAAGTCAACCATACAGCTGCTCGGCTTGGCAGCCAGCGTACCGACCGCGATGAACGGCTATCTGCTTGCCAAGCAGATGGGCGGCGACGCGCCGCTCTACGCGGCGATCTCGACGATCCAGACAGGCGCGGCATTCCTGACCATCCCGCTCGTGCTCGCCTTGGTGGCGCTGCTGTAGAGCGCCGTGCGTTCGCACAAACGCACAAAGGTCGCTCTTTCCATCTGACAATGAAAGGCTCTCTAGTTCCCAGTGGCCGGATAAAGCAGATCGACGATGAACCGCGCATCGAAACGCGAATCCAGCATGCCGTAAGTCGACCGCCAGCCGCCGGCGAGACGGGTCTCAAGGAAAGCATCGGCCATCCGCCCGGCGCCCAGCCGGATGAGCTCTGCAGCCCCCGCGGCAAGCGCCAGCTGTTCGACGAGGAAACGGGCCGACCCTTCGTCCCGCTCGCAAAGTGCGACTGCCGCCCTCAGCACATCGACCGTCTTGGCGCCGGCTGGCCCGAGATCACGCTGCAGAGTGGCGAACAAAATTTCGAACTGGTCACGGTGGCGCGTCAGCACGCGCAGAACATCGAGCGCCATGACATTGCCCGACCCTTCCCAGATGGCGTTGACCGGCGCCTCGCGGTAATGCCGCGCGATCGGCCGTTCCTCGACGTAGCCGCTGCCGCCAATGCATTCCATTGCTTCATAGACCAGCGACGGCGCGATCTTGCAGACCCAGTATTTGATCACCGGCGTCATGATCCGCTGATAGGCCTGGTCTTCCGCGCTGGTCGCCGCATTGTCGAAGGCATTCGCAAGCCGGAAGCAGAGCGCCGTTGCCGCCGAAGCATCGAGCGCCATGTCGGCGACGACCCGGGTCATGATCGGCTGGTCGATGAGATTGTTGCCGAACACCGAACGGTCGCGGATGTGATGGACAGCCTCGGCGATCGATGCCCGCATGATGCCGGCCGATGCGACGGCGCAATCGAGCCGGGTCAGCGTCACCATGTCCAGAATCGTGCGGATGCCCTGATCCGGCGTTCCGAGCAGGAAGCCATAGGTGTCGGAAAATTCGACCTCGCTCGATGCGTTGGAGCGGTTGCCGATCTTGTCCTTGAGCCGCTGGAAACGAAGTCCGTTCCGGCTGCCGTCCTCCAATAGGCGTGGCACGAGAAAGCAGCCCATGCCTTCGCGGGTCTGCGCCAGCATCACGAAGGCATCGCTCATCGGCGCCGACATGAACCATTTGTGGCCGGTCAGCCTGTAGACGGTGTCTCCCAGAGGCTCGGCCACCGTGCGATTGGCGCGCACATCCGTGCCGCCCTGCTTCTCGGTCATGCCCATGCCGATCGTCAGGCCGGCCTTTTCATTGGCCGGCTTGTTGGCGGAATCGTATTTGCGCGAGGTGATCTTTCCGAGCCAGTTCTTCAGCACGGTTTCGTTCGATCGGATTGCCGCGACCGACGCCGACGTCATGGTCAGGGGGCAGAGATGACCGCATTCGAGCTGCGCCGTCAGGAAAAACCGCACCGCGCGGGCCTGATGGGCAATGCCTTTCTCGTCCGGCCGGTTTTCCCAGATGGACGACGAAAGGCCGTTGGACACCGACCGCCGCATCAGCGCATGCCAGGCCGGATGGAAATCCACGACGTCCAGCCGCTCGCCGCGCGGACCGTGGGTTCGCAGCTGCGGCGTGCCCTGGTTGGCCATGCGGGCCAGTTCCTGCGCCTCATGCGAGGTTGCATAACGGCCGATCGACTCGAACTCCTCCCGCAGGGAGCGGGGCATCGCGGATGAAATATCCACGAGCAGCGGATCCGAACGATAGGCGTTGACCCCGCTCCACGGTGCCGGCTGGTTCAGTTCTTCAGGCGTCAGATCAGTATTCAATGTGCTCATAACAGCGATCTAAGCGGATTCGTGCACAATTGCATGGGGCCCCGGCGCCATGTTGCGTGAATCCCTGTTGAAAACAAGTGCGATACTGCCGGATTTCAATCCGCGATGGCGCTTGTCAATTCAACTGGATGCATTTTAGGATTGTATCCGTGAGCGGAAGCAGACTGCGCCAGCCAGCGGCGCAACCGAAGGCGATTGGCTTCCTCGGCTGCGGTGACAGCCTCGCTGACAACTGGAGGTGAATGCGATGTGGAAATTTCCATTCAGCATCACGCTTGAGGTGAAGAAAACCCGAACGGGCTGGCAGGTCTCTGTCCGGGTAATCTTCAATCCATAAGCAAAGGAAGGCAGGCGAAAGCCTGTCTTCCGCTCCGGGATCATAGAATTTTCGGTCGCAGGTTACAAGTCCATTGGGGATCGGCACGGTTTCGTGCCCTGCGGCCCTTGCCCCTGACGTTCACGCCTTTTATAGACCATCGAAATTTCAGGAAGGATCCTTGTTCATGGTCTTTTTTCCGCACCGCCATCTGCTCGGCATCAAGGGTCTGACCGAACACGATATCGGCTTTCTGCTCGACAAGGCCGACGAGGCGGTAAAGATTTCCCGCCAGCGCGAAAAGAAGACATCGACGCTGCGCGGCCTTACCCAGATCAACCTCTTCTTCGAAGCCTCGACCCGTACCCAGGCATCTTTTGAACTGGCCGGCAAGCGGCTTGGTGCCGATGTCATGAACATGTCGGTCGGCAATTCATCGGTGAAGAAGGGCGAAACGCTGATCGACACGGCGATGACGCTCAACGCCATGCGGCCGGACGTGCTGGTGATCCGCCACTCAGCCGCCGGCGCCGCAGCACTTCTCTCGCAAAAGGTCTCCTGCGCGGTGGTCAATGCCGGCGACGGCCAGCATGAACATCCGACCCAGGCGCTGCTCGATGCGCTGACAATCCGCCGCGCCAAGGGCAAGCTGGCGCGCATCATCGTCGCCATCTGCGGCGACGTGCTGCATTCCCGCGTCGCCCGCTCGAACATTCTGCTGCTGAACGCCATGGGCGCGCGGGTCAGGGTCGTCGCACCGGCCACGCTACTGCCGTCAGGGATCGCCGACATGGGCGCCGAAGTCTATCACGACATGAAGGAAGGTCTGAAAGACGCCGATGTGGTGATGATGCTGCGGCTACAGCGCGAACGGATGTCCGGCGCCTTCGTGCCATCGGTACGCGAATATTTCCATTATTTCGGCCTCGATGCAGAAAAACTGAAGGCCGCGAAGCAGGATGCCCTGGTCATGCACCCAGGCCCGATGAATCGCGGCGTCGAAATCGCCTCCGAGATTGCCGATGGTCCACAAAGCGTGATCGGCGAGCAGGTGGAAATGGGGGTTGCGGTGCGGATGGCCGTCATGGAAGCGCTGCTTCTCAATCAGAACCTCGGAGAACGCGTATGAGCGCTGTCACCGTTCTCAAAAATGCCCGGATCATCGATCCCTCCCGCAATCTCGACGAGATCGGCACGATCGTCATCCGCGACGGCAGGATCGAAGCCGCCGGCAGGGATGCGCTGAACCAGGGCGCGCCCGAGGGTGCCACCATCCGCGACTGCGCCAATCTGGTCGCCGTGCCCGGGCTGATCGATGCCCGCGTCTTCACCGGCGAACCGGGTGGCGAGCATCGCGAGACCATCGCTTCGGCAGGCAAGGCGGCGGCGGCCGGCGGCATCACCTCCTTCATCATGATGCCGGATACCGATCCGGTGATCGACGACATCGCGCTGGTCGAGTTCGTCCGCAAGAACGCCCGCGATGCCTCACCCGTGCATATCTATCCGGCCGCAGCATTGACCAAGGGTCTGGCGGGCGACGAGATGACCGAGATCGGTCTCCTGAAAGAAGCAGGCGCGGTGGCCTTCACCAATGGCCGTCAGCCGTTGCACAATGCCCAGGTGCTGCGCCGGGCGCTCACCTATGCACGCGAATTCGGCGCGGTGATCGCCTTGGAGACCCGCGACAAATATCTCGGCGCCGGAGGTGTCATGCATGAGGGGCTACTCGCCTCGTGGCTTGGGCTGTCGGGCATCCCGCGCGAAGCCGAGATCATTCCATTGGAACGCGATCTCCGCATTGCCGCCCTCACCCAGGGTAAATATCACGCGGCGCAGATCTCCGTGCCTGGTTCGGCCGAGGCGATCGTGTCGGCCAAGGCGCGCGGCGCGAAGGTCACCTCCGGAATCTCGATCAACAACCTGACCCTCAACGAAAACGACATCGGCGAGTATCGCAGCTTCTTCAAGCTCTATCCGCCGCTGAGAGCCGAGGACGACCGGGTCGCCATGGTCGAGGCACTGAACAAGGGCGAGATCGATATCATCGTCTCGTCGCACGATCCGCAGGATGTCGATACCAAGCGCCTGCCCTTCGCCGAAGCCGAGAACGGCGCCATCGGACTGGAAACCATGCTGGCCGCCGCACTCCGCCTGCACCACAATGGTTCGGTCGGCCTGATGCGGCTGATCGATGCGATGTCGACCGCACCGGCGCGGATCTTCGACCTGCCGGGCGGCACGCTGAAGCCGGGCGCGATGGCCGATATCACGCTGATCGACCTTGACGAACCGTGGATCTGCATGAAGGATCAACTCTACTCACGCTCAAAGAATACGCCGTTCGAGAATGCACGGTTCTCGGGCCGGGCGGTCGAGACCTATGTTGGCGGCAAGTTGGTATTTTCGCTTGGCTGAAGTCCTGGGGAGGGCATAGATGGACGATCTTCTTTTGTGGCAAATCGCGGCCATGCCCGCGATCATTGCCGCCGTGCTCGGCTATCTCTCGGGTTCGGTGCCGTTCGGCCTGATCCTGACGCGCATGGCAGGCCTCGGCGACGTCCGGTCGATCGGCTCGGGCAATATCGGCGCCACCAATGTACTGCGCACCGGCAACAAGGGGCTGGCCGCAGCCACATTGATCCTCGATGCCCTGAAAGGCACTGTGCCGGCCCTGCTGGGCATGCATTTCCTCGGCGTCGAGGGCGGCGTCATCGCCGGCTTTGCAGCCTTTCTCGGCCATCTTTTTCCTGTCTGGCTGGGTTTCAAGGGCGGCAAGGGCGTGGCAACCTATATCGGCGTGATGTTCGGGCTCAACTGGCAGATGGGTCTGCTTTTCATTGCCGTCTGGATTGCAACAGCCGCAATCACCCGTTACTCTTCCCTGTCAGCGTTGGTTGCGACTGTGGCTATTCCGGTTGTGCAGTGGGTGACAGGTGACCACAAGATCGCGGCACTCGCTGCCATCATGTCGGTGATCGTCTGGATCAAGCACCACGCCAATATCTCCAGGCTGCTTTCGGGCACGGAAAGCAAGATCGGCAAGAAAGGATAAGCGGATCCATGGCAGCGGGCGCAGGTTCAAAGGGAATAGCGCTCACAGAACGCCAGCGGATCGCCTGGCTTCGTCTCATCCGTTCCGACAATGTCGGCCCCGTCACCTTCCGCGATCTCATCAACCACTTCGGTTCGGCCGAAACCGCGCTTGAAATGTTGCCGGAACTGTCGCAGCGCGGAGGATCGACGCGTGTCATACGGGTTGCGACGCGCCAGGAGGCCGAAGCCGAGCTTGAGTTCGCCCGCCGCGTCGGCGCCCGCTTCGTCGGTATCGGCGAGCCGGATTATCCGGCTGCACTCAAGCAGATCGAAGGCGCTCCGCCATTGCTCGCCGTCAAGGGCAGCATGGACGTCTGCCGCCCACCGGCCATCGGCGTCGTTGGTTCCCGCAATTGCTCGGTTTCGGGTGCGAAATTTGCCGCCATGCTGGCGCGCGATCTTGGTAGCGCCGGCTACACCGTCGTTTCAGGACTGGCGCGCGGCATCGATGCGAGCGCCCACCGCGCCAGCCTTGCGACCGGCACGATCGCTGTGTTCGCCGGTGGTCTTGACCAACCCTATCCTCCCGAGAACGTCGAACTGCTTGGCGAGATCATCTCCGGCAATGGCGCGGCCGTCAGTGAAATGCCGTTCGGCTGGGAACCACGCGCACGCGATTTTCCGCGCCGCAATCGATTGATCGCCGGCATTGGACTGGGTCTGGTGGTGATTGAAGCCGCCCAGCGCTCCGGTTCGCTGATATCGGCGCGATACGCTGCCGACTTCGGCCGACAGGTGTTTGCCGTACCGGGCTCGCCGCTCGATCCGCGATGTCATGGCACCAATGGCTTGCTGAAGGACGGTGCCCAGATCGTCACCGAATCCGAGGACATTATCCGGTCGATGGCGCCGGTCAGCCAGCTCGATCTGTTCTCCTCGCCAGAGGTCGGAGAACCGTCATACGATCAGGAGACTCCGATCGGCTTGCCGCCCAGCGACTCGGAGCGCAGCCGCATCACCGATGCGCTTGGGCCGACGCCTGTGGAAATCGATGACATCATACGCCATACAGGTTGCAGCGCCCAGGCGGTATATCTTGTTTTGCTGGAACTCGACCTCGCTGGCAGACTACACCGACATGCGGCCGGTCTCGTTTCGCTTGACCTGATGTGAGACGGAAGCCGATCTGCCGGTCAGGATATCACCGGCTTCGGTGAAAGCCATCTCGAGCAGGTATACCAGAAGCTCGGCCTGTTCCGTCCTCGCAACTTGGGACAGCTCAGCAAGCATCTGTTTAATATATGAAATCTGCTCCCTGGTCGCCGCCGAAATATGGCTGCTGGATTCCGCTCTTGCAATCATGTTTCTTCGCTTCTCTATCTTTGGTTGCAATGCCGTCTCGGTTTAGTTTACACGCGAAATAGCTTATCTCAAATATTATTAATTGCAATACAATTGTATTCCCATATAGGTTGTACTTCGTTGCATTGGCACTTGAAGCGGTCGCCGGGCGTGCCGATATGCTAAAACCTTCGTGCTGTACCGCTTTGGCTGTTCCGAGAATGTCGGGACGGTGGATTGCAATGCGGCGGCGGTGAAGGCTATAAGCCCGGGAACGACAAGCATGAGATAGCGGATTGGCCGGCGCTGCGAAAATTGCCGGCTTGCGCAATGGCGCATAAGCGAAAGCCGTCTGGCGGAATTGAATATGAATGTAGTGGTGGTGGAATCGCCTGCAAAGGCAAAGACGATCAACAAGTATCTCGGCCCAGAGTATAAAGTGCTGGCATCGTTCGGCCATGTCCGCGATCTTCCCGCCAAGGATGGCTCCGTTCTTCCCGATCAGGATTTCGAGATGTTGTGGGAAGTCGATGCCGCTTCCGCCAAGCGGCTCAATGAAATCGCCGACGCGGTGAAGAAATCCGACGGACTGATCCTCGCAACCGACCCGGATCGCGAAGGCGAGGCAATTTCCTGGCACGTGCTTGATGTACTCAGAAAGAAGAAGGTGATCGGTGACAAGCCGGTCAAGCGCGTCGTCTTCAACGCCATCACCAAGAAGGCGGTGCTGGACGCCATGGCAGAGCCGCGCGATATCGACGCGCCGCTGGTCAATGCCTATCTGGCACGCCGCGCGCTGGATTATCTTGTCGGCTTCAACCTTTCGCCGGTTCTCTGGCGCAAGCTTCCGGGCGCCCGCTCTGCCGGCCGCGTTCAATCCGTAGCGTTGAGACTGGTCTGCGATCGGGAAACCGAGATCGAGCGTTTCGTCGCCGAGGAATACTGGAACATCTCCGCACTGCTGCGGACACCGCGCAACGACACGTTCGAAGCCCGCCTGGTCAGCGCCGACGGCAAGCGGATGCAGGCGAAATCGGTGACCAATGGCGTGCAGGCCAAGGACCTGAAGTCGATGCTCGAAGGCGCGACCTATCGCGTTGACAGCATCGAGGCAAAGCCCGTCAAGCGCAACCCTTCGCCCCCCTTCACGACATCGACCCTGCAGCAAGCGGCCTCCTCGCGTCTCGGTTTCTCGGCATCGCGTACCATGCAGGTCGCGCAGAGGCTCTATGAAGGCATGGAGATCGGTGGCGAACTGACAGGTCTCATCACCTACATGCGTACCGATGGCGTGCAGATGGCGCCCGAAGCAATCGACGCGGCTCGCGTCGCAATCGGCAGCCAGTTCGGCGCCCGCTACGTACCGGACAAGGCACGCCTCTACACGACCAAGGCGAAGAACGCCCAGGAGGCCCACGAAGCCATCCGCCCGACCGATTTCAACCGCACGCCGGAAAGCGTCCGCAAGTTCCTCGATGCCGATCAGTTCCGTCTCTACGATCTGGTCTGGAAGCGCGGCATCGCCAGCCAGATGGCGAGCGCTGATATCGAGCGCACGACTGCCGAAATAACCGCTGAGAACCAGGGCCGCACGGCCGGCCTGCGCGCCGTCGGCTCGGTGATAAAATTCGATGGCTTCATCGCCGCCTATACCGATCAGCGCGAGGAGAAAGAGGACAACGACGCCGAGGACGAGGATGGCCGCCTGCCGGAGATCCGTGCGCAGGAAATGCTGGCCAAGGAAAAGATCGACGCCAGCCAGCATTTCACCGAGCCGCCGCCGCGCTATTCGGAAGCAACGCTGATCAAGAAGATGGAAGAACTTGGCATCGGCCGGCCCTCCACTTATGCCTCGACGCTTGCGACCCTGCGGGATCGCGGCTATGTGGCGATCGACAAGCGCAAGCTGATACCCGACTCCAAGGGCCGTATCGTCACCGCCTTCCTGGAGAATTTCTTCGCCCGCTATGTGGAATATGATTTCACCGCATCGCTCGAGGAAAAGCTCGACAGCATTTCGGCTGGCGATCTCGAATGGAAGGACGTGCTGCGCGATTTCTGGAAGGATTTCTTTGCCCAGATCGAGCAGACCAAGGAACTGCGCGTCAGTGACATCATCGATGCGCTGAACGAGGCGCTGGCGCCGCTGTTGTTTCCGGCCCGCGCCGATGATGGCGACCCGAGGGTCTGTCAGGTCTGCGGCACCGGCAAGCTGTCCTTGAAGCTCGGCAAATATGGCGCCTTCATCGGCTGCTCCAACTATCCCGATTGCAATTTCACCCGCCAGCTTTCAAGCGAATCCGCCGATGGCGATGCCACCGCCCCCAGCGAACCGGTATCCTTCGGTACGGACCCGATGACCGGCGAGGACATCTCGCTGCGCTCGGGCCGTTTCGGACCCTATGTCCAGCGGGGCGATGGCAAGGAAGCCAAGCGCGCCAGCCTGCCCAAGGGCTGGGAGCCGGACAAGATGGATCATGAAAAGGCGCTCGCGCTTCTCAACCTGCCGCGCGATATCGGCAAGCATCCGGAATCCGGCAAGATGATTTCGTCGGGCATCGGCCGCTACGGACCTTTCCTTCTGCATGACGCCGGCTACGCCAATCTGGAAACCGTGGAAGACGTGTTCTCGATCGGCCTCAACCGCGCGGTCGTGGTCATTGCTGAACATGCGGAAAAGCGCGCCAATGGCGGGGGACGGGGCGGACGTTCCGCACCCGCAGCGTTGAAGGAACTCGGCGACCATCCCGACGGAGGCAAGATCACCGTGCGCGACGGCCGTTACGGTCCCTATGTCAATTGGGACAAGGTCAACGCGACCCTGCCCAAAGGCAAGGATCCGCAGTCGGTAACGATGGAAGAGGCCATTTCCCTGATCACCGAACGCGCGGCCAAGGCGCCGTCTTCCAAGACCAAGGCCCCGGCCAGGAAAAAGGCCGCGACAGCCAGCACGACTACGAAGACCAGCGAGAAAGCAGCCGCCAAGCCCAAGGCTGCAGCCAAGCCGAAAACGGCGGCGAAGCCCAAGGCGAGCGCCAAAACCAAAAAGGCCTGATCGTGGCAAGAATGCCCAGAGCAAATGACAAACGGCAGTCGGCGAAGAAAACCGCCGGCACGCCACCTGCAACGTCCAAGGCAATTATTCACGGCGCCGTTCCCTCCCGCGAAATCCTGCTTGAATTCATCCAGGACAATCCGGATCGAGCCTCCAAACGCGAGATCGCCAAGGCCTTCGGTCTGAAAGGCGATACGCGTATCGAGCTCAAGGCCGCGCTGCGCGCGCTTGAAGACGACGGGCTTCTGGAGAAGAGCCGCAAATCGCTGATCCGCCCCGGCGCGCTGCCGCCGGTCACCGTGCTCGACATCACCATGCGTGACTCTTCGGGCGAGCTGATCGCCCGCCCCGCCGAGTGGCCCGAAGATGGCGGCGTGGCGCCCGCGGTGCTGGTACGTCAGTCTTCCGGCGGCGAACGGTCGAAGACCAAGGCGCCGATCGCCGGCATCGGCGACCGCATCGTCGCCAAGATCTTCCCAAACAAGGAACGTGGCGGGCCTGCTTATACAGCGCGCGTCATCAAGATCATCGACAAGCGCAAGAATGCCGGCCTCGGCGTCTTCCGCGCGCTGGAGGGCAGCGCCGGCCGGATCATGCCGATCGAGAAGCGCGGCAACGAACTGGAAGTCGATCCGGATTTCGTCGGCGACGCCAAGGACGGCGACCTGGTCGAGATCGAATCGATCCGCTCGGGCCGCTTCGGCCTGCCGCGCGCCAAGATCCTGTCGGTGATCGGCTCCGTCGCCTCCGAGAAGGCCATCTCGATGATCGCCATCCATGCCCACGGCATTCCCTATATCTTCCCGGATTCCGTGCTGCGGGAAGCAGACGCCGCCGGCCCGGCCGACATGAAGAACCGCGAGGACTGGCGCCACCTGCCGCTGGTCACCATCGACCCGGCCGACGCCAAGGACCATGACGACGCCGTCTATGCCGAACCGGATACATCGCCGGACAATCCGGGCGGCGTCATCGTCGTCGTCGCCATCGCCGACGTCTCATATTATGTACGACCACAGTCCGCCCTCGACCGGGAAGCGCTGAAGCGCGGCAATTCGGTCTATTTTCCCGATCGCGTCGTGCCGATGCTGCCCGAGCGGATTTCCAACGATCTCTGCTCGCTGAAACAGGGCGTGGACCGCCCGGCGCTCGCCGTCCGCATGGTGTTTTCGAAAGAAGGCCGCAAGGCATCGCACACCTTCCATCGGATCATGATGAAAAGCGCGGCCAAGCTCGCCTACCAGCAGGCGCAATCCGCGATCGACGGTGCACCCGACGATCAGACCGGCCCATTGGTCGAGCCGATCCTGAAGCCGCTCTGGGATGCCTATGCCATCCTCAAGGCGGGTCGCAGCAAAAGACAGCCGCTTGAACTCGATATGCCCGAACGCAAGATCCTGCTGGATGCCGACGGCAAGGTCGATCGCGTCGTCGTGCCTGACCGGCTCGATGCGCACAAGCTGATCGAAGAAATGATGATACAGGCGAACGTCTCGGCGGCGGAGACGCTGGAAAAGCGCAAACAGTCGCTGATCTACCGCATCCACGATGCCCCTTCGATGGCCAAGCAGGAAGTGCTGCGCAATTTCCTAGGCACGCTCGACATGTCGCTCGCCCACGGCAATCTGCGTTCCAATCATTTCAACCAGATTCTCGAAAAGGTCGATGGCAAGCCTTTCCAGATCATGGTCAACGAGATGGTGCTGCGGTCACAGAGCCAGGCGATCTACAGTCCCGAGAATATCGGCCACTTCGGCCTCAATCTGTTCAAATACGCCCATTTCACCTCGCCGATCCGTCGCTATGCCGACCTGATCGTCCATCGGGCGCTGGTTGCGACGCTCGGTCTCGGCACCGGCGGCCTGACGATGGAGGAGGAAGCAGCGCTTGACGATATCGCCGCCGAGATCTCCACCTTCGAGCGCCGCGCCATGGCGGCAGAGCGCGAAACGGTCGATCGCCTGATTGCCCATCACCTTGTGGGCCGCATTGGCCAGGAGTTCGATGGCCGGGTGTCCGGCGTTACAAGGTCAGGACTATTTGTCTCACTTCCGGCCTATGGCGCCGACGGTTTCGTTCCCATATCTACGATCGGAAATGACTACTATATATACGACGAAGCGCATCAGTCGATTTCGGGCGAGCGGTCGGGCCTGGGCTACAGGCTGGGCGATGCCGTCAGGGTAAAACTGGTCGAGGCGGCACCTTTGGCCGGTGCTTTGCGTTTCGAGATTACAAGTGAGGGACGCCAGATGCCGGTGGCAATGCGTTCCTTCCACAAATCTGGCAAGCGCGGAAGCCAACCGGCCCGCAAGACGCCAGGCACGCGACCGCCACGCGGCCGCAGGTGACCGTAGGAGAGAACGATGCAGGCAAGTCAGAACTGGACGAATGTGGGCCCCGCCGATCACGAGAAGCGCGATACGATGCAGGCCATCAAGCGCGGACTGTTCTGCTGCTGCCCGAATTGCGGACAGGGCAAGCTTTTCAGGGGCTATCTCAAGTCGGTGGACAAATGCGCTGCCTGTAACGAGGACTTCACGCATCATCGCGCCGACGACCTTCCGGCCTATCTGTCCATCGTTCTCGTCGGTCATATCGTGGTCGGCGGTTTCATGATGACCGATCTCGTCTGGACCATGTCCAACTGGGCGCATCTTGCGATCTGGACGCCGCTGACCCTCATCCTTGCGCTGGTGACCATCCAGCCAATCAAGGGCGCTGTCATCGGCCTGCAATGGGCGATGCGTATGCATGGGTTCGGTGGCCACGAACCCAAGCCGGAAGACAAGATTGAGTGACCTGCCGGCCTGACGGGATAATCAGGGAAATATTCGGAAAATGCATTGGAAGGCTTTGAAATCTGGCCCCCAGCCGTCTAACTGTCTGTCAGGGGGAGTTTCCTGGTTCGGCAAATACCGGAAACACGTCGGTCTGTTCAGATCGCCAGTTTGAAAGTGAGAATGCATGAGTGACCTGCCAAGCGGCGCGCGCGAAGATATCCATTGGCCGTCGCTGTTCGCCGCTATTTCCTCGATCTCCGCGGTTGGCATCGCGATCGGGCTTGGATTACCGCTGCTCTCGCTTATCCTTGAAAATCGTGGCGTCCCGTCTTCGCTTAACGGCTTGAACACCGCGACTGCGGGGGTAGCGGCGATGATTGCCGCGCCCATCACCACCAAGCTCGCACATCGCTTTGGCGTCGCCACCACCATGATCTGGGCCGTTCTGATTTCGGCAGTGAGTTCATTGGGCTTCTTCTTTATCGAGAACTTCTGGGCGTGGTTTCCGCTGCGAATCGTTTTCCATGGTGCGACCACGACGCTTTTCATTCTCTCGGAGTTCTGGATCAATTTCGCCGCGCCGCCATCCAAACGCGGATTGGTGCTGGGCATTTACGCGACTGTCCTATCGGTTGGCTTCGCAGCCGGAACGGTGATCTTCTCGCTTGTCGGCACCCAGGGCTTGCTGCCTTTCATTGTTGGCAGCGTCATCATCCTGCTTGCGGCAATCCCCATTTACATCGCGCGCAACGAAAGCCCCTATCTCGACGAGAAGCCTCAACACCATTTCCTGAGATACACACTTGCGGTACCCACTGCGATCATGGGCGTCTTCGTGTTCGGCGCAGTCGAGGCCGGAGGCCTGGCGCTGTTTCCCGTCTACGCAACGCGACTGGGCTTTGCTGAATCACATGCGAGCTATCTGTTGACGGCAATGGCGATCGGCAATGTCGTGTTCCAGATTCCGTTGGGGCTGATATCCGATCGCATCAAGGACCGGCGCATATTGCTGACGGGCATGGGCGTCATCGGCCTGATAGGAGCGCTGCTCCTGCCCTTCGCCTCCGCCGATTGGCGGCTGCTCGCGGTGCTCCTGCTGTTCTGGGGCGGCATGGTAGCTGGGCTCTATACGGTCGGACTCAGCCATATCGGCCAGCGCTTTTCGGGCTCGGATCTTGCGGCGGCCAATGCCGCGTTCATCTTCTTCTATGCGATCGGCACAATTGCCGGCCCGGCCGCCATCGGCGCGGGAATGGATATCGATGGCCCCGAGGGATTCGCGTGGGTCTTGACCGCATTCTTCGGTGTCTTCGTGCTTTTCGCCTTCTACAGGCTGATTTTTCACCCGCAGCGGACTTGACTTTCAGCGCTTTATGCGTAGTTTCCGCGCAGATTTCGCCGTGG
>JAQGJP010000036.1 GCA_028290545.1 Rhizobium sp. | reverse complement strand
CGGCTGACGTCTACTTCGGACGTGGCCACTCCATCCTGATACAGCGAGAAAGGACCAAACGCGAAACCATCAAACGCCGCCGCTTGCAACATCGCCAGCAAGCAGCATAAATCGAAGCCAAAGACGGTGGTGTGTGAGGAACTGCCGAAACTGACCGAGGCGGATGCTGGGAAATTACTGGAAATGCTGCGAGAAGAAACCGATGGCAACTCGTAGCTGTTTCAAGTTGCATCTAATGTCCGCTTCTGGGCGCACAGCAGCCATGACCGCAGTCGGCTCTTTGCCGTCATTAGAGAGCTGATCTGGACACGTCAAGATCAGTGGTTCTCAAACCGTCTGGCTTCAGGCAGAGTGTCATCGATATATGACATTCCGGAGCGACGATGCAGGACATACTCAACGCCTACGCTGTCGCCGCGACGCCTTCATTCATCGGCGTCTACGAGGCGCTTTCCGTTGAAGCGATCTACGAGCACGTCATTGACCTCTTTCCTTGCAGAGCGGCCAGCGTACTGGACATTGGTGCCGGGACAGGCCGTGATGCGGCATGGTTTGCCGCGCGCGGCCATACGGTTCTAGCCGTCGAACCCGTGCGCGAACTTCGAGAGGCTGGTCGACAGCTTCATCATTCCTCCAGGATTGAATGGGTGGACGACCGATTACCGAACCTGACGATCACGTCATCCAATAACCCATTCGACCTTGTCCTGCTGGGCGGTGTTTGGCAGCACTTAGCGGAAGCGGAGCAGAAGGCTGCGATACCCACCCTTGCAACGTTGACGGCCGCCGGAGGGCGCTTGGTCATGTCGCTGCGCCACGGGCCTGCCGCAGGTGCTCGACGCGTCTTCCCCATTGATCCAGCAACGACCGCCGAGAACGCGGAACTGTGCGGCCTTCGCCTGATTCGAAGCCGCGAGGCGAACTCCATTCAACAAGGAAATCAAAAGATGGGTATTCACTGGACGTGGCTTGTGTTTGAGAAAGTCCGCTAAGTTGCGGCATGACCTCAGTTGGTGCGATCCGGACTTGAGCAGTTGACAAGACTGTTTCGGAAATCGCAGACGAATTCTCCAATCCCCGAGCCGTCGAGCTCCTGCGCGTCGTCGCCCTCCCACGGAGAGGGCAAACATCCTTGCCAATGTCGATGCCAATCGAAGCGAGAGAGGTATGCGCGGCAGTCGTATCCATAGCTGCTTCTCCATGTTGGTCGGTGGTGACCTGCGCAGTCTACCATCTCAGGGGGAAGCAGCCGGCCCATTCCATTAGCTGTCATTTCAGACGCTCGCCATTCATCGTTTCGGCGAGCACTGCGTGGCCGCGACCGCGAGGACGCGCTTGGTGCGTGTCCACCGAGAAGTCGCTTTGCCGCCGCGGCCGCAGCATCGGCATAGCTTCGGTTACTGTGAATGAGGACAAGCGCTGTGGCTCCGTCTACCAGTAGAGCGAGCTCCTGCGCCCGTTGGCTCGGCGACGGAATGCCCGCTTTGTCGAGGAGATCGGCCCACCATGACTCAAGCGCCGCCTTGCCACGCATGGCAATTGCGCTCACCGGATGGCCCGGCAGATCAGCGTGCTCCATTGCGAGACTGGTAATACCGGAGCCGAGGGCGGCGTCGGTCAGGGGGTAAAGAAGGATGCCAGCGCCGCTTTGGGACATGGCCGATCATGTGAGCTTGGCCCCTTGGAAGCCGAGGTCAATTTTCGCATGACTTGCGAAGGGGGCTCGTCAGCGTCGCCAGAAGGTCCGGTGCGGGGCGAGGAGTTCGTCCTCGATCTCGGGAAAGGGGCCAACGACCTCGATTGGTTTCTGGCCGGAGGCGAGGACGGTCCGCGCCGCGAGGCTCATGGTTGGGTTCTCGGAGTGGTCGCCAGTCTCCCGGAGGAGCTTTGCCTCCTCGAAACCATAGACCAAACGGCCGATATTCGCCCAATAGAGCGTCCCGGTGCACATGGCACAAGGCTCGCCTGTCGAGACCAGCGTGCAGGTCCATAGGAAATCCGCCGGATAGGCCGCCGCGGCGCGTCGGCTGAGCTCGGTCTCGGCGTGACGCACGGTGTCAATGTTGCCTTGGCGCATCAAAATGCGGTCGTCGGAGTCGACCAGCACGCAACCGAATGGATGATGGCCATGCACTGCTGCCTCGCGTGCGACTTCGTCGGCAGCGCGAAGGTGGGCGAGCATCTGATCGTGAGTCATGGTCGGTCGCTCCCGAGCTCTGTGGAAAACACCGAACTAGCTATATTCCAATGATACTAACCCGGAAAGCGAAAGCTCGCCACTGGCGCGAACAACCATCAAGCATGAGCTAAATGCTGAGGCTGGGGTATGCGCGAGCCTTCGACGTGGTAAGATAACCGCTCGCTTACGACATTGGAACGGTGGGCAGGGTATGGAGAGGCGGCTCACAGCGATACTTTCTGCCGATGTGGTCGGCTACAGCCGCCTCATGGGAGACGATGAAGGCGGCACGCTGGAGCGGTTGAAAGCCTGCCGCCGGGAATTGGTTGATCCAGCCATAGAGGAGTTCCACGGCGGGATCATCAAGCTCATGGGCGATGGAGCCTTGGTTGAGTTTGCGAGTGTAGTGGATGCCGTTCAGTGCGCCGCCGTCATCCAGCGGAAAATGGCCAGTTACGACCAAGGCGTCTCTGAGACACAGCGTATTCAGTTTCGCATCGGCGTCAATCTCGGCGACATCATTGTCGAAGGCGATGATATCTACGGCGACGGCGTCAACATAGCTGCACGCTTGCAAAGTATCGCCACGCCGGGCGGAGTCTTGATATCCGGCACCGCGTTCGACCACACGGTACACAAGGTCGACGTCGGTTTCTCTTCGCTCGGTGAGCAGAGGCTGAAAAACATATCCGATCCGGTTCGCGCGTATCACATTTTGCTGGACCCTTCCGAGGCAGGCAAGGTCGTCGCGGCCCCTCAGCCTCATCGGCGGGCCATCATCTGGGCTATGTCCGCAATTGTCATGATCGCGACCACCGCGACCATCTTCGTCTGGCAAGGCCCTTTTGCGCCGCAACGTCCATCTGTCGCTGTGCTTCCCTTCGCAAATCTAAGTGGCGATCCGGGCCAGGATTATTTCGCCGATGGCGTTACCGACAACCTGATCACCGATCTCGCGCGACTTTCCGGCCTTGACGTCATCGCCCAAAATTCGGTGTTTGCATACAAAGGCAAGCCCCGCGTTTTGGCCGACATCGGACGCGATCTCGGCGTGCGCTTTGTCGTTGAGGGCAGTGTGCAACGGATTGGCGATTAAATCCGCGTCAATGCGCAACTGATCGATGCCGCAAGCGGCGACCACCTGTGGGCCAACCGACTTAACCGCGGCGCGGCGGATATAATTGCTGTTCAGGACGAGCTGAGTCGGCAGATCGCCGAAGCGCTCGGAGGGAAGCTGACTCAATCTGAGGCGGAGCGAATAGCCCGTCCCCCGACCGCGAACCTCGAAGCATACGACTACTACCTTCGTGCCGAGCAGGCGACGCGGACCGGCCGCCGTTCCCGGATGCTGGAGGCACTGGCGCTTTTTGACAAGGCGGAGGCGCTCGACCCCGAATTTGCGGAGGCCTACGCGGCCGATGCACACGCTACCGCCTATGTCTGGCGAAGCGCCTACGACGACGTCCTCCAGAGCGCATTGGCGCGAAAAAGGGCGTACGACAAGGCAAGTCGCGCCTTGGCCCTCGACCCTGGTCTTTCATCGCCCTACGCGGTTCTTGCCGTTATGCAGGTCGTGGACCGCCGCTACGACCAGGCGATCAGCTCGGCACAGAAGGCAGTGTCGTTTGGGTCCGCCGATGTCGAAGCCTATATGGCGTTCGCATACGTTCATTTGATCTGCGGCAATCACACCGAAGCGGCTGCGGCCGTCGAGACGGCGCTCAAACACGAGCCGAACCTCTCTGCCATTGACCGATATACCGCAGGCCTGGTTTCTTATCTTCTGCGCGACAACGCGAAGGCCATCGACAATTTTGAACGAGCAAGAGACGCTTCGCCGGGTAACGGCGAGCTGGTTACCCCTCTCGCCATGGCATATCAACGTGCCGGCCGCGTTGATGATGCTCGTGCGGCTGTCTCCGAAGGAAGCCGCCTTCTCGCGGGGCGCGATTCCCTGGCGGGCTGGCGTATCAGCAATGCTCACTTCCGCAACGAGCGCGATTTGGCGTTTATCCTGGATGCGCTTCGCGACGCCGGCCTGCCGGAATGGCCGTTCAGATTCAAGGGCGACGAGAAGGATCGGCTGAACGGTAAGGAAATCGCGAGCACCGTCATGGGCAAACTCCTGCAGGGCATGATTGAGCCCTCAAGCAGCCTGGCACTGATGCAAATAGAACGCGACGGCAAGGCGGCATTCCGCACGGCAACGCAGATGTTGACCGAAAAGGTTTTTGTCGATCGCGACATGCTCTGCGAACAAAGTGAAAGCGCATTCGGGCGGGCAGATTGCGGCCCGGTCTATCGACGTCCTAATTCTCCCGATGGAAGCAGCTACGTCTACGTAAATTCGACGAAGGTGTTCCACTTCTCGCCAGTCAGATAGGGGCGCTCCCATTTAAGATCACTCGTAATTGTCCAGTCTGAGGTTCGCTACCACCTTGGGCCAGTTGGCGTCCGCCTTCGGCACTGCAACTTCCGCATTGGCCGCAAACGACTCCGCCGATCCCTTGTCGTAGATCAGGTAAAGCTTGCCGTCGATAATCTTGAACGCTTCTGGATCGGTATTGACCGTGACAGACCCTAAGGCCACCTCGCCAGCGCAGTATCCGCCATACTGAGGGGCGTATTTGATCGGCTCGCTGATAAACATATCGCGGTGTTCCGCGTTGGCGAAATACCACGGCGTCCCCAGCCACTCGTAGGAAAATTTCTCTGATCCCTTCGTCGCTTTTCCGTCAGTGAAATAGGCGACCGTGTCGTATCCCATGATCGCCACGCCGCCGAAATACCCCGTGTTTACCGAGTCGTCGGCGAAGGCATTTGACCCACTGACAGTCACTGCCAAGGTAACGGCAACGCCTGCCATAAAGCAACGAATGCCTCGCGCTCCGGTTCTGATCACTGCCATATGAGCCTCCTGTCTCAATCGTGGATTTTCATACACTTCGTGTATTCTTTCTCGCCCACTCGGCTCGCCGGAGGGCAAGGCGCGCCATGTTGTTTGAAAAGCCGCACGATTTCCGTGTTGCCCTTCCAGATCGCCCGCGTGATGGGAGTGTAACCGTGAACCTCCGCATGCCTGACGTCAGCGCCCTCAGACAGAAAAACCGCCCGGCGTAGTCGTAATACCGTTCACTTAGTGATTTGCAGGCAAGGTTGACGATGCAGGATGGGGATTCGTTTCCATCCTGTTTTTGTTTACGATGTCGCGCACGATTGGTCATTCTGCCGATTTATCGGCTCTTTCG
>JAQGJP010000027.1 GCA_028290545.1 Rhizobium sp. | reverse complement strand
TGGAGGGCGAAGGCGACATTGTCCAGCACGGTCAACCAGGGCAGAAGCCTTGGTTCCTGGAAAATCACGGCGCGTTCGGTGCCCACACCGTGTACCGGCTTACCGTCGATCAGAACGTCGCCCCTATCTGCATCTTCAAGTCCGGCGAGAACCCTGAGCAGGGTCGTCTTGCCCGAGCCGGAGGCCCCCACGATCGCAAGGCTCTCGCCAGCACGAATGTGGTTGCTGATCCCCTGAAGCACGCTGAGATGGCGACCGGTGATCTGGTAGGACTTGGAGAGGTTCCTGATCGTCACCTCTCCGCGCGTGGCAAGTTCAGCCATAGCCATCGATCCGCTCCTCAGTTGCCGGCTATGGCGAAATTCGCCGGATCGTAGAGAATGTCCTCGGCCTTCAGCTGTCCCGGCTTGAGGACGCCGCCGCGGGCAAGGATGTCGATCCAGAACTGCAGATCGCGGGGCACGGCCTTGCCGCCCTCACGCACGCCGTAGCCGGTGAAATATTGCGCGATGTCGGGGTTCTCGTTGCGCGAGGCCAGCACCATGGCGATCACGGCCTTGGTCTCCACCGGATGAAGACGGGCGTATTCGAGCGCGACCTGCGACTTTTCGACGAAGATCTTGGCTGCCTGCGGGTGTTCCTTGATCCAGTCGCGACGCAGCACGACAAAGCCGCCGGCGATTTCGCCCAGCACGTCAGTGTCGCCGAAGACTTTCTGAAGCGGGCCGTTCTTCAGCGCCGCACCTTCAAAGGTCTTCTGCCAGTAACCGAAAGCGGCGATATCAACCTGTTTGGAACGCAGGACCTGTTCGAGCTGCGGTCCGGGCACGACGACGAGCTTGGCCGCATTTTCGGGCAGGCCGACGGAGTGGAGCGCTTCACGCACCGTATAGTCGAGATGGGCGCCAAGCGTGTTGACGGCGATTGTCTTGCCGGCCAGATCCTTGATGGATTTGATCGGGCTGCCTTCCAGCGTATAGAAGATGCTCTCCGTCTGCTTGTTGATGCCGTTCGAGGCATAGCCTGCGACAAAATCGTTGCCGCCAGCGATCGAATTGAGTACCGCAGCGGTCGCGGCACTGCCGAGTTCGACATCGCCTGATGCGAGCGCGAAGAGCGATGCCGGACCGCCCTGCGCATAGCCGACATTCTGCAACGTGATGCCGGTACCCTTGAAATAGCCGAGCGCATCGGCGAGTTCATGGCCGGCTAGACCGCCTTGGCTTGCAAGGAAGCGGATGGTGACCTGCTCTGGCTCGGCGGCAAAGGTGATGCTCGCCGGTGATGCCAGAACGATGCTGGCTGCGACTGCAGCGAGGCGACCAAAAGAACGACGGGAAATCTGCATCTTATACTCCATGATTGGTGAGATGTGAGGCGCGGGTTTAGGTCTTACTCCTTGACCTTCGACCAGCGGCAAAGCCGAGCCTGCAGGGCTTCGAGTATGAAGTTGGCCGACAGTCCCAGAACAGCGAGCAGCAGAATTGCGGCCCACATCAACGGGATCTGGAAATTGTACTGGGCGTTCATCACCTGAAATCCGATGCCGGAATTGGCGCCGATCATCTCTGCGGCGATCAGCAGCAGAAGTGAGGTCGTGGCGCTGAGCCGCAAGCCGACGAAAATCTGCGGCAGGGCAGCAGGCAGCACGACGCGTCGGAACACGGTCTGCGGCTTGGCACCATATACGCGCGCCATTTCCACCAGCTTCGGATCCACCTGCTTGACGCCGCCGATGGTGGCGAGAAGGATCGGGAACAGGGTTGCCCAGAAGATCACGAAGACCTTCGAGGTCTCGCCAAGACCGAGCAGCAGGATGAAGACCGGATAGAGCGCGAGCGCCGACGTCTGCCGGAACAATTGCAGGATCGGATCGAGACTGCGCTCGACAATCCGCATCTGCCCCATGAACAGCCCGAGCGGAATGCCGACGCCGACAGCTGCAGCGAAGGCAATTCCTGCGCGCTGAAGGCTGATGGCGATGTCGCCCGCGAAGGTACCGGTGGTTACCCCGTTCCAGAGCGCGATCAGGATCGCGCCGAGGGGTGGTAGAACGGACGGGTTCGTCCAGCCGAGCGATGGTGCGATTTGCCAGAGCACTGCGAAAGCAATAAGCAGCCCGAAGCGAGACACGAAATTGCGCAGCAGCGCCCCTGACTCCCTCACAACTTTGCTCCGCCCGAAAGGCGTATCACCGTAGCGTAGCAGCGTAACGTGCTGTTCAGTCTCCAGTGCCATGAGCTGTCCTCCTTCTACGATGTCGTTTATTCGGCGGCTTCGCTGTGAGCGGTGCTCCACCGGATTTGCGGGAAAGGCAGCCCTAGATTTTCACGCAGGGTCTTACCTTCGTAGGCGGTACGAAACAGCCCCCGGCGCTGCAGTTCAGGGACGACGAGGTCCACAAAATCGTTGAGACCGGTGGGCAGCCAGGGCGGCAGAATATTGAAGCCATCGGCGCCTTCATTTTCGAACCAATCCTGCAGCGTATCGGCAATCTGGACGGCGGAGCCGACGATGGTGAAATGGCCACGCGCGGATGCGATCCACTGGTAGAGCTGCCTGATGGAAAAGTTGTTTTCGTCCGCAATTCGGCGGATCAGCTCCTGACGGCTCTTCATGCCCTCGGTCGGCGGTGCGGGCGGCAGCGGGCCGTCGAGATCGAGCCCTTCAAGATTGAGTTCGCCGCCGCTCAACGCGTTGATCAGCGCGAGACCATCTTCCTCGATGATCAGGCTTGTCAGTCGCTCGTATTTCTCGCGCGCCTCGGCCTCCTCCGGCCGACAAAGGGGGAGACACCAGGCATGATGAGCACATGCGAGGGATCGCGGCCGTGACCGCGCGCTCGGCTCTTGATGTCGCGATAGAATTCCCGGGCCGTGTCGAGTTTCTGATGCGCCGTGAAGATCACTTCGGCGGTCGCGGCCGCAAGCTCGCGGCCGTCGTCAGATTGCCCCGCCTGCACAATGACGGGGTGTCCCTGGGGCGAACGGGGAACGTTAAGCGGCCCCTCGACTTGAAAATGCTCGCCGCGATGATCGGTGCGATGCACCTTGTTCACATCGAAATAGACGCCGCTTTCACGATCGCGGATGAAGGCGTCATCCTCGAAGCTTTCCCAGAGCTTCTTGACGACGGCGACATGCTCGGCCGCACGCTTGTACCGGGCGGCATGGGATTGCTGTCGTTCAAGATTGAAATTTCTCGCGGCAGCGTCCGTTGCAGTGGTGACGACGTTCCAGCCCGCGCGGCCGCCAGAGATCAGGTCGAGCGAAGCAAACTTGCGCGCAACCGAGTAAGGCTCCTCATAGGTCGTCGACGACGTCGCAATGAAGCCGAGGTTTTTGGTGAAAGGCGCCAGGGCAGAAAACAGCGTGACAGGCTCGAAGCCCACCACCCGCGCATTGCCGCCTTCGATGCCGCCGCCGAATGCGACCGCAAGCCCATCAGCCAAAAAGTAGGCGTCGAAGAGGCCACGTTCTGCCGCCTGAGCAAGTTCGACATGGAATTTGAGATTTGTCGCTCCATCAACCGGCTGATCGGGATGACGCCAGGACGCAATGTGCTGACCGCCACCGGGAAGGAATGCACCGAGCCTGATCTGTCTGTTCATTCCACTTCCCCATCCCTGTCAACTTGCTGGCGCTGTGGCGAAATTAACGTCAGCAGCCAACCAATAATACATCTAATCGATAAAATTGATAGATTATATTTCTGCCGATATGTCGGATTGTTAGAGAATTTTTGTCTGGCGATTGATGATCAACAGAAAAATGCCCCTATGAAAGGGCGGAACAAAACCTTAAAGCGTGTCGCGCTTATTCTGCCTCATAGCCTACTGCTTTGAAGACGTTTTGGCATTCAGCGACCGAAAACAGGCTGACGATGTCGCCGAGCGCCTGTGTGATGGTGTCGCGGCGCTGATGGAGGTCGATATTGCCGTGCCTGACTTTTCCACCCTGTCACGCCGGAGAAAAGGTCCGGCGTTGCCGTCGACAGCACTGTAAAGTTAATGGACACCGGTCAAAAATGGTGCCCGCGGCTTTCGCTTATGCGGCTTGCAGGCGTGCGATTTCGATCCACATCTGCATGGCTTCGGTTCTCAGTTCGCGGTGATGGTCTGATGAGATCGCGTGGCGTGGAATGTGAAAAAGGTTGGCGACAGGGTCATGAATTGAAACGAAACGCTGGAGATGTCGGGCTGACTTGAAACCCTTCATGATCCGTTCTCGTCGCCGAGTCGGTTGATGGGAATTCTCCGCCCGGTTGTTCAGGCCTTTGTGTGATCGATGTTCGACGCCGGGCATGATGTCGCGCTTTGCCGCGCCATAGGATCGCAGCTTGTCGGTGATCATGACGCGGGGCGCGAGTGCCCCTGTCCTTTCATAAACTTTCGCATAAGGCGTTTGGCCGCCTTGGTATTGCGGCGGCGCTCTGCACCAGCACGTCGAGAACGAAGCCATCCTGATCGACCGCGCGCCACAGCCAGTTTTTTTGCCGCCAATGGAGATGACGACCTCATCGAGGCGCATTTGACGCCAAGCCGACCGGCGGACCGCCTGCGGATTTCGTCGGCAAAGTGCCGACCGAATTTCTCCACCCAGAGGCGCACGGTCTGGTGCGAAACGATGATACCACGCGCCGCCAGCAGATCAGACTGAGCGGAAAACGAAGATAGAGCCACCCTGCGTGGGCAATCACTTCAGCTGGAAACCGATGGCGGCTATAAAGGCGATCACGAGTGACTTGGGTCATGATGAAAGATCGCACAGGTCGGTCGCCGACAGTTAACTTTACGGTGCCCTTTCTGGAAAACCAGTTGAGTTTACGATGCCGTCGCTGTCGATACATCGACGCGTAGTGAGACTAACTCTCCGCTCTATAAAACAGAACCCGGCCATTGGGGATCAGTTGCAATAGGTAATCGAAATCATTCACGTTGGCCGTAAGGATGGTGAAACCCAGCCGCTGGGCTTGCAGGAACAGGACACAGTCCTGAAGTGCGCGAAGACGTGCATCCTTCTGGTAGCCCTGAAGGCGGCATAGCATGCCGGAGAGAAGCGCCGCCTTCCCCAGCACATCAGCATCGGGAGCAAAAATGCGATGCGTCGGCATGTCATTGATCGTTATTCTTATCTGTCGCACGACGATCTTCGTACCGGGATGCTTGGGATCAAGAACGCCGACGCTGTGCATCAGCTCCTGAATAGCGACGGTCGAATGGTTGGTGAGCCTGATATCCAGCAGGTCGGCTACCGCATCAGGTGCCCGCCCCTGCAATCCGTCAATGTAAACGCACGTATCAAGCAGAAGCTCCTGTCCGGCTTCAGCAATATCGCTGATGAAGGGAAGCTTGTTGTCGCCTCGCCGGGCCAGCGTATGTTTGGGCTCAAATCGTGCCCACCGGACGGAGGCGTCAAAATCGAAAACTGCCAACTCAGAACCCGAGCTTCAATTTGGGATCGACCGTTCCCCTCGTCTTTCGGAAACTCTCCCCAAAATTATCATCAAGAGCGACGTTTGCCAGAGCGAACTCGATCAAATCGGTATCAGTTTCAATGCCCGTGTGTTTCTTTGCCTGGTCCACGAGCGCCGGACTGATGCGCCCCCCAATCCGCTTACTCTTCTCGCCGAGCAAACCAGAATGTTCGGCAGCTTTCATCACCGCTTCGAAACGAGCTTTACTGACCGTAACGAACCGGCCGGTCTTGGCAATCCGCCCGAGCTCCAGCGGCGAGCCGACAGATTCAGTCCCCGTCCCCTTCTTCCCACCCGCGTCCGTTCTGCTAGCTGTCTTCGCCATGACACAGTCTCCTTGTCAGACATTTTCATATTTCGTCAAACATAGCATTATCAAGCCGGGTTTCAAGGAACATTCTCAAAAAGGAAAAAGCGGTGCGCGATGGAGTGCATCGGCCACTTGTTGCGCCCGACCGCTGGGAGGAGGAGCGCCTCCGTCCGATTGTGGCGGTGCGGGCTGAGACAAGTCGCTTCGATATCACAAAGGTAATGCTGCGTTTAGGTTGAAGAGTAGAATGGCAGGGTATGGTTAATGATGATGCATATCCTTGACTCGTGCATTCTTCTTTGCTTGATTAGCAATAGGCGGAGAAATGGGCACTGTAAAGTTAATGGACACCGGTCAAAAATGGTGCCCGCGGCTTTCGCTTCTGCGGCTTGCAGCCGTCCGACTTCCGTCGAGCCGGTGAAACTGATCTTGCGGACTTTCGCATTGGTGCAGAGTTCGTGGCCGACGGCGGCTCCTTCGGACGCATAGATCAGGTTGAGCACGCCGGCGGGGAATCCGGCTCTCTCGGCAAGCGCAAACATTGCACCAGCCACCAGCGGCGTCTGTTCGGCGGGCGTGAGCACGATGGCGCAGCCGGCTGCGAGCGCCGGCGAAATCTTGCGTGCGACCATGGAGGCGGGGAAATTCCACGGCGTGATCGTGCCGACGACGCCCACCGGCTGTTTGATCACCAGCATCCGGCGATCATTGGAGGGCGCGGAAATGGTCTCGCCGTAGATGCGGTTGGCTTCTTCCGCATACCACTGCACATAGGCGGCGGCGTGTGAAATTTCGGACTTGGCCTCGGCGAGCGGCTTGCCCATCTCGGCGGTCAGGATGGCCGAGAGATCGTCGCTACGGGCGACGATCAACTGGTGCCATCGGCGCATGATGGCGCTCTTGTCCTTCGCGGGGAGGGCTGGCCATTCGCCTTGGGCGATTGCAGCCGGTCGATCGCCCTGCTTGCCTCCTCGACGCCCATGCCCGGCAAAATCGCCAGCAATTCGCCGGTCGAAGGGTTGAAGACGCCGAAAGTCGGACCTTTCCATGCGAGGCCGGGATGGGCGACCTGTTCGAGATTGGCGAAAAGTTCCGTGTCTATGAGATGCCGGTTCATGGCAGGTGAGAGGGGCAAGATGGCCTCCCTAAAGAATAGCGCCAAGCTCGGCAGTGTCCTGTCTCTTCCGGCTGTCCATGGTGGCAGTCGGTTATGGCGGGCAGGGTGCTGGTAGATGGCCCCCGGGCGGGAAGGCGTCAATCGCTTCCGGCGCGAGGGCGGTCTTTCAGGCCAGGCTCACGAGGCTCGTTCCAACAATGTCCTTTTGACCCATTCGGCGACTGCGTCATCGGCGGGCGGCTTGGTGCTATCGACATCATAGACCGGCCCGAGGCGCGTGGGCGAGGCTCTGCCGGCGAGTTCCACAAGTTCGGGAATGTAGGATGCGCCGGGGTGACCGGGCAGGCGTTGGTCCAGCCGGGCTGCATAGCGTTCAGCGAGCACATTTGCCGGTGCATGGCACCAGATTTCAGCAACATCGGTGACACCCGCTGCGGCTATATGGTCTCGCAGAAGTTCGAGCGGCTGGAAGCCGAACCATGCATCAACGATGAACGCAGAGCCATCGGGCGCGTCGCCGATGACCGAAAAGATCGCCTGATAACTGGCTTTCCCAAGCGTGCGGTTGAAGAGGCGGTCGACGCCTTCGAGATGTTCGAGGAAAGGATTCTTGACCGTATCGAGCGCCAGGATCGGCAAGCCGGTGCGCTCCGACACCGCGTGCGACAGGCGGCTCTTGCCCGAGGCTGGGATGCCGTTGACCATCAGCACGCGCTTGCCTTTTGCCTTGGAAGATGCAGCGCCGTCCGTCTGCAATGAGAGATCGTGGGCAGCGATACCCGCGCCGATGACGCCAGCGTCGTCACCCAGGGCTGCTGCCCGCACCTCGGTACAATACCAGCCTTGTGCCTTGGGCAGGAATCCGAGCGCGTCGAGTGCCGCCTGCCCCATGCCGCCGCCCAGCAGCAACACTGCCGGATCGAATGTTGCCGACAATGTGCCGATCGCAGAACGAAGTGGCCCCGCCCAGCTTTTCATGATGCCCAGCGCCCGCTCGTCGCCCGCCTGCGCCAGAGGCAAAATATCCTCGAAGCGGGTCTCGAGAGCGTAGCCGGCCTCATCGAGGTGACGGCGGAGCGCGCTGCCCGACGATTCCGTCTCGACGCACCCGCGTTGACCGCACACGCATTGCCGGCCCGCATAGTTGACGCTCAGATGGCCCAACTGCCCGGCGCTCTGCTTGCCGTTGACGATCCGGCCGTTTTCCATGGCCGCACCGCCAATGCCGGTGCCGATCGTCAGCATGACGACGTTTCCGAGGCCGCGCGCCGCGCCGACCCGGGCCTCGCCCGTCAGCGCCATGCTGCAATCATTGGCGAGTGCCAGCGGTTTGCCGAAGATCCGTTCGATCACAGTCTTGAAGTCCAGTCCCGACAGGTCGAGGAACCCGCCTGAGAAAACCTCGTAGGTGGTGGCATCGACCCGTCCGGGCACGCCGATACCGATTGCCGTGACCTCGGGGCCATCCATCTCGCGGATCAGGCTGGTGATCAGGTCAAGCGCAGTCCGGGGATCGCGGCTCCCGGCAACGATTTTCTTGCAGATGATGTCGCCGGCGGAGGATATCCGGGCCGCGCGGATATTGGTGCCGCCTACGTCCACGCCGATCGTGCATTGTTGCGTTTCCATGTCTGCGGCCGTGTCTCATGCTGCCTTGCTGTCACTGGTGCGATAATAGCGCGCAATCAGCGCCTGGATATCCCGCAATCTGGAAACCGCGACGGTCGACAGTTTTTTGGCGGAGACGTCGCGGTCGAGCGAAATGCAGTCCTTCCAGAGCGAGCGGCCGGCGATGACGCCCGATGCGCCATTCTTCATCGCCGCCTCGACCTGGCCCAGGAAGGTCTGATGATCGACCCCGGCGGACAACACGGCCCAGGGAACGTCGCCGGAGATCCGGGTGATTTCCGCGCAGGCTTGCTCAGAACCGGGATAGGGGATCTTCAGCACCTTGGAGCCCAGATCCAGGCAGGCACGCGACCCTTCCAGAATCAGCATCGGGATCCTTGCCTCATAGTCTTCGGCGCTCTCGCCTTCGAGGCGGTAGGTAAGGAATTCGACCACGAGCAACAGATCCTCGCGAGAAAAGTCTTCGATATTTCGCTTGAGGGTCTCCAGGTTCCTGGTGTTGGCTTCGGGGATATCCATGCGCAGGTAAATCATGATCTTGCCGCCGGTGCCACCCAGTTCGCGAACGCGGCGGGCATCGATGCCGTCTACCATCTTTGAGATGCGGTAGCCTTCGGGCGAGGTGTCCCAACCCGAGGCATCGATGCCGATCAGCAATGCGGTATCACGGGGCAGTATCCCGCCGTCAATCAGTCTGGGGACGGCGCACAACGGATCGACAAGCACGCATCCGGCCTGTGCGGCGAGATGACGGGTGATATCGGCTTTGACATCGCCCAGAACGTCATTGCCGATCTGCGCCTGTTCCTCCGGAGTGGAAGCGAGCAGCGTGCGCATTCCGCCGCGCTGGTCGCAAGCGATGACCATCATGGCCCCGTTGACGCCGCAGATCTGCTGATATCCGCGTCGTTCCGCTGTTGTCATTGCTGTCATGATGTATACTCCCGCTTCCGCCCGGTGTGCGGCGGCTGTTGATCGAAGACCCGGCGGAACCCAGAAATCAGACAATATCGTAGCGCGTCGCGTTCTCCTGCGAGACGCGTCTGAAACGGCCGGAATTTAGGCATGTCTAGCGCATTGCGAATTTGCTGTTTTTCAGCGATAACTCCTCCAAGTCCCGTTCATGTAACACGTTTCAGAAAGGAATTGCAAGCTGCCTCCGCAACCTTCCCAGGAAACACCTGCTTCGCGGGCTATGGTGCACATGGTCGCCAAGCTGCACTATGAGGCAGACATGGCGCAGGTCGATATCGCCCGGAAGCTGGGTGTTTCGACCGCCACCGTGTCACGTCTGCTGCAGAAGGCGCGTTCCATCGGCATCGTCCGGATCGAGGTTCTGGATCTCGCGTCACCTGAGGACGTGACGCTCGAACTGGTCGAAGCCTTGGGTCTCAAACGTGCGGCAGTCATCGATACGCCGGCGACGGGCGTTCTGGGGGCACTCGCCGCGCCGTTGGGCAATCTCCTGAAGGAAGAGGGGCTGGGGGCCGGGTCGATTCTCGGGATTGGCTGGGGGCGGGCGGTCCGCGAGGTGCTGATGGCAGGCTTGCCGCGCCTCCCCGGAGTGCTGGCTGTGCCATTGAACGGCGGAATGCAGCAGGCAGCGGCGCATTTCCAGATCAACGAGTTCGTGCGCCAGGCCGCGGAACAAACAGGGGGCGTGCCGCATTTCCTGCATGCGCCCTATCTGTCTTCCACCGAACTGCGAGAGGCCTTCCTGAGCGATCCGTTCGTTCAGGAGACGACCGGCCTATGGGATCGCATGGACTGTTGCATCGTCGGCATCGGGCTGCCGCATGCGATCAATCCGCCAGAGGCAAGTGCCGCGACATTGAACGAACAGGCGCTCAGCGCCGTCGGTGACGTCATCCGCCATTATGTCGATTTCGAAGGCGTGATCCTGAAATGGGATGGTGAACAGCGGATGATTGCCGCGTCACCCGATCAACTGCGCCGCACAAAGCTCTCGATCGGTGTTGCCGCGACGGTGGAGAAGGCGGCGGGCATCGTCGGTGCCATCCGATCCGGCATGATCAACGCTGTCGTCACCGATACCGCGACCGCACAGGCGATCCTTAATATCGTCCGGGCATCGCCTTAAATCTACGGCGCATGTGCGGCAGCCATTGTACGATACGCGCATAAAAGCGCAAGAAATTCATTGCAGGAAGATATTTCACTTGACGAACGACTATTCTCGGCGTGAATATAAAGTCAGCCGGGTTCCAGGAGGAGTTTACCGGGTATCGATAGAGGACCAAGCTCACATAAGGAGGAGACCATGGAGCGCCGTTCATTCTTCAAGATTGCCGCAGCAGCTACAATCGCGACATCGGCTGCATTGACCGCTGGTCATGCCAGCGCCGCGGACAAGAAATTTACCATCGCACTCGTGCCCGGCCTGACGACCGACGCCTTTTACATCACCATGCGCAAGGGCGCTGAAGCGGCCGCAAAGGCCGTGGGTGCTGAACTTGTATTTCAGGGCGCACCCGATTTCAACCCGGTGACCCAGGTTCCGGTGCTGGACGCCGTTATTGCCAAACAGCCCGATGCGATCCTGATTGCCCCGACCGACAAGACCCAGCTGGTACAGCCGCTGAAGAAGGCTGCAGACGCGGGCATTCCTGTGTTCACGGTCGATACGTTCATCGGAACCGGGGTCTATCAGACGGGCACGGGGGATGCGGATTTCCCGCTTTCCTACATCGCATCCGACAACATCCTGGGCGGAGAGATTGCTGCACGGGCACTTGCGACGGCGATCGGTGACAAGGGCAAGGTCTACGTCTCCAATGTGAAGCCCGGTATCTCTACCACCGATCAGCGCGAAGAAGGCTTCAAGCGCGAGATGGCCAAGCATCCCGGCATCGAAGTTCTGGAAACGCAGTTCAATGACAACGATGCAAACAAGGCAGCATCGCAGTTGCAGGCGGTTTTCGCCCGTAATCCGGATCTCGCGGGCGTATTCGGCGCCAACCTGTTCTCGGCGCTCGGCGCCGCAAACGGTGTGCAGCAGGCCGGGCAAACCGGCAAGGTAAGGGTTGTTGCCTTCGATGCTCCGACAAGCATCGTCGACAATCTCAACACTGGTCTAGTGGACCTGGCCATTGCCCAGCACCCGGCCGAAATCGGTTATTTCGGGGTCATGGCCGCTTATGCGCACTTGACCGGAAATTCCGTGCCGACCGCGATCGGCACCGGCTTTACGGTTATCGACAAGAACAACGTAGCAGATCCGAACGTCGCGAAATTCATCTATTCCGACTGAACATTCTCTCAACGACTGGCATCCGGCTTTAGGGTCGGATGCCTCTTCTCTTGGCTCTTCAGACGGCGGCGCGCCGCTCTCGCGCGCCTGTCCGGCTGTCCGGAAAATGTGATGTCAGAACAACAGATTACCCTGGATGATGCGACTAAGCACGTGGCGCCTCAGGCCGATCACGGGGATGCGGGCAAATCCTGGCTGCAGCGCGTCGCGCAATTGCGGGCCTGGCTTTTTCTTGCCGCCCTTATCGTGACATTTGAAATATGGTCCCGCATCGATTTCGGCGGCACATTCGCGTTTTCTTCCTACAATTGGCAATCGGTGGCGATCTTTGCCGTTGCGCCGCTCCTGATCGCCGTCGGCCAGACCTTCGTGATCATCTCCGGCGGCATCGACCTTTCCACGGGCTTCATCATGGGGCTTGCTGCCGTGGTTGCCGCCCATCTCACCAATATTGCCGGCCTCTACATGCCGCTTCCGTTGGCGATGCTGGTGGGCATCCTCTGCGCGATTCTCGCCGCCGGCATACCGGGCCTGGTCAACGGCCTGATGATCTCGCGGCTGAGGGTTCCGCCATTCATCGGAACGCTTGGAATGTTCGGCGTGGCGCGCGGCGCGGCATTCCTGCTTGCCGGCGGTACCACGGTCCCGGTATCGAACTCCTATTTCGCCGCACTCGGCAATGGCCGTTTTTTCGGAATTCCCTATCTGGTGATTGTCACCGCCGTGTTTGTGTTGCTGATGCACTATCTTCTCAGCCAGACCCGGTTCGGCCAGCACAATTATGCGATCGGCGCCAATGTGCAGGCCGCGCGCCGCGCGGGTATCGATATCAAGGCCCATGTTCTGCGCCTCTATGTGCTTTCGGCGATGTGCGCCGGCCTGGGCGGAGCGCTCTATGCCGCCCGCTTCACCGCCGGTGCCGCGCAGGCGGGCGAACCGCTGTTGCTCGATAGCGTGGCGGCCGTCGTGATCGGCGGTGCCAGCCTGTTTGGCGGCTCGGGGTCAATCATCGGCACGGTTGCGGGCGCGCTGGTCATCGCCGTGATCCAGTACGGGCTGGTCTTCCTCAACGTCGAGCCGTTCTGGCAATTCATCGCGGTCGGCGTCGTCATTATCATTTCCGTACTGATCGACCAGGCGCAACGCCGGTTCAGCGGAGGCAAGCAAGATGAATAGTCAGACCCCGCTTCTCGAAGTCCGCAACTTGTCGCGATATTTCGGAGCCGTGCGTGCGCTCGACGATTGTTCGATGGTTGTTCGCCCGGGCGAGGTCGTGGCTTTGGCTGGTGACAATGGTGCCGGTAAGACCACGATGATCAAGGCGATATCGGGCGTCTATCCGCCGACATCGGGCGAGATCCTGATCGAGGGGCAGCAGGTCCATTTCGGCTCGCCGCAGGAAGCGCGCGCGCTCGGCATCGAGACGATCTACCAGGATCTGGCGCTGGCCGACAACCTTACGATCGGCGCCAATATATTCCTCGGACGCGAGCCCATGCGCAAGGCCTATGGCTTTCTGCCGGTGCTCGACCGCAAGGCCATGGCCAAGGCTGCGGCTGAGACGATGGCCATGCTCGATTTCCATGTGAAGCGCCTCGATGCACCAGTCAGCAATTTCTCGGGCGGCCAGCGCCAGGCCGTCGCCATCGGCCGAGCCGTCTACTGGAATGCCAAGATCCTCATCATGGACGAGCCGACGGCGGCACTCGGCGTACCTGAACAGCGCAAAGTGATTTCACTGATAAAGTCGCTCAAGGCGCAAGGGCGGGGGGTCATCTTCATCTCGCATAACCTTCAGGATATTTTCGCCGTATCGGACCGGATCGTCGTGCTGCGGCGCGGAATCGTCGCCGGCGAGCGAATGATTGCCGAAACCACACATGATGAAATCGTCAGACTGATGATCGGGGGATAGCGTCGCCTTGGCAAGCGACGCATGCGCCTGTTAGAGAAGGAAATCGGCCCTTATCGATTGTGACTGAAGACTATGGAAGACCAGCCGGACAGCGCCAAATCGTCACCGCTGATGCTCGGAAGTGCCGCGTTGCCTGCTGTTCGCCACAACCGGCTTGTCGGGCTTCTGCGCGAGCGTGGACAGATGACCGTCAACGAGATGGTCGAGCATCTTTCGGTTTCCCGCGACACGATCCGCCGCGACCTTGATCAGCTCGAGGGGCGTGGCCTGTTGCTGAGGACGCATGGCGGGGCGATCTACAACGATACGCTTGTCAGGATCGATACGACGCTCGGCTCGCGGATGGACGCCTTCACCGCAGCAAAGCAGAGGATGGGCAAGGCCGCTGCCGCACTGATCCGCGATGGCGAGACACTGATTATCAATGGCGGCTCCAGCACCTGTATCTTTGCCGCAGCGCTTGGCGACAAGCAGAACCTGACGATCATCACCAACAATCTCCGCCTGCCGCCAGTGACGCCGGAAAGCTGCTTGCGTTCGGTGCATATTCTGGGTGGAGCCTATTGGCCGGTGTCGCAGGTGACGATCGGCCCCGTTGGATTTCCCGAAGTCCCGGGCATCAGCGCAGATACCGCCGTGATCGGCGCGACTGGAATATCCGCCGGCGGCATTTCGATGGGGCGGCTCGAAGAGGCATCGGAAACGACGGCGATGATCAAGGTCTCATCGAGAACGATCGCTTTGCTTGACCACAGCAAGTTCAACGTGACGGCATTCGCCCGGATTGCCACGTTCAGCCATATCACTTTCGTGGTGACGGACGTCTGGCCACCGGACACGATCGTGACGGCAATGAAGAAAGCGGGAACCCAGTTGATCGTCTGTTGATCGTGTATGTCTTTCTCTCAAAGGTTCCTCAGCCACTCCATCCGCGCTTTAAGATCAGGATCTCCGAACGCAAGCGAGCCAAGCACCACTGTCTCGGCGCCCGCGTTCCGCAGGGCGGGCACAGTATTGTCGCGAATGCCGCCATCGGCGGCGAGCATGATGTCCTTTCGGCCGGCGGCGTCCAGAAGGGCGCGCGCCTCCTGAAGGCGCGGGCAGGCTTTGTCAGACAGCCCCTGTCCCTTCACGCCGATCGCGGTGCCAAGCAGGGTGACGAAGGACAGCTGATCAATCAGCGGCCGGATCGTCTCCACCGGTGTCTCCAGGGTCAGCACCACGCCTGCCTGAAGACCTAGCGAATGGATCAGCGCCAGCGCTTCATCGGTCACCGGGCCATTCTCGGGATGGACCGAGATCAGATCTGCGCCGGCCTCAGCAAATTGGCGGATCTGGCTGAGCACGATATCGCCTTCCACCATCAGATGAACATGGATCGGCTTTTGCGTCAGCTTTCGGATGCGCGCGAGCTGATCCGGGAAAAACAGAAAGGACGGTGCAAACCGTCCATCGGCGACGTCGGCATGATAGAGATCGACGAATTCGTCGACGCGAAGAATATCGCCCGCCAGATTTGCCAGATCGGCTGACCAGAGGGAGAATTCTCCGAGCAACCGGTCGCGCGGTAGGGCTTGCAGCCAGGCGGCTGGCGGGTTTGAAACGGTGTTCATCGGACGGGCTCCTCGGTGATAGCGTATTTTCGCAGGAACGCGCCTGTCGCGGCGCGCAATTCAGCTGTGTAGCGGGTCTTGTCGACTGCCTTCGGCGTGATCTCCGCAAAGTGCGCGTCAGGGATCATTGCGGCCAGGCCGCGGGCATGGTCGAGCGGGTGGACCAGGTCGCAGGCATGGCCGACCACGAGAACGGGCATGTCCAGCGCCGTCAGTTGCTGTTCGGAAACGCCCGGCCCATCCAGCGCGATGGCTTCGAGCAGGTCGGCAAGCCGGGGCAGATCATCGCGGTCGAAGAAACCCAGCAGCGATGCAAGATTATCAGGTGCCTCGGCGGCGAGCCGCAGGCCGGTCTGCGAGCGCGAGAAAATATCGCGGCCGTCACGCCCATGGGCGCGCATCAGCTGCGCCGCCTCCATGAACGGATGCATGTTTTCGGGCGCCGGTTCGGTGATCCAGGCCGGGCGAACCAGCATGAGTGCGGAGATCCGCTGCGGATGGGTGACTGCCAGCCGCAGCGCAATTGCGGCACCCATCGAAATACCGCCGACGGCGAAGCGCCCCAGGCCAAGGCTATCCGCTACGGCAAGCACATCCTCGGCGAAACTGCCGATCGAATAGCGATCAGTCGGCCCGAAGCCGGAAAGGCCATGGCCGCGGCATTCCAGGGTGATGCGGCGACATGCGATCCTGTCCGGGAAGCTGTCGGCCACCTGGTGCCTGTCGCCACCCAGGCCATGCTGGAAGACCACCGGATAGCCTTCGCCCTGATCGACGACATTTGCGGAAGCGCCGTCGGGCAGCCGGATTGTTGTCCCGCTCATGCGAGGAGCCCGGAGAGAAAGCGTGCGACTTCGGGTGCTTCGCGCTCTTCCAGCCCATGGGTCACTACCGCACCGTCGAAGCCCACGTGCTTGAGGCGAGCGATGAAGTCGGGAAAGTCTACCACCCCGCGGCCGGCCGTCACGAATGTTCCGCCGGCGTCGCGGTCCTTGGCATGCGCCATGGAAATGCGATCGCCAAGTCGTTCCACCGAACGCGCCACGACGTCACGCGCTTCGGCCGGCGTCGCCCGTTCGAAAAGATTGGCGGGGTCGAGAACGATCCTGACGGCGCGCGATGGCACGTCCCGCATCAGCCGCAACGCACTGTCGGCGTCCTGTACGACATTGGCCTGTTCGGGCTCGATGCCGAGATCGACACCGGTGGATTCCGCCATTGCGGCGGCCTTCTCCATTTCCGTCACCAGGTCGCGCCACGCCTCGGAGGTCGTATTGTCGCGATGACGGCGCCACTGGTCGTCGGGGTCACGCGTGCCCGTGCACAGGGTGATAAGTGGTATTGCCAGGCGTGCGGCGATTTTCAGCGCCAGTTCGAGCCGTGCCGTGCCGGCATTGCGCACCGCCTTGTCGGGATGGATCATGTTGTAGGTGGCGGAAAGCGCCGCGATCGTCACGCCGGTCGCCTGCCTCGCGGATACGATGGATGCCAGCGCGGCTTCGGGAACCGCGTCAGGCATCGAGGGCAATCCGGAGCAGGCGAAATTATACTGCACACAGGGATATCCAGCGGCGGAAGCGCGCGACAACACCTTTTGCGGATCGGTTCCGACAAAGGTCTTGGCGAAGATCCCGGCCTGCATCAGACCGCTCCCTTCATGGAAGCGACGTCCACGCTCCGCCCGGTATCGACGGAATGGGCTATCGCTGCCATTGCTTTCACGCAAGCCAGTCCGTCCTCGATATCGGCGCCTCGCATCGGCGCGCCGTCGAGAACGACATCGGCGAAGCCTTCGAGTTGCCGGCGATAGAAATGTCCGTCGGCACCGAGCGGGCGCTCATAGGTCGCGGTGCTTTCGCGGAAGATCTCGACCTCGCTCGATCGGTAATACCAGGGGTTGTAGGTCTTGGCCAGCACGCTGCCGTGTTCGCCATAGAGATGGAAACCCTCATGCCAATCCATGCGAACGGCAACCGTCAAATCGAGATGGCCAAGCGTGCCATCGGCAAAGCCTGTCTCGACGAACCAGCAATAGGCACCGAACCGCTCGAGCAGGCGGGCTTTGACCCATTTGATTTCGCCGCAGAGATGGCGGGCGAGATCAACGAGATGGCTGCCATGGGCAAGCATGTAGTAGCGCTTGAGGTCAGCCTTGGGATTGCCGGCCGGCTTCAGCGCCGACTTGCTGAGGATCGGCAGCGGCTGCACCGCATCCGTCATCGTGTAGCGGTGGGTGCTGTCGCAGTACCATGCCTTCAGCGCCAGCCGCGCGCCCATCTCCTCGTCGATGAATTGCTTGGCGGCCTCGATGCCGGGGTCGAAACGCTTCATATTGCCGATCTGTAGGACCTTGCCTGTCCTGCTGACGGTTTCCGCGAGCAGTTCGACCTCCTCGACATTGACGCCGATCGGCTTTTCGCACAGCACATGTTTACCCGCTTCCAGCGCCTTGATTGCCATCGGAACATGAAACGCATCGGAAATGGCAATGATCACGGCTTCCAGAGCGGGGTCTGCCAGCATCTCGTCGTAATCCAAGTAGATCTTCTCAGGCTGATACGTCGCGCCCATGCGCGCGGCAAGATCGGGAGCCGCGTCGCAGATCGCATGAAGACAGGCATTGCGGGCCTTTACGCTCGATTCGAAATGCGCGAACTGCGCGATCGGGCCGCAGCCGAGTACGCCGACACGCAACTGTCGTCCCAGTTCCTTCATCGCCAGATCCCAGTCGACCCAATGCTGGCAATGGTCAGCATTTTTATGCGGCACGTCAATAAAAAATTGCAAATATGCGCATATAAATGCAAATAAGCGCACTTCAAGTTCAGTTCCCATTAATCCTGATCGGATGTGCCGACACCTGGGACGCGGCCACGGGATGGCTCACCATTCCGGCGCCTTGCAAATTCTGGCTGTGGCAAGTTCGCGGTCGATCTCGGCGGCGATGGGAACGAGGGTCTGGTTGGCCGGGCGCCTCGGGACAATCTTTCCGAAGAGCCAATCGAGCGGATTCGGTTCGCGTTCCGCTTGCGTAGGGGCGATGATGCATGTGAGCGTGCTGGCATTGCCGCAGACATGCCAGTTGCCATCGTCCGATGGGCGTTTCACCACTTTGCCCGGATCGAAGGAAAACTTGTTGTGGCCGCGGTCGATGATCTTTTCGCCGTCCTGTTCCATGAAAGGTTCCAGGGCCGGGCGGCAATCATGCCAATCGCAGCATGAGCCCCTGCCGTCGTTGCGCTCGAACCCCCGGTAGTCCTGACCGGTCACCCTGTCGGTATGCGCGGATGCGACAAGCGGAGCGGTGAGACCGATCCATGACGCGAGGAAATATCGGGCGGCTGCGGACATTGGCATGCTCCAGCGACGATCTGAAACCGTTGTACAGCGTGCGCCGCTTTCTTGCCGCTGCCAAGCATCCAATTTGCATTTGTCGCAATTTTCGCGGGCAGTGTTTGATTGATTCATCGATCCTGTCTAGAATGGCTTCTTCCGTTAGGCTTCTCTAAAGTTGCATTGTCCACTTCTAATCTCTCGCGCCTGAGTTGACGCCGCGCCAGTATTCGGCATTATTGGCGTGGGGGAGAACGATGACTTTATACGCGCATTCCGGAAGCGAGCCGGACAAAAGTGATTGGCAGGAACTCAGGGAGCATCTGGAAGCGGTGGCCAAACGCGCCGCGGAGATGGCCAAGCCGCTCGGGCTTGAAAAGGCGGCGCTGCTGGCCGGACTGTTCCACGATCTCGGCAAGTACACTGCTGCATTTCAAAAGCGGCTGGAGGGAGGCCCGAGCGTCGATCATTCGACAGCGGGCGCCTGGCATGTTTTGCAGGCTTTCGCAGGCAGCGACAGTCTCACGGCCGAGTTGATCGCTTATTGCATCCTGGGCCATCATGCCGGGCTGCCGGATCGCAAGAATGCCGTCCCTAGCTGTTTTGATCAGCGCATTGAGGCTTACGTCGATGACCTGCCGCAGGTCTGGCGAAATGACGTTGGCGTGGTTACGGCCGGCCTCACGGAGCTGGCGGCTTTTAAGCCGCATGCCGAATATTTGGCATTCCAGATGTCTCTCATCGTACGGATGATCTTCTCTTGTCTCGTAGATGCCGACCGCAAGGATTCGGAACGCTATTCACTGGCGCTCCAGGGCAAGGTACCGGATAGGACATGGTCCGCGCTTCAGGATATTTTGCCGGAACTTGTCATCGCGTTCGACCGACACATGAATGGCATGTCGAAGCAGGACACGGATTTGAACCGGTTGCGCGACGACATCCTGAAACATGTCCGCGAAAAAGCAGTAACTATGTCTCCGGGGCTTTTCACGTTGACGGTTCCAACCGGCGGCGGCAAGACGCTTGCTTCGATGGGTTTTGCGCTCGACCATGCCATGGCGCACAGCCATAGCCGAATTATATATGCAATACCGTTCACGGGGGCGTGGATCGAAACTGCTGCGGAGAGTTCGCGGCCAAATTTTATCGCGTCGCCTCCCGCACGGGGGCGTGGATCGAAACAACTCCACACTGACCTTACTTGACAGCCCGAATAGTCGCCTCCCGCACGGGGGCGTGGATCGAAACTCGTTCAGTTTTGTTTTGTGTGATTGCCATCATAGTCGCCTCCCGCACGGGGGCGTGGATCGAAACCTGACAGGTTTGCCGCCTGATGACCGAGACTCTGGTCGCCTCCCGCACGGGGGCGTGGATCGAAACGCCGATCTGGCAAGGATCAAGTTCGAGGCGCTGGGTCGCCTCCCGCACGGGGGCGTGGATCGAAACTTGAGAAGCCGGTAAATTCCGGGCCTGCCGGTAGGTCGCCTCCCGCACGGGGGCGTGGATCGAAACAATGACGAAACGTCCCCCCAAAATCGACAACCAGTCGCCTCCCGCACGGGGGCGTGGATCGAAACATTTCTTCGTCGAGCTTTTTGGCAAAATCGCCGCGTCGCCTCCCGCACGGGGGCGTGGATCGAAACACGTCCGAGTGATGCGAAAATCTGATCCGGCTTGTCGCCTCCCGCACGGGGGCGTGGATCGAAACAGCTTCTCACCTGCTGCGATCACCGGCACAGGTGGTCGCCTCCCGCACGGGGGCGTGGATCGAAACGCTCGGCAGCACACCGACGATATGATAGGCGGCAGGTCGCCTCCCGCACGGGGGCGTGGATCGAAACTCAGGTCGTCGCATCAACAAGGCGGAATCTAGCGTCGCCTCCCGCACGGGGGCGTGGATCGAAATTCGATCTCGCTCTCATCTATGATCCGCAGGCGCGGTCGCCTCCCGCACGGGGGCGTGGATCGAAACTATTCGTCCAAAGCCGACAGCGACGACCGGATCGGGTCGCCTCCCGCACGGGGGCGTGGATCGAAACCGCTTCGCCAACTCGGCTTCGACCGATCTGATCAGTCGCCTCCCGCACGGGGGCGTGGATCGAAACCTCACCAATCACACCTTATGAGGGTTTTTCAATGGTCGCCTCCCGCACGGGGGCGTGGATCGAAACCTCGCGTGCACGCGCACGCATGCGAGAGCTATGGTCGCCTCCCGCACGGGGGCGTGGATCGAAACACATATTCGACCAATGACCTGCTGTCCGAAGTGAGTCGCCTCCCGCATGGCGTATTCGCCGCGTGACGGTCGTCGCCTCCCGCACGGGGGCGTGGATCGAAACGTCTTGACTCATTCCGACGACAACCAGAGCTATGGTCGCCTCCCGAACGGGGGCGTGGATCGAAACTCATTATTCCACCAGATGCGCGGCCTGACGCCGGTCGCCTCCCGCACGGGGGCGTGGATCGAAACTCCGGCAAGGCCGAAGACGGCAAGCGTATCCTCGTCGCCTCACGCACGGGGGCGTGGATCGAAACATGTTGGCGGCGTTGGCCGTGGTGTTGGTGTAGGTCGCCTCCCGCACGGGGGCGTGGATCGAAACGGCGCTCTTCTCGCGTCCAGTCACTTCCGAATGCGTCGCCTCCCGCACGGGGGCGTGGATCGAAACCTTGGTCATGCCGACCCCCTGGTTTCGATGTCCTTGTCGCCTCCCGCACGGGGGCGTGGATCGAAACCAATATATAGCGATCGATGGCGTCGGCCAGCGTCGGTCGCCTCCCGCACGGGGGCGTGGATCGAAACCACCGACAGCGGAAAGGCATAGTGGATGCGGTGCGTCGCCTCCCGCACGGGGGCGTGGATCGAAACGTTCGCCATGGCTTGCGTGCCTCTGCATCTCCCGGATGGTCGCCTCCCGCACGGGGGCGTGGATCGAAACAGGCGGGACAAGCGGCTCAATGCCGTTGAGAGGCCGTCGCCTCTCGCACGGGGGCGTGGATCGAAACCATTCGATCTTGACTCCCTCATTAATCCAGAACAAGTCGCCTCCCGCACGGGGGCGTGGATCGAAACGATGCCGTGGGGACATACCGCGCTTCGCCGCATCGTCGCCTCCCGCACGGGGGCGTGGATCGAAACGGCGGCTCCGAAACGACCGTCACCTATTCCGGCCGTCGCCTCCCGCACGGGGGCGTGGATCGAAACCGACAAATGATCGGATGTGAAGTGGGCGTGGTCGGGTCGCCTCCCGCACGGGGGCGTGGATCGAAACCAATATATAGCGATCGATGGCGTCGGCCAGCGTGTCGCCTCCCGCACGGGGGCGTGGATCGAAACCGTAAACCGACCGCACATGGTCAACCTCGTGACTGGTCGCCTCCCGCACGGGGGCGTGGATCGAAACAATTCCGGCCTTGCGGATGCGGTTTTTCGGCAGGTCGCCTCCCGCACGGGGGCGTGGATCGAAACTTCCTGCCGGCGGGTGGAGAAAATCGCGAATGCGGTCGCCTCCCGCACGGGGGCGTGGATCGAAACGAGATGGATGGCAAGGTCTACAAGATCCCGTCCGGTCGCCTCCCGCACGGGGGCGTGGATCGAAACAGCATCCGCATCGTCAAGCAGTACAGCATCTCCACGTCGCCTCCCGCACGGGGGCGTGGATCGAAACTCATAGATCGAATTACGAAAAGTTCGGGCTGACTGTCGCCTCCCGCACGGGGGCGTGGATCGAAACACAAATCCCGTGGGCCTCCCGCAACATGGCGATGGTCGCCTCCCGCACGGGGGCGTGGATCGAAACTGTTTGCCTCTATTGGTGGATTTGTTGC
>JAQGJP010000108.1 GCA_028290545.1 Rhizobium sp. | reverse complement strand
ATTCCGACACCAACGACACCTATTTCGGCGGCAATGCCTATACCCACGGCACGCCCTTCCGGCGGGCGATCGAAGAGGGTCTGCTCGACCCGAGGCGCTATGTCCAGATCGGCATTCGCGGCTCGATGTACGATCCCGGCGAACATGACTGGGCGCTCGCCCAGGGCGTACGGATCATCTATATGGAGGAATTCGTGCGGCGCGGCGCGGCCGACGTGATGTCCGAGGCAAGATCGATCGCCGGGGACGGCGCGACCTATGTGACCTTCGATATCGACAGCATTGATCCGTCGATGGCGCCCGGCACCGGCACGCCGGAGCTTGGTGGCTTTACAACCCGCGAGGCGCAGGAAATGGTACGGCTGCTGGATGGGATCAATATCGTCGGCGCCGACGTGGTAGAAGTGTCGCCGCCTTTCGACGTTGCGAGCATGACGGCGATCGCCGGAGCGACGATCATGTTCGAGTTGCTCTGCGTCATCGCAGCATCAATCCCCAAGGCATAACCGGTCGACAATCGAGGCGCCGGTCATGCCGGCGTCGATGCCCATCCGTTCTCGGCTTCCAGCAATAATTTTACACCAAACATCATTTGAATGCATTTGTCTTTGTCTTCCATGCGGAGCAATCTTCCCTTGCAGCAATCGTGTCACGGGAGAATGCGATGTCCGGATCCAGCAATGATGGAGAATATGCCTCTCCAGCACGTTCCATGCACGAACTGACGCCGGACTTCCGGATTGCTTCGCCGGCGGGTGACCGGTGGGACTGGAGCGATGTCGCGCCCTGGCGCAAGGCGGAACGCCAGCGTCTGATCGAAGCGCGACTGGCAATGGGTATCGACGAACGGAAGCAGAAGTCCGAAAGGATCGCTACGCATGCCGAACACGTTATCGGCGATCTCGGCAGCCGGATTATCAGTTTCTACTGGCCGTTTCGTGGTGAGCCGGATCTCCGTGACTGGATGACGAGGATACTCGATCGCGGCGGCAGGGTCGCGCTTCCGGTGGTGATCGAAAAGGGCCAGCCGCTCCAATTCCGGCTCTGGTCAACCGGCGAGCCGCTTGAGCGCGGTGTCTGGAACATTCTCGTGCCGGCGCACGGCGCTGTCGTGCATCCCGATATCGTCATCGCCCCGGTGGTCGGTTACGATGCCGGGAAATACCGCCTCGGCTACGGCGGCGGTTTCTTCGATCGCACACTGGCCGCAGCGCCGAACAGGCCATTGGTGATCGGCGTAGGCTACAGCATTGCCGAGATCGCGACGATCCATCCCCAGCCGCACGACATACCGATGGATGTGATCGTCACTGACGCGGGCGCTTAGATTCCGCCCATGCAGAGATATTTCATCTCCAGATAGTCCTCGAGCCCGTGTCGCGAGCCTTCGCGGCCTATGCCGGACTGTTTCATGCCGCCGAAGGGGGCTGCCTCGGATGACATGCGTCCGGTATTGATGCCGACCATGCCATATTCGAGCGCTTCGGCGACCCGCCAGACGCGCTTGAGGTTGGAGGCATAGAAATAGGCGGCGAGGCCGTAGATAGTATCGTTGGCTTCACGCACGACCTGATCGGCATCGTCGAAGCGGATGATCGGCGCGAGCGGTCCGAAGGTCTCCTCCTGGGCAAGCCGCATGCCGTTGGAAATTCCGGTCAGCACCGTGGGTTCGAAGAATGTGCCGGCATCGCCTATGCGATGGCCGCCGCAACGGACCGCGCCTCCCTTGGCCTTGGCATCGGCGACGTGCGCTTCGATCTTGTCGATCGCGTGGCTGTCGATCATCGGGCCGATGGTGATCCCGGGCGCAAAACCGTCGCCGACCCGCAATTCGGCGACCCGCGCGACGAATTTTTCCGCAAAGGCGTCGTGGACCGCAGACTGGACGTAGATGCGGTTGGCCGTAACGCAGGTCTGGCCAGCATTGCGGAATTTTGCCTGGATCGCGCCATCGACCGCTTCATCGACATCGGCGTCGTCAAAAACGATGAACGGGGCGTTGCCGCCAAGTTCCAGGCTGACCTTCTTGATCTGGTCGGAACATTGCCGCATCAGCAGCCGGCCGACCTCCGTCGAGCCGGTGAAGCTGATCTTGCGGACTTTCGGATTGCTGCAGAGTTCACGGCCGACGCTCCCGCCCTCCGATGCGTAGACGAGGTTGAGGACACCCGGCGGAAAGCCGGCCTGTTCGGCGAGGGCGAACATCGCGCCTGCGACCAGAGGCGTTTGTTCGGCAGGCTTGAGGATGATCGCGCAGCCGGCCGCGAGCGCCGGCGAGATCTTGCGAGCCACCATCGAGGCGGGGAAATTCCATGGCGTGATCGTGCCGACAACCCCCACCGGCTGTTTGATCACCAGCATCCGCCGGTCGTCGGAAGGCGCCGAAATGGTCTCGCCGTAGATGCGGTTTGCTTCCTCGGCATACCATTGCACATAGGCGGCCGCGTGGGCGATTTCGGATTTCGATTCCGCCAGCGGCTTGCCCATTTCAGCAGTCAATATTGCCGAGAGATCGTCGGTATGGGCGACGATCAGCTGGTGCCAACGGCGCATGATGGCGCTTTTGTCTTTGGCGGGGAGGGCCGCCCAGGTGCCTTGGGCAATCGCCGCCCGGTCAATCGCCTGGCTCGTCTGCTCGACGCCCATGTCCGGCAAGGTCGCCAGCAA
>JAQGJP010000001.1 GCA_028290545.1 Rhizobium sp. | reverse complement strand
GCCAATACCCACCGGTTGATCGTGCTGTGATCGACCTCGAAGCCACGCTCGCGAAACATCTCTTCGAGTTCTCGATAGCTGAGCGGATAGCGAAGGTACCAGGTCACTGCCTGCACGATCAGCCATGCCTCGAAATGCCGCCCCTTAAAATCATCCTTCGACTGGCGCTTCAGTTTGCGACAAGCCCGTTAAAGCCTCAACGTTGCAATTCTGAATTCCCGACCTTTCTCTCACCAGTATTCTTAGATATTCAGCCAATACTTTTGTTTTTTCGCTAAATTAACCAGTAGGTTCAGATGAATATTCCTCAATATCTTGAACGCCATTGTTATAGACTTGCGTCGCGGATAATTTTATGATCTCCTCAAATATAGCGGTATAGCCGCGTGAGAAGATGCCATCTACGATGCCGGCGCGAAGTGTAGTCTCACCGTGCTCGGCCGTTGTTAAGGTTTGGCATAGTCTCAGGACAGCACAACGGTCGCTTTGCGTGGCGGGGTGAAGCTACCCGCGGCGGCGCTTGGGAGGTATTATGGCTGGCGCTTCTACGGTTACTCCTTCAAGGGACGAAGATACCAATTCGATCATTGGCGGATTGAAGTGGGACACGCTCAGTCTCACATACAGTATCCCAACGGCTGATTTTTACGATTACACCGGCGCTCCGGATGGTCGCACGGCGTTGACGGCCCAACAGGAGGCGGCGACCCATTCGGCTATGCGCATGTTCGCCTCCGTCTGCGGTATTTCACTCACCGAAATCACCGAGTCGGACGATAGCGAAGGCGATATCCGCATCGGCTCCACCACGACCGAAGGCAGTAATAGTGCCTCTGCCTGGGGGCCAGGCACCGATGCCTGGAGCGGCGACGCCTGGTTCGACACGGGGGCCACCACCGCCGCCGGGTCTGGCAACGGGCTGACGACGCCGGAATCGGGCAACTACGGCTGGTTTACCTTCATCCACGAAATTGGCCATACGCTCGGCCTCAAGCACCCTCATGAAGAGTCTGGCAGTTTCCCCGATACCGACGTCTCGCTCGCCTATTCGATCATGACCTACCGCGCCTGGGCCGAGGCGAGCATCCCCACCTTCGACTGGGACGGCCTGTCCTTCGCCCAGACGCCGATGATGTACGACATTGCCGCCCTGCAGCATATGTACGGCGCCGACTATAGCGAACAGGCGAACAATGGCGACACGACCTACGGATGGGATCCGACGACCGGTCAGTTCTTCATCAATGGCCTGACCGACGCTGCCGCCACACCAAAGGCCAACAAGATTTTCATGACGCTGTGGGATGGTGGAGGCCACGACATTTACGACCTGCACAACTACGGCAACAACACCAAGATCGACCTCCGGCCCGGCGAATGGACCACCACATCGGACACGCAGGTCGCCGATCTGGACGGCACTGGCGGAAGCCGCGTGGCACCCGGCACAGTCGCCAATGCGCTGCTGTTCGAGGGCAATACCGCCTCCCTGATCGAGGATGCACTCGGCGGCGGCGGCAACGACGAGATCTGGGGTAATCAGATCGCCAACTTCATCAACGGCAATGGCGGCGGCGACACCATCTACGGCGAGGGTGGCGACGACACGCTCTGGGGCGGCAGCATCGACGACGACAAGATCCATGGCGGGTGGGGTGCCGACGACATTGACGGTGGCCTCGGTGACGACAAGCTCTACGGCGATTTCAAGGATGTCTTTGAGCAGGGCGATGCTGACGAAATCATAGGTAACGGCGGCAAGGATTCGATCCAGGGCGGCGGCGGAAGCGACTACATCTACGGTGACTTCAGCACGAATCCGGATGACAACACCGCCGGCGCCGACAAGGACTTCGTGTCAGCCGGGGCAGGCGACGACCGCGTCTGGGGCGGGGGCGGCGACGATACGCTGTACGGCGCCAACGGCCTGGATCTCATGTATGGCGGGCACGGCAGCGACGACATGCATGGCGAGGGCGGCGACGACACGCTCTACGGCGGCGGCACGCAGAGCGAGGGCACCAGCGATCGCATCTGGGGCGGTGCCGGCTTCGACCAGCTTTTGGCTGGCTGGGGTGACGACGAGGTCTATGGCGAGGGCGACGACGATACGATCGAAGGCAATGGAGGCAAGGATTACCTGGAGGGCGGCGCCGGCAGCGACGAGATCTATGGCGACAATTACAGCTTTGACGGAACCTATCAGGCCGGTGACGACAAGGACACGCTGAGGGGCGACGCCGGCATCGACTATCTCTACGGTGGCGGAGAGGAAGACGAGCTCGACGGAGGCGCCGACAATGACAACTTGTATGGCGGCGACCACGCGGACATGCTGCTCGGCGGTGACGGAGGTGACAATCTGAATGGCGGCCGTGGCAATGACCAGATGTGGGGTGGCGCGGGCGGCGACTCCTACTTTGTCGACTCGGCAAAGGACAGGGTGCTGGAGACGGTCAAGAACGAGAGCGACTATGTCTATTCCACGTCGTCCTACACGCTGGGTAAAAACCTTGAATATCTCCTTCTTCAGGGTACGGCAACGCGCGGCACGGGCAATGACGGCTTCAACTGGATCGATGGCAACAACAGTATCAACGTCATCGAAGGCATGGACGGAGGCGACTTTCTCTACGGCTACGTCTCCTACGATCCGAACCGCGGCACGGCCGAAGACCACGACACGATCAAGGGTGGCGCCGGCTCGGACTTCATGTATGGCGGCAAGGGCAATGACATCTACTACACCGATGGCGAAGACATCTACGTCAACGATTCCCACGAGGGCTTCTACAAGGGTTATGTTCAGGTTGTCGAACTAAAGAACGAGGGCAACGACACGATCCACTCGACGTCCGACATAAAGCTGCATCGCAACCAGTATATCGAGCAGCTGTACCTGAAGGGCAATGCAATCTTGGCCGTGGGCAACGAGCACGACAATCGCATTCTCGGCAACGGCAAGGACAACGAGATCGATGGCGGTGGCGGCAACGATACCCTCAGCGGCGATGACGGTCTGGACAGGCTGTTGGGCCGTTCCGGCCAGGACAGCCTGTTCGGCGAGCATGGCAATGACAGGATCGACGGCGGCACCGATGACGACGATATCTTCGGTGGAATTGGCGCCGACCACCTCAAGGGCGGCACGGGCGATGACGAGTTCTGCTTCGAGAAGGTTAGCGAGAGCGGCACGACCAACAACACTGCCGACCAAATCCTTGATTTTGGCGGCGGGGATGAGATCGACTTCTCGGACTTCGAGGTCAAGTTGAAATTTTCCGCGACCGGTGAGTTTACAGGGGTTGGCGCCTGCGTCATCACCAGCAAATCCGGCAAGGACACCATCGTCGAGGTCGATCACGACGGCGACAAAATCGCCGACATGATGATCCTCGTGCTCGGCACCTCTGTGGGTAAGGGCGATTTCGACTTCTGAAGACTACCTAGCCGGTGATTTGGTTCCGTAAACCGCGGATGTCAGATCAATCAGCTTTAACGGCGTTGCCGCAAAGCTCCGCGCGTCACGGTATGTCAGACCGTCTGAAGAACCGTTTGCGTATCGGACGCACGAAGGCGGCCTGAGTTCAAAGCTGCATGCCTTCACCAATAGTTCTGACCGGCCTCTGCGGTATTTCCTGACCGCAGGCAAGGTCGTGACCACGAGGTAGCGCGACACTGCTCAAGTGTCTGCCAAAGGCCAGGAATTTGCTGGCCAATTGCGGCTATGGTGCCGACTGATTCGCAGGCTCTGACGAAAACGTGATTTCGCCCGGCATCCCAAGTAAAACGAAAAAAACCCGCCACCTATGACAAGTCCAACGACGATTTGCGCGGCTTAGACCATCACTATCGATACTCCTGGCGATCAAAGACGAGACTGGCCCGGCCAATGTCGTTGTCTGGCCAAAGCTCTTCGAGCGGCGCCGGCGCGTCGTATTAGGATCAAGCATGATGGCGGTCAACGGCCGGATCCAGCGGGAAGGGGACGTCGTGCACCTCATCGCCCAGCAGCTGTTTGATCTCTCGGGCGACCTATCAGCCTTGGCTGATCGTGATGGGGCGTTCAAGCTGCCGACGGGTCGAGGTGACGAGTTTGCCCGCGGGTCGCCGGGGAGTCCGGATTCGCGAGAGCGAGCCGCCGCGGTCAAGCCGAGGGATATTTTCATTCGGGACCTGCACATCGATACGTTGAAAATCAAAAGCCGGAATTTTCACTAGGAAATCCAGCGGGATTGCTGTTACCAATAAGGCCGTCGACAGTTCTATTCCGATCAAGGCGACTACATCGCTCACGACCTCGCCAATTGATGGCTTTCTCAAGCCTCTGGATTGTGATACAAATCCTCGGATAATAGATTCCATTCTCCGAGTTTTTGTATCAATGGCCGGCTCCGCCACTCAACGTCAAATCGCGCGAACCGTGCTCGCCGAGCATGGCATAGCACGTCTCGCGGAACTGCGGAACGCAGGTGTGACGGCGGCCACCATGAGCCGGATGGAACGGGATCGGGAGGTAATACGACTTGCCCGCGGTCTCTATCAACTTCCCGATGCGGAGCTCGATGCCAATCACAGTCTGGCGGAGGCTGCCAAGCGCGTTCCGAAAGCCGTTATCTGTCTTGTTTCGGCCCTCGCGTTCCACGGCCTGACGGACCAGCTTCCAAGACACGTATGGCTCGCCATAGGCCGCAAGGATTGGGCTCCGAAACCGGACGGCACGCCCACTCGCATCGTGCGCTTCACGGAAAACCTGCTCAACGAAGGTATCGAAATTCACGCCGTCGAAGGGGTTCCTGTAAAGATTTTCGGAGTTGCCAAGACAATTGCCGATTGCTTCCGCTATCGCAACAAAATCGGCCTATCAGTGGCGATCGAGGGGCTTCAGGAGGCACTACGGAAACGGAGGGCTACTCCTGGTGAAATAGCCAATCAGGCGGAGCGCGGTGGCGTTGGCACCGTGATCCGCCCGTATCTCGAGGCGCTGACTGCCAATGGCTAAAGAAGTCAGAAATGTCGCCGCCTCGGTGCGGGCTCGCCTATTGCAACTGGCCAAGGCAGGCGGACAAAGCTTCGATCTGGTTCTGACGCGTTTCGCCCTTGAACGGTTATTGTTTCGACTCAGCCAGTCGGCCCATGCCGGTCGCTTTGTACTGAAGGGGGCGATGCTGATGATGATCTGGTTTGACGATCCGCACCGCGGCACCCGCGACCTCGACCTCTTGGGCTTTGGAGATCCCGAACCGGACCCGATGCTTGAAACCTTTCGGGACATTCTGGCGCAACAAGCGAATGATGGCGTCACGTTCGATGCCGAAACCCTCCGCGTGGATCGTATCCGTGAGGGACTGGAATATGGTGGGCTCAGGCTTCGGATGGTCGCTTCGATCGGAGGCGCCCGCATCAACCTGACGGTCGACGTCGGTTTTGGCGATGCACTTGAGCCTGGGGCGGAGGTGTTGGACTATCCGTCCATGCTGGATTTCCCCTCGCCCAGGCTCCGAGCCTACGCGCGGGAAACGGTCATTGCCGAGAAGTTCCAGGCGATGGTGATGCTCGGGCGTACCAACAGCCGCATGAAGGATTTCTACGACATTTGGATCCTCAGCAGGTCTTTCGAATTCAGTGATGATCGGCTGGCGCGCGCAATCGCCGCTACTTTCGAGCGTCGCGAGACACCGATCCCCACCGACCTACCGGATGCCTTGGCGGACGCCTTTGCCATGGACGAGCAAAAGCAGCGGCAATGGCGCGCTTTCGTTGAAGGCGTTGCACACAATCCTGGCGATCTGACGGACGTCATCGCGGAGGTAGCCGCATTCCTGATGCCGCACGCTATTGCGGCTGCGAGGCTAGGCAAATAGCGGTTTGGTCACCACCGTTGGTCTGTGGAACGATGACAAATCGATTACGCTGACCGAGCACACATCACATCAGTGGAGCTGCAACTGATGCCGACCGAGGCGTTTTTTTGTCGGACTCGTGAACGGACCGAACGCGTCGCTGAATCCCATATGGGCGCTCTTCGAAGTTGCTGGTAAACGGAACTTCGCAACGCGAGCGCTCAAATCCCGGACCCGTCGAGCTCCTTGGCGTCTTCGCCCTCCCAGGGAGAGGGCAACGTCATGTGATCGAGATTGGCTGAAGGCATCGGCATCCAGCACTTCAATTCCGGCTCGGCATATTCGATAATCCGGCCTGGCGTGGAATCAGAAGAGCGCCAGGCTTCTCCGCCGAATTGATCACCATCCGACCAGTACGCGAGGTCAACTGCTCCTGGCCCCTGTTCGGACGGACGGATTGTAACGAGGATGCGACTGCCGTCCCTCGGCGCGCTTCGCATGTGTCGCCAGCGGTCTGGTTCGTCCATCGGTGCCTCCTGTCATACTTGAGGCTGGAGTGTCGCCTCGTGAATGAGAACGGTCAACGCAAACTTTGCAAAGACGCTCAGCCATCACACCACCACGGCCAGCCGATCCATTCGTCGCTCGGCGGGCAGATTCATGACAACATCAAGGTCTATAGTTGGACCGGCTGGCCGAGAGCTCCTCCGACGTCGCCAACAATGCCAACGATGGCCTCACTCGCGGCTTCAAAGCGATCAAGCACAATGGCTGCAAGGAGATGCAGATCGTGGATACCAAGGAGAAGATGGGGAAGGCAGTCGAGACCATCGCCATCATCCGCGAGGCGGTCGACCCGCATATCGGCATCAAGAACCTCGACCGATGCCCTCCGAGCCGTTATGTAGGCTTTATCGAGGGAGAGTTCGGCAGATAGATGGACCATCGTTCGTACGGCACTAAGGGCTTGCATGCCGACATCTTGAACGAGCTCGGCCGCGCGATCGTCGCCAACGTTCATCCCGAGGGCGAGGTCCTGCCTCGCGAAGTCGAGCTTCAGGAGAAGTTCGGCGCTAGCCGGCAAACGGTCCGTGAGGCGATCAGGGTCCTGACGGCAAAGGGCATGGTCTATGCGCGCAAGCGCGCCGGCACTTTCGTCACCACCAAAGCCAACTGGAACTTCCTCGATCCCGATATCCTTGCCTGGCATGAGAAAGGGACGCTTCCTTCCAGCCTTCTTCGCGATATCGTCGAGATGCGGCGGCTCATCGAGCCGTCCGCGGCCCAGTTCGCGGCCGAGCGCGGTGACGACCAGGAAATTGCCAGGATCGGCGCTGCGCTCGAACGCATGCATGTGAACGTCGATCAGAGCGACCACTTTTACGAGGCCGATATCGAGTTCCATATGTCGATCTTTGAAGCGAGCGGCAACACGCTGATCGATCGCATGAGCACGATCCTGCGTCCGCTGCTTGAGGCAAGCTTCAGGATTCAAAGCAGTGCAAACGAAGAGCGCGGCCTGGACGACGGCTATGATGTCCATCGTGCCGTGTTCGAGGCCATCGAGAAGCGCGACGGCACCGAAGCCAAACGTCGCATGGAACTCCTGCTCGACCGGGCCGTAACCGAAGTCTACGCCAAGCGCTGAGTCGACCCCTCCGATTCCATGTCAACGTCAGTGGCACGGCGGCATCGCCGCGCGCGAGCAACTTTGCCTCCAGTGCCTAAAAGCATCTTGCAAATTATGTCGGACATATTATTGTTGTGTGCAGGGAGCCGCTTGACGCGCGAGAGGAGGACATGATGGAGCGATCCACCGCACACGATCCGTTGTCGTCGCACGATCTGCGCTCCCGCCTTGGTGCGCTCATCGGCGGCACCGGCGCCGTCTGGATCGCTGTTATCGCGCTTTACCTCGTCTCCGCCATCATTTCGCCCGCCATGTTCCAGGTCTCGCACGTGCTCAACATGCTTCAGGTCGCGGCCTTTGTCGGCGTCATCGCCTGCGGTCAGACCATCGTGCTGCTGATCGGCAGCATCGATCTGTCGCAGGCCGGCACGGTGACCCTCATCAACATCATCTCGACCTCGCTGATGATGGGCAGCAACGACAATATCGCGCTGGCGCTGTCCATGTGCGTCCTGCTCGCCCTCGGCGTCGGTCTCGCCAACGCCGTGCTCATCGTGTTCCTGCGCGTGACACCGCTGATCGCCACGCTGAGCGCCAACTCCATCCTCTTCGGCGCTGCGCTGGTCTACACCGGCGGCGCCCCGCATGGATCAGCAGCGCCCGCCTTCAACTGGATCGGCCAGGGCAATATCTACGGCTTTCCGGCCTCGACGCTGTTCTGGATCGTGGTCGCCGCGCTGCTGGCCTGGCTGACGAAGGCAACGGTGTACGGGCGCTGGATCATGGCGACCGGCGCCAATCCGTTGGCCGCCCGGCTGATGGGTGTGCCGGTCAAAGCCGTGCAGGCATCCGCCTATGTTATGAGCGCGCTGATGGCGATGCTCGGCTCGCTGCTGCTCACGGCCTATGTCGGCACGCCGAGCCTCGGCATCGGCGACCAGTTTCTCTTTTCGGCTGTGGCTGCGGCGGTCGTCGGCGGCGTCGCGCTGACCGGCGGCATGGGCAGCATCTTCGCCGCGGTCGGTGGGGCGATTTTCATCACTGAGCTTGCCAGTTTCACCAACATGATCCGCATCAGCACCGGTACCCAGATGGTGCTGCAGGGTCTCATCATCGCCCTGAGCGTAATGCTCTATCGGACGATCGCCCGCAAACGGCGCGCATAATTCACCAAGGGAGGAAAGCATGAAGCATATCGATCTCAACGTCACGCGACGCAATCTTCTGAAATATGGCGCTGCCGGCATTGGGCTTGCCGCCGGCGCCGGCTGGCTGCCGGCCCTCGCCGACACGATCGACGACGCGACCAAGACCTTCGACGGTCCCAAGATCTCGGGCAAGAAGAAAGATGGTCCCTACCGCATCGGATTTGCCAACGGCTTTTCCGGCAACAGCTGGCGCGCCATGTGCATCCGCGCGCTGCAGCTCGAGGCGGCCGCGCACAAGGATGTCCGCGAACTGCTGATCGTCGATGGCCAGAACGACATCACCAAGCAGGTCAACGATATCGAGTCACTGATCAACCAGCAGGTCGATGCGATCCTGGTTATCGCCAATTCCGGATCGGCCGTGGTCCCGGCGCTCACTTCGGCGCGGCAAGAAGGCATTCTCGTGGCGCCCTTCAACCTGCCGATCGAAGGTGATGGCTACGACGTCTATGTCGGCACGAACCCGGCCTTCAAGGGCAAGTCGTCGGGCACATGGCTGAAGAACGCCCTAGGCGGCAAGGGCAAGATCGTGGCGCTCGGTGGTATCGCCGGCAATTCCTACACCGCTGCAGGCTGGAAGGGCGCGCAGGAGGCCTTCGCCGGTTCCGATATCGAGGTTCTCGCCTTCCGTGATACCGACTGGTCGGAAGACAAGGCGAAGGTCATTATGGCCGACCTGATCGCGGCGCATCCGCAGATCGACGGCATCTGGGCCGATGGCGGCCAGGTGACCGCCGGTGCCTCCGCCGCTCTGGCCGCCGCCGGCCGGCCGCTCGTGCCGGTGACAGGCGACGACTACAACGGTCTTCTGAAGATGTACGATGCCAAGAAGGGCGCGGAGTCGAAATTCGACATCGGCCTGATTTCCGAACCGACCTGGGAAGGCGTCGTCGCACTGCGCAACACGCTCGCCCTGCTGCGCGGCGAGGAACTCCAGCGCGACCTCTACATCACGCCGAAGCTGATCACCAAGGACAACTACAAGGACTATATGCGGCCGGACCTGCCCGATCCGGTCTTCGTAGACACGAACCTCTCGACGGAAGAGCTGAAGAAGATCTTCAGTTAAGCCGGACAACGAGGTGCGTGAAATGGCCATACCGCTCAAGGTGGACGGCATCGTCAAGTCTTTTCCCGGCGTCAAGGCGCTAAAAGGCGTGTCGCTGGAATGCCGGCCGGGCGAGATTCAGGCTCTTGTCGGCGAGAACGGCGCCGGCAAGTCCACCTTGATGCGTATTCTGGCAGGCGTCTACCGGCCGGATAGCGGCACGATCGAAGTCGACGGCAAGCCGGTCGCCCTTGCGGGTCCACGCGATGCTGCCGACCGTGGCATCGCCATGGTCTACCAGGACACGCGCCTCGTGCCCGATCTGGACACGCCGCAAAACATCTTCCTCGGGCGCGAGCCCGGGGGAGTCCTTCTCGACTATGCCAGGATGCGAACCGATGCTGCCGCCTTGCTCGCGCGTCTCGGCGAAACACTGGATCTCTCCGAACGGGTCGGCGACAAGCCGCTTGCCGAGCGGCAGATCATCGAACTCGCCCGCGCGCTGTCGAGCGATGCGCGCGTCCTCATCCTCGACGAGCCGACATCGGCGTTGACGCCGCGCGAAGTGGACAGGCTCTTTGCCATCCTGCGCGATCTTCGCGCCGCCGGCACGTCCATTGTCTTCATCTCCCATCGGCTACCCGAAGTCTTCGCGATCTCCGACCGGATCACCGTACTCAAGGACGGCGAGATGATCGGTACTGTCGAGACGAAAGAGGCCGACGAGGACCGGATCGTCACCATGATGGTCGGACGCGATCTCGCGCTGGCCTATCCGCCACGGAACGGCAATCCGGGTGAGGTTTTGCTTTCGGTCGAGCACCTCTCGGCAGCAGGTCGCTTTAATGACGTGAATCTCACGGTCCGGGCCGGCGAAATCCTCGGCCTCGGCGGCATTGCCGGCAGCGGCCAGCAGGATATCGTGCGGGCGCTCTTCGGTCTCGTGCCCGGCACGTCCGGGAGAATCTCGATCCGTGGCGAGGTTGCTGCGATCGACTCGCCAAGCGCCGCCATCCGCGCGGGTGTCGTCTATCTGCCGTCCGACAGGCGCGGCGAGGGTATGTTCCTGCCGCATTCCATTTCCGACAATATCGTGCTGCCGCATGTCAGGGATTGGTCGCGGCTCGGCATTCTCGATACAGCCAGGGAGCACGAGGCCGTCGCCCGTCAGGTCGCGGCGTTGCAGGTGAAGACGCCCAGCGTGGCTCAGCCGGTCGAATTGCTTTCCGGCGGCAACCAGCAGAAGGTCACCTTTGCCCGCTGGCTGCTGGCCGATCCCAAGGTCTGCATCTTCGACGAGCCGACACAGGGCGTCGATGTCGGGACCAAGCTGGAAATCTATTCGCTGATACGGCAGCTCGCCGATCGCGGGATCGCTGTCATCGTTGTATCGTCCGACGTGATGGAGCTGATCGGCATCTCGGACCGCATCCAGGTCGTCGCCAACGGCCGGATCGTCGATGAAGTGCCTGGCGCCGAGGCCACGGAGCAGCGCATCATAGGCGCAGCGGTGAAAGCATCCGCCAAGACCGCTTCTCAGGAAGGCGCCGCTGATGAGAGGCGGGCCAGGCCCAAGTCAGGTGCGATGGGGCGCTATGGCGCATCGCTGATGCTGCTGGCGATCATCATCCTTGCCTGCGCCTATGCGGCGATCGCCACACCCTATTTCTTCACGCCGCGCAACTTCGCCTCGCTAGCGATCCAGATCGCGCCGCTCGTCATCGTGGCACTCGGCCAGTTCACCGTGATCGTGCTCGGCGGCATCGACCTGTCGGCCGGTCCGAACATCAGTCTTGCCACGGCAATCGCGTCGTTCCTGATCGCGGCGGACTCAGTGACCGGCGTGCCTGCTGGCATCGCCCTCGTGCTCCTCGCCGGGCTCGCCGTCGGCTGCCTCAACGGCATCCTCGTCCAGTGGTTCCGCCTGCCGGATCTCGTCGCGACGCTTTCGACCTTCTCCGCCGTGGCAGGTCTGGCCCTGATCGTGCGCCCCGCGCCGGGCGGGCTGGTCGATCCCGGATTCACCAACTTCGTGCTGATGCGGCTGGGCTACGTGCCGGTGGCGTTCATTGTCGCCGTGCTCGCCGTGATCCTGCTTGAAACCCTCCTGCTGCGAGGGCGCCTCGGCATGCAGCTTTATTCGGTCGGATCGAGCCCCGAAGCGGCCTTCGTGGCCGGTGTGCCGACGGGCCGGGTGCGTTTCCTGGCCTATCTGTTCTGCGGGCTCATGGCCTCGATCGCCGGGCTGATCATTGCCTCGCGCATCGGCAGCGGTGATCCGCAGGCCGGCACGAACTTCACCCTTCTTTCCGTGACGGCAGTCGTGCTCGGTGGGACCAGCGTCTTTGGCGGCCGCGGCACGGCGATCGGTGTCTTTCTCGCCGCCTGCCTGCTGATGGTAATCCAGAACGCCATGAACCACCTGCAAGTCTCGGCCTACTGGCAATATATCTTCACGGGTGCGCTGACCCTGGCGGCCGTGGCGAGCTATAGCCGTGAAAGCGAACGCAGCCTTCTATCATTCCTCAGATCACCGGCCGCGGGAGGGAAACATGCAGCCTGAGGTCACATGCGTCGTCGATTGCGGTAACAAACTCGGCGAAGTGCCGCTCTGGGATGTCGCGGAGCAGGCGCTTTACTGGGTCGATATCGAGGGCAAGCGGCTGCACAGGCTGACGCCGGCGACAGGCAAGGTCGAGTTGTGGGACATGCCCGAGCGCATCTCCAGCTTCGCCTTGCGGGAAGAGGACGGGCTGGTCGTCGCCTTCGCCTCCGGAATCGCTTTTCTCGATCTTCCAACCATGAAGATCGACTGGATCGCCCGGCCGGAAGCTCATCTGCCGGGCAATCGCTTCAACGAGGGCAAGGTCGACCGCAAGGGTCGCTTCTGGGCCGGCACGATGGACGACAGTCTCGCCGACCATACCGCCGGGCTCTACCGGCTCGATCCGGATCTCACGGTCACCAAAGTGCTTGGCGATATCGGCATATCCAACTGTTTTATCTGGTCGCGCGCCAATGACAGGTTCTGGTTTGCGGACACACTCGACAAGCAGGTCTTCACCTTCGACTACGACCATGAAGCCGGCTCGATCGCCAACCGCACGCTCTTCACCGACACGAACGGTCTCGGATATGGCCCCGACGGCGGAACGATCGACGAGGACGGTTTCGTCTGGATCGCGATGTGGGACGGCTGGAAGGTCTCGCGCTTCACACCGGATGGTCGGCTGGATCGCGAGATCAGGCTGCCGGTCTCCAGGCCGACAAGCTGCATGTTCGGCGGCTCTGATCTCACGACGCTTTATGTCACCACCGCCGTCTGGGACACCACACCCGAAGGCCTGAGGGCGCAGCCACAGGCCGGCGGTCTGTTCGCCATCAATGCCGGCGTCCGCGGACTGCCTGAACCACGTTTTGCAGGATGACTTGAGATGAAGATCGCCGCCATCAAGACAATCGTCGTCAATGCGGAAATGCGCAACTGGATCTTCGTGAAGGTCGAGACCGACACGCCCGGCCTCTATGGCTGGGGTGAGGCGACGCTCGAGTGGAAGACCCGTGCCGTCACCGGCGCGGTCGCCGATCTCGAACCCTTGCTCGTCGGCCGGGACCCGCGCGATATCGAGCAGGCGGTGCGGGTGATGCACAAGCATGGCTTCTGGAAGATGGGTTCCATCGGAGCGACGGCGATATCGGGCATCGAGGTCGCGCTGTGGGATATTCTCGGCAAGGATCTGGGCGTGCCCGTATGGCGCCTCTTAGGCGGCAAGACCAGGGACGTCGTGCCTGTCTACACCCATCTCGGCCTCGGCGACATGACGGCGGTCTATGAGACCATGCAGATCGAGCCGCTGAAGGAACGGGCTCTGGAAGTCGTCGAGAAGGGTTATAAGGCGCTCAAGGTCGTCTTCATCCCCTACACCCACTACACCACGACGGTGAAGGGTGTTGATCATGTCGCGAAGCTGATGGCCGGCCTGCGGGAGGCCGTTGGCGACGAGATCGATATCATGATTGACTTTCACGGCCGGCCCGCGTCGGCTTCGGCCGCGCTCGACTATATCAACGCTCTGGCGCCCGGTCGGCCACTCTTCGTCGAGGAGCCTGTGCCGCCCTATGATCCACTGCTGATGGCCGCGGTGACGCAACGCTCGCCGGTCCCGATCGCAACCGGCGAGCGGCTCATCGGCCGTACGGAGTTCGAACCGCTGTTCCGGGCGCGGGCCCTGCACATCGCCCAGCCCGATATCGCCCATACCGGCGGCCTCTCGGAAGCACGCAAGATCGCGGCGGCGGCGGAGACGGCGGGAGTCGGCATCGCGCCGCACAATCCGCTTGGTCCGATCGCCGGTGTCACGGCGCTGCATTTCGACATCGCGACGCCGAATTTCGTCATTCAGGAAGAGATGAGCGGTGCCGTGCCGTGGTATGACGAGGTCGTGGACTCCCCGATCCGTCGCGTCGATGGCGCCTGGCAGATTCCGGACCGCCCTGGCCTTGGCGTAGAAGTCAACGAGGCCGTCGCGGCAAAGCATCCGTTCGAGCAGGAGGTCCTGCACACCAGGCATGCGGTTATGCCGGATGGAACAATCGTTGATTGGTAACCGTCGGAGCAGACGAGCGCTTTCCAGTAAAGAATGAGTTCGTTGTGGTCGACTGGGATACGCCGAGCTTCCGACTCCGGCTGGTGGCAGCCGATGGGGCTCTGTTGCAACTTATTGCTAAGCGGGGAACGGTAATCAGCTCTCGATATTTTCGGGGATGACAATGTTCAAAGGCCGCCATTTCGACCAGTCGGTAGTTAACCCAAGCCCATCGCTTGCCGAGCAATTCGACATTCTGGCGGTTGCCTTCTGACGACGAATCCGAAACGCGGCCTGCTCAGCCCTGTCCAAAATTTGCGCCAGAACCGGCGATGCTTGGTAACATAATGCACCGGGTACGGATGTAGAAGCCCCTCGTCAACCGAGGTTTTGATTGACGAGGGAAAAGTATTGGCGCCGTCAGTACCGATCTTCTGCGGCGGCAACAACGGCTCCTCTTTCAACATTTTGCGAAAGAACCGCTTGGTGGCATCGATATCGCGCTTTGCGGTCAGCAAGAAATCCACCGGATTGCCGCATTTGTCGATGGCCCGATACAGGTATCGCCATTTGCCCCGGATCTTGACGTAGGTCTCATCGACGCGAACCGAGCCTCAGTGTGGCTGACGAAACTGACGTAGCCGCTTTTCGATCAGATCGTGTCCCAGCGCGTGGTGTAGCTGGGACACGGTCTCGGTTTGCCCCCGGTTGTCATCTGTCGTGGCACAAGGCCTAGCCAGGCCGCCGAGTCTCTGTCGCGTCCGAAGGTCCGAGCATCCCCAACTGTCGCTACCAACGCGATCGCATTGAGAGGCCCAATGCCGGGGATGGGGGCCAGAAGTCGGCATGGTTGATCCGACCGGGCATAGGCTTTGAATTCGTCGTCAAAAGCAGCAATGCGGCGATCCATCTCACTCCACTGTATCCGCATGTCTGCAATGGTCGACAAGCTCAGCCGGAAATACATGATGCCTTCGTTTTGTTATGAGGCTGGGCCAACCGGATACGGCTTGCATCGTTCAGATCATGGATCTTGGATATGAGTGCATCGTGATTGCACCCTCCCTGATTCCAAAAAAGGCTGGCGAGGGCGTTGAAACCAATCGACGTGATGCTTTGACATTGGCACGACTTCATCGCGCCGGCGAGTTGACGGCAATTTGGGTTCCAGATCCGCTTCATGAAGCAATCCGAGATGTTGTGCGCGCGCGCGAAGCAGCCATGGAGGATCTGCGTGAAAAACGACAGCAGTTACAATCTTCCTTTTACAACATGGACAAATCTACCCTGGATTGAGACGATGTCCGCCGTTTTGAAACACCGCGACAACTCATGGGTTACCTTGGTCTGGTCCCGAGCGAACACTCGACAGGCAATACGGTCCTAAGAGGCAACATTACCAAAGCCGGCAACGCGGGGCTCGTCGGGTTTTGATCGAGGGGGCTTGGACTTATCGCTATCCGGCCCGCGTTGGCCGGCCGCTGGAGGTTCGCCAGGCGGGATTACCAAAAGTGGTGCGCGACATTGCCTGGAAAGTACAGGTTCGACTTTGCACACGATACCGACGCCTCGCAGCTGCAGGCAAACGTCAGACATTGGTGATGACTGCGATCGCACGCGAAATGGCCGCTTTCCTTTGGGGGTTGGCCGGGAAGTTCAGCCGGTAAGCGTCCGGCGGCCCGTATCACCCCGCCTCTGTCGTCTCGGCCGACGGATAAAGATGATCTTCCCTGGGATTGGGATTGACGATGAACGCGCAATATTCTTGAAGTTCGGTAAATAACATATCGATGTCGAGCGGCTTTTCAAAAAAATGCAGCGGCGCCTGATACTCGGACGTGTATGGTTGCAGCCTCGACCGGACAACCCCATCCAGGGCTTTCTCGCTCAAGATGAACACCGGGATGCGGTCGGTGACGGTCGCGCGCCGCAGCTTATCGAGAAGGTAGTACGCGTCGCAGTTCGGCATCGCATAATTCGTGATGATCACGGCGGGGTCCTGCGTGTTTGCATATTTCAGCGCCTGCACACCGTCACCGGCAACCACCAGTTCCACCCCGAGCTTTCGCAGCCTGCTCGTCAGAAACGTGCCAAGCGAGGGATCATCGTCGATCAGCAGGACGCGGGGATGCAGCCGCATCTCGGCGCTTGTCATTGGTTGAGGGTCCTCGGTCTCACCGACAAGATCGGGGAAAATCTCGGCGAGTGCGGATCGCACGCCCTGCCACAGATCGAGCCCCTTGCGAACGTGAAACACGCCGAAGCTTTCGCACCGGCCCGCCGTCTCCACATAGGAGCTTGCCGTTATGACGATGACGTCGAGACGCCATTTATGCTGGCTGAGCAGGCGCGAGGTCACCGACAGCCCGTCCGCCTCGGGCATGTTGATATCGATGATCAAGACGTCGGGATGGAACCGGTTGGCCCTGGACAGTGCCTGAAGGCCATTGCACGCCGTCTGGACCTCGAAGCCCAACTTCACGCATCGGGCCGCCAGAAAACGGACGATGCCCGGATCGTCGTCGGCAATCAGCATCTTGGGACCGCGTTTGTCCGGTAGGTCAACCATGTCTCGTCTCCTGTTTTTTAGAATTCAGCTTGCACGCAATCAGCATGAGATAACGGGTCTGGCGTGTTGACTGCTTGGTCCGCTGGTCCATGCAGCGTGAAGAGAAAGGTCGCGCCAAGGCCAGCTCCGCCGGATTCGCATCGGATAACGCCACCATGGCGCTCGACCAGCTTCTTGCAGATCGCCAGGCCCAGACCCGTGCCTTCGTAGCCACCGGCGCCGTGCAGGCGCTTGAACGGCTCGAAAACCTTTTGCCGATGCTCATCGGCAATGCCGATACCGTTGTCGCTGACCGCAAACAGCCACATACCGTCCCGGCCAGGCGTGGCGGTGACGTGGATCGTCGGGGTCACCGCCGAACAGTATTTGATGGCATTGCCGATCAGGTTCTGCAGAAGCTGGACGAGTTGCGGAGCGTTGCCGTTGACAAGGGGCAATTCGCCGTGCGTAACGCGGCTGCCGTGCGCCTCGATCCGCGGTCTCAAATTGATCATTGCGCTGTCCAGCACATGCTGCATGTCGACCGTCACGAAAACTGCCGGCGACTCCGCTCTCGTGTAGTTGTAGAGCGTGTCGATCAGGGCCGCGGCGCGCTGCGCTGCACTGACGACGTCGCGACAGAGCGCGATAGTTTCGTCGTGGTCGGCCGCACCGCCAGCGAGATCTTCGCCGATTGTGCGCGCAAACAGCAGAATGGAGGAAATTGGTGCGCTGAGGTCGTGCGCAAGCACCGCGGCGAAGGTCTCGAGCTCATCGCGCTGCGCCGCCAGTTGCCGCCGAAGGCCCGACTTTTCCAGCGCGCTGTTCACAGCCCGCCCGATCGAGTCGGCGCTGATGGACGCCTTGCTGATGTAGTCGGAAGCGCCGTGCTTCATGGCCTCGGTGGCAACCTGCTCATCACCGTGACCGGTCGCCATGATGATCGACATGAAGGGAAGGCGCTCATGCAGTGCCGCAATGCCTTCAAGGCCATCATGTCCGGGCATCTGGTAGTCGATGAATGCGCAGTCGAAAGCCTGGGCGTCGCAGGCATTGATCGCATCCCCCACACCCGTGGCCTCCACGCATTGATAGGAAAAGCCGGCGTTCGTCAGCGCTCGCCTGATCTGCTTGCGATCGCCCTCGTCGTCGTCGGCGATCAGGATGAAGAGCGTTTTCGGTAAAACCTGGCGACCCGCCTGCGTCATGGCATTTCCACGACGCGCCAGTAGTAATCCATCAGGGCCACGAGATTGGCGAAGTCCGCCCCGGCGGTCTCCTTGACGATATATCCGGCCACGTTGAGATCGTAGGCGGCAATCTTGTCTTCCTCCCGCTTGGACGTGGTCAGCATGAAAGCGATGGAATGCTTCAAGTCTTCGTCGTCACGCAGGGCTTTGACCAGCTGGATTCCGTTCATCCTCGGCATATTCAGGTCGATCAGCAGTATAAAGGGAGAAATCAACCTGGTCCTGCCATTCTCGCCCTTCAGCATTTCCAGTGCCTCGACGCCGTCGATCGCCCGAACGATCGGATTGGCGATCTTAGCTTTCGCGAACGCGCGCTGCACAGCTTTTGCGTCGCCGTCGTCGTCCTCCACCAGGAGGATGTTGAGAGACTTGCCGGACTGGACTGCATTGCTGCTCATGCCGCCTGCTCCGTCGCTTCGTCGTGTTTGGGCCAGGTAAAGCGAAAAACACTGCCCTTGCCCGCCGCCGATTCCAGGTCGACCGTGCCGCCGTAAACCTCGACATTCTTGCGCACCATCGCCAGTCCCATGCCGCTGCCTTCGACCTGGTCCTTGGGCTTCAGCGTCTGGAACATTTTGAAGATCTGTTCATGAAACCGCGGGTCGATCCCCGGACCGTCGTCCTTCACGGAAAATGCGTAATTTGCACCGCGTTCTTCCACATCGACCTCGATGTATCCGCTTTTCCTGTCGTGATGCCTGATGGCGTTGCTGATGAGATTCATCAGCACCTGCTGCAGCGGCATGCGCTTGACGGAGATGCCGGCAAAGCCGGCGCCGATCCTCACCTCGAAGCCGTCAGGCGGCGACAGCATCATCAGGATATTGTCCATCAAGACGGTGCCGGAAATCTCTTCGACGTTGCGGTCGTCCCTCTGTCGCCCGACGCGAGAGTATTCCAACAAATCGTCCAGCAACTTCTCCATGCGCTTGATGCGCCCACGCAGCAAATTCATGTTTTCGCGCGTTTCGGGGGTAAGGTGTGGCTGCAAATCTTCTTCGAGCCACTTGGAGGCATTGTCGATCACGCGCAACGGCGCCTTCAGGTCATGTGACGCAGCATAGGCGAATTCCTCCAGCTCCCGGTTGGCCGCCTGCAACTGGACGGTGCGCTCGACGACCTGATGTTCAAGCTTTTCGTTGAACAGGCGCAGCGATTCCACAGTCCGTATTCGCTCGGTAAGGTCGTCGATCACGCTGAGGACGATGAGTCCGTCCTTCCCCTGGATGGGATTGAGCCTGATCTCGACCGGGAACTCGCTGCCGTCCTTGCGCCGTCCATACAAGTCGCGGCCCGGCCCCATCGCACGCGCGCTCGGAGCGGAAACAAAACCGGAGCGATGGCCGGGATGCGCCCCGCGGAAACGGTCGGGCACCAACATTTCCATCGACTTGCCGTTCAGTTCGTTGCGGGCGTAGCCGAACAGCGTCTCGGCCTCGTTGTTTACCAAGGCGACGCGACCCTCGTTGTCGATCATGACGATGGCCTTTGGAATCGACTCCACGGCCAGCCGAAACTTCTCGTCGGCCCGATGGCGTTCGCTGATGTCGTGAGCGATCTTGGAAGCGCCCACGATCGTTCCTGCTTGATCCCGGATCGGCGAGAGCGTTATGGAGACGTCGATATCGCGTCCACCTTTGGCCGAGCGCCGTGTTTCAAACCGCGGGATATTGCGTCCCTGCTGCAATTGAAAACGGTTGCGTTCTTCTTGCTCGCGCAAATCGGCGGGGATGAGCATGTTCACATGCTGCCCGATCATTTCGGCGGCGCGATAGCCAAACAGCCGCTCAGCGCCTCCGTTCCAGGCGATGATGTTTCCTTTGAGCGTTTCCCCGATGATCGCGTCGTCGGAGGACTCGACCATAGTCGCCAGCAGCCGTGTCCTTTCCTCCGATTTCTGCAGCGAAATCTCGCCGTTTCGGTGGAGGTAGACGAGAACGGCCACGAACCATATGGCGCAGACAATCAGGACTCGGTTCATCGCCAAGATCCAGGTGGGGGTGTCGCCCGGAGGCTGGGCAAACGCCGCGAGCAGGGCCAAAACCGACCCGATGCCTGCGAAGACAAATACCGCGCGTGGGCGGACATACCACAAGCCGAACAAGACAATCGGGATATAGAAAATGTCGGTTGCCAGGGCGGCCGGCGTCGCCAGATCCACCATGAGCACGGCGAGGCAGATCAGCCCCGGCACCCATATCGCCATGCCGGGCGTGCGCGACAGCCCTCTGTCCAGGCGACGCCAGCTGAGCGCCATCATCCCGACGCCCAATCCCAGGAAACCTATAGCGGTCGGGGTCGCCATCGCGATAGGGCCAACCCAGCGATAGGCCAGCTTGATCGTCGGCAAATGTTCGAGAATTCCCTCGACACCCAGGGAGAAGACCAACAGGGCTAGCAATTCCGTCCGCGCCGTCTCTGATCGCCCGAGCCCGCGGGGCACGGCCGCAAAAATAATGAAAAGCCCTGCGAAGACGAAGGCCAGTGCCGTATTCAGCGCCATCCGGCCAGGGTAAGCGTCGCCGGAGCCCAGGACATCACTAACCAGCGCTTCATCAATTCTCAGGTTCAGACCCAGATACTGGACAAGGTTGATGCAGCCGAACAACACAACGAGAACGCCGGCGACGAAAGCGGGTCGCGTTGCCCCTCGCCACGCTGCAAGCAGGCCGAAGCCGGCCCCGACAAACATCGTTGAGGTATTGAATTTCATGGCGAGGAAAAAAGGCAATACCGCCCCGTGCCACTCCGGATGAAGCAGCCATGAAACGGCTGTCCCTGCTCCGAGGACAATGACGAAGCATGCGGCGGCAATTACCACGCGGTCTCGGATGGACATTTTTAAGTTCGTATCTCAAAAAGAGGAAAGAACTAAACGCCTGTGATCCAGTCGGATTGGAGAAATTGTCAATGAGGAGAAGCTTGAATAACGCATCACGCTCATTTCTACTTCACGACCTTTTCACGAATCAGCGCTGACTAACACCTACAGTAGTATCACAGATCGCTTATGTAAGTATGACGCGATCGCTTCGCTACGAGAATTTCGATGCGGCTTCGATACGCGCTAATAATCACTGCGACCGGAAGCCTACTTTTTGTGACCCGCGCTAGACCGGCGCGATATCGAGGCGATCGAGGTAGCTTGATAGCTCGACCAGAGATCTGCGTGACGACGGTTCATCTGCAGTGGCGGCAGCCAGCTCCAGCGCGGCGCCGATGTCGGTGATCGGCTGGAATCCATAGGCGCCTCCTGAGCCCCTCATTTTGTGCGAGAGTGTGGTTACCACGTCAAAGTCGATGCGATCCAAGGCCTCGCGCATTTCGATGACACCCTGCCGACAATTGTGCAAATAGGCGGGGATCCGGGCTGCCAGCTTTGGATGCAGGAAGACTTTGTCCCTTGCACTCACGTCCTCTCTGGA
>JAQGJP010000039.1 GCA_028290545.1 Rhizobium sp. | reverse complement strand
GACGCGCGACCGCGGCCGGCATCTCGGCATGATCCGCAACGGCAAATCCCGCACCATGCAGCCGGTGCTGCAGCCCGGAAACCTCGTCGAGATCAAATGGCGGGCGCGGCTGGACGAGCATCTCGGCAATTTCGCCATCGAGCCGCTCAGCTATCGCGCTGCGCAGCTTATGGAACATGCGGCAAGTCTGCATGGCGTGCAGGCGCTGGCGGCGCTTCTGAGGTTGCTGCCTGAACGCGATCCGCATCCGCACCTCTATGACATGCTCAACGTCGTGCTCGACCACCTCAGCGAACCGTCCGGCGCTGGCGAACTCTACATCCGCTTCGAACTCGCGGTGCTCAACGATCTCGGGTTCGGGCTGGACCTGCTGCAGTGTGCCGCGACCGGCAGCCGCGAAAACCTCCAATATGTCTCGCCGAAATCGGGCAGGGCGGTCAGCCGCGATGCGGGCCTTCCCTATCATGACAAACTGTTCCTGTTACCGGAATTCCTCAAGACTTCGTCGCGCGAGGCGGCGAACCGGGAAAGTCTCGTCGAGGCCTTCCGGCTGACGCAATATTTCATGTCGCGGCATGTTTACGAGCCGCGCGGCATTGAACCCGGCACGGCACGCGAGGGCTTCATCCAGGCGGTGCTGGCGAGCCTGGCTGTTCGGGATGCTCTGACTTCTCCCCCCTGAGGGGGAGATGCAGAGAAGCGACAGAGGGGGTGAAATGGAAGACCATTTCACCCAAGGAGCAGATTGATCAGGCGATCTTGCCGCCGCCATCCTTGGTGATGGCGATGACGGACGGGCGCGGCGGCATGCCGTCCGCGAAGTCCGGCCAGCGGGTGGCAGGCTTCTCGAACGTCGGAAGACCCGCATCGCCAGGATGCTGCACGGCCACGAAGAACGTGTCCGACGTCGGATTGAAGCACGGACCGCACATTTCGGCGCCGACCGGCACGCGGAAGAACAGTTTCGACGTTCCGCGCAACTCGCCTTCGGTCTCGACTGCCCAGATGCCATCGGTGCGGCCGGTGGCCTTCTTGTTGTTGCCGTCGGTGGCGACCCAGAGGCGGCCTTCAGCGTCGATCGCGCAATTGTCCGGCATGCCGAACCAGCCGTTCTTCGTGGTGGACGTCGAGAAGGACGCACCGACTTCGGCAACCGAAGGATCGCCGCACTTCAGCAGGACTTCCCAGGTCGATTTCGTGGATGCGAAATCCATGGCGGTTTCGGTGATCTCGATGATGTGGCCGAACAGGTTCTTGCCGCGTGGATTGGCCTTGTCGACCTGCTCGTCCTTGCGCTTGGAATTGTTGGTCAGCATGCAATAGACCTTGCCCGTCTTCGGGTTCGGCTGCACGTCTTCCGGACGGTCCATCTTGGTGGCGCCGAGCAGGTCGCCTGCAAGACGTGCACCGATTACCACATCGGCCTGCGAGGAAAAGCCGTTCTCGGCGGTCAGCTTGCCCTGGCCGTGAATGAGGGGCATCCATTCCACAGTGCCGTCGTCGCTGAACTTGGCGACATAGAGCGTGCCGTCATCGAGCAGCTTCATGTTGGCGGCGCGATCGTCAGGATTGTACTTTCCCGATGTCACGAACTTGTAGACATAGTCGAAACGCTCGTCGTCGCCGCAATAGACAACCACGCGGCCATCCTTGTTGACGATCGATTCGCAACCTTCATGCTTGAAGCGGCCGAGCGCGGTGTGCTTGACGGGCGTGGAAGTCGGGTCCATCGGATCGACCTCGATCACCCAGCCGAAACGGTTGGCTTCGTTCGGTTCCTTCTCGATGTCGAAGCGGTCGTAGAACTTGCTCCACTTATATTCGCCGCCGGGGATGCCCATGCGGTCATAGCCCTTGTATTCCGGGTGGCTTTCCTTGAGTTCGCCGCCGAAATAGCCGTTGATGTTTTCTTCCGACATCAGCCATGTGCCCCAGGCGGTAACGCCGCCGGCGCAGTTGTTGATCGTGCCGAACACCTTGGTGCCGGCCGGATCGGCTTTGGTCTTCAGGCGGTCATGGCCGGCAGCCGGGCCGGCGATGTTCATTTCGGTGGCCGAGGTGATGCGGCGATTGTATTTGCCGTCGAGCACCGGCTGCCATTTGCCATCGACCTTTTTGATTTCGATGACGGTGCCGCCATGGGCGGCCATTTCGATATCGACGAGATCCTTGGTGTATTCGCCCATGATGACGGCATCTTCTTCCTTGCCATCGACCATCTCCTTGCCGACATGCGCCCAGTTCGGGAACATCAGCTCGGCATTGGTATATTCATGGTTGACGACCAGCAGGCCGTGATCGGCATTGCCATCGAGCGGCACGAAGCCGACGTAATCGTTGTTGTAGCCGAACTGCTTTTCCTGGGCTGCGGCAGTCTGCTTCTGAGGATTGAATTCAGGGCTATCGGCAAAAAGCTTGTCGCCCCAGCGCAGCAGAATGTCGGCTTTGTAGCCGTTGGCGAGGTGGTGAGTTTCATCGACACCCGCTTCGATTTCGTCGAACGAGAAGCTCGAACCGGTGGCGGCGTGCGCATCGCCGGCAGCAAGAAGCGCGAGCGGGCTGACGGTGGAGGTGATGGCGGCGACGGCGAGGGAACCGCCGATGAAGCCACGGCGCGAAAAGCGACGGTTGATGATATCGCCCATCGTCGGATTGGCGGAACAGTTCCGGCCGTAATCTTCCTTGGCTTCTCTCATATCTTGCGGGGTCTGCGTAAACTCCGCATTGTGGCGATCGTCAAACTGGTCCATGGTGGCCTCCCTTTGGGGTACTTTTCTACGACAGGATGCATGTATCCGGCATGAGGTGACGTCTTTGTGACGGATCGATAAATAAAATGTGACAGCCAGACGTCTTCCGCTGGACAACTCCCTCATTGCGTTCACCGCACGCTGCCAGGAAGGCACACAGACTATCATGTTTGAACTGATTTCACTCATCTCCGTCGTTTTGGCGATTGCGGCGATTGCGAGCGCCAGGGGCACGCGCGCGCGGCTCGATACGGAAATCGCTGTTCTCAAGCTTGAGCTGAAGCGAATCGAGGCCTTGCGCGGTGGATCTGCCCCGGCGACAGAGCCGGTTCCGGACGCGGGTGCGATCGAGGAGGCCGCGCCGTTCGCGGCTGAAATCCCGGTCGAGGAGGTCAGCCAATCCGTTGCCGAACCGGAAGCTGAAACAATCGCCGCCAGGCCCGTCAAACCGAAAGAGAGTTTCGAATCCCGTCTTGCCGCGCGCTGGACGGTCTGGGTCGGTGGTCTGGCGCTTGCCTTCGCCGGCATTTTCGCGGTCAAATATGCAATCGACCAGGGCTTCTTCAGTCCCGAAATTCGCCTGTCCTTTGCTGCGCTTTTCGGGCTCGTGCTGATGGGCGTCGGCGAGTGGCTTCGCCGCCGGACTGCGACCGATGTTGCCCAGACTTTCGCCAACGCCATGATTCCCGGCATACTGACGGCCGCTGGCTCGCTGACACTGTTCGGCGTGGTGTTTGCCGCCCATGGAGTCTACGATTTCATCGGGCCGGTCATGGCCTTCATCCTGCTCTGCCTGATTTCACTGACGACGCTGGCGCTGTCGCTGCTGCATGGGCAGGGTCTCGCCGGCCTTGGGCTGGTCGCCTCCTTCGTCACACCATTGCTGGTCACCTCCAGCCAGCCCAATCCTTGGCCGCTGTTCGGCTTTCTGTCGATCGCTTGGATCGCCAGCACGGTGGCGGCAAGGATCCGCGAATGGCGCGTGACGCCGGCGGTCGCCAACCTCGGCCTGTCGGCCTGGGCCTTCCTTTATGTCGTCGGTGCAAGGCCCTTCGAGGTGGCACCCGTGACATTGGCGATGCTGATCATGATCGCCGGCCTGGCCTTTATCTGGCCCGGGCGCTGGACGCGGCCGGTTACGGAGCCGATCGTCGACCCCATCGACGGCGATATGTCGAAGGTCAAACCCGAACGTATTGCCGGTGCCTGGGAGCAGGTGCTGCTGCCGCGCCATCTCGCCAGTACGCTGATTGCGGCACTCGGCGTCATGGTCGTCGCCGTTGTCGTACTGGCACCGGATCTGATGCCCACCGGCTATATTTTCGAAGCCTTCACCATCCTCACCGTCGCACTGGCGCTGTTCGGCGCCTATCGCACCTATGCGATCTATCCGGCCATTTTCGCGGCGCTGGCGGCCATCGGCGGCATGCGCATCGTTATTTTCGGCGCGGCGTCCACCACGTTCAATGCCATCGATACTGGCGGCGTCTCGGCCTATGTCGATCCCAGGTTCGTGGCATGGTTCGCGCTTGGCCTTGGACTGTTCTTTGCCGCCACCGGCATCGCGCTTGCCTATCTCAGGCGTGGCAACCAGAGCCCTCACTCCATTATGTGGAGCGTCATCGGCACAGCGACCCCGCTGCTGCTTGCAGTGATAAGCTTCGTGTTCTTCGGCAATTATTTCTTCGATCTGAGGCACGGCCTTTATGCCATCATCCTCGGCATCGCCTATCTCGCTGCCGCGCATATTGTGTTCCGCGGGCCGGAATTCGAAGGACGTTACGTTTTCACGCGTGACCTCTACGTGGCCGCATCCTGGGCCGCTTTCATCTTCGCGCTGCTGGTCATGACCAACGATCTGGCAACGACGCTGGGTGCGGCCTTCCTGGGCTTTGCCTATCTGCTTGCGGGCAATGTCCGCAATTGGCCCAGCCTGCCGTGGGGCATGGCGGCATCGGCAATCTTCGTCGCCGGACGTATCGCCTGGGAGCCGACCATTGTCGGCGCCGATCATCTTTCCAGGACGCCTGTGTTCAATGCGCTGCTGATCGGCTATGGCGTGCCGTCCCTGCTGCTGATCATTTCGGCCTGGCTGTTGCGCAGGAGCGAGGATGTCCGCGTCCGCAGCGTCATGGAGGCGCTCGCGAGCCTGTTCACGCTGCTGACAATGGCGATCCTTGTCCGTCACGCCATGAATGGCGGCGTGCTCAACGATGCGGCTCCGACGCTTGGCGAGCAGGCGATCTATACGCTGCTGACCATCGGAGCCTCGGCAACGCTGATGGCGCTCGATTTGCGCAAGCCGAGCATCGTCTTCCGCTTCGGCTCGATGGCCGTGGGCTATATCTCGATGATCTCGGTGATCTCCGCTCATTATGTCGGACTCAATCCATATTTTACCGGCGAGATGACCGGCAAGATCCCGTTCTTCAACCTGCTGTTCCTGGCCTACCTCCTGCCGGGCATCGCCTATGGTGGCGCCGCCTGGCTGGCCCGCGACCGCCGTCCCTTCCACTATGTCGTCGCTCTGGCGCTGACCGGCGCCAGCCTGCTGTTCGCCTATGTCTCGCTGACGGTGCGCCGCGTGTTCCATGGCGAGGATATTTCGGACTGGAAAGGTTTCCTGCAGCCCGAGCTCTATACTTATTCCGTGGTCTGGCTGCTGCTTGGCGTCGCGCTTCTGGTGTTCGGCTATCGCTTCCGGGCCAAAAGCATCCGCATTGCCTCCGCCGTGCTGGTGCTGATTGCGGTCGTCAAGGTATTCCTTGTCGATATGTCCAATCTCGAAGGCCTGTTCCGGGTCTTGTCGTTCATCGGCCTGGGCGTGGCTCTGATTGGCATCGGAAGGTTCTACCAAACCATCCTGACCGGTCTGGCCAGCGATGATGGCCCGAAAGCGGAAATGCCGGCCGCGCGGCCACCCGCCACACCAAGTGAAAGTGCCGGTTGACCAAACGTTAACTCGTCCGAGCCTAAATGTATGTTGTCGGTACCCGCGCACGATTGCGCGGGCTGAAACAATGGCTCGGTTCCACCATGGCAAGGGATTTACGGATTGCCAGCCTCGATGGCTTGCGCGGGATTGCGGCCTCGGCCGTGGTCTATGCGCATATTGAATTCTTCTATCCCACGATCAATCCGTGGATAAAGCTCAATACCGGCGATGTCGCCGTGGCAATTTTCTTCTCGCTCAGCGGCTTCCTGATGGCGCTGCTTTATGGAGAGCGGCGCTTCGATGCCGCCGATTATCTTGTCCATCGCTTCGCACGCATCTATCCGGTCTATCTTGTCTCCGTGCTGTTCGTGGCCGCTCTGACGGCCATTTACGGCAATGGCTATGTCTACCCGATAGAGGGGATGGAGCAGCTTCTCCGGCACGTCCTTCTCATTGGATCGACGGGTGTTTTCTGGTCGATACCGCCGGAAATCCAGTTCTATCTGTTCTTCCTGCTGATCTGGCTTTGGTTGCTCGACCCAAGAAGATATCAGCTGGTCGCGGTCGCGACCGCAACCTTCCTGGTCGTCGATGCGTTTTTCGGCTTTCCCGGACCCGGCATTCTGTTGACGTCGAAACTGCCCTATTTCCTGTTCGGCGCGCTGGCCGGGCGGTTGTTCGCCTTGCAGAAAACCCATCCGGATGGCACCGGCACAGGCATCGCCGTGCTCGGTCTCCTGGTGTTCTTCATGCTCGCTCAGGGCGTCTTTCCGCCGAAGACGTCGTTCTGGGGCCTAACATCGGCGCTCACCGCCACGATGATCGTCTATTTTGCGGCCTGTAACAATCGGCTTTCCGCGGCGGTACTGGGCTGCAAGCCGCTGACCTTCATCGGCAGGATCAGTTTCTCGCTCTATCTCTTTCACCTGCCGGTCATCTTTCTTGGTATGAAGGCTTTCGACGGCGTCATGCCACTTGAAGCGGCTCTCGCCGTCTCAATCGTCATTGCCTATATCGTCGCCTGGATGTGTTACACCCTCATCGAGGATCCTTCCCGCCGCTTTGTCATTGGACTCTGGCGGACGCGGCGGCAAAAATTACCCGTTGCGGCGGAATGACTTTACGCTAGAACGGGGTATGCAAAACGACGCCGTCACCCGGATATTCCAGCCTTTCGAAACACTTGCCCGTGAACTGATTCCACATGCTGTGGCCACCGATGATGGTGCGCATGACATCGGCCATGTCGGTCGTGTGTTCGCAAACGCCATGCGCATTCACCGCGTGGAAGGGGGCAATGGCGAAATACTGGCCGCTGCCGTGCTGCTGCACGATTGTGTTTCCGTCGAGAAGAGTTCACCGCTGCGTGCCCGGGCATCGCGTCTCGCGGCCGACAAGGCGAGCGAAGTGCTGGGGGGGCTCGGCTGGGAACAGGACAGGATCGACGCCTGCGCGCATGCAATCGTCGCCCACAGCTTCTCCGCCGGCATCGCGCCTGAAACGCTCGAAGCCAAAATCCTGCAGGATGCCGACCGGCTGGATGCTATCGGCATGATCGGCGTGGCGCGTCTCTATTACACCGCCGGCCGCATGGGCTCCGGCCTCTATGACCCCGCCGACCCCAATGCCGAGCGTCGCCCGCTCGATGACAAGGCTTTCGCAATGGACCATTTTCCTGCCAAGCTGTTCAAACTTGCCGATGGTTTCCAGACCGGGACCGGCGGCGCGCTGGCCCGGGAGCGCCACAAGCGCCTGCATCTGTTTTGCGACCTGTTGCTCGAGGAGATCGGATCATGAAAGTCAAATCGCTACACATCTACCCGCTGAAAAGCGGGCGGGTCATCGATCTGGAGCAGGCAGAGGTGAACGCATGGGGCCTTGCCGGCGATCGGCGCTACATGGTCGTCGATCGTGAGGGAAAATTCATCACCCAGCGCGAATTGCAAGCGCTGGCGCAGGTGACGGCGGTGAGTTCGTTTGGTGCGCTGCATCTTTCAAAGGCCGGCAGCGACGAGGATCTGGCTGTCAGCTTCGATCCCGAACGCCGCATCGATGTTGAAATATGGGGCAAAGTCGTCAGCGCCAGTCTCGCATCCGACGCCGTCAACCTGACGCTCAGCAACTGGTTCGGCAGATCGGTCCGGCTCGTCCACGCCGATTTGCAGACCGAGCGGATGTGCAACGCCGAGTGGGCCGGGGAGGGCGTATCGACCGGCTTCGCCGATGGCTATCCGATTCTTGTCACCACGACAGGATCACTCAAGGCACTGAACGACGCCACGCGCGAAATGGGCGGGGCGACCTTCGGCATGGAGCGTTTTCGTCCCAATATCGTCATCGAGGACGACGCGCCCTTTGCGGATGACCGCTGGGCGGCAATCGAGATCGGCGGCATCCGCTATGATTTCGTCAAGCCCTGCGCGCGCTGCATCATGACCACGCAGGACCAGTTGACGGGCGATCGCGGCGGCCCAGATCCGATGCCGGCCATGCGTAGGCTGCGGATGTCGGCCGACCGCCGCGTCGCGGGCGTGCTGTTCGGTTGGAATATCGTCTCGCGCGGCACGGGCGAAATTGCCATTGGTGACAAGGTTTCAGTGACAGCCGACCGCCCCGAAGGCTGGCCGATCAAGATTAGATAATGCTCCTATGCATCAGCGCCGTTGATTTCTGCGATCAATAAAACGCGCTTTTCGTCCCCGCCGGTACGCATTAAAAAGCGGCGGAATGGAGACACTGCCATGAATGCCGCGAGCCGCACCCAAACCCTGCCCTGGGCGATCATCGTCACCGGCTCGCTGATTGCCGTGATTACTTTCGGGCCACGTTCGGCGATGGGCTTTTTCCAGCTGCCGCTGCTCGGCGACACCGGTTGGGACCGATCGACTTTCGGCCTCACCCTGGCGTTGCAAAATCTGTTCTGGGGAATCGGTCAGCCCTTCTTTGGGGCGTTCGCCGACAGGTTCGGCACGGCCAAGGTGTTGGTCATGTCGGCGCTGCTCTACGTCGCCGGCCTGTTGCTGATGGCGCATCCCACAAGCCCGGCGATCCTGCATCTCGGCGGTGGCGTGCTGATCGGTCTCGGAGTTGCCGCAGGCTCGTTCAGCGTCATTCTTTCCGCTTTCGCCCGCAATGTCACGTCGGCGCAGCGTTCGATGGCCTTCGGCATCGCCACGGCCGCCGGTTCTGCCGGCATGATGATCTTCGCACCGCTTGCGCAGGGGCTGATCAACTATGCCGGCTGGCGCGAGGCGCTGATGATCATGGCGGTGCTGATGGTCGCAATCCCCTTCCTTGCCATACCGATGCGCGGCAATGCGCAATCCGGCACGCAAGGCCAGGCTGCCTTCCAGCAGACCGTCGGCGAGGCGGTCCGCGAAGCGCTCGGCCACCGGTCCTATTTGTTGCTGATTTCGGGCTTCTTCGTCTGCGGCTTCCAGGTTGCGTTCATCACCGCGCATTTCCCGGCCTACCTGCTCGATATAGGCATCGAGCCGCGTTATGCGGTGCTCGGAATGCTGTTGATCGGCGGCTTCAACATCATCGGTTCGCTGGCCGCCGGCGTCATCGGCCAGACCTATTCAAAGCCCTGGTTCCTGGCGCTGATCTATGTCGGTCGTTCGATCGCGGTGACAATCTTCATCCTGCTGCCGGTAACGCCGCTTTCGGTGATCATCTTCTCCAGCGTCATGGGCCTGCTCTGGCTATCGACCGTGCCGCCGACCAATGGCCTGGTCGCCATCATGTTCGGCACGCGGCATCTGGGTCTTCTGGGCGGTATCGTGTTCTTCTCCCACCAGATCGGCTCGTTCCTGGGCGTCTGGCTGGGCGGCTACCTCTATGATCGCTTCGGCACCTACGATCCGGTCTGGTGGATTGGCGTGGCGCTCGGCCTGTTCGCCGCAGTCGTTCATATCCCGATCAGGGAAGCGGTCGTGCCGGGGAGGCCTGTGCCGGCATAGTTGCCATCACCCGGTGCACGGCCCGATAATTCGGATCGAGCTCGCCCAAAGGTGCCACCGGCCATTGCCACTCGAGTTGATGAGCGGGCAGGGTGACGCCATGCATCAGGTCGTCGCGTTCCAGCACTTTTCCTGATCTGTCGATCACCTCGTAGGACACATCGGTGATCAGGCATGTCCGGGCCGCAAGCGCTGACAGGCCGTCGATATGCGCCTCGATCAGCCTCGCCACGCTATCCTCCGGCAAACCCGGCTCGCTCTTGACCAGCCGGCTTATGCCGACGCCGATCTGCGACAGCAGATTGGCCGAGATGACCAGATCGATATCCGGCACGCTTTGCAGGAATGCCAGCGGCCCGGCCCCTGCTCTATATCCCGAAAGATCGCGGTTCTCGAAGCTGAGGTTGCGCAGGCCCCTCATCGCCGTCCAGGCACGCACGCTGGCGAGATGCTGCAGATCGTAGAGCCGGACCTCGCGGAACCGCTTCGACAGCGCCTCGATCGGCACGTCGCGCAACAGGCCGGAGCCGAGCACGACCGCGACCCGTCGCTGCGGCAGGGTGTCTATCGCCTGGAGAATGAAGGCCTTGGAATTCGCCTCATGCTGTGCCCAGTCCTTGGAACAGCGCCGAGCCCGCGCCCAGAGCGTCACGGACGAATTGATTTCGCCCGCGCGCTTCCGTGGCGAAATCAGATAAGTAGCGGCAAAATTCAGGGCTTCGAGGAGCATGTTGGCGCGACAATCACAACAATCTGTCGTTGATAAAGCATATTGCCGAGCATGCGGACAGATGAAATAAAAGTTTGTTCGATGGCAAAAGCAGCAGCGCCGAGACCAGCCGGTGCGACCAGGGGAGATGGCTCCCCTGGCTGTGGCGTCAGCCTCGCTGTCGAACTAGGAGGTGTTGCTATGTGGCATTTGCCAATACGCATCACGCTGGAAGTGAAGAGGACGCGGACGAGCTGGTCCCTCGTGATCCGCATCCTTTTTTCATTCTAGTAAAGAGGGGCGGCGAAAGCCCGTCCCTCACTCCTGGAATGTAGTGTAAACCCATAGTGGTTGCAAGCAGCCGATAGATCCGCATGGCATCATTGCTCTTGCCGCTCATTGTCCAATCCGTTAGAGCAGGCCGCAAACCAACCCCCGCATTTTCCGGATCGCCCGCCATGAACGACAAGCCGAAGAAACCGCAGAAGCTCAAGGCGCGCCTGCCGCGTGGTTTTGTCGATCGCGAGGCTGGCGATATCCGCGCCGTCAACGAGATGACGGCGAAAATCCGCGAGGTCTATGAGCGTTACGGATTCGATCCGGTCGAGACGCCGCTGTTCGAATATACCGATGCGCTCGGAAAATTCCTGCCTGATGCCGACCGCCCGAACGAGGGCGTGTTCTCGCTGCAGGACGATGAAGAGAAGTGGATGTCGCTCCGATACGACCTGACCGCGCCGCACTCCCGGCACGTGGCCGAAAATTTCCAGGAAATCCAGCTGCCCTACCGCACCTATCGTGCCGGCTATGTGTTCCGCAACGAAAAGCCCGGTCCGGGGCGCTTCCGCCAGTTCATGCAGTTCGATGCCGACACGGTCGGCGCCGCCGGCGTCCAGGCCGATGCCGAAATGTGCATGATGATGGCCGATACGCTGGAAGCGCTCGGCATCAAGCGTGGGGATTATGTGATCCGGGTGAATAACCGCAAGGTTCTGGATGGCGTGATGGAAGCCATTGGTCTGGGTGGTGAGGAGAATGCGGGGCATCGCCTGAATGTGCTGCGCGCCATCGACAAGCTCGACAAGTTCGGCACCGAAGGCGTGCGGCTTTTGCTTGGAGCTGGCCGTTGGAGTGAAGGGCTGGAAAAAGGCGACTTTACTAAGGGAGCAGGATTGAGCGATGCACAGATCAACTCCCTTGAAACTTTTTATATGGGATTTGGCGAAACAGGACCGACGTCAATTGCTGTGCAAGATGCAGCGAGTGCGGATGACCAATGTATTACTAACGCAAATGGCGTTGCAGTTTATCCGTCAAGTCCGATGGCGTTAGACAACTATTTGCTCCTGTTCGACGAACAGCATCCAGCTCACGCGGGTTTCAAGGAACTCAAAACTATCAGCGATCTCGTTCGCGCAGCCGAATATGGTACACGGCGGATAAAAATTGACGTTTCAGTTGTCCGTGGCCTCGAATATTACACCGGCCCCGTCTATGAAGCCGAACTCACCTTCGACGTCACCAATGAAAAGGGCGAGAAAGTCGTGTTCGGCTCGGTCGGCGGCGGCGGTCGTTATGATGGCCTGGTGTCGCGCTTCATGGGCCAGCCTGTGCCAGCCACCGGTTTTTCGATCGGCGTCTCGCGACTGATGACGGCGCTGAAAAACCTCGGCAAGTTGGGCGCCGATGACGTCATCGCCCCGGTCGTCGTCTGCGTCATGGACCGCGACACCGAAAGCCTCGGCCGCTACCAGAAATTCGTCCAGAACCTTCGCCATGCCGGCATTCGTGCCGAAATGTACCAGGGCAATCCGAAGAATTTCGGCAACCAGCTGAAATATGCCGACCGTCGCGGTTCGCCGCTGGCGATCATCCAGGGCGGCAATGAAAGCAAACCTGTCGATGAAGCGGGCAATGCCTTGCCACCAGTGGTGATTATCAAGGACCTGATCGAGGGCAAGCGCCTGTCGGGCGAAATCACCGACAATGCCGAATGGCGCGAGGCGCGTGTTGCGCAGGTGTCGGTGCCGGAGAGCGATCTGGTCGCCAGGGTGAAAGAGATGCTGGCCGCACAGGCCGAAGACCGGAACAGGAGCGTCTAGCTTCATGCTTTCGATCGCAGTCTCCCCCCCCCTCCGCCCCTTCGGGGCATCTCCCCCACAAGGGGGGAGAGTAGAAGCCCGTAGCACTCTCTCGCAGCAAGAGAAGATTGTGCTTTTGTCACAAGCGGATGAAACCAGTTTCTCCTCTCCCCCCTTGAGGGGGAGATGTCGCGAAGCGACAGAGGGGGGTAATTGGGGAGGCATCTCATGCCCCTGATCAACCTCCCCGATTTCGCGCCCGAACTGCTGTCGCTGTTCGAGAAACTGAAGACCGAGCGGGTCGATACGCCGGTGATCCAGCCCGCCGAGCCGTTCCTCGACATGGCCGGTGAGGATCTCCGCCGCCGCATTTTCTTGACCCAGAGCGAGACCGGCGAGAACCTTTGCCTCAGGCCGGAATTCACCATTCCGGTCTGCCTCCGGCATATCGAGACCGCGACCGGCACGCCCAAACGCTATTCCTATCTCGGCGAAGTGTTCCGCCAGCGCCGCGAGGGCGGCAACGAGTTCTATCAGGCCGGCATCGAGGATCTCGGAACCAAGGATTTCGCCGGCGCCGATGCCCGCGCGGTGGCGGATGCCATGACCATTCTCGGCCAGTTGCTTCCGGGCCGGGCGCTGACGGTGACGATCGGCGACCAAGCGGTATTCGAGGCAGTCGTTGCAGCCCTCGGCCTGCCGGCGGGCTGGCAGAAGCGGCTGGTGCAGGCATTTGGCGAACAGGAACAGCTCGAAGCGCTGATGATGCGTCTCGCCAGACCCGAACAGGTGCGCGGCCTGAGCCCGGAGATCGCGGCGCTGCTGGAAGCCGGCGATGACGATGGGCTGATCGCCCAGATCGATACGATGATGCAGGCAACCGGCTACCTTACGAACGCAAGTCGTGCGCCAAAAGATATCGCCCGGCGGCTGAAGGACAAGCTGGCGCTCGCCGGCACGTCGCTCGATCCGGCCAAGCTCGATGTGCTGCGCGAATTCCTGTCACTCAACGTCAGCCTCAAATATGCGCCGGGCGTTTTAACTGATTTTGCCAGAAGCGCCGGGCTGCCGCTGGAAGGCGCGGTCAACCGTTTTGACGCGCGGGTCGCGGCGTTCGCCAATGCCGGGGTCAAATTGTCGGATATCACCTGGCGTGCCGCATTTGGACGGCCGCTCGATTATTACACCGGTCTTGTGTTCGAAATCACCATGCGCGGCGATCATCGCGTGCTGGCCGGTGGCGGCCGTTTCGACCGGATGATGACGCTGCTGGGTGCCGAGGATCACATTCCCGCTGTCGGTTTCTCGCTCTGGCTCGATAGGATCGGGCAGGTGAGGGGAGAACTCAAATGATCACCATTGCGCTGCCCTCCAAAGGCCGGATGAAGGACGACGCCTCCGCGATTTTCGAGCGCGCCGGCATGACGATATCAGCCGTTGGCAACGACCGTTCCTATCGCGGTCGCATCGAAGGCGCCGACGATATCGAGATCGCCTTTCTCTCGGCGTCCGAGATCGCCCGCGAAATCGGCGCCGGATCGATCGATTTCGGCGTCACCGGCGAAGATCTGGTGCGCGAGGACCTGCCCGAGGCCGACAAGCGCGCGGAATTCTGCCTGCGGCTCGGTTTCGGCCATGCCGATGTCGTGGTCGCCGTGCCGGAAATCTGGCTCGATGTCGATACGATGGCCGATCTCGGCGATGTCGCGGCGGAATTCCGCGCCCGTCACGGCCGCCGACTTGCGATCGCCACAAAATACTGGCGGCTGACGCAGCAGTTCTTCTCGTCGCAACACGGCATTCAGCTCTATCGGATCGTCGAAAGCCTCGGCGCGACGGAGGGAGCTCCGGCTGCCGGCTTGGCCGATATCATCGTCGACATCACCTCGACCGGTTCGACGCTGAAGGCCAACCACCTCAGGATACTGTCCGACGGCGTGGTTCTCAGATCCGAAGCCTGCCTGGTGCGTGCGCGCAGATCGGATCACGAAGGCAATGCGCGGATTGCCGAAATCGTCACGGCGCTGAAGGCGGCGGTCTGATCCGTCGCTATTTGACTTTGTGTAGTTTTCTAGCTACACCATCTTATGCGCCAATATGAAATCGAGAGCTATGTTACCGAAACCGGCGACGCTCCGTTTCAGGCATGGATTGAGGATCTAAAGGATTCAAAGGCCCAGATCCGGCTGATTGCCAGATTGGAGCGGGCAGCGCACGGCAATTTCGGCGATTGGAAAGATCTCAAAGGTGTAAAAGGCCTGTTCGAAATGCGGGACCATTACGGTCCGGGTTATCGCATTTACTTCAGCATTGTCGGTCAGAAAATCATTTTGCTGTTGGCGGGATCGACAAAGCAACAACAAGACAAAGCCATAGCCAGGGCTGAAATGTATCTCACGGACTATAATCGGAGAATGAAGTCATGACTGCGCCGAGCAAACCATTTGATTTCAAAATTCGCGATGAGCTTCTGCGCGATCCCGAGAACGCTGCGACATATTTGGCGGAATGCCTTGAGGACGGCGATATCGCGCTGTTTCAGGAAGCGCTTCGGAATGTTGCCAAAGCTCAGGAGGGTGGTGTCCGCGCCGTTGCCGAGCATGCGGATCTCAACAGGGAGAACCTTTATCGCGCGCTTTCCAAAAACGGCAAGCCGCAGCTTGAAACTGTCTCCAAGATGCTGGCGGCTCTCGGATTGCGTTTTACCATCACTCCCGCGCATTGAACCCATTCGCCACCCTCGGCAAGCCTCGCTCCATCGTCTTGTGAAACAAGTCGCGGAGGTGGGGCACCATCTCCACCGTTCAGAACGATTCGGATTTTGAACCGGACCGGAACCGGAGAGATTGGCATATGAAAGCGCAACTGAAGCCGCGGATCAACATGGAAGGGCGGACGGCACTCGAGACCGTCATCCCGATCGAAACTCCTTTCATCGTTTTCGTCGATCCGGCCAGTTCGTGCAATTTCAAATGCACGTTCTGCCCCACGGGCCATCGCGGCCTGATCGCCGAAACCGGCCGTTATCAGGGCGCGATGAAATATGAAGTGTTCACCAAGACGATCGATGATCTCGCCGAATTCGGCAAGCCGATCAAGGTCCTGCGGATGTACAAGGATGGTGAGCCGTTCCTCAACAAGCGCCTTGCCGACATGATCAGATATGCCAAGCAAAGTGGCCATGTCGACTATATCGACACCACCACCAATGGCACTTTCCTGACACCGGAGCGCCTGGGGCCAGTGATCGAGGCGGGTCTCGACAAGATCAACATCTCCGTCGACGGCATGACGAAGGAAACCTATCAGGAGTTCACCGGCTTCAATTTCGACTTCAAGAAATTCGTCGACGGCGTCAAATGGCTGGACGCCAACAAGGGCAATATGGAAGTGTCCATCAAGATCCCCGGCGAACTGATCACCGAGGATCAGCGCCAGGAATTCTTCGACACGTTCGGCGACTATTGCGATCGCATCTTCATCGAGAATTTTGCCCCCTGCTGGCCGAATTTCGATGTCGAGGAGCGTTCGGGGATCAAGATCGGCGACAAGGGCATCTACCAGCAGACCCTCAAGCCGACCGACACCTGCCCCTACATCTTCTACGCCATGAGCGTCAATGCCGATGGCCTGGTGTCGTCCTGCTTCCTCGATTGGGGCCGCAAGCTGATCATCGGCGACGTGCGCACAGAGCCGCTCAAGGCGATCTGGAATTCCGACAAGATGAATGCGCTGCGTCTTCAGCATCTCGAGGGACGCCGCTGCGAAAACAAGGTCTGCGGCTCCTGTGGCCAGCTCACCCACTGCCTGCCGGACAATATCGACGATCATCGCGACATGCTGCTCGACAAGTTCCGCAGCCTGGTCAAGATCAATCCAGCTGTGGCCGCGCCGGGCGGTTTGAAGATCCTGCCGCAGGTCGCAGCTGAATAATGCACATTTTGCATCTCACTGCCCATCTGGGCGGCGGGGTCGGCAAGGCCCATGCTGCTCTTCGGTCGGCAATGCCGGCGAATATCCATCAGAGCTACATCCTGCTCGAAAAGCCGCTCGACCGCCGCTATGCCGATGAAATCATCGTCGGCGGCGGCGAGGTCATTGTGGCGCGCGATCTGACCGACGTTGCCGAGCGCTGTGCGGTGGCCGATATTGTCCAGTTCGAATTCTGGAACCATCCGAAACTGTTCGAATGCCTGGCGTGGACGGATTTTCCGCCCATGCGCTCCGTCTTCTGGTCGCATGTGTCGGGCCTGTTCAAGCCGGTGATTGCGCCGGGGTTTCTGACGGCGGCCGATCGGTTCGTGTTCACCACGCCTGCGTCACTGGAATTAGGCGAAGGACTTGCGGAGCCACAAGCGTCAAAACTCTCCAGCATCGGCAGCGGGTTCGGGTTTCAGGGCCGGGAGAGGCCTTTTGCGAACCACCCAATCGTCTATCTCGGCACCGTCGATTTCATAAAAATGCATCCGGATTTCTTCGATGCCGTCGACGCCCTGTCGCATGATGTCGAAGTAGCCATCTGGGGCAGCTACGATGCTGATGGTGCGGTGGCCGCAAAAGCCCGAGCCATGCGGCATCCGGATCGAATCCGCTTCATGGGCCAGACGATCGACCCGCGAGCGGCCCTGCTGCAATCCCGGATCTTCTTCTACCCGCTGCAGCCGGATCACTACGGCACGGCGGAAAACGCGCTGATCGAAGCGATGTCGCTTGGGCTGGTCCCGGTCGTGCTTGCCAATCCAGCCGAATGCGCCATTGTCGAGCATGGGATTACCGGCTTTGTCGGCCAGTCGATCGAGCAATGCACCGAGATTCTGGACCGGTTGCTCGATGCACCGGGCGAAGTCGCAAGAATCGGGGCGAACGCTGCGGGAATGGCGTGCGAAAGATTTACGGGGGAACGATCCGCGAAGGCTTTTGTCGATCTCTGGTCATCGCTTGCCGGTCAGCCGAAGCATGGTCATCGATTTGCTGACATCACCGGCAGGACGCCGCTCGACTGGTATCTTGCCACGCAATTCCTGCCGGGGGAAAAGATCGAAATGGCCGATGCCTCCGGCAAGCAATCCAAGGGAACGCTCGCCCATTTCAAGTCGGCATTCCCAGATGATCCGTGTTGGATCTGATCAGACTGCTTTTGCGCCGCAGATGATGCCGACCGGAACGAGGAAATTGCGGATCACCTGGTAGAACTGTTGCGCATCCCGGGCGCCGGCGATATGGCGGTCGATCATCAGCACGTTGCCGTGCAATCCCCGTCGCTTGTCCAGCGGCCGTTCGCCGGCGAATTGCGGTTTGAACAATGACGCATGCTGGCCATCCTCCCACTGTTTCAGCGCCAGGAAGTAGGCATTGCATTTGTTATTGAAGGCGTCAGGATTGGTTTCGAACATGCAGTCGTAGATAGCCGCGCGGACGAAGTTTTCATGTGCACCGGTCCAAAGTGCGCCCATTTCGGCGAATACCGAATGCTGAATCTCGGCAATGCCTGCCGCCAGTCCCAGGCCGGCATGCAACGGAAAATCGGCATGGCGGATCGGATTCTCAGGCACGATATATGGCTTGATATTGATGACCGACAGCGGCCGGGCGCAGAAGACGAATTTCTCACCCATCAATACGGTGCGCGCGGTCCATTCCCATTGGGCGAGCGTGTGTTCGCGGCCCGAGACAGCTATCGTCGAAGCGATGCTTTCTGCGAGCTCCCGCGAAATGACCCCGTGATAGAGACCGAACGGCACCTTCGGCACATGGCCGGCACCCTCCCAGAGGTAGAAACTCTTGAGCTGATCGGTCTTGTCGAATTCCATGATATCGTATTTGGTCGGGACGGCGACGGACGAACTTTTGCCCGGCTCGGCCGACGGCGAAATCTGCAGCGCGTTCCAACCGACGGCATCGACGCTGCCGAGCTTGCCCTTGGCGAAGCGGGCGACCGTCACCACTTCCGGCTCGAAGATGTCATCGGGACGGACAAGCGTGACCCACTCGCCGCGCGCTGCCATCACTGCGCGATTCCAAAGGGCCATTGTGGGGAGCGGCGCACCCTCTGGTTCGACGACGCGGACACGTCGATCGATCGCTGCAAGCGTCGCGAGCTGCTCGCGGTCGGCAACGTCTTTCGACTGGGGAACGATGACGATCTCGATGTCGAGATCCGGCTTGCTGGCAATCGCCTCGACCAGCACGGCAGGGCGTTTTTCATGCGCCTCGACCGGAATAAGCAATGACAATGCTGCCATTTTTCAATCGCTCCACGTATAGGGTTGGGCAGTCGCACGACACTGTACCAAAAGCCGGAAGGCGGTCCGGCCCGTTGGTTCAGCCGGGCAAATCGTTGCCCAGGTCAATTGCAGCTGCCCATGCGAAATATCTAATTCTTCAATCTTGAGCGAAGCTTAGCTGGTAAGTCCGGCAGGTAACTAAAACGCGGTATACTGATCGATCGGAGCGAGCGGCTTCACCCCGGACAGCAGCGCACGCGCCTCATCCGTGTCGCGGTTCATCTGTTCGACCAGCGGTTCCAGACCGTCGAACTTCATTTCCGGACGCAGGAATCCGAAGAACGACACCGAGCAGACCTGCCCATAGAGATCGCCCGAATAGTCGAACAACACGGTCTCGAGCAGTGCCGCGCCATTGTCGGTCACGGTCGGGCGGTAGCCGAAGCTTGCGACGCCGTCATGCAGAGAACCATCCGCACGGCGGAACCGCACGGCATAGATGCCGGGGCGGAGTTGCACCTCCGGCGGCAGTGCCATGTTGGCGGTTGGAAATCCGAGCGTTCGGCCGAGCTTCTTGCCGTGGATCACTTCGGCTTCGACCGTGTAGCGATATCCAAGCAGACCGGCTGCCTCCACGACGTCGCCATTGGCGATCAGCGTGCGGATGTGGCTGGAGGAGACCACATAAGCGTTCTCGTCACGAAAGGCGTCGATCAGGCTGACGCCGAAGCCATGCCGGCCGCCTGAATCGAGCAAGAAAGCCGGTCCGCCCTCGCGGCCTTTTCCGAAGTGGAAATCGAAACCCGTCACGACCTCCTTGACATTGATCCAGTCGATCAGGATCGACTGGATGAATTCCTCGGCGGAGCGTCCGGCGAACGCGCGGTCGAAAGGATATTCCAGGACGGCGTTGAAGCCCATATGTTCGAGGATGCGGGCCTTCAGCGGTGCCGGAGTCAGCCGGAACACCGGCTTTTCGGGATTGAAGACGGTGCGCGGATGCGGTTCGAAGGTCAGCACCAGCGACGGCAGGTGCTTGCTTTCGGCAATTTCCAATGCCCGCGAGAGAACGGCTTGGTGGCCGCGATGCACGCCGTCGAAATTGCCGATCGCGAGCACGCCGCCGCGCAAAAGTTCCGGCAGTTCGCCGCGCTGCTCGTTGCGATGGAAGACTGTCATCGACCCGTCAACTCCAGCATCTCAGGCAAGCCGCGGTATCCACCAGCGCGGCCGTGCCTGGTGGCTTTCAAGGAACGCGTCGAGCGCGGCTTCATCGGTCGTGCTGCCCTCCATATAGTCGCGGGCATGAATGCCCGCGGATATGTAAAGGAGATCCAGGCCCTCCGAAATCGCACCTTTTACATCGGTCGGCATGCCATCGCCGATGGCGAGCACGCGGCCAAGGTTGATCCCCGCGCGTTGTTCATCAGCCGCCGCTGCCAGGGATGCGGCATAGATCGGCGCATGCGGTTTGCCGGCAATCCGCGTATCGCCGCCGAGTTCTTCGTACAGGGCTGCCAGCGCGCCGGCGCACGGGATGAGCCGATGGCCGCGCTCGACCACCAGATCGGGATTGGCGCAGATCATCGGTATATCGCGGGCAACGAAGCGAGCCAGCATGTCGCGGTACATTTCCGGTGTTTCGACTTCATCATCGACGAAGCCGGCACAGACCAGCACATCGGCATCCTCTTCCGCCACCTGCACGACGTCCAGGCCTTCGAGCAGCGGATGGTCACGATCGGCGCCGATGAAGTAGATCTTCCTCGGTCCTTCGGCGATCAGTTTGCGGGTGACATCGCCGGAAGTGACGATCCGGTCATAGGCTTCGGTCAAAACGCCGAGCCCTTCGAGCTGGGGAATGACGCCCTTGCTCGGACGCGGCGAATTGGTGATCAGTACGACGGTCAAGCCGCTTTCGCGCGCTTTGCGGAGTGCGATCGAGGCATCGGGAAAGCTGCTGACGCCGTTGTGCAGCACGCCCCAGACATCGCAAAGAATGACATCGTAGTGCTCGACGATGTCGCTCAGGGATCCGATACGCTCTGCCATGTACTGCTCCAGGGAAAACTTTGCGCCCCAAATCGCAAAATGGGGCGGCAATGACAAGGCTTAAAGTGGCGATCGGCTGAGAAATAGCAACGACGATCAAAGCGCGAGGCAGTTAAGTATCTCCGTGCGCGCCGTTCACCATAAAGATTTTTTGTCCGGGTCAATCTTGACTCTCGAAAGTGCCCGTCTTAAATCCAGCCGCGTTAGCACTCCAAGGAGACGAGTGCTAACGAACCAATCATCCGGGGCACCCCGGCAATGTCATTTGATCGAGGAAACAGACAATGGCAAGCATCAACTTCCGCCCGCTTCATGACCGCGTCGTCGTACGTCGCGTCGAGTCCGAAGAAAAGACAAAGGGCGGCATCATCATCCCGGACACCGCCAAGGAAAAGCCGCAGGAAGGCGAAGTCGTCGCCGTCGGTACCGGCATTCGTGACGACAAGGGCAACCTCGTCGCGCTCGACGTCAAGGCTGGCGATCGCGTGCTGTTCGGCAAGTGGTCCGGCACCGAAGTCAAGGTGGACGGCGAAGACCTTCTGATCATGAAGGAATCCGACATCATGGGCATCGTCGGCTGATCGCCGCCACCCAATCCTTTCTAACCATGACAACCAATGGGCCATGAGCCCGGGAGTTTCGTAAAATGGCTTCTAAAGAAATCAAGTTTGGCCGCTCGGCTCGCGAAAAGATGCTTCGTGGCGTCGATATTCTCGCTGATGCAGTCAAGGTAACACTCGGCCCCAAGGGTCGCAACGTCATCATCGACAAGTCCTTCGGCGCGCCGCGCATCACCAAGGACGGCGTCTCTGTCGCCAAGGAAATCGAACTCGAAGACAAGTTCGAAAACATGGGCGCCCAGATGGTCCGCGAAGTTGCTTCGAAGACCAACGACATCGCCGGCGACGGCACGACGACCGCGACCGTTCTGGCCCAGGCCATCGTTCGCGAAGGCAACAAGGCTGTTGCTGCCGGCATGAACCCGATGGACCTCAAGCGCGGTATCGACCTCGCTGTTGGCGAAGTCGTCAAGGACCTTCAGGCCAAGGCCAAGAAGATCAACACGTCGGAAGAAGTTGCCCAGGTCGGCACGATCTCGGCCAATGGCGAAAAGCAGATCGGTCTCGATATTGCTGAAGCCATGCAGAAGGTCGGCAACGAAGGCGTCATCACGGTTGAAGAAGCCAAGACCGCCGAGACCGAACTCGAAGTCGTCGAAGGCATGCAGTTCGATCGCGGCTACCTCAGCCCATACTTCGTCACCAATGCAGAAAAGATGATTGCAGACCTCGAAGACGTCTACATTCTTCTGCATGAGAAGAAGCTCTCCAACCTCCAGGCCATGCTTCCGGTTCTCGAAGCTGTCGTGCAGACCGGCAAGCCGCTCGTCATCATCGCTGAAGACGTCGAAGGCGAAGCTCTTGCAACCCTCGTCGTCAACAAGCTGCGTGGCGGCCTCAAGATCGCTGCCGTCAAGGCTCCCGGCTTCGGCGATCGCCGCAAGGCCATGCTCGAAGACATCGCTATCCTGACCGGCGGCACGGTGATTTCCGAAGACATCGGTATCAAGCTTGAGAACGTTACACTCGACATGCTCGGCCGTTCCAAGAAGGTCTCGATCTCCAAGGAAAATACCACGATCGTCGATGGCGCCGGCAAGAAGTCGGACATCGAAGGCCGCGTTGCCCAGATCAAGGCCCAGATCGAAGAAACCACTTCTGACTACGACCGCGAGAAGCTGCAGGAACGTCTTGCCAAGCTCGCTGGCGGCGTTGCCGTCATCCGCGTCGGCGGTGCGACTGAAATCGAAGTCAAGGAAAAGAAGGACCGTATCGACGACGCTCTGAACGCGACGCGCGCTGCTGTTCAGGAAGGCATCGTCGCTGGCGGCGGCGTGGCTCTGCTGCGCTCTTCGGTCAAGATCACCGTCAAGGGTGAGAATGACGACCAGGCAGCCGGTATCAACATCGTTCGTCGCGCACTGCAGTCGCTGGTTCGCCAGATCGCTGAAAATGCCGGTGACGAAGCCTCCATCGTCGTGGGCAAGATCCTCGAGAAGAACGAAGACAACTACGGTTACAACGCCCAGACCAGCGAATATGGCGACATGATCGCCATGGGTATCGTCGATCCGGTCAAGGTTGTTCGTACTGCCCTGCAGAACGCAGCTTCGGTTGCTGGTCTGCTGATCACCACGGAAGCCATGATTGCCGAACTGCCGAAGAAAGACGCCCCGATGGGCGGCGGCATGCCGGGCGGCATGGGCGGCATGGACATGATGTAATAAGGCGACTGCCTTGTTGCGATCATTGTCCATGGAAGCCGCCCATCAACTGAGATGCTTCATGCCGCCAAGCGGCTGAAGGTGCGGCGGACATGATGTAATAAGGCTTTTGTTTCTGGTTGCACTTACGACAGCGGGGCGTCAGCAATGACGCCCCTTTTTTATATATAAAGGTGCTGGATTTGGTCATATTTGCACCGAATATAATTGAATCATAAAACAGAATCCGCCCGGTGACATGGATCCATCGTTATATTCGCGTCCCAGGCGGCATTGACAATGGATTCACTGGCGAGCGGAGGCTTTGTACCTGATGAAAGTCAGAAAACCTGGCTTACCTTTCTTGACAAAGAATAACTTTCGTAACGATCAATTATGTTGATATGAAGCAGGCGCCGTATACATGCTATTATGGTAGCCTATCCATCTAACTTGCGCCTCTGGTTCTAAATACGTAAAAAAAATCGGTGTTCTATTGCCGTTAACCAAAAACGTCTTATAAGGATATGCCAAGATTCGGGGGGTGATGAATTTTCGTGCTGTTCCAATCCGTATTCGCATGCCATGAAGATGACGATTTCCTTGTACTATCTCGCAGCCTTGAACGGGATGAAGGATACGAGACTCTGATTGCAGCAGGGTCGTAATTCTTGACCGTTCGAAGAATGGCGGAATGCCCGGATCTTGCATAGTTATTCGCTAAAGGATATTGGCTGGTGAAGGCCTCAACCCTCTAGACAGGTCATTGAAGTGTTTAGAATATCAAAATCGAAAGCGGCTTCGACAGCCACTCCCGCGAGGACGCTCTCCGTAATGCCCGAGAGTTTCGAAATATCGAAATTCTGCGCTACGGAGAATTGGACTGGAGACCTTTCGAATGGGCTTTTCCAGATCGGTAAGATTGGAAGCTATTTTCATGGCCTGGATGAGGGAGAATGCGGTCTGCTGACGCTTCTGCGCTGCTATGAACCGAACGACCGTGTCAGCATTCTCGAACTGCTGGAAAACGCTTCTTCCTCGCCGTCGTCCTTTTGCTTTTCGACCTATATTATCGCTGGTCCGGGAGAGCGCCAACCGCTGATGTGCGTGGGCGAGTCGACCGGTTTCATCGAAAGCGCACATGGCAGCATGCATGGCGTGTTCGTCTTCCCGCGCATGGTCAACGATATCGTCGGCACGCATTGAAAACCCCGACCATGAGCCGACCCGCGAAGACATCCACTTTCGAGAGTCAGCCGCCGGGAGCCGAGGGTTCATATATTTTCCTGAATAACGGACTGCTTTAGCTGCGTGCGGGGATGTTCACTGCCTTCTGGCTGGCAGGACGTGCCTGGCAGCGGTCGGCATAGGCGAGCACTGATGGGAAGCGGTTGATACCGACCAGTTCTCCAGCCTCATAGAAGCCGTTGAGTGCGCGAAGCCATGGCCAGATGGCAATATCGGCGATGGTATAGTCTTCGCCCATGATGTAGTTGCGGCCCGTCAGACGGCCCTCCAGCACACCGAGCAAGCGGACGGCCTCATCGATATAGCGCTGGCGAGGGCGGGGATCCTCAATATCCTTGCCGGCAAATTTCACGAAGAAACCAAGCTGGCCGAACATCGGTCCGAGACCGCCCATCTGGAAATGCAGCCATTGCAATGTCTCATAGCGTCCCGCCGCATCTGCCGGAATGAACATGCCGGTCTTTTCGGCGAGATATTGCAGGATCAGTCCGGATTCGAACAGGCCGATCGGTTTGCCGTCCGGGCCGTTCGGATCGATGATCGCCGGAATCTTGCCGTTCGGGTTGAGGGATTCGAATTCCGGGGTTTTCTGGTCGTTCGAGCCGAAATCGATCAGATGGGGCTCGTAAGGCAGGCCGGTTTCTTCCAGCATGGCCGAGACCTTGATGCCATTCGGTGTCGGCAGGGAATAGAGCTGGATGACGTCAGAATTAACGGCGGGCCAGCGCTGCGTGATCTTGAATGAGGATAGATCGGCCATGCAAATTGTCCTTGTTGATCGAACGGTCTGAGCCGACGAAAGGCGGAAGACATCAGGAATTTGAAGGAAGATAGGCACCGCGCAGACGGCTCGCAAGGCCGAAAAGCGCAAAACCATCGCGAGGCAGAATCTGATCGTTCGTTATTGGTAGACAATATGTGCACATATTACTGTATTTTGTTGACGGTGAAAACATCTATATGTCGCTCATCAACTTAACGGGAGTTACCAATGTCGACCTCAGTTCATCTTCTTATCGGCCGCATCCTTCTGGCTATCATTTTCCTGCTTTCCGGCTTTGGCAAACTCGCTGATCCTGTCGGAACCGCTGGCATGATTTCCGGTGCCGGGCTGCCGGCTGCAACGGCGCTCGCTTATCTCAGTGGTATTTTCGAATTGGTCGTGGGCATTGCTGTTGTGGTTGGTTTCCAGATCAAGATCGCCGCCTATCTGCTAGCTGCCTTCAGCGTTGTCAGCGCCATCCTCTTCCACATGGGTGGTGCAGATCCTATGAGCATCATGATCAACCAAATCATGTTCCTGAAGAATCTAGCGATGGCCGGCGGCTTCCTAGTTCTCGCGGCTTTTGGAGCAGGTTCGATTTCGATCGACGCCCGCCGCGCGCAGTAACAAAACAATATGCGGTTGCAGAGCCTGCCGGCGCGATCCGGCAGGCTTTTGTCATTTTGCAGGCAGCACATTGCTTTGGCCGGCGACCGCGGCCGGATCGCGGGGATGCACTGTTGCCGTGCCGAATTCCAGCAGATCGCGCCGGCCGTGGATATCGGCAATCTCAAGCGCGATATCGCGGATCGTCACCGGGCGGCCGGAGCAGATATTGGCGACGCCCGCCTGCCCGGTCTGAGCAAGCGTCGCAATGAGTTCACCCGCGATCGCGACATCGAGGAAATCACGGATCTTGTCACCCGAAGACAGCAGCATGGGTTCGCCGGCCGACAGTTTGCGGTGAAGTGTCGGGAACAGCCGTGCCGGATGCTCGCCTTCGCCGAACAGGTAGAAGAGCCGCGCCCAAGTGAAAATCACGCCACTTCCGGCAAAGCGGCGATCCAGCATCTGGTAGAGTGCAAGCTTGGCTGCCGCATAGAGGGTAACAGGGCCAAGCTCTGACTGGGCGGTGATCTCGGCATTCGGCAGGCGGTATTCAAAACAGGTGCCGATGCCGATGAAATGTCGCACACCGGCACGGATCGCCGCGTCTGCCATCGCCAGCGTTCCGATTGCGCAATCGATATTGGCAGGTGAATCGAGATATTTACCCGGCTCCACATACCAGGCGGAGTGGATGACGCAGTCGACACCTTCAAGGTGACGGGCCCACCAGTCGGAATCTTCAGCGAATAGATCGGTGGTCTCGACCACGTTCACACCGTCTGCTGAAAAGCCACTCCGAACCAGTCCGCCCGGGCGAAGGACCATCTTCAGGCCATGCCCCTGCCTGTACAAAGCCTTGGCGATCTGGCGGCCGACAAAGCCGGATGCGCCGGTGAGCAGAATAGTCGCCATCGAAAATACGCTCCTCTCGGCCGATTTGCCGCTCGATTAGCCAGAAGATTAGCTACAGGCAAGCGTAACTGGAATAATCCTGTTTTGGAAATATTAAGAGATTCGGGGATCGATGCCGCAAGTGGCAGCAGAGCGGGATTTGGATGCTGGACGTCATGTCGCCCGGCACTTCGAGGTGTTGCCCGCGATTCCGCAATCGCTGGATCTGCTCGATGAAATAACCCAGGCTACACCGGAATTTCCGCCGGTGCCGAAAGACAGGCCGCTGGCACTGTATGGCGCTGGCAATCTCGGCCGCCTGGCGCGCGATTTCCTCAGGGGCGTCTGGCACGATTTCGACTTCGTCGTCGACCGCAACGCGGCTGCATTGCGGGAGAATCCCGAATGGAAAGGGATGACGCTCTATCACCCCGACGAAGTGCCGGAGGCGCTGAAGAGAAGCCATCTGCTGCTGGTTTCGGTGGTGCTGGCGCCCTATGTGCCAATCGAATCGAAACTGCTCGCCCAGGGCTTTGAGCATGTCATGGCCTTCTATGATTTCGCCGAGAATTTCCGCCATATTCATCCGCTCTCCAACGGCTGGTTTGCCGTGGAGTTCGACAGAAATGACCGCGCCATGGCCAGACATGTGCTGGAAGGCTGGAGCGACGACATCTCCCGCGCGCACTATCTGGCGTTCCTTGCCTGGCGCCGCTTGCGGGAAGAGTGGATTTTCGAGACTGCGCCGGTGACGATCGACGATCGGTTCTTCATCCCGGAAATTCTCTCGGTAATGACAGATCGGGAAGTGTTAGTCGATGGCGGTGCCCACCATGGCGGCGTCACGGCGAAATTCTCCGATCTGATGCAGGGACAATGGAGCCGGATCGTCGCGATCGAGCCGGATGGAGCCAACGCCGATATTCTGTTGGCCACGATTGACGAACATTGGCCCGATAGCGCCGGCAGGAAGCCTGAGGTTCTCGACTGCGTGCTGGGGGCTGCGGCCGGAACGGCAACTTTTCATGATGGCCTTGGCTATGCCTCGCAGGTTTCCACAACAGGTCGCAGCGAACGGAAGGTGCAGTCGATCGATCATCTCGGGCTGGCTCCAACCTTCCTCAAGCTGCATCTCGAAGGCTTTGAACTGGAAGCGTTGAAAGGTGCGCGGCAGACATTGCTGAAAGACCGCCCGATCGTCGTCGCCACCGTCTATCACAATGACGACGGCATATGGCGAACGCCGCTCTGGCTGATGAAGACGCTGCAGAATTACCGGTTTCTCTTCCGTCTTCACAGCTATTGCGGCACGAGCGCGGTGATCTATGCCATTCCCGCCGAGAGGGCACGAGGATGACCGGTGAGTTCGAAGCGATCGCTGCCCGGGCGGGTGAGGTCATTGCGTCGGTGCCTGCGGCCGTGATTGCCGGTGAGATGCCGGCGGCACTTTACGGCATGGGTTTCCTTGGCCGCTGGGTTCTGCCGGATCTGCTCGCCAGTGGAATCCGCATCGACCTTTGCTACGACGGAAATCCTGCTCTGGTCGGCACAAGCGTCGAAAGCGTGCCGGTTCACGCCGTGGATATGATCGAGACGGAAAAGCCCGATTTCGTATTCATTTCCGCCCGGCACGCGGTGCTGCCGATTTCGGCGCGGCTTGACGCGCTTGGGGTCGCGCATGTCTCCTGCGACGCCTTCTATGTGGCGCGGGATCTGGAGGCCTTTCGTGACATTCATGACACGCAACTCGATGACGAGCGTTCCCGCGCGGTGCTGCGGGCCGTGATGATGACGATGCTGACGGGTGACCGGCAGCATGTCGCAAGGGTCTGTGAGAAGGACCAGTATTTCTGCCTGCCGCCGTTTTCGGGGATCGAGAAGGAAACCTTTGTCGATGCCGGTGCCTATGTCGGCGACAGTCTCGAACGCTTCATCTGGGCGCAATACGGCATCTTCCGGAAGGCCATTGCCTTCGAACCCGGTCCGAAGCAGTTCGACGCCCTGACAACGCGGATTCGCAGACTGCAGGCGGAATGGGCGCTCAATGACGAGCAGATTGCGCTTGTCCCGGCGGCGCTCGGTGAGGCAGCCACCATTGCCATGGCCGAAAGCCAGAGCGGGCAGATGACCAGCCTTGCGCTGGAGAAGACCGGCGACCTGCAGATCCGCATCGAGACGCTCGATGGCTTTCTTGCAGGCGAGGGGATCACATTCCTGAAAGCCGACGTCGAAGGCATGGAAATGCCGTTGCTGCGTGGCGCGGCCGAGACCATCCGCAGGTTCCGCCCGAAACTCGCCATTTGCGTTTACCACTATCCATCGGATATTCCGGTGATCAGCCAATATTTGAAATCGCTCGTGCCGGGCTATCGTTTCGCGCTGCGCCATCACTCGCCGCAGTTCATGGAGACGGTGCTCTATGCCTGGGTCGATGCTTGAAAGGGAGAATACCAATGGATCCAGTCGAACATTTCCGCCAACTGGTGGCCAGCAACATCAGGGGCATCGGCGAGGACCGTGATTTCATCGGCCTTTCCAATATCTGGGTGCGCGAATCCATCCGTCACGGCTATGCGCAGAATTTCACCTGGCTTGGCCGGCCTGTCATCCAGGTGCCGCAGGATCTCTACGCTATCCAGGAACTCATCTGGTCCTGCCGTCCCGACCTGATCATCGAAACGGGTATTGCCCATGGCGGCTCGCTGGTCACCAGCGCCTCGATGCTGGCCATGCTCGACTATTGCGATGCCGTCATGTCGGGCACGATGCTTGATCCGAGAGCCAGCCGCCGCAAGGTGGTCGGCGTCGATATCGATATCCGCCCGCACAATCGAACCGCGATCGACGCCCATCCGATGCGCCACAAGATCCATCTGATCGAAGGCTCTTCGGTGGCGCCCGAAGTCATGGAGCAGATCGCGGCACATGCTGAAGGCTACAACCGCGTCATGGTGTTCCTCGATTCCAACCATACGCACGAGCATGTTCTGCAGGAGCTGGAGCTCTACGCGCCTTTTGTTACCAAGGGCTCCTATTGCGTCGTCTGGGATACCGGCGTCGAGGACTTGCCGAACGAGATGTGCAACGACCGTCCCTGGGGCAAGGGTGACAATCCCAAGACGGCGGTCTGGGAATATATGAAGCGCTTGACCAATGAGGGCCGCAACGGCCGCGATGGCGAGAAGCTGATATTGGAGATCGACCACGCGATCGAGCACAAGATCGCCATTACCGCCTCGCCGGACGGGTTCCTGCGCCGGCTATGAGTGGGCTGGCTGGTCGGCCAGCCTACCGGTGACCATTGGCGGCGCGTTTGATATCCCGGAATGCGCCGCGAACGGTTTGATTGACACGATGGCTGTCAAAATCCACGGTCATGGCCTCGACCGGCGTCAGGAAGCCTGACACCATCCGGTAGAAGTCGGTTGCCGTTTCGCTGAAGGTATTTCTTTCCATGACGAACAGGTCCGGCTCCCAGTAGCCGGTAAAGTCGGTCTCGGCAGCCTTCGGCTTGAATTCCGGTTTGAAATATTTGAGATATTTGCCGCCCTTCCAGGAACGAAAGGCCTGCCGGTAGTCATCGGCATAAAGCTTGAACTGCTCGGGATTGACTGACTGGTTGCACTGGATGGCGCAAGCCTCGACGAAATTGACCTCGAAGCCCGAGAAATCATATCCATAGGTCTTGGCGAACCAGTGATGGACCATGCCGATGCAGGCGGTGACGCCGTGCCGGGACGTGAAAGGATAGTCCTTGTAGCAGTCCCACGCATCCATGGGGACCGCGTGTTCCTGGTGAAACGCCTTCTGTATCTTGTCTGCAGCATCCCGGTTGCCGAGTGAGGCGCTGTTGCTCAGCGGGCAGACGCCGAGCACCGACAGCGGCCGGCGGACATGGACGAATTTCTCGCCAAGCATGATGTTCTTCAGAGCGCTGTCATAGTCGACGATCGGATGCTCGAAGAAGCGGCCCGAATAGGCCTGGCGGATGCGATCGAGCAGCCGCCGTGAAATGGCGCTGTGATAGATGGAAAAGCCGCTGACCAGCGTCTGTTTCGCGGACTGCCATTGGAACGCACGCTGTTTGAGCAGCGATTTCGGTATCCGGGTGATTTCCGTTTGCAGCGGGATTGCTTGCGGTGCCGGCCTGCGGCTTTCATCGGGCCAGTTATAATTGATCTTGGCCCAGTCGACCGCATCGACATCGGGCTCGGCAGCCGCGATCCTCTTCAGCAGGCCGGCGGCATCCGGATCCACGTAGTCGTCGTCGCCGATAAACGCCACCCACTGTCCGCGCGTGGCGGTTGCCGCGACCTCCCAGTTCTCCACCATGGGGCGGACTTTCTCGCCGCTCGGGATATAGGTGATGCGCGGATCGGCGAGGTAGGGCGTGATAAAGGCATCCATCATCGTGGGATCGTCGGAATTGTCGACGAACACGAATTCCACATCCATCCGCGAGGATGCGACGAGGCCCTTGATGGTCTCCTGAAAATATTTTTGCCGGTTGCGCGAGGGCACGCAGATGGAAAGAACAGGCGAATTGGCCAGCATGATCAAGCTCCGTTATGCGGAACGTAAAGGCGAAGCCTTATGTGAAACTGTAGGCAGGCGCGTGACCGAAGTCATGCCGCGACGAGGCGCTGCTGTTCGAGATTGAATTTCAATGCCGACATCGGTTCGATCATTGCCTGGACGAGCGCATAGAGCTCGGCGGGCGTCTGGCAGTCGCCGATGCGCTCGTCGATATGCAGACTGTTGTTCATCAGGCCCGTGAAAATACCGGCGCTGGCGCCTGTGAATCGCGGTACAAAAGCATCGAGGTATTTCCCGTCCTCGAAGCGGGTAATCGCGCGCCGGCAGAGTTCAACATGAAGGTCGAAATCGTTTCTGTCGATTGCACGGCTGCAATCCTTGGCCAGCGCCTTGACAAAATTCGCCTCCCATCCATCTACGCGGATGCCGTATTTGCTCTTGAACCAATGTTGCGCGGAGAGGATCGATGACGCTGTGCCGAGATTGGACTTGAAAGGAAAGTCCTGCATCGCATCGCCGGATTCAAAGGCGTTGCCCTTCTCACGGACGAAATTCTCGTAGATTTCGAGCGCCTTCGCAAACCGTCCGATGGCTGCGGAATTGCTTTTCGCCGTTGCTCCGAGAACGGAAAGCGGTCGGCTGACGAAAACGAAATGCCTGGCTGCAAACAGCAGTTTGGAACCGCAATCGAAGTCCACGGTCGGATGTTCGAAGTAGCGGCCTCCATAGAGCTTGCGAATATTTTCCATTGCCTTTCGGGAGACGGCGCCATGATAGACCGTGAACGGTGATGCCGGCACATTCGATGCTTCCTCCCATTGGAACATACGCCTGAACAGCGACACCCGGTCGGCATGCTTCACCTCGTTCTTGAGCGACAGGTTGAAGTTGCCGGCGTATGGCCGGTAGTCCGGCCATTTGAAGCTCAGTCGGCTCCAGCCGATTGCTTCCGTTTCCTGCCGTCTGCTGACGGTTTCACGGATGACGTCCATCGCATCCGGATCGACATAGTCATCGTCGCCGATGAAGATGATCCAGTCGCCGGTCGCCGCCGCCATCGACCTCTCCCAGTTGTCCTGCATCGGCAGGGTCTCGGGCGGCGCTGGAAGATAGCGGATTCTCGGGTCGGACATGCCGGCCATGAAATCGTTCATTACAGCTGGATCGTCCGAGTTGTCGGCAAAGACGAATTCGATATCCGGTCGTGAATTGGCGATCAGATCGCGCACGGTCTGCTGGAACGTCTCCTGGCGGTTACGCGAGGGAACGCAGATCGATAATTTCAGTCCATCAGTCATTGGTCGCTGGTCTTGGCCCGGAAACCGGTACATCCGCCACGATGACCGGTAGCGATGGGCCGATCAGCGTGCTGTCGGCCGTGCGCTTGGCAATCAGTGTTCCCGCAGTGTCGGAATGGCTGTCAAGAACTTCCCACCCCAGTCTCTGATATACGAAAGCTGGTTGATGATTTCGGTCTGTATATTCCATGGCAGGATCACAACTCTATCTGGTTTCTCGGCCCGGAGCCGTTGTTCGTCGACGACCGGAATACGGCTTCCGGGGAGGAAGAGCCCTTGTTTTGCCGGGTTCTTGTCCGCAACGAAGGCGATGAGATCGGACTTTATGCCGGCGAAGTTCAACAGCGTGTTGCCCTTGGCAGCCGCGCCGTATGCGGCAACTTTCAGGCCTTGGCGTTCGCATTCGATCAGGTATGACACGAATTCATTCCGCACCCGCCGCGCACGCGCCTGGAATGCCGCATAAAACCCTTTGTCCGCAATCCCGGCCTTGCGCTCAGCCTTAAGCAAAGTAGCGACCGACGCTTGCTCGGGCCTTGATTGCGCATCGGCACGCGCCGCGAACACCCGCAGGCTGCCGCCATGCCAGGGCGTCGTTTCGACATCGAATACCTTCAGGCCGTTCGCTGCGAAGATGCGGCTCACCGACGTCAATGACAGATAGGAGTAGTGTTCGTGATAGGCGGTGTCGAACTGGCTCTCCGCGACCATGTTGAGCAGGTGTGGGAATTCGAAGGTTGCCACGCCTTCCGGTTTGAGCAGGATGGCAAAGCCCGCCACGAAATCGTTGATGTCAGGCACATGCGCCAGCACGTTGTTGGCAGCCGTGAGATCGGCCTGCCAGCCCGCGGCAACCAGTTGTTCGGCCAAGCCGACGCCGAAGAACTCCTCGACGATCTCGATGCCCTTGTCGCGCGCGGCGGCAGCCGTGCTGGCGGTCGGCTCGACTCCGAGGCACTGGATTCCATGCTGTCTGGCGAACTGCAGCAGATAGCCGTCATTGGCGGCGATCTCGACGATGCGGGAATTGGCGCCGAGTTCGTATCGTAAGACCATCGCCTCGACATAGGCCTTGGCGTGATTGACCCATGACGTGGAAAACGAACTGAAATAGGCGTAGCTGTCGGAAAAGAACGTTTCGCGGGATGCGAAATCCTCCGTCTGCGTCAACAGGCAACGGGCACAGGTGCGAATGACCAAGGGATACCAGAGTTCCGGGGCCGCCAGCGCATCTGCCGCCAGATAGGAATTGGACGGTGGCGCGGTACCGAGATCGAGGAACGGCCAGAAATCCTCCTGTCCGCAATGGCGGCATATCATGGAGCGAATCCTTCGTAGCGCGCATCGATCAGGGGGTGGTTCTGGTCGCGCGGCGACAGGTGCTCGGCCGGCAGTGGCCAGGAAATATTGAGCGTCGGATCGAGTGGATTAAGTCCGCCCTCGACTTCGGCGCGATAGGGCGCGGAATGCGCATAGAGCAGTTGCACATCGTCGGTCAGCGCCTGGAAACCATGCGCGAGCCCCTCCGGAATCAACAGCGATTGCATGTTCTCTTCGGAAAGCTCGGCGGCATAATGCCAGAGGAAGGTCGGCGATCCCTTGCGGATATCGACCGCGACATCGAGCACCGCACCGCGCAGGCAGGTCACGAGCTTGGCCTCCGCATATGGCGGGCGCTGGAAATGGAAGCCGCGCACGGTCCCCTTGGCCATGGTCACGGTTTCGTTGACCTGGGCGATGCCCGCGTTCCATCCGAAGCCTGCCATGCCCTCGGCATCGAACAGCCGGCTCAGATGACCGCGCGCATCGGCGAGCCGCTGGCGCTTCAGCAGGATGAGGCCATCGATCGGCGTGCGGCTGGCCTGGAATCTTCCGCTCACGCGCGTGCCGCCTCTGGCATTTCCGCGATCATCGTTTCGAAGGCATCGATATCGGCAAGGCAAAGCTCGCGGGCGAGGTAGCCCGCATGCAGTCCCTTGTACCAGCTCCATGTGCGGGCGATCGTCTCGTCAAGCGAGAAGCGCGGCTCGTATGCCAGCTCGCGCGCGGCCTTGGAACTGTCCAGCGTCAGGAAGCCGGCCTCATGCGGGCCCGAATCATTCTCACCCCAGACAAAATCCCATGTATCGAAATGCGCGGCTGAGCGTTCCAGCAACTGCCGGACGGATGTCGTGCTGGCCGGATCGGGCCCGAAATTATAAGAGGGGCCGGCATCAGGTACGTGCCACAGCATTTCGGCGAGCAGCATATAGCCCCAAAGCGGCTCGAGCACGTGCTGCCATGGCCGGACCGACTCGGGCCTGCGGATTTCGAGCGGCCGGCCGGTCTCCAGCGCGCGAATGGCATCCGGGATCAGCCGGTCTTCCGCCCAGTCACCGCCGCCGATGACGTTGCCCGCGCGGGCAGTGGCAATGCCGACGCCACGCGGCTGGAAGAACGAGCGGCGATAGCTGGCCGTGACGATATCGGCGGCAGCTTTCGAGGCGCTGTAGGGATCATGGCCGCCGAGCGCGTCGGTTTCCCGGAAAGGCTTCGCAAGCTCGGCGTTCTCATAGACCTTATCGGTCGTGACGATGACGATCGAGCGGATATCCTGGGCGGCCCGCAACGAATCCAGCAGGTTGACCGTGCCCTGCACGTTGGTCTCGAAGGTTTCCACCGGTTCGCGATAGCCCGCACGGACCAGCGGCTGAGCCGCGAGATGGAAGACGATCTCGGGCTTCACCTTGAGCACGCGGTTCTGGACGGCGAACCGGTCACGGATATCGATGATGTCGCTGCCGTCGCCCCGCGCATAGACGAGGAAGCGGTGCAGCGACGGGCGGTCGCCTTCGGGGTGCAAGGCCAGGCCGTGCACGTCCGCGCCGAGCCGGCTGAGCCAGAGTGACAGCCAAGCGCCCTTGAAGCCTGTATGGCCTGTGATCAGGACGCGTTTGTCGTGCCAGAAATTCTGCATGTTCACCACACTTTCCAGGGCGGGCTTCCCGACGCCCAGAGATTTTCAAGCTGTATCTTGTCCCGCAGCGTATCCATCGGCTGCCAGAAGCCCTCATGGAACCAGGCCTTGAGCTGGCCGTCCCGTGCGAGGCTTGTCAGCGGCTCGCCTTCAAAACTGGTACCATCGCCTTCAATCCTGCTGATAATGCTGGGATTGAGCACGAAGAAGCCGCCATTGATGAAGCCGCCTTCGCCTTCCGGCTTCTCGACGAAGCCGGTGACGTCATTGCCCTCGAAACGCAATGCCCCGAAACGGGCGGGCGGGCGCACCGCCGTTATCGTCGCCAGCTTTCCATGTTCGCGATGAAAGGCGATCGTCTTGGAGATATCGATGTCGGACACGCCGTCGCCATAGGTGAAGCAGAAATCCTCATCCGGATCGAGATAGTTGGCGACGCGCTTGAGCCGTCCCCCGGTCATCGAATTCTCGCCGGTATCGACCAGCGTCACCCGCCAGGCCTCGGCGTTCTGCCGATGGAATTCAAGGCGGTTGGCGGCAAGATCGAAGGTAATGTCGGACATGTGCAGTCCGTAATTGGCGAAATATTCCTTGATCATATAGCCCTTGAAACCGCAGCAGATCACGAAGTCGCGGATGCCATGGGCGTAATAGACCTTCATGATATGCCAGAGGATCGGCCGTGAACCGATCTCGACCATCGGCTTAGGGCGCGTCTGCGTCTCTTCGGCTAACCGAGAGCCGAGTCCACCTGCCAGAATGACCGCCTTCATAGCTTCCCCATAAAACGCCGAATCGAGCCCGCGCGAGCGGGATGACATTCGGCAATTCTGGCCGGTGAAGCTTTCGCGGGCCTTTCATCGTTAGATGGAAACAGTTCTGTTGGCTCAGCCGGCCCGCTTCAGCCAACCCGGAGGGCCGGGCATCTTTCTGCCATGACCTTCGGCGGCGGCCTCGACGGTACGTCTGTCTACCGCAGTTCGGCCGACGCCTTTGTCCTGACGAAAATCTGCTCCGGCAGAACGTTTCCATCTAACAATGAAAGGCTCTAAAGTGGAGAAATTAAGATTGGCTCACATCTTCTGGATAAAGTCCGCCAGCCGCTCGGCCGCCACACGTACCTGGGCCGGATCGCGCAGGAAGCAGGCGCGCATGAAGGCTTCGCCGCCGGGGCCGAAGGCCGTGCCGGGTGCAAGGCCGACGCCGGCCTTATCGACGATGTCGAAGGCAGTCTTCCGAGCATCCGTCACGCCGTCGATCTTCAGGAATGCATAGAGCGCGCCGTCCGGCTTCAGCGTCTCGACGCGGTTGGTGGCGATCAGCGTATCGCAAAGGATGTCGCGCGAGGCCAGCGCCTTGCCGAAATTCTCGCGGATCACGTCGTCGCCCTGGTCGAGCGCGACGAGCGCACCCTTCTGGATGAATTCCGGCACGCCCGAGTTGGAATACTGCACCAGGTTCTCGATCACCTGGCCGAGTTCCGGCGGTGCGACGATCCAGCCGATCCGCCAGCCGGTCATCGACCAGTTCTTTGAGAAGGAATTGACGAACAGCATCTTGTCGTCGGGCTCGGCTATGTCGAGGAAAGAAGGCGCCCGGCCGCCCGGGTAGTAATAGAGCGCATAAATCTCGTCGGCGATGATCCAGAGATTGTGCTGGCGGGCAAGCGCCAGGATCTCGCGGAGATCGTCATATGTCGCCGTCCAGCCGGTCGGATTGGAGGGCGAATTGATGAACAGCGCTTTGGTCTTTGGCGTGATCGCGGCGGCGATCCTGCCGATGTCGAGGCTCCATTTGCCATTGACGAAATCGAGCACGGCCGGCACTGCGCGCGCGCCGGACACTTCGATCGCGGCGGCGAAATTCGGCCATGCCGGAGTGAGATAGACCACCTCGTCGCCCGGTGCCGCGACCGCCTCGATCGACAGCTTGATCGCATGCATGCCGGAGCCGACCGCGTAGAAATGCTCTGGTGGCAGGCGCTTGCCAAGATGCCGTGCGTAGTAATCGGAAAGCGCCCGGCGGAGATCGGGAATGCCGCGCTGATAGGTGTAGAACGTGTCGCCGGCATTCAGCGAGGCGATCGCCGCATCGCGGATGAACTGCGGTGTCGGACTGTCGCCTTCACCGACCCAGAGCGGGATCAGCCCCTCGCGATTGCGGGCATAGTTGAAGATCTCTACAATGCCGCTTTCGGGCGCAAGGCGCGATTGCGGGCTGAGGCTTTCGATGAAATTCATGCGATGGAATCCTGACCGGTCGTTCATTCGGCACCCCCTCTGTCGCTCCGCGACATCTCCCCCAAAAGGGGGAGAGCAGAGGCCCGCTTTGTCATCTCGCCACTGATTCAACCCAGCTACCGTGGAGGGAAAGCGTCGCGAGTTTCTATTCTCCCCCTTGCGGGGGAGATGTCGCGAAGCGACAGAGGGGGTATTACGAAGTACATAACCCAAGGCCAGCCAAAAATCCCATGAGAAATCTTGAACCTCCTGTAAGCCGCGTGAATGATGCCGTTACAGCAGCGACATGATCCTCAGCGCCTCATAGATACTCGCATGGATGTTGCGGCTGGATACCGCGTCGCCGATGCGGATCAGGTCGAACTTGCCGTCCGGGTGACGCATCTCGATCGGATACTGCCGGGCGATCAGCGCCTTGTAATCGACCGCGCCGAGATTTTTCGCGTGCGGCTTCAGTGCCTTGTATAGGCCGTCATTGGCTTCCGTCGCATGTTCGACCACCACCTGCGCGACGCGGCGTTCCTGCCGGACTGCTTTATCGAAATCCGAGCCAAGCGTAGCGATCAGGCTATTGCCGTCGCGCCGGACGCCAAGCAGCCTTGTGTTGATCGTCACCCGTACATTCGGTCTTGCGAAGGCGCGGGCATAGGGCACGTGGTTCATGCCGCCCATTTCCGGGGCGAAGAACCGCTCAGGAGAAACCAGTTCGAGCTCTATGCCCTGATTGGCGATCATCTCCGCCGCCGTCATGCCGGGATGGGCGCCGTTGTCGTCGAACAGCAGCACCGGGCCTTCCGGCTTGACGGTGCCGGCGATGATATCCCAGCTCGACACCACCAGATCGCCGCCTTCTGAGAGCGATGGCGACTGCGGCATGCCGCCGGTCGCCACAACCACCAGATCGGCATCGCGGGAAAGAATGTCGTCTTCCTCGGCATAGGTGTTGAAATGGATGGGAACACCGAGCCGTCGGAGCTCTTCCACGCGCCAGTCGATGATGCCGATCATCTCCTTGCGGCGCGGATTGCGGGCAAGCAGGTTGATCTGCCCGCCGGCCTCGCCCATCGCTTCGAGCACTTCGACCTGATGGCCACGCGAAGCCAGCACGCGCGCGGCCTCCAGACCTGCGGGACCCGCGCCGATCACCAGCGCCTTGCGCTTGGCGCCTTCGGATTTCGGGATGATATGCGGGATCAGGCCCTCGCGGCCGGTCGCCGCATTGTGGATGCAGAGCGCTTCGCCGCCCTCGTAAATTCGATCAAGGCAATAGGTCGCGCCGACGCAAGGCCGGATCTCGGCCTCGCGTCCGGCTCTGATCTTGTTGACGATATGCGGATCGGCGATATGGGCGCGGGTCATGCCGACCATATCGAGCTTGCCCTCGGCGATCGCATGCCGGGCGGTCGCGACATCGGCGATGCGGGCGGCATGAAAAACCGGGAATTTGGTGATCGACCGGACCTCGCCGGCGAAATCCAGATGCGGGGCCGAGCGCATGCCCTGGATCGGGATAACCTCGTTGAGTTCGGCATCGTGCTCGATATGGCCGCGGATGATGTTGAGGAAATCGATCTTGCCGGAGGCCGCGAACCGCCGGGCGATCTCGATGCCGTCCTCCTTGGACAGTCCCTGTTCCCAGTTCTCGTCCGCCACCAGCCGCATACCGACGATGAAGTCCGGCCCGACGCGCTTGCGCACCGCGTCAACCACCACGTTGGAGAAGCGCATGCGGTTCTCCAACGTGCCGCCGAATTCGTCGTTGCGCCTGTTGGTGGCGGGCGACCAGAACTGGTCCATCAGATGGCCATAGGCCTCGAATTCGATGCCGTCGAGGCCCGCGGCCTGCATGCGCTCGGCGGCATCGGCATAATCGCCGATGATCCGTTCGATATCCCAGTCCTCGATCTCCTTGGGGAATGCGCGGTGCGCCGGCTCGCGCACGGGCGAGGGGGCCAGCACCGGCAGCCAGTCGCCCTTGTTCCAGCCGGTGCGGCGGCCGAGATGGGTAAGCTGGATCATCACGGCGCAATCGTGCTCATGACAGTCGTCGGTAAGCTTCTTCAGCCACGGCACGATCTCGTCCTTGTAGGCGAGCAGGTTGCCGAACGCGGGAGGCGAATCCGGTGCAACGCTCGCTGAACCCGCCGTCATGGTCATGGCGATACCGCCCTTGGCTTTTTCCAGATGGTAGAGCCGGTAGCGATCCTTGGGCATGCCGTCATCGGAATAGGCCGGCTCATGCGCCGTCGACATGATGCGGTTCTTGAGCGTCAGGTGCTTGAGCTGGTAGGGCTGGAGGAGGGGGTCGTTGGAGATGTCAGGCACTGGGTGACTTTTCATGCTGATCACTCTCAATGCCAGGCATCCGCCACATCGGCCTTCTTGCGGTTCATATAATCCTGCAATTCATCATCAATGGCGATGTCCAAAGGCGGCGCCTGGTATTCGGCCAGCGTCCGCTTCCATTTCTTGTTGGCGCGGGTCGCCATGTCGGTCGAGCCGCCTTCGTCGCTCCATTTCTCGAACGGTTCGTTGTCGGAGAGTTCGGTATCCCAAAAGGCGGTCTGATAGTTGCGCAGCGTGTGCTGGCTGCCGAGAAAATGGCTGCCGGGGCCAACTTCCTCGAAAGCGTCGAAGGCCAGTGCGTTGTCGTCGAATTCCACACCCTTGAGGTATGCATGCAGCGCGCCGCAGAGATCGGCATCCATCACGAATTTCTCATAGGACATGGCAAGCAGGCCATCGAGGAAGCCGGCCGAATGCAGGATGAAATTGGCGCCGCAATGCACGGCCGACAACATCGACATCACGCCTTCCTGCATGGCCTGCGCATCTGGCAGTTTCGAATTGGAGAAATTGCCGGCACACCGGAGCGGCAGACCGAGCCGCCGCGCCAGTTGCCCCACTACCATCGAACCGATCGCGGGCTCGGGGGTACCGAAAGTCGGCGAGCCGGAGCGGAGCGACATCGACGACAGGAAATTGCCGAAAATCACCGGAGCGCCCTTGCGCTCCAGCTGCGTCAGCGCGCAGCCGGCCATGGTCTCGGCGTAGCTCTGGGCGATCGCGCCGGCATTGGTCACCGGACCCATCGCGCCGCCGAGGATGAAGGGAACGATCACCGCCGCCTGATTGGCGCGGGCATAGGCGCGCGCCGCCTTGGTCATCGTGCCGTCCCACACGAGCGGCGAATTGACGTTGACATTGCCAAGGATGACGCAATTCTGGTCAACGAAATCGCGGCCGAAGACGATGCGCGCCATATCGATCGAATCCTCGGCGCGGCTTTCGGCGGTTACCGAGCCCATGAAGGCACGATCGGAATATTTTATATGGCTGTAGACCATGTCGAGATGGCGCTTATTGACCGGCAGGTCGACCGGTTCGCAGATCGTGCCTCCGGAATGATGCAGCCAGGGGCTCGACTGCGCGAGCTTGATGAAGTTCTGGAAATCCTCGATCGTGCCGTAGCGTCGGCCCTTGTCGAGATCCATCACGAAGGGCGATCCGTAAGCGGGGGAGAACACCACGGACTTGCCGCCGATCTCCACACTCTGCGCCGGATTCCGCGCATGCTGGGTGAACGTTGACGGCGCCGATTTCAGGATCTCGCGCAGCATGCCAGACTCGAACTTCACCAGCAGGCCTTCGACCTTGGCGCCGGCTTTCTTCCAGAGTTCTATGGTCGCCGGATCGTCGCGGAATTCGATGCCGATCTCGGCGAGTATCCGGTCACCGGTCGTCTCGATCCGCTGCAGGCCTTCCTCGCCAAGAATGTCGTAGGTCGGGATATTCCTGACGATATAGGGCACGCCCAGCGGCTTGGCGGCGGGATCGCGGCGCTTGCCCCGCTCGCGCCGCGTTGGAACGTTCGCAACAACGACATCATCGGCGGCAACGGTCATGGCATAAGCTCCCCTGTGGTTGGCAGGAGAGTAGCGCTGATTTTTTCCGCTGTATCCTTCTAATTTTTCGGGGAAACCTATAAGCTGGGCTTATGCATAACTTCAAGCGACTGTTGCCGTCGGCCTCTTCCCTGATCGTTTTCGAGGCCGCCGGGCGGCATGAGAATTTCACCCGTGCCGCCGAAGAACTCGGCATGACGCAGGCCGCCGTTTCCTACGCGGTGCGAGCCATGGAAGATCAGCTTGGCGTGCCGCTCTTCCACCGTAACCACCGCAATGTCGCGCTCACCGAGGCGGGCGCCCGTTTTCATGCCGATGTTTCAGCCGGGCTCGCCCGCATCCAGAAATCGGCCGAGACGATCCGCGCCAAGGGCCGCGAGACCAATGTGACGCTTGCCGCCTCGACCGCGTTTGCCTCGATGTGGATGCTGCCGCGCATCACCAGGTTGCGGGACGATCTTCCGGAAATCGACCTGCGAATCCAGACCTCGGTGCGCGATCTCGATCTTGAGGAAGAGGCGATCCCGCTCGGCATTCGCGGCGGCGACCCGTTGGAATGGCCGCAGTATCACGCGGCAATGCTGGCGCCGGAAGTGGTCAACGCGGTGGCCAGCCCGGCATTCGTCGAGGCGCTCGGCAGGCGGCCGAAACTGGCGGAGATGATCGATCTCAGACTCATCCACCTGGAAGAGCCGGTGCGCGAAGCCTGCAATTGGAAAGAGTGGTTCGAGAGCGCCGGCGTCGGCTATATCAAGCCCTATCGTCCGCTGATCATCAACGACTATGTGCTGGTAATCCAGGCGGTGCTGGCGGGCGAGGGGATCGCACTCGGCTGGCTGCATCTGATCGACGCGCAGATGAAATCCGGCGCGCTGGTGGCTGTCGGCAATCATGTGCTTGAGACCGGCGCCGCCTTTTACGTCGTCTGGCCGAAATCGCGCGAACTCAGCCTGCCGGCGCGAAAGGTACGGGACTGGCTGGTGGCGCAGGGTGCCGGCCATCACGGACTGGTGTGAAACGAATGGAGTTTAGCATCCTCCACCATCAGATTGCCTTATTCCAGCGGATATTTCCGTTTCAGGAATGTCCAACCAGGGGTCGGCAATGAACATCATGGGCCTTATCCTCGGCTCCACTGCAGCTTTGACAATCGCAGCCGGCGCACAGGCTGGTGACGCAGTCGTCGCTGATCCGCTGCAATCGCTGGACATGCAGCCCGTCAACACCTGTGATGCTTATGGCACCGGCTTCGTGCCAGTCCCCGGCACCGGCACCTGCGTGAAGGTCAGCGGTCAAGTTCGCTATGAGCAAGGTTTCTCAAATACGACGCGGACAACTCATGGCCGCACGACGATGGACTTCGAAACACGCAGTAATTGAGCGTCTAAGACCATATGACAACAGCGGCAGGATCGGATGCAGGCCGGATCAGCCGGTCATGACCTGCCGGCCGTCATCGCTGTCGCAGTCGATATATTTCCGCGCGATGTAATCGAGCGTGGCTGCGGCATCCACCGGGCGGCCGTAGAAATAGCCCTGGCCCATGCCGCAGCCAAGCTCCTTCAGCCTTAGCGCCTCGGTGAAATCCTCGATGCCCTCGGCCACCACTTCGAGTTCCAGACCCCGGCACATGGTGATGATCGCGTTGACGATGTGGTCCGAGGCGGTATCGGTGGTGATGCGGCAGACGAAAGCGCGGTCGATCTTGACCTTGTCGAAGGCAAAATCCCTGAGACGGCTAAGGCTCGATTGCCCCGTGCCGAAGTCGTCGAGTGAAATCCGCACGCCGGCGGCCCGGAGTTCGGTCACGATCTTCTGCGCCGTATCCGGATCGGTCATCATTGCTGTCTCGGTGATTTCCAGCTCGAGCCGGCGAAGGTCCAGGCCCGTGCGATTGATGATCGCCAGGATGTTGAATGCCGTGGATGGGTCCATCAGTTGCGCCGACGAAAGGTTGAACGACAGGAAAAGCTCGCTTGGCCAGGAAAGCGCTGCTTCCGCCGCCTTGCGCAACAGGGTTTCCGAAAGCGCATCGATAAAGCCGCGCTCTTCGGCGAGCGGCACGAAAACGGCCGGCGAGACGAAGCCGAGGTCCTTGTCGATCCAGCGCGCGAGCGCTTCAAAGCCGACCACGGTATCGTTCTTCAGATCGACGATCGGCTGGAAATGCACATCGACCTCGTTGGCAATGATGGCATTGCGCAATGCCTGTTCCAGCTGCGTGGACCGTTTCATCTGCTCGGCGATTTCGGTCGAATAGACGGTGATCTGGCCGCGGCCGCGGCGCTTGGAGCGATAAAGCGCAGTTTCGGCGCTCTTGATCAGGTCTTCGAATTCTTCGCCGGCGAAAGGATGGATAGCAAAGCCGAAGGACGCCGAAAGGCGCACATTGCGGTCGCCGAGGTCATAGGGCGCGGAGAGGACTTCCTTCAGCATGGTACCGATCTTCTCGGCACTGCGGCGTTCAAACACCAGCGGCAGGAGGAAGGCGAATTCGTCGCCGTCGTAGCGCACGACGGTCGCGCCGTCAGGGATGCAGGCCTTCAGACGATGCGCAACCTGGCAGAGGATCTGGTCGCCGGAAGAGGGGCCGAACAGATCGTTTATTGGCTTGAAGCCGTCGAGATTGGCAATGCCGACAGTAAATGGTGCCGGATCGGCGGATCTCTCCGCGATCAACTGCCTGAGCTTGTCGCGCAACCTGTAGCGATTGCCGAGCCCTGTCAGGGGGTCGGTGAATGCCAACGCATGCAACTCGCTTTGACTGGCTGGCGATAGTCCCGCGTCAGCAACCGTCATCTACCCATTCCCTGCCTGATTTTTTCCCTCTATCGAGAGTGATACGAAAGTCTTAAGAATTGCCTTTCACGGGGCGGTGACTTTTTTCTGACACAAGTCAAAAAATAGCGAAACCCGTAAAATATTTGCTTCAGGCGGCAGATTTCGTTGATGAAGATCCGTAGCCTGGCTCATGAAACAAATGCTTCCGGAGCGCGCGATCGATTGCTTCCGGGCTCAAGGGTTTGGCGATCGAATCCGCCAGTCCGGCCTGCTTGCAGATCTGGCGCTGGTCGGCGCCGTCCTTGGTGATCAGACCGATCACGGGCGGATTGATGCCATTCTCCCGGAGCAGCGGTTCGAGCGCTGGCATGAAGTCTCCAATTTCCATGTCGGGCAGTGTGATATCGACAAGCACGATCTGCGGCTTGAGTTGCGGGATCTTTTCAATCGCCTGCGTGCCGCTTCCGACAATCAGGAAATTCAACCCGAGGCTTTCCAGGATCTGTTCCAGAACCATGCTGTTGACCGGATTGTCCTCGATTGCCAGTATATCGAGACCGGTGACAATCGGACTGGGCTCGGATTGCGGCGCGGGCGCAATCGCTCGTGGCGCGGCAGGAAGCCGCGAGCGGCGCTCGAAGGCATCGATGATGCTGTCCATGACATTGGCACCGGGCGTCAGCATGCGATGACGAACGCCATGTTTGGCCGATAGGGTCGCGAAGGCAAAGTCGGCGTTCGGCTCGATCACGACGAGGTCGAGCGACAGGCCGGCTGCCTTGGCGGCGGGCAGGAAAGCCGTGAATTCATTTTCACTGCGAATGATGCAGAGTTCGATGCCCCGCAGTCTGGCGAGAGGCACGATCTCGGAGCCGGAATGGCCGGTGTTCACATAAACGACCTTGCGCGGCAATTCGAGTTTCCTGTTGCTCGCAATCAGCGAAGTGCCGTCCCCTTGCGTTGCGGCAATGCCGTCTCCATCGCCGACTTTGAGCGTCAAATCGGGAACGGCAATCGTTTGTCCGCCCGTATGCCCCGCAGAGAACTCATCGAAACTCATGGAAATATAGTGATTTCCGGCCTTGCCGATCCGCCGTGCCCTGTGCAGGAAACTGGTTGGTGCGTCGTCCGGCCGATCGACCTTGATAATGGTTTCACGGTCTTCGCCGGTTGCGAGCAGATGCCAGTCCGCTTCTTCGAGTGAGCCCGCCAGCCCAGGTTCGAAAATGTCCCCTAAACCGCGCCCCAGGATCGTATCCGGCGTGGCTTTGAGCATCTTGCAGAATTGCTGATTGACGGCGGCAAAATTGAGATTGCGGTCCTTGATGGCGATCGCCACCGGCAGCGTGTCGAGGATTTCCTCGGTCATCCGGACGCGTTCATGCTCGGTACGCCACTGGAGTTCCTTCTTCTTATGTTCTGAAACATCATGGATAACGGTCAGGCCCAGGCCGGACGAGAACCGGCGGCTGACAATCCGGAACCATCGATCCGGGCCGCTCTGCTCGATCACATCTACCCGTTCCTTCCATGCGCGGGCGACGCGTTCGGCGATCCAGTCCTCGCGCTTCTTGTCCTTGTAGCCACCCGACGCATCAAATCGGCAACCGGCGTCGAACAGCGCGCCATAAAGATCGCGGGCGCGGGTGCCCGGCTTGATCGCGTTTTCGCCTACAGGAAAGAGCTGAAGCAGATGCACGCTTGCAAAGGTAAGCTCATCGAGCTTATCGGTGACAAGGACGGAGGCACCCAGAGCTTCGCAAAAAACCTCCAGCAAGTTGCATTGCATGATGGCGTCGAATGACGCGGCATCGCTCATTACGGCTCCCTGCCCCGGAAAGGCACTTCGGTGATTGATGCATGCCGGCATCGACCTGAAGAAGGAACCTGCAGGCTGTCTGTCGAGCCGCGCCAGCCGGCGGCTCAAGCCTGCGAGGTTTTACCGGAAGCCGGTTCCCGCAATCATTTCAAGGTTTATATTTAATTGCAGGAGAAAATTAATTACGGTTTAATCTGATGATATAATTTCGAAAAAACAATTTCTCGTGGAAATGGCGCTTATTCGGCCGCCTCCTGGCGAGGCTTGACCAAAGGCTCGGGCTGGACGGGCTGGTTGAGCAGCATTTCACGCCCGGCAGCGATGCCCTCCACCTGCTGGAGTTGCAGTCGCGCCTCATCGCGTTCACGAATATCCTCGGTGATGCGGATCGCATCGCTCTCGGGTACACCGAGCGCCTCGATCGTCCGCTGTCCGAACAGCAGGCCCGATTCCAGCGTTTCACGAAGCTCGAATTCCACGCCGCGAGCCCGCAGCGAAAGCGAATGCACGCGATCATAGGCACGGGCAAAAATCCGCGCATCCGGATATTCCGACTGGATGAGATCGATGACCCGGTCGGTGATTTCAGGCTTGTGGGTGCACACGGCGATGATCTTGGCCTTTTCGATCCCGGCGGCCACAAGCACGTCCTTGCGGGTGCCGTCGCCGAAGTAGATGCGGAAGCCGAAACGCGAGGCCTGCCGGATGCGATCGGCCGAATGGTCGATGATCGTCACGCTGCGTCCGCCGGCGAGCAGGATCTGCGCCGCGATCTGGCCGAACCGCGAAAAGCCGATCATGAACACGTCAGCGCCGGCGCCCTCGAAATCCTCCTCCAGCTCTTCGCGAGATTCCGGAACGATCAGGAGGGAGGGAATAGCCGCAAACAGCGGGGTCAAAGCCATGGTCATGGTGACGATGGCGATCAGCAGTGACGCAGTGGTCGCCGGAAAGACGGACGCACCGGCGGCTGCGGTGAACAGGACGAAGCCGAACTCGCCGCCTTGCGAAAGCAGGAAAGCATTCTTCAAGGCACTGTTGTGAGGCGATCCGGCGATCCGGCAGAGCGCATAGATGACGATCGTCTTTGTCAGCATGATCAGCGGCACGGCGATCAATATCACCACCCAGTTGTCTAGCACGACTTGCAACTGCAGGGAGAGGCCGACAGCCATGAAGAACAGCCCGAGCAGGATACCGCGGAAAGGCTCGATGTCGGCTTCGAGTTCATGTCGGAACGAGGATTCGGCCAGCATGATTCCGGCGAGAAAGGCGCCCATGGCCATCGAAAGGCCTGCAAGCTCCATCATTGTCGCAGCCCCGAGCACGACGAACAGCGCGGCTGCGATCATCGCTTCGCGCGCGCCTGTGCGGCCGATGATCTGGAAAAGCGGAGTGAGCAGATATTTACCGGCAAACACCAGGCCGAGAATGGCGCCGATGGCGATCGCAGCGCTTTGCAACGTGAAGACGCTCCCTTCGCCGCTGCTTGGCGCGATGAAGGTGACGACCGCCAGCAGAGGGACGATGGCGAGATCCTGGAACAGCAGGATGGAAAACGCCCGCTGGCCGTAGGCGGTATTGAGATCGCTGCGATCCTCAAGGATTTGCAGCACAAATGCCGTGGAAGACAGCGACAGGCCAAAGCCCGCGACCACGGCGCCCTGCCAGTTGATGAGGCCGGAGAAATAGGCAAGCGCGGTCAACGCGCCACCCGAAAGCAGAACCTGCGCCGAGCCGAGCCCGAAAATGTCCTTGCGCATCTGCCAAAGCCGTGCCGGTTTGAGTTCCAGCCCGATAATGAACAGAAGGAACACCACGCCCAGTTCGGCGACCGAGAGAATTTCCTCGCCGCCGGTGATCAGCTTGGCCAGTGGGCCGATGACGATGCCGGCCGCCAGATAGCCGAGCACCGTGCCCAGGCCGAGCCGCTTGAAAAGCGGCGCGGACACCACGGCGCCGCCCAAAAGCAGGATGGCTTCACTGAACAGTGCATGGGATTGAGACATTGCGCAGCTTATTCCTGGAAACCGAAGGGCGCCGTCGCCAATTAATGACGAAGACTAAAGATAGTTAGTGCGACCCTTGATGATTTTGCAAGCGCACAATAAATGAAATGCAGCAGAAAGGCTTCCCATGATCGAGCCCATTGATTCTTCGTCTCTTCTCTCCCGCGCTTCGGAACTCGTCGATCTCGCCAGAAAGGCGGGGGCGACGTCCGCCGACGCCGTGGTCGTGCGTTCCAGGTCCAGGTCAGTCTCCGTTCGGCTGGGCAAGGTGGAGGGAGTGGAATCGTCCGAGAGCGATGATTTCTCGCTTCGCGTTTTCGTCGGCAGCAGGGTGGCAAGCGTTTCAGCCAATCCGGGCTTCGATATGAACATACTGGCCGAGCGGGCGGTTGCGATGGCCAAGGCCTCGCCGGAAGACCCGTTCGCATGCCTGGCCGATGCGGCGGACCTTTCGCATAACCACCCGGATCTGGGCCTGTTCGACCCGACCGAGGTTTCTTCCTCGCAATTGACCGATGCGGCGCTTGCGGCGGAAGCGGCGGCACTCGGCGTCAAGGGCGTGACCAATTCCGCCGGCTCCGGCGCCTCCGCCTCAATGGGCGGTCTGGTGCTGGTCACTTCGCATGGCTTTTCCGGCTCATATATGGCCACCCGCTTCGGGCATGGCGTCAGCGTCATCGCGGGCGAGGGCACGCAGATGGAGCGCGATTACGAAGGCGATTCCCGCTTGCATTTCGCTGATCTCGATCCGGCGAATGAAATCGGCCGCAAGGCCGGCGAGCGCGTCGTCAGGCGCATCAATCCACGCAAGGCCGACACCGGCTCGGGATTGACCGTGATTTACGATCCACGTGTGGCGCGCGGGCTGGTCTCGCACATTGCGTCGGCCATCAATGGAGCCGCCATAGCCCGCAAGACCTCGTTCCTGCAGGACATGATGGGCCAGCAAATCCTGCGGCGTGGCCTGACGGTCAGCGACAATCCGTTGATCTACAAGGGCTCGGCCTCCCGTCCTTTCGACGGCGAGGGTGTTGCGGGCGCGCCGATGTTGATGGTGGAAGACGGGGTGCTGAAGCACTGGTTCCTGGCGACATCCGCCGCCCATGAGCTTGGCCTCAAGACCAATGGCCGGGGAGCACGCGGTGGAACGTCGGTGTCGCCGACGTCCACAAACCTGGCGCTTGAGCCCGGCGATATCTCGCCTGAGGATATGCTCAAGTCGGTCAGGAGCGGTTTCTACGTCACCGAGATGATCGGCCATGGCGCCAATCTGGTGACCGGCGAATATTCGCGCGGCGCATCCGGCTTCTGGATCGAGAACGGCGAACTGACCTATCCAGTCTCCGAAGTGACCATCGCATCCAACATGAAAGACATGTTCCTCTCGATGATTCCTGCCAACGACATCGACCGGAAGTTCGGAACCGCAGCACCGACGATCATGATCGAGAACATGACGATCGCCGGCAAATGACGGTGATCGGATGACCAATGCTCCCTCCTCCCATGCCGCCGAGCTCGACCTCCTGGTTGAAGCCTCGCTGGCGGCCGGTAGAGAGGCGCTGAAATTCTTCCGCAACGATGTGCAGGTCTGGTGGAAGAATGGCGGCACATCGCCGGTCACTGCCGCCGATCATGCCGCCAACGACATCCTCAAGGCACGGCTGCTCGGTGCGCGGCCGGGCTACGGCTGGCTGTCCGAGGAGAGCGAGGATAATGACACGCGTCTGTCGCAGGATCGGGTGTTCATCGTCGATCCGATCGATGGCACGCGTGCGTTCATGACCGGCAAGGACACGTGGTGCGTGAGTGCTGCGCTGACCGAAAACGGCAGATCTATCGCCGGCGTGCTGTTCGCGCCGTCGCTGGATGAGCTTTACATCGCCACAGCCGATGGCAGGGTCGAGAAGAATGGCAAGGCTCTGCGCGTCGCCGCACCCGATGCGGGCGGACGGGTGCGCATCAGTGCCGCCGATGACATGATCAACGCGCTGGCGCAGGACATGAAAAATCAGGTCGAGCGGATCAGCCGCATTCCATCGCTTGCCTATCGGCTGGCGATGATTGCCGACGGCCGCATGGATGCGACACTTGTCAAACCCAACGCCCATGACTGGGATCTGGCGGCAGCGCACCTGATCCTCAGGAATGCCGGCGGTCTGTTGACCGACTCGCAAGGCAATGAGCCGATCTACAACGGGGCCTCGCCGCAACATGGTGTTCTGGTCGCTGCCAGTGCCGGTTTGCATAGCCGGGTCATGGGCGCGCTGCCCTCCGGTCTTGCTTGATCACAGATTTCCTCGCGGTTTCCCGTGGTGAGGGCCGCGCAGGCATTGACCTTTGCATAGGATTGCCGCAATTCCATGAGGATAAGGCAACTCCAAGAATTGTCATGAGGCATATGATGAACGTAACCGCAACACCGAAACAGCTCCTGCATCTCGTCTTCGGTGGCGAGCTCACCACGCTGGGATCGACCGAGTTCAAAAACCTCGATGATCTCGACATTGTCGGGATCTATCCGGATTATGCTTCGGCCGCTGTTGCATGGAAATCCAGGGCGCAGCAGACCGTCGACAACGCTCATATGCGTTACTTCATCGTGCACATGCACAAGCTTCTCGATCCTGATAGCGTGAAAGCGTGACTGCGCTTGGCGATGGTGGACGATAAGCGATGAGCAGCTTGCGTGCCCGCCTTGCACTTTCGGCCTATCGCTGGGCCGGCGTCGCCGCTTATCCGGCGGTGAACGCCTTCGTGGCCCTGCGGACCGCGCGCGGCAAGGAGGAGCGGGCGCGAAAATCCGAGCGCTACGGCTATGCGAGTGCCGCCCGCCCTGAAGGACCGCTGGTCTGGGTGCATGCGGCGAGTGTCGGTGAAACCAATGCTGTCGTGCCGTTGATCAAGGAAATCTCGCGCCGCGATATCACCGTGCTGCTGACCACTGGCACGGTATCGTCAGCGGCAATCGCCCATGCCCGTCTTGAACACGAGGTCATCCATCAATATGTGCCGCTGGATCTGAGGCCGGTCGTACGCCGCTTCCTGGAATACTGGCGCCCTGACCTGGCCCTTTTCGCGGAATCGGAAATCTGGCCGATGACCATCATGGAACTCGGGACGAGACACATACCGCAAATCCTGGTCAATGCGCGGATTTCTGACCGGTCGTTCCGGCGCTGGTCGAGCGTCAGCAATATTGCTTCGGCATTGTTCGAAAACATGGCGCTGGTGATCGCGCAATCCGATCTCGATTCCGCCCGTTTCCAGGAGCTCGGAGCCCTTCCCGTGCTGGTGTCGGGAAATCTCAAGGCCGATAGCGGCATGCCGGAGGCCGATCCGCTTTTGCTCAGCCGTGCCCGCCAGCAGATTGGCGAACGTGCGACCTGGGCAGCGATCTCCACCTTCGACGGTGAGGAGAAGGCCGCAGCGCAGGTACAAAAAGCGCTGAAGAACAGGTTGAACCTGCTGTCGATCATCGTGCCGCGCCATCCCGAACGCGCCGACGACATTGAGAAGATGCTGGTGGAAGAGGGGCTCAATGTCGCCCGGCGCAGCCGCAATGACGCCATCGCGGCCGATACCGATGTCTATCTCGGCGATACGATCGGTGAAATGAGCCTCTATCTGCAATTGACCGAGGTCGCTTTTGTTGGCCGCTCGCTGACCGCAGAGGGTGGGCAGAACCCGCTTGAACCGGCGATGATGGGCTGCGCTATCCTCTCGGGCGGCCATGTCGGCAATTTCCGTGAAAGCTACCAGATGCTGGCCCGCAACGGCTCGGCACGCATGGTGCGGGACGGCGAAATGCTGACCAAGGGCGTGTACTATCTCCTGACAAACGAGCCGGCCCGCCATCAGATGATCGATGCCGGATTGCAGACCGTGCACCAGATGCGCGGCGCGCTGACGGCGACGCTGCGCGGTCTCGATCCCTACATCAACCCATTGACCATGAAGGCGCGGCTGATGCCCCGCAACGGTACCACAGGCGGATAAATGACGAAGATCACCGGCATTCTGTTCGATAAGGACGGCACGCTCCTGGATTTCGACAAGAGCTGGGAGCCGGTGAACCGCAGGGCATCGCTGTTTGCAGCGGCCGGCGACGAGGTGCTTGCGGACCGGCTGATGGTCATCTGCGGCATGGATCCGTTGACCGGCAAGGTCTCGTCCGGCAGCCTGTTTGCCGCCGCCGCCCCGAGCGAAATCGCCGCCGCCATGTCAAATGCCGGCGCGCCGTTCGAGCCGGAAGAACTGACGGCCCATCTCGATCGGTTTTTCATCGAAGGGGCTGAAAACGCAGTCGCCGTCACGGACCTGCCGGCACTCTTCAAGCGGCTGAAGGCTCGCGGCCTGCACCTGGGCATTGCCTCCTCGGACAATGAGGCCTCCATCCGCGCCATCGCCGAACGGATGCAGTTCATGCCCTATGTCGACTATATTGCCGGCTATGACAGCGGCCATGGCGTCAAGCCCAATCCCGGCATGGTCGAGGCGTTCGCAAGGCGCCAGAACATCGACCTGAGCGAAATTGCCGTGGTCGGCGACAATACCCATGATCTACACATGGCGCGCAATGCCAGGGCTGGGCTCGCCATAGGAGTCCTGACCGGCACCAGCGGTATTGAAGCCCTCGAGCCCCATGCCGACTACGTGCTGGCCAGCATCGAGGAGCTCGAAGGCTTGCTTGATCGACTGCCCGATCCTGCCGTCTCATAGTATAGCGACGGCAAAGCTCTTGCTTTATTTCAGCTTTTCGCGTTTTGTGCCCTGCAACCACTAACAATATTCTATTTGGGGGCTTCGCGACCAGCGGGGCGAGGGGCATGGTTTCGGAATCACCACCATTCTGGTGGAAAAAGGCAAATTGGCAGGCTTGGCTTTTGGCGCCGGTCTCCTGGATCTATGGGTCTATCGCCGGTCGAAACATGCGCAAGGCCAAGCGGCTGGTAATGTCGGTTCCGGTCATCTGTGTCGGCAATTTCACCGTCGGCGGGGCTGGCAAGACGCCCACCGTTATCGCGCTTGCCCGCGCAGCCCGGGCCAGGGGATTGAAGGCGGGCGTGCTGAGCCGTGGCTATGGCGGCAGCATGGACCGGACGATCGTCGTCGATCCCAGCCATCATCGCGCCAGGGACGTCGGGGACGAGCCGGTGCTGATCGCCCGTGAAGCACTTACGGTGATTTCGCGCAAAAGGGTCGAGGGCGCCAAGCTGCTGATTGCAGAAGGCTGCGATCTGATCATCATGGATGACGGCTTCCAGAGCGCCAAGCTGCATTTCGACTATGCGCTGATGGTGATCGACACGATGCGCGGCATCGGCAATGGCTATATCGTTCCCGCCGGACCGGTGCGTGCGCCCACCAGGCTGCAATTGGAATTTGCGACCGCGCTGTTGAAGGTCGGCACCGGCAACGCCGCCGACCCGTTCATCCGCATTGCCGCGCGTGCCGGCAAACAGGTGCTCGAAGCGACGGTCAGGCCGGTCGATGCGCCGGATATCGCGGGCAGGCGGGTGCTGGCCTTCGCGGGCATCGCTGATCCGGAGAAATTTTTCCGCACGGTGGAAGGCCTGGGCGCCATCATCGCCGTCAAGCGCCCGTTCGGCGACCATCAGTACCTGACGGACGACGAGATAATCGAGATTCTGGCGATCGCCGAGCAGCAGGACCTCGAGATCGTCACCACGGCAAAGGACGCGGTTCGGCTGATCGGTCATCATGGCCGGGAGTTGCAACTTCTGGCGAAGACAAAAGTGATCGACGTGGAGATGGCGTTCGATTCACCGGCCACGCCGGGTCTGATCATCGAACAGGCAATGGCGAATTACAGAAAACGCCGGATCAACTGATCTCGCGGGACGGCCTGATACAGATACTGGTCCAGACCAGATCGACAATCCCGCTTCCGAATTCGCGCGATAGCGGCTTGTGGCCAACCAGCAGGCGGTAGAAGACCGGCGCGTAGATCAGGTCCAGTATGGTTTCGATGCCGGCGGTCAGATGCACCTCGCCCCTTGATTCCGCCTCGGTCAGGATCGACCTGCCTTCCTCCCGGCACTGGAGCATGATCCGGGTGCGGAAGGCTTTCGCCAACTCGCTTTCCGGGTCGGCTGCAGCCATGGTCAGGGCGATCTGACGACCGCGCACGGTGTCGAACGTATCGAGCAAGTGGTTCATTTGCGCCTGCAGTCTGCCTCTTGCCGCCCCGGCGTCATCCATTGCTTGGGCTGGCGCCGGATCGGCAAGAAACGCTGCCATGACAAGTTCCTGCGCATTTCGCCAATAGCGATAAATGGTCGGCTTGCCGACACGTGCGCGCTCCGCGACGGCCTCGACCGTCAACCTCCCGAGCCCGTCCTCCATGAGAATCTGATGCGCGGCCCGCAGGATTGCGATGCGAGCCGCCTCACTGCGCGGTCTGCCTGGTCTCGGGCTCTTCGATTCGAAATCTGCTTGACTCATTATGAAACGTATCGTAACGTAAATATATTGAAACTGTCAAGGTGAAATCCATGCAAGGCGCGGTTGTTCACGGCATGTGCGCGTACCTTATCGTCAAGGGTGCAACGGACGCCATCGACTTCTATGTCCGGGCGTTCGGCGCGACGGAAGATTTTCGTCTTGTTGATCCCACCGACGGGCGCATCGGCCACGCGGAATTGTCGATTGGCAACGCGCGGTTTTTCCTGGCCGATGAATATCGCGATTTCGGCGCAGTCAGTCCGGACACTTTGGGCGGAGCGCCGGTGAAGTTTCATCTTGATGTGAATGACGTCGATCGGTTCATCGCCCATGCCGTCAGTTGCGGCGCAAACCTGCTCCGGCCCGCAAAGCTTGAGTTCCACGGTTACAAGACCGGCATGCTTGGCGATCCATTCGGGTACAGCTGGTTCGTCGCCAGCAAGGCCGAGGACGTCAGCTCCGAGGAAATGCAGCGCCGATGGACAGGCATGATGTCCGGCGCAAATGTCCAACCGGAGGCAAAGGCATGATCGACACTGAGATGCATGAACTGACGAGATGCGAAGACGCCTTCAATGCGGCCATGACCTCAAATGACGTCGGGCTGATTGCGAACTGCATTTCCGATGATTGGGTGCTCGTGACGCCCGAAGTCGGCCCGGTCAGCCGCGAGGGCATGCTTTCTGCGATAGAAAGTGGTGTCCTCAGCCATGATACGATGACCAAGAAGATTGCCCGCGTCAAAGTCTATGGCGATGTGGCGGTGGTCACGGGCCGAGGCCAGAACACCGGCACATTCAGGGGCGAGGCGATCAAGGCGGACGAGTGGATAACCGACATCTATCGAAAGATGGACGGTGAGTGGAAATGTGTGCTGACCCACCTGTCTCCCGCATTGGGGTGACAATGCCGGCGGCCTAAGCGGTCTGTCCCGGCAGAACGCCAGCCCGCTTGTCGGCTTCGAACGAGGCAGCCGCATCCGCATAGGGTTGCTGGCGGTCGACGCTCCAGTATTTGAGTTCGTCGATCGGAATTTGCTTGCCGGTAATGGCGCAGATGACGTAACCGCCGGGCAGCAGGATCTGGAAATCGCCGTCGAGATAGCGGATCTTTGCTTCGCGGCTGCCGCTGCCTTCAAACCGGTTCATCATTCCCACTGTCCTCCAGAGATACCTGTCGCGATATAGCGCCACCGGTTTGAGATTGCAAATCAGCTGCGGCCGAACAAACGCTCGATATCGGCAAGCTTAAGCTTGATATAGGTCGGGCGGCCATGATTGCACTGGCCGGATCCCGGGGTCGCTTCCATCTGCCGGAGAAGGGCGTTCATCTCCTCGACCCCGAGCCGTCGGCCGGATCGCACCGAGCCATGGCAGGCCATGGTCGCGGCAACGTGTTCGAGCCGCGAATGCAGCGTGACCGACGTATCCCATTCACCGATCTCGTCTGCCAGTTCCCTGACCAGGGCCGCCGCATCGATCTCGCCGAGCATGGAGGGCGTCTCGCGGATCAGGATCGCGCCGGGCCCGAAGCGCTCGTAATGCAGACCAAGGGATTTCAGGCTCTCGGCATGTTCCATCAGCCGGTCGCAATCCTCTTCGGGCAGGTCGGCGATCTCGGGGATCAGCAGCGCCTGTGACGGGATCGCCTTGGTGGCCAGCGCCTTGCGCATATCCTCGAACACCAGCCGCTCATGCGCCGCATGCTGGTCGACGATCACCATGCCGTCCTCTGTCTGGGCGATGATGTAGTTCTCATGCACCTGGGTGCGGGCCGCACCGAGCGGATGCGTGAAGATCTCCTCGGCGTTCACTTCGGGGATCGACGGAGCCGAAGACTCGGGACGGGCAGACGGGAGGGCAATGTCACCAAACATCGCTTGCGCCGCCTCGCGCAGCCCGGCAGACGGCTCCACCGAAAACGGCCGGAAGGGCGAAGCGCCGGGCGACCAGTTCTGCGCCGGTGTCGGGCGGAATCCGGGGCGGAAGGCGCCCATCATCGAACGTGCCGCCGTCGTCGAGGAACGGTCGCCGCCACGGGCGAGCGCCTCGCGGATGGCGCCGATGATCAGGCCGCGCACCAGGCCGGGGTCACGGAAACGGACATCGGATTTCGCCGGATGCACATTGACATCGACCAGCGCCGGATCAAGCCTCAGGTCGAGCACTGCCACCGGATAGCGGCCGCTGGGCACGGTCTCGGCATAGGCGCCGCGCAGCGCCGAGACGATCAGCTTGTCGCTCACCGGACGGCCATTGACGAAAGCGAACTGATGGGCCGAGTTGCCCCGGTTGAACACCGGAATGCCGGCAAAACCGGAGAGATGGATGCCTTCGCGCTCCGCATCGAGAGCGATCGCATTCTCCTCGAAATCCTTACCGATCACCTGGGCGATGCGCGCCAGCCGGTCATCGCCGGTTGCAGTGAATTCCAGCGTTGCCCGGTCGGTGCCCGAAACGGTGAAGCGGATATGCGGGAAGGCAATCGCCATGCGGCGGATGACTTCGGTGATCGCACCGGCCTCGGCCTTCTCGGTCTTGAGGAATTTCAGCCGGGCCGGGGTGGCGAAGAACAGGTCGCGGACTTCGACGATCGTGCCGGGATTGGCGGCACGCGGCCGCAGCTCGGAAAGCCTGCCGCCGACCAGCTGGATTTCGGCGCCCTCGCTGGCGTTCTTCAGCCGGCTGGTGATCGAGAGCCTGGCGATCGAGCCGATCGACGGCAGCGCCTCGCCGCGAAATCCCAGCGTGCGGATATTGTCGAGGCCGTGATCGAGCTTGGATGTGCAATGCCGTCGCACGGCCAGTTCGAGATCCGCGATCCCCATGCCGGAACCGTTGTCGATCACCCGGAGCAGGCTCTTGCCGCCACCCGACGTGGCGATCTCGATCCGGGTCGCGCCCGCATCGATGGCGTTCTCGATCAATTCCTTGGCGGCGCTGGCCGGCCGTTCGATGACCTCGCCGGCGGCGATCTGGTTGACCAGTGTTTCTGGAAGCAACTTGATTTGCATCCATTCATTTTCGTGGATTCTCTGGACGATGGGAAGCGAATTCTATTCCGCCGCCGCTTTTCCCACCGATGACAGCCTTGTCAGGGTCGCACGCAGTGCGGCGGGCTTCACCGGCTTGTTGAGCAGGACAATCCCCTCGCGATCGGCGCTGGCCCGCACTTCCGCCGTGCGATCGGCGGTGATCAGAATTGCCTGGACAGGTCCGAACGCTGCCTTCAGCCGGACGATCGCCTCGATACCGGTTCCATCGTCGAGATGATAATCTGCGATCACCACATCAGGGCGGTCGATCGCCTGGCAATCATGGATGCTTGCCGCCGTCTCGACCGCGCAGCCCCAGCCGCCCAACAGCGTCCGCATGCCCTCGAGAATGCTCGGTTCGTTGTCGATGCAGAGGACTTTCAGCTGATCGAGCTTGCGGTCCATGGCAACCCCGGAAGACCGTGGCTCCGCCGGTTGCGGGCTGACGCTGCTCATGTCGCGTGGTATCCGGACCCGGAAAACCGTGCCCTTGCCCGGGGTCGATTGCAGTTCGACCTTGTGGCCGAGCACGCGCGCGATACGATCGACGATCGACAGGCCAAGTCCCAGGCCGGCGGATGTGCGGGCACCTTCGTCGAGGCGCGAGAACTCCTTGAACACCGTCTTGAATTTGGAGGAGGGGATGCCGATTCCGGTGTCATGGACCTCGATCCAGGCTTCCTGCCCGCGCGGACGCACGCCAACGAGAACCTTGCCGCTGATCGTGTATTTGATGGCGTTGGAGACCAGATTCTGCACCAGCCGGCGAAGCAGCATCGGATCGGTCTTCGCCCGCAACCGGCTGGGCAGGACGACGAGTTGCAGATCGCGCGCCCGTGCCAGCGGCTGATAGTCGGTTTCGATCCGGCGGAGGAAATCATCCAGATCCATCGTCGCCATGCGCGGCTTCATGGCGCCGGTATCGAGCCGGGAAATATCCAGCACGGCGCCGAGAATGGTCTCGACCGATTCCAGCGCCGAATCGATGTTCAGCACCAGGTCGCTGTCAGCGGAATGGCCGAGCCGCTCGACCAGCGAGGAAGAGTAGAGCCGTGCTGCATTCAGGGGCTGCAGGATGTCATGGCCGGCGGCGGCGAAGAAGCGCGTCTTGCCGACATTGGCATCCTCGGCCGCAGCGCGGGCCTCCGCAAGCTCGGTGTTCACATGGGTCAGTTCACGGGTGCGGGCCTCGACCCGTTGCTCCAGCGTCTCGTTTGCCTCCTGCAGCGCCTTGCTGGCCTGTACGCGGTCGGTGATATCGGTGCAGGTGGTGACGATGCCGCTGTCCGGCATCGGGTTGGAGCGCAGTTCGATGATCCGTGCGCCAGCCTCCAGCACCAGCAGGAACGGCGTATCCGGGGCCAGTATCCTTTCCATCACTCCAGCCTCGGTACCGGATTCGATGTCGCCACGCTCCGCCAGAAGACCAATGATGGCGGACAGGGGATAGCCGACCTGGCCGGCGCTTTCAGGCAGGGCGAGCAGGCTGCGGAACCGCCGGTTCCAGATCGACAGCCGGTTTTCGCCATCGAAGACGGCAATGCCCTGGTCCATCTGCGCGAGCGCGGTCTGCAAGACGCCCTGATTATATTGCAGGGCTTCGCTCGCCTGGTCGAGTAGCATGGCCGTTTCGGCAGGGTATTCGTCGAGCCGCCGGACGGTCAGCGACAGCACCAGCCGCGCGGAGGACGAGCCGATTGCCGAACCCAGCAATTGCTCGGAGAACTTGAGCAGGTCGGTATCGGCATAGCGCCGGTCATCCAGGGTCTTGCCGGTCGAATATTCATAGCTCGCAAACGAGCGCTGCATCCGCTCGTCGCCAAGATAGCGGCCGATCGTGGCTTTCAGCTCGCCGATCGTCAGGTTGATGCGTCCGCTCCGCATCAGCGGCTTCGGATTGCCGCTGCGCGGGATGAACACCGCCGACTGCTGCCGCTCGATCAGGTTGGCGTTGCGCGTCATCGACCCAAAGACGAAGGCGGCGGTATTGACTATGAGACTGAGCAGCACTGAATTGATGAACGGATCACTGCCGGACCCCGAGAAGAAGTCTGAGGTCGGCAGCAGCGCATCGAGGATGGCGCCGGCATCGCGCGATGTGTCCGTGCCGCCCAGGCTCGGAATGAAAAGCAGCCAGATCCAGATCGCGAAGCCCGAAACCAGGCCGGCGATCGCACCGCGCGCATTGGCCCGCCGCCAGAACAGGCCGCCGAGCAGAGCCGGCGCCATTTGCGAAATCGCCGCGAAGGCGATCAGCCCGATCGAGGCCAGGCCGCTCTCCGAACTTGTGGAACGGTAATAGGCATAGCCGAGCAGCAAGACGGCGAATATGGCGCCGCGTCGCACGGAGAGCAATAGCCGGCCGAGGTCTTCACCGGCATTGCCGCGCCTGCCGACAAGGTTGCGCCTGAGCAGGATCGGCATGACGATGTCGTTGGAGATCATGATCGCCAGCGCCACCGAGGCGACGATCACCATGGCGGTCGCAGCCGAGAATCCGCCGATGAAAGCGATCAGCGTCACCGTGGGCATGCCGGCCTTCAGCGGCAGGGTCAACACGTAGAGATCGGCATCACCCGTGCCATTGAAGAAAATCACCCCGCCGAGCGCGATCGGCAGCACGAAGATATTGATTGCGATCAGATAGAGCGGGAAGAACAGGCTTGCGAGCCTGAGTTCGCCCGGCGTGCGGTTTTCCACCACCGTCACATGGAATTGTCGCGGCAGCATGATGATCGCGAAGGCGGATAGCATTGTCAGCACGATCCATCGGCTCATCGGCGTGCGGTGGGAGAGGGCGCTCGCGGCCTCCGTGTGCTGCCAGGCGAGATCGAGAAGATTGCCGGGTCCGTCGAACAGCACGTAGACGACGGTGATGCCGACCGTCAGGATGGCGATCAGTTTGACCACGGATTCGGTGGCGATCGCCAGGATCAGCCCATCCTGATGTTCGGTGGCGTCCGCGTGGCGCGTGCCGAAGACGACGGCGAAGAAGGCCAGCGACAGCGACACCAATAGCGGCAGGTCGATGAGCTGGTTATTGTCGATACCGATTGCATAGTTCGACGTATCGACCAGCGCCGATACCGAATTCGACACCGCCTTCAGCTGCAGCGCGATATAGGGAACCGCGCCGGCAAGCGCGATGATCGCAACAATCATCGCCACGACCGGGTTCTTGCCATAGCGGGCGGCGATGAAGTCGGCGATCGAGGTCAGTTTTTCAGCCTTGGCGATGGTAGTGATCCGCTTGAGAATCGGCAAGCCAACCGTGAACACCAGTACCGGGCCGATATAGATCGTCAGGAATTCGAGGCCGCGCTCGGCCGCCAGCCCCACGCCGCCGAAATAGGTCCAGGACGTGCAGTAGATCGCCAGGCTGAGGGCATAGACGACCGGCCTGCCTTTGGCCGCGCCGGCGCCTGCCCTGGTCCGCCTGTCGCCGATCGTGGCGACTGCAAACAAGAGCATGAGATAGGCAATCGCCGAGCCGAAGATGACCCAGCCTGGCAGCATGAAACCCCTCCTGGCACAAACAGTCCGGCTCCGTGCAGCATAGGGCAGTTATCAGCACAAAGGAAAGTCATGCTTTCGTCGGCTCTATCTGGAGAAACGCAAAAACCGGCTTTCTTACGCCAGAACCTCTGCTACTTTCTCAATTGTCCGGGGAAGTGTGGACAGAAAAGCAGGAGAGGCTCATGTTAAATGAATTCAAGGCGTTCATCGCACGTGGCAATGTTCTCGATCTCGCCGTCGGTGTGATCATCGGCGCGGCATTCGGGGCGATCGTCAAATCGCTGGTCGAGGACCTGATCATGCCGGTCGTCGGCGCGATCACCGGCGGTGTGGACTTCTCGAACTATTTCATTGCCATGTCGAGCAATGTGAAGGCGACCTCGCTGGCGGCAGCGCGCGAGCAGGGCGCGGTATTTGCCTATGGAAATTTTCTCACCATCCTGATCAATTTCCTGATCATCGCCTGGATCATCTTCATGATCGTCAAGGCCGTCAACCGCGCCATGCCGAAGAAGGAAACGGAAGCACCGACCGGTCCCGCTGAAGAAATCGTGCTGCTGACGCAGATCCGTGACGAATTGCGCAGCAGGCCCTGATTATTCGATAGCGACTTTGGCACGGAATGCGATCTGTGCATCCAGCGCCCGCTTGAACTCGTCCTTGACGGCTGCCGAAGCTTCCAGAACCTCGGCGGCGCGCAGGAAGTCGAGAACCTTGAAGCGCCCGACGTTGGGACGCAGGAGAATATCCGGCGCGTGCATCTTCAGTTTTTCCGAGATGATCGATTGCATCATCAATTGGCTGGCGCCGAACAGGCTGTCGATCCGGTTCGGTATCTGCTGGTCCTCGCCTTCCGGTCCGCCGACGACATCTATGCCGATGATGATATCGGCTTTGCCGGCGAGATGATCGAACGGAACCGGATTGAAGATGCCTCCATCGATCATCACCCGGCCGTTCAGCCGCACCGGCATGAACACCGCAGGAATGGCAGCGGAGGCTGCCAGCGCCCGGTTCAACTCGCCGCTGCTGATTGCCTGTTCCGACTGGCCGTAGTAGTCGGTCGCCGAGACGCTGAAGGGGATCTCAAGTTCCTCGAACGTTTCCGGCACGGTGTCGGGCATGAATGCCTTCAAGATCCGCTCGAGGTTGAACTGGCCGACGCGGAAGCCGTTCGCCACCATTTCCTGGATCGTCGACGGGCGCAATGACCAGAGCCTGTTCATCACCTCGCGCTTGTTGCCCACGGTGCTGAGCACGAATTCGCGGATATCCTGGCCGCTCATGCCCGCTGCCATGCCGACTCCCATGATCGACCCGATGGACGAGCCGGATATCATCACCGGCTTGATGCCGAGTTCGTCGAACGCCTCGATGACATGGATATGCGCAAACCCGCGCGCGCCGCCTCCACCAAAGGCCACGGCGATAGTGGGAGAGGCGCTGTGTGCATCCATGACAATGGTCCTCAGGGCTTTGCGGAATACCGATAGAAATGCATCTTCGTGTCGCCGAATTCGCGTGTCTCGACGTGCCGATAGGAACGGCCGACATCGGGTTCGATATTCGCGCGCTCCTCAAGGATGGCGAGCCCGCCATCGACCAGCCAGCCGCCGGCGGAGGCCGCCGCGAAGGCTTTTTCACCCAGGCCCAGACCATAGGGAGGATCGGCGAACATCAGGTGGAAAGGCTCGACATTGCCGGCGGGACCAAGTGACGTCGCATCGCGCCGGAAAATCTTCGCACGGCCCTGCAGGCCGATCGCCTCGATATTGGTGCGGAGCAACCCGCGTCCCTCGACAGAGGTCTCGACGAACAGCGCCGCCGATGCGCCGCGCGACAGGGCCTCCAGCCCTACCGCGCCGGTGCCGGCGAAACAGTCGAGCACGCGCGTTCCATCAAGCGCATCCGGGTAGGAATGGCTCAAGATATTGAACAGGCTTTCACGCGTCCGGTCCGTGGTCGGGCGGATATCGTGACTCTTCGGCGTGGCCAGCGACCGCCCCTTGAACTCACCGCCGACGATCCGCACCGCTCTTCATTCCTTTGCCGCCGGGGCCGCCCCTGCCCGGTCCGTCACCCCTTGGTCCATCGCCCCGGGGTCCATCCTTACGCGGGCCATCTTTACGCGGGCCATCCTTGCGGGGGCCGTTACCCGGACCATTTCTGTCCGGATTGCCCGCTCTCTCGGGCCTGCCGGCAAAACTCTTCGGCCGCGCTTCGCCATCGCGCTTGCGATCGCCGAAGGGCTTTTCGCCGCGTGGCTTGCCTTCACTTCTCTCCTCCGGGCGTCCGCCCTCGGAACGCTTGCCCGCAAAGGATCGCTCCGGCCGGGCGCGAGCGCCGTCGGCGCCGGCCTCGCCACGCTTGCCAGCGAAGGTTTTTGCGGCGGGGCGCCTGGCGCGTCCTTCCTTGGCAGGAGGCGGGGAGGCGACGACATCGGCGCCGTCTTTCCGCAGGCGAAGAACCCGCCGCTTCGGGGTTGCCTCGGCAGTCTCGTCCCTGGTCTTCTTGACAGCGACGGGACGCGCTCCGGGCGCCATCCAGACATTGGTCGTGCGGATCGTGCCGAGTGGCGGCCGCTTCTTCTTCTCGGGGCCGGCATCGCGGTCACGTTCGCGGCCACGCGGTGCGCCTGCGCTCTTGCGGTCGTCGTCCCTGTCGCGGCTGCGTTCCCGCGGCCGATCATTACGGTCCGCTCGTTCACCGCGCACCGGGCGTTCGCCGCGCTCGGGGCGCTTGGTGTCGATGCGGGAGAGATCGCGCTCGCGGCGTTCGCCCCGCGCTTCGCGCTGCCCGGCACTCCATTCGCGCTTGGCTGGAGCGGCTTTCTCTTCCTCGTCGTTGACGACCGGATCGTGGATAGGTGCTTCGAAATTGGCATTGGCTTCGGCAATCAGGCGCGGCCCAAGCTGGTCGCGCAGCGTCCGGCTCTTGACCTCGACCACCTGGCCGTCTTCCAGCTCGCCGAGCTGGAAAGGTCCATAGGAAATGCGGATCAGGCGGTTGACGTCGAGACCAAGCGCGCCGAGCACATTCTTGATCTCACGGTTCTTGCCTTCGCGCAAACCCATGGTGATCCAGACATTGTGGCCCTGTGCGCGATCAAGCGTTGCCTCGATGGCGCCATAGAAAATACCATCGACGGCGATACCGTCCTTGAGGCTGTCGAGCTTCTCCTGATCGATTTCGCCATGGGCGCGAACGCGGTAGCGGCGCAGCCAGCCGGTGGTCGGCAGTTCCAGCATGCGGGCGAGGCCGCCGTCATTGGTCAGCATCAACAGGCCTTCAGTGTTGATGTCCAGACGTCCCACCGAGATCACCCGCGGCAATTCCGGAGGGAGGTTGTCGAAGACCGTCGGTCGTCCCTCGGGATCGTAATTGGTCGTCACCAGCCCGGCGGGCTTGTAATAGATCCACAGCCGGGTGCGTTCGATCGAGCCGATCTGCTGGCCATCGACCTCGATCACGTCGGAGGGCGTGCAATTGACGGCGGGCGTATCGAGCACCTTGCCGTTCAGCCGCACGCGGCTTTCGAGGATCATTCGCTCGCAATCGCGTCGGGAAGCCACCCCGGCGCGCGCCATGATCTTGGAAATGCGTTCGCCATCGCCGGTGACGGCGATATGATCGGGATTCTTCTCGCGGATCTCGCGCGGCTTGGCGGAAAACGATTTCCGCGCCGGTGATTTGCCCTCGGCAGAGGAAAACGACCTCTTCACGGGGGATCGCCCCTCGGGTTTTCCTGCCGTGTCGGATGATCTGTCGCCGCCCTTGAAAGGCTTGCGTCCACCTTCACCCGGTTTTCTAGTATTTTTCATTTGTTGTTGCCTCTGATCTAACGCTCTCCTATCAGGTGATTGAGACCGGGTTAAGAGGAAATACCGCGTGAAACCGGCAAATCGCTTCATGAACATCGCTTTGGAAGAGGCGCGGGCCGCAGCTTTGCGCGGAGAGGTGCCGGTTGGTGCGGTCGTCGCGCGGGGAGAAGCCGTGCTGGCACGGGCCGGCAACCGCACCCGCGAGCGCCAAGATGTGACGGCACATGCCGAAATCGAGGCGATCCGGGCGGCATCTCTATTGATCGGTAGCGAACGGCTGGTCGACGCGGATCTTTATGTCACGCTGGAACCCTGCGCGATGTGCGCCACGGCAATTTCCTTCGCGCGTATCAGGCGGCTGTATTATGGTGCGGGCGATCCCAAGGGTGGGGCTGTGGAGAATGGCGTGCGTTTCTATGCGTCGCCGTCCTGTCACCATGCGCCGGATGTCTATTCCGGCCTGTCCGAACTGGAAGCCGGCGGCATATTGAAGGAATTCTTCCGGGATCGGCGGGACTGATTGGGCCGTGAAGCTTATACCAAGTCTCGAAGATGACGACCTATTGCGTGGGACCGGGCGTTTTTGGCTTCCGGCCTTAGAGAGTTGGCATAGCCGCTGGAGACCTGGCTGCTGCTCATCTGGATGATATATCGCTTGCCTCCGAAAGGCCCGGCGGAAACCGCATTGGCCATCGCGCATGACACCAAGGTGACCGCAAGGATGATCCGGACCAGCGTCCGGTCAACCCGCATCATTCCCAGATCTGATACCACTTATGGCCCGAGCCGGCGATTGCCGCGTCTGCCTTCCGGCGCTTTTCCTTGGCCGCCTCGGATTCTCCGAGATCGGTCAGCTTTGCCGGATCATCGACCTTGCGATAGTCGAGCGGCGGATCGCTCATGAAGCGACGGCGGTCGGAATAGCGTCCATCCTGGATCTTGCGGGCCTCGCGATAAGCCAGACGCTGCTGTTCAGGCGAGAGAGCCTTGCCCTCGGTCACGGATACCGCGAGCGGCGAGCGATAGCTGCCATTGTCGGCGTTTTCATCGGCTTCGGCCTTCAGTCGGGCTCGGGCCTGCTCAGGGCTTTCGACCCATTGCGGATTGTCCGACGTGGCAATATTCTTTTCCGGCGCGACAAGCGTCTTGTCATCGGCGGGCTTTACCAGCGCGCCGCGCGGCTGGTAGGCGAGCGCCGTGGTCTTCTTGGGCGCGATGGATATGGCGTCGCCCAAGTCGTCGATCAACTGCACGCTGGCGGTTTTGTCGGTGCCGTATGTCGGGCCCATGCAGCTCGATGCGCTCAGAGCCACAGCCGAAAGCACGATGAAAGTGCCAGCCACGCGATACTTGTCGTTCATTCCGTCAAAGCCCTTCCGGCGTTGTCAGCAAAAGTTAACGCCCCGCTTCTGCGGGTGGCCTAAAAATCCGGCCATTTTCAGGCAGCTTTTACCGGAGATGGGGAAAAAGCGCAATTCATTCCAAAGCACAAATCACATCCCGCTGTCACATCAGCACAACGCGTTGCCCGATTGCCATCAAATAAGGCGGCTTCTGCAAGCCGCCCCTGATCGTCAGGATGCCAGCGCCGCGAGTTCCCGGAGTGCCGCGGCATCGCGCGCGGACACGTCCGGATAGTCCGGATCGGAGCCGACATCGGTGGTGATCCGCCATGAGCGGGCACATTTGATGCCTTCGGCCAAAGCCGGGATGACGCTGACATGGTCGACATCATCGGCGCGGAAAGCGTCTTCCGGGCCTTCGCCGAGATTGACCGTGATATCCGAAGTGATGCAGATCTCGGCGAAATCCTGGTCTTCCAGCGCTGAAAACAGGTTGGCGTCGGAAATATAGACCACCGGTGCCGCTTCCAGCGACGAGCCGATCCGCTTGTCCTTGCGTTCGATTTCGAGAGCGCCGGTCACCGCACGTCGAACCGTGCGAACCTTTTTCCACTTCTCGGCCACCGCGTCGTTCTTCCAGTCTGCCGGAATCTTCGGGAACTGTTCGAGATGAACCGAGACGGCCGAAGGGTCGCGTGACAGCCAGGCCTCTTCCGTGGTGAACGGCATCATCGGCGCAAACCACAGCACAAGGCAATCGAACAGCTTGCGGATGACGAAGAGCGCCGAACGGCGGCGCGGGCTCGACGGCGCGTCGCAATAGAGCGAATCCTTGCGGATGTCGAAATAAAAGGCCGACAGCTCGACATTGGCGAAATCGGTCAGCGCGCGGGCGATCCGCTTGAAATCGAAATCGTCATAGCCTTCCCGGACGATTGCGTCGAGTTCGGCCAGCCGATGCAGCATCAGCTTTTCGAGTTCCGGCAGGTCGGCATAGGCGATCTCGTCCCCGTGGTCATGGGCGAGCGTGCCCAGCATCCAGCGCACTGTATTGCGGATCTTCCGATAGTTGTCGATATTGGTCTGCAGGATGGTCTTGCCGAGGCGTTGGTCTTCCCAATAGTCGGTGTTCATCACCCACAGACGCAGGATATCGGCGCCGGACTGGGCCATCACATCCTGCGGAAACACCTGATTGCCGAGCGATTTCGACTGCTTGCGGCCGTCCTCGGCCATGGTGAAGCCATGGGTGACGACGGCGTTATAGGGCGCGCGGCCGCGCGTGGCGCAGCTTTCAAGCAGCGAGGAATGGAACCAGCCGCGATGCTGGTCCGTGCCTTCGAGATAGACATCGGCCGGCCATTTCAGATCGGGACGATCTTCGAGCGTGAATGTGTGGGTCGATCCGGAATCAAACCAGACATCGAGGATGTCGCGGACCATCATCCAATTCTCGTGGTCATGCTCGTTGCCGAGGAAGCGGGCCTTCGAGCCTTCTGCGAACCAGGCGTCGGCGCCTTCCTTCTCGAAAGCGTCGAGAATGCGGGCATTGACCTTCTCGTCGCGAAGCACGTTACCCTGGGCATCGGCAAAGACGCAGATCGGCACCCCCCAGGCGCGCTGGCGGGAGAGAACCCAATCGGGGCGCTGCTCGATCATGGCGCGCAGGCGGTTCTGGCCGGCGGCGGGCACGAAGCGCGTCGCATCGATGGCCGAAAGCGCCCGCGAACGCAGCGTCGTGCCGTCGCCGAGTTCCTTGTCCATATAGACGAACCACTGCGGCGTGTTGCGGAAGATCACCGGCTTCTTGGAGCGCCAGCTGTGCGGATATTCATGCTTGAGCCGGCCGCGCGCGAACAGCGCCTGAAATTCGATCAGCTTTCCGATAATGCGCTTGTTGGCGTCGCCCTTCTTGCCGTTGTCGTCGATGACGCGAGCGGCGGCGCCCTCTGCGTCGGGGCCGAATCCGGGCGCATCCTCGGTGAGGAAGCCGGCATCATCGACGGTAAAGGGGATTTTGGGCGAGATTCCATGCGCTTCGAGTTCGCGAGCATGGTGCATCCAGATCTCGAAGTCGTCCCGGCCATGGCCGGGCGCGGTGTGAACGAAACCGGTACCGGCATCGTCGGTGACATGGTCGCCTTCGAGCATGGGCACGAGGAATTCGTATCCGCCGCCGAGTCCCTTAAGGGGATGGGCGCATGTGATCGAGGCGAGTTCGGCGCCTGCGACATCGCTCAACAGGCCGAGCGTCAGCTTGGCCTTTGCCGCGCAGTCCTCCGCAAGGCGCTTGGCAAAGATCAGCTTTTCGCCGGGCTGGGGGCCGAATTCGTTTTCGGCAGCCGTGACTTCATAGAGGCCGTATTCGATCCGCGAAGAATAGGAGATGGCGCGGTTGCCGGGGATGGTCCACGGCGTCGTCGTCCAGATGACCACCGACGTGCCGACCAGGCTATCCGGAAACACAAATCTGTCGTCGATGACGTTTGCGGGGCCGGTCTGCTCGACCACCGGAAATTTCACCCAGATCGTGTCGCTTTCATATTCCTGATACTCGACCTCGGCTTCGGCAAGCGCAGTCCGCTCGACCACCGACCACATGATCGGCTTGGAGCCCCGATAGAGCTGGTCGCTCATGGCGATCTTGATCAATTCGCCGGCGATGCGCGCCTCGGCGTGAAAATTCATCGTCGTATAGGGATTTTCGAAATCGCCCTCGATGCCGAGTCGCTTGAATTCTTCTGACTGCTTGTCGATCCAGCCCTGCGCGAACTCACGGCATTCCTGACGGAATTCGTTGACCGGAACCTCGTCCTTGTTCTTGCCCTTGGCGCGATAGGCTTCCTCGATCTTCCACTCGATCGGCAGGCCGTGGCAATCCCAGCCGGGCACGTAATTGGAGTCGAACCCGCGCATCTGGAAGGAGCGGGTGATGACGTCCTTCAGCACCTTGTTGAGCGCATGGCCGATATGGATGTTGCCATTGGCATAGGGAGGGCCGTCATGCAGCACGAATTTCGGCCGGCCGGCGGCGGAGGCGCGGAGGTGCTTGTAAAGGTTCATCCCCCGCCAGCGCTCGACGAGCTCGGGCTCCTTTTGCGGCAGGCCGCCACGCATCGGAAAATCCGTCTGCGGCAGGTAAAGTGTTGAGGAATAGTCTTTTTTCTCGGCGGCTTCGTTCATGATCATACCGTTGATAAGGCTCGCGCCTGACGCGCGCAAAAATATTGAAATCGGGGATTTCGGCTTCGTGTGGCAAAACGCCTGAAGGCCCGGACCTTTGCCGCGAGCCGATCAGGCTGCAAAGGCCGGGCTTGTAATTCGGGATATGATCCAAAGCCGCGAGAGTGTCATGGGCCGGGTTCTTATGCGGTTTTCACGCGAAAGGGAAGGGGCATTGCGCGGCGTATCTCTTTTGCGATCTAGCTTTTTGCCGGTCCCGTCGCGAATTGCGGGCCGCCGTAATCCGGCGTCAGCGGAAAGAACTTTGTCCGGTCGAAATAGGCCACGGTGCGTTTCTGCTCCACCGTCAGTGGCGAGGTCCGGGAGAAGATCAGGTTATACCGCCCGGTGCCGGAAAACTCGCTGGTGAACCTGGCGCTGAAGCCGAACAGCGAACTGTCGAACGGCTGGAGCATCATAAGCTTGCCCTTCTGCTCTGCAATCTCCGTCCATGTCGTCGCCTTGGCATATTCGGTCAGCACCTTCGCGGCCATGTCCGTAAGCCTGGTGCGTGAGGCGGCATCGTTGAAGATGAACTTGACCCGTGTGGAAATCAGTGTTCCGTCCGGAGCGCCCTTGATCATCAGGAAGAAAGATGACGGATTGTCGGGATCGGCCGTATTCGGGATGGTTTCTTCGTTGTAGCACTCGTTGACGTTCTTGGCAAAACTGCCCGGCTGCCATGTGGACATCTTGAAGCCGAGCCGTTCAAACAGCGCGCACAACGTTTCGCCGTCCTTGCGCATGTTGCGGAGGAACACGCTTTGCTTGCCTTTGATCTCCGGCATGAAGACATAGGCGTCGACCATCAGCGTGATGTCCTTGAGCCGCTTGCCCTTGAACTTTTCCATCGTGCCGGGTTTGGGGATCACCATCGTCTCGACGATCGGGATGCCGAGCGAACGCATCACGTGGTTGAGGTTGCGCCGGTTGTTGGCGAGGAGCACGGTCGCGGCGATGGCGCCCGCAACCATCAGGAATACGAAACAGAAAATCCAAATTCCAAGTCTGCTCCGAGGCTTTGCTTCCATAACCTTTCTGATCGTTACGCGAGCCGGAGGTTCGGCGCCCGGTAAATTTATTGAAACCCCTCTATGCTTGCAAGCTTGTGCTAAGCCAACCTCGATAGGCGTGCATGGCAGTTGCTCTTCGGACAGACGATGAATAGAAACATGGCAGCAGAATGTCCCAGGGGAAGGATTCATCGTGCTGGAAAACAATGTCATCGGACGCGCGGATTTGCCGAGACCGGATGTGACCGTCGATGATGCCGCGCTGATATTCCGCGATCACTACCGGCTGCAGGGCAAAATCGTGGAACTCGGCAGCCAGCAGGATCGGAATTTCCGCATCGACATGGGTGTGAGGCGCTACGTTCTGAAGATCTGCCATGCGGCCTATCGAACGGTGGAGCTTGAGGCACAGAACGCGGCGATGAAACATCTTGCCGAAATCCCGGGCGGTGTCGTCGTGCCCAATGCGATTGCCGCCATTTCGGGCGCCGAAATCATGACCATCGATATCGGCGGCCAGCCCTGCCATGTCCGGCTGCTCGACTATCTCGAAGGCGCGCCGCTGACAGCGCGCAAGTTTCTTCCGGAGATCAGCGTTGCGGCACTCGGCGACATTTGCGGGCGGGTGGCTAAGGGACTTGAAGACTTTGACCATCCCGGCCTCGACCGTCAGATCCAGTGGGATCTCCGGCAGGCCGTGCCGATTGCGGCTGCGATGCTCTCGGCCGTGCCGGACGAGATGATGATCAGCCGGATCACGGCTGCGATGGAGGCAGCCGATCGGTTTGTCCAGCCCCTCGCGGCTGAACTGCGGATGCAGCCGATCCATCACGATATTTCCGACGACAATGTCGTCGCCAATCCCGATGCCGACGGCAACCCGATCGCGTTCGGCGTCATCGATTTCGGCGACCTGATGCAGGGTTGGCTGGTCGCCGATCTCGCCGTCTGCTGCGCGGCCCTGCTGCACCATTCCGGTGGCGATCCCTTCGTCATCCTGCCAGCGGTCAAGGCATTCCAGAATGTGCATCCGCTCAACATTGCGGAACTCAAGGCGCTGTGGCCGCTGGTCGTGCAGCGCGCCGGCGTGCTGGTGGCGAGCGGCGAATACCAGCTGGCGCTTGAGCCGGACAATGACTATGCGCGCGGCAATCTCGCCCATGAACGGATGATCTTCGAGGTCGCGACGTCCTTGCCGATCGAGGTGATGCAGGCGGCGATCCTCGATGCGGCCGGGATGGCCGAAGATCGTTGGTTGCCCCACATTCAGGGGCTGCTGCCGGAAATCGCGCCATCGGCACTGCGCGTCGTGCGCCTCGATCCGCTCAGCCCGCTGTTTGCCGCCGGCAACTGGCTGCAGCCCGATATCGAACAAAAGCTTCTGGCCGAGGCCGCCGCGCCGACCGGCTGCGCCATGACGCGCTACGGCGAATACCGCCTGTCGCGCACGCGGCATCATTCCGCACACGCACCGGAAACCTATGCGCTGCATATCGAGGCGCGTGTGCCCGCCGGAACGCTTCTGGTCGCCCCGCTTGCCGGCGTCGCGTCCGGCGATCAAAACACTCTTCGCATCGATGGCGGGGAGATTTCCCTGCTGATCGAAGGCATCGATATCGCCGGCGATGACGGCCATATGGTCGATGCGGGGGAAGACCTTGGCATTGTCTCGACGGAAGGCGTGATCCGCGTGCAGTTCTGCCGTGGCAAGGATCTGACGCCGCCGAAATTCGTGAGCCCGCATCAGGCGCGTGCCTGGGCGGAGATCTGCCCGTCGCCATCGCTGTTGTTTGGTGGGGACTTCGATGCTCCCGGGCTGCAAAGCGATGCCGTGCTCGCAACACGCAATGCCCACTTCGCCAAGCCGCAGAAGAACTATTATCAGCATCCGCCGCAGATAGAGCGCGGTTACCGCGAGCAGATGTATGCCATGGACGGCCGCACCTATCTCGACATGGTCAACAATGTCGCGATCCTTGGTCATGGCCATGAAAAGCTTGCCGAAGCCGTGGGCCGGCAGTGGTCGCTGCTGAATACCAACTCACGCTTCCACTATGCGGGTATCGCCGAATTTTCCAAGCGTCTCGCGGATCTCGCGCCGGAAGGGCTCGATACCGTGTTCCTGGTTAATTCGGGGTCGGAAGCCGTCGATCTGGCGCTCCGGCTCGCCTGGGCACATTCCGGCGCCCGCAACATGCTCTGCCTGCTGGAAGCCTATCACGGCTGGACGGTGGCGAGCGACGCGGTGTCGACCTCGATCGCCGACAATCCGCTGGCGCTGACGACCCGGCCGCCCTGGGTGCATGCGGTGACGTCGCCCAACACTTATCGCGGTCTGTACCGGGGAGCGGATTCGGCTGCAGGTTACATTGCTGACGTCGAAACGGTGTTGGAGAGCATCGCCGCCAAAGGCGAAAAGCTCGGCGGCTTCATCGCAGAATCCGTCTACGGCAATGCCGGCGGCATTTCGTTGCCCAAGGGCTATCTCAGGGACGTCTACCGTTTGGTGCGCGAACGCGGCGGGGTGACGATCGCCGACGAAGTGCAGGTGGGCTACGGCCGGCTCGGGCATTATTTCTGGGGCTTCGAGGAACAGGGCGTCGTGCCCGATATCGTCACCA
>JAQGJP010000093.1 GCA_028290545.1 Rhizobium sp. | reverse complement strand
TTCTCCAAGCTCAAGCACTTTCGCAGGGTCGCCACCCGCTTCGAGAAAACCGCTAGAAACTACCTGGCGGTCGTCACAATCGCCGCTATCGTCCTATGGATCAGATAAGTGTCCACACGACCTAGCCCAGCCACCTTCAATCTATCCTCGGCCGCATGACGTAGGCTATAAACGGTGTGGCTCGGTGACTCCATCATGTCGTTTTCACGAAGGAACTTGTTCACGGCGGCGCTGAAACTGTTGCCCTTGTCAAAAAGCTTGGGGAAGCCATCTGGATGGTGCCTCATGGCAGCAAGTGCCGCTCCGACGAGAGGCAGTTTCCGAATTGAAGGCTTAGTCTTGATCTCCCGCTTTACCTCGCCATCGTCGATGACGGTAATCTCAATGTGCGGGATTGGTTCTCCAAGCTTGATCTGACTCGGTTGCAGATTGATAATTTCTCCCGGCCGAGCACCGGTCTCGGCGATGACGAACAGTGCGTGCCGTCGTATTGCTGCCATCCCAGAAATCTTAGGATTGCCAAGGATTTTCGTTTCGATCCACTCTTGCGTGAATGCAGGCCGTTCCTTGTCGAGAGCGATTTTCCCAAGCGGCCTTAGCTTTAGGCCGTCAAAAGGGTTCTCAATCCGGAGCTTGTGCCTCAGACACCAGTCGGCGTGTAACTGCCGCATATCGGCAAGCTGGCGCTTGGCAGCGTCGTAGCCAAACTTGTCGCTTGGTTCCAGCATACGGCCTTCTAGACTATCGAAGAACGCCAGCGCATCATCTCCCTCAATGTCCACAAGCGGCTTGTCTCCGCAAACCTCGACAAAAGACTTGACCGCAAGGAGCTTAGGTCTCTTCCAACTAGCGGTCTGCGCCGGACTCTTCATCGCCAGTACGGGTTTGGAAATGGTGTCGATGACGTAGTTCATCGCCTCAGTAGTGCTGGATTTCGGACGATCCACTTGACCGAACAGGGCAGCGGTTAGTTTGGCAGCTTCCCTCCCCTCCACTCTTGGCATGGACTCGTCACCGTAATGGTCCACGTGGTGCTTGGTGACCGACCTGAGAATCTTTACGGCCTGCCTCGTCTCATCAATATCGAAGCTAGCTGGTGATTTTGCGGGCAGTCCAAACGCCTCTCGAACCTCCTGAGCGGCGAAGTATGCCTCTCGGCCTTCTCCGGCATCAGCCATTCGTTTCAATGCCGCCCAGAGCCTATTGTCGGCAGCCTCCTGCTTATTCCGCTGGATAATAGCTGTTTCATCGTCTGCCGTTCGAAGGGCCAAAACTACCCGGGGATAGCGAGAATCGTTGATGCGGGCATACTCCGGCACACGCCGATTATAAAACCATCGACCGTGAATCTTTTTCAGATAGCGCATGATTTGCTTGGGGGGCATCCGGCACCTTGGGGTATAAAATGGGGCATAAAATCAACCCACGTATACCCGAGTCCAAGCCCGTATCAAGCGTAGAGCCTGATAATCTCGGGGTTTTATATAAGTGAAATCTAAATTTTGGCGCACCCGACAGGATTCGAACCTGTGACCTTTGGAATCGGAATCCAACACTCTATCCAGCTGAGCTACGGGTGCATTGAGCGGAACCGCGATGGTCGATTCCGCTTGGCCGGTAGGCTCTCTTAGCCTAGTCTCCGGCCTTCTTCAATGCCTAATTGCTCTTAGAGCTTCTGCTCGACACGCTCTTTTTCGGTGATGAAAGCGAGGTCGAGCGCGCGCTGCAGATTGGCGGCGTGGCGGAAGTCCGGCTCGCCATTGGTGCCGGTGTTCACCGCTTCGGCAAAGCGCATGTAATTGGTCGGCACTTCGCCGGCATCGATCTCATCCCATTCGGCGACTTCGGCATCTTCACCGACGCAAGCCTTCAGCCAAGATCCCTGCGTCGTGTGCAACACCTCGATACCACCCCTGTCGCCATAGATGCGCAGGCGCAGATCGTTGTAGTGCCCGGCTGCCCAGCGCGTTGCGTGGATCACCCCGAGCGCGCCATTGGAGAAATCCACCGACATGGTGAAACTGTCATTGGCATCGAGCACATAGTCGCCCATCTTGCCGCCCTCGGCCTTGTCGAAAGTCTTGAGGCGGCCAAAGATGTGGTCGATCTCAAGGCCGGCGCCGTATGAGGCGAAATCGAGGATATGAATGCCGATATCGCCGAGCACGCCATTGGAGCCATGGGCGGTCGAGAGACGCCAGAGCCACTGGCTCTCCGTCCGCCAATCGCCCCATTGCTTGGAAATCAGCCAACTCTGCAGATAGGAGGCCTCGACATGCTTGACGAAGCCGATATCGCCGGCGCGGACCATGGCGCGCGCTTTCTGCAGCGGCGCGACATTGCGATAGGTGAGATTGACCATGTTGATCAGGCCGGCCTGTTCGACAGCCTCGGTCATTTCCATGGCAAGCGCATGGTTTTCCGCCAGCGGCTTCTCGCAGAACTGGTGCTTGCCCGCCTCGATCAGCCGCATCGTGGTCGGATGGTGCGCCCGGTCGGGCGTGACATTCGCCACCGCGTCGAACGCGCCCCAGGCAATCGCGTCGTCCAGCGCGTTGAAAGTATTCGGGATGCCGTGTGTCAGCGCGAAGGCCTCGACGCGGAGCGGATCGACATCCACTGCCGCCACGACCTCGACGCCCTCAATTGCTTTGAAATGATTGGCATGGGTATTGGCCATGCCGCCGGTGCCGAGAATCAGCAAACGCATTTATGTCATGCTCCGTCGATTGGAATTTGCGTTCACTTATAGCCTTGCTCGCCCGCGGCATGCAGCTTGGGGCCGCGCTCGACGATCGGCTCCAGCGCCTTTTCGACCGGCACATTCGGGGCATCATGCACGGCTTTATAAGCAGGCCGCGGAATATGGGCCCATTTGACGGCGTTCTGTAGCACTTTGTGCACTTCCTGCTGGTGATAGGTCGGATAGGTCTCGTGGCCTGGACGGAAATAGAAGATATTGCCGGCGCCACGGCGCCAGGTCATGCCGGAGCGGAACACCTCGCCGCCCTGGAACCAGGAGATGAACACTGTTTCCAGCGGTTCGGGCACGGAGAAGTGCTCGCCATACATTTCCTCGTACTCGATGACGAAATTCTCGCCGAGCCCCTCGGCGATCGGATGGCCGGGATTGACGACCCAGAGACGCTCGCGCTCGCCCGCTTCGCGCCATTTCAGCGCGCAGGGCGTGCCCATCAGCCGCTTGAAGATCTTGGAAAAATGGCCGGAGTGAAGGACGATCAGCCCCATGCCTTCCCAGACTCGCTTGGCGATGCGTTCGACCACCTCGTCACTGACGGCGCCATGATCCTTGTGGCCCCACCAGACGAGGACGTCGGTGTCATCGAGACGCGACTGCGGCAGGCCGTGCTCGGCTTCCTGCAGCGTGGCGGTGGTCGCCGAAATGGCGGAATCGGCATTCAGCGCCTTGGCGATCGTTGCGTGCATGCCATCCGGATAGAGTTCGGCGACAGTCTTGTTGATATGTTCATGAATATTCTCGCCCCAAACCACTGCGCGGATGGCCATCAATCTTCTCCTGCTTTCATTGGCTGAACGCTTTCAAGACATTGAAAGCGCTTTCGATTTTTACTAGAATAGACACTTGCCAAATGTCGCGCAAGGCCCCGTTCGAGAAGAAAAACATGGAAGCCGGAATGGCTCCATCAGACCCGCTTGCCGGTCTCAGGATCGAAGAGATGCACCAGCGCGGGTTCGATCGCAAGCCGCAGCCTGTCGCCGGGGCGGACGCGTTCCCTGCCCTGCTCCACCAGCGTGATCTCGGGTTCCGAACCCAGCACGATATAGGTCAACGATCCCGTCGATTCGATGCCGGTGACCGGCAGTTCGAAGCCCTCGTCCTCGTGATGCGAGACGCGCAGATGTTCGGGCCGCATGCCTGCCAGCACCCGCCTGCCAGGCTGGACCGGCGCGGCACCGGCAATCACCGGCTTGCCCGGGATATCGAGTGCGATGCGGCCGTCATCCAAGCCGATGGCCGGCACGAAATTCATCGCCGGCGAGCCTATGAAGCCGGCGACGAAGCGATTGGCGGGCCGGTCGTAGAGGTCGAGCGGCGCGCCCTGCTGCTCAATCACGCCGTCCTTCATGACAACCACATGATCGGCCATGGTCATCGCCTCGATCTGGTCGTGGGTGACATAGACCGAGGTTGCCCCGAGCCGGTCATGCAGCGCCCGGATTTCCTTGCGCATCGACACCCGCAGCGCCGCATCGAGGTTCGAAAGCGGCTCATCGAACAGGAAGGCCTTGGGATTGCGGATAATCGCGCGGCCCATGGCGACGCGCTGCCGCTGGCCGCCTGAGAGCTGGCGCGGATAGCGATCCAGCAGGCCGCTGAGTCCGGTGATCACGGCGACGTCTGCGGCCTTCCTCTTCGCCTCGGGCTTGGCGACGCCGCGCATGCGCAGCGAATAGGTGAGGTTCTGCTCCACGGTCATATGCGGATAGAGCGCAAAGGACTGGAACACCATGGCGATATCGCGCTCGCGTGGCGGCACGTTGTTCATCAGTTCGCCGGCGATTTTCATCGTGCCGCCGGTGATCTTTTCCAGGCCGGCAAGCGAGCGCAGCAGCGTGGACTTGCCGCAGCCGGATGGACCGACCAACGCCACGAAGGTGCCTTTGGCAATGGTCAGATTGATGTCCTTCAGCGCGTGATAGGCGCCGTAATGCTTCTCGATACCGGAGAGTTCGATCTGGATGTCCTGGCTCATGCACAAAACCTTGCTACTTCCGGCGCGGAAGTGAAAACCATTGCTTGAGGCCAACCACTCATTTGACAGCTCCCACTGCGATGCCGCGCGTCAATGTCCGCTGGAAGATCAGGAAGAACAGCAGCGTCGGCGCTATGCCGAGCAACGCGGCCGCAGCCGTGGTCGTCGGCGTTTGCACGAATTGACCATTCAGCACACCCATGGAGACGGAGACGGTCTGGTTGTCATTGGAGGCGAGAAGAATAAGCGGCAGCAGGAACTCGTTCCAGGTCCAGATGAAGAAGAACGTGGCCAGCACGGCCAGCGTCGGCATCAGCATCGGCACCACGATCGTCCAGAGGATCTTCCAGGGCGTGGCACCATCCATCTCCGCCGCCTCGATGACCTCTCGCGGGAATGCCGTCAGCACAGCAGAGAGCAGATAGGTGCCAAACGCGCTTTGGAGCACGGAGAACACGATGATGACCGACCAGATCGTATCGAAGAGGCCGACGCTCTTGGAGAGATAATAAATCGGATAGGCCAGGGATTCCTGCGGGATCATGATGCCGATCAACAGCAGGACCAGCATCTTCTTGCCGCCCTTGATCCGGCCGATGCCGATGGCATAGGCGTTGAGCAGGCTCAGCAGCACGCCGAACACCGCGGTTGCCGCGCTGATGATGACGCTGTTGATCAGCTTCTGCGTAAAATCGACATTGTTCCAGAAATCGCGCAGCGCCGAGAGGTCAAAGCTGTGCGGAATGCCGAGCGGGCCATAGGCATTGTAGTCGTCCGCCGTCTTGATCGCATTGGTGAAGGCCAGGATAAAGGGAAACAGGAAGAGGATCAGCGCAAGACTGACCGCGGCCAGCACCCACCACCGCGCAGAACTGTGCATCGAACCGGACGTCTGGGCGCGTCGGGAAGCCGTCGTCGGCAGGGAAACCGAAACATCGCTCATTTATCTGTCCTCCGTCTGGTGCGATTGCACCCGGATGAAAATGATCCCGATAATGATCGTCATCAGCACTTGCGCCGTGGTGATCGCCGCCCCGTAGCCGACGCGGTTGGTGGCAAAGAACTGGTGATAGGACATGAAGGACGGCACGAGCGTCGCATTGTCTGGCCCGCCGGATGTCAGCACGTATATCGGCGCGAACACCTTGAGCGCAGCAATCGTCGTGGTCAGGCCGACAACGAAGATCTCGGGCTTCAGCAGCGGCACGGTGATGGTCCAGAAACGTGGCAGCCAGGCTGCGCCATCGAGTTCGGCCGCTTCCTGTAAAGAGGGATCGACCCGGGCCAGTCCGGACATGAAGACGACGAGGCAATATCCCAGCTGCAACCAGACCATCACCACCATCACCGACCAGATGGCCAGTTGCGGGTTTCCGAGCCAGTTCTGCGTCAACCCGTGCAGGCCGATGCCATCCAGGATCGCGTTGACCACGCCAAACGGATTGAGCATCCAGCCCCAGAGGATGCCGGCCGCCGATACAGGCAGGATTTGCGGCAGGTAGAAGCCGGCGCGGAAGAAGCTGGCGAGCGCCCCGCTGAAACGAGCGCTGATATAATCAAACAGGACAGCGGCCAACAACACGCCGAGTGCGGTCGGAATGATCGCCATGGAAACCACAAAGGCCAGCGTGTGCAGCAAGGATCCCCAGAATGCATCATCTGCCAGCAGTCTTTCGTAGTTTCGCAGACCGGCGAACTTGGGGACTCCGATGCCCTTCCAGGTCGTAAAGCTGATCCCCAGATTCATGACGAACGGGATGAGGATAATCACCACGAACCCCAAGGTTCCCGGGATCAGATAGAGCCAGTACCCTTTTTCGGGCGCGGACTGTTCGGAACTGCTAGCCATTTTCGCTCCCGACCAGGTGTTGGACCGGCAGGCAGCTTGCCTCCCTGCCGGTCTGCATCAGAAGTCGCTTTAATGGTCAGCCTGAACTTCGTCGTAGGCTTTCTTCAGGCGATCTGCGAACTCTTCCGGCGTGACCGTTCCAGCGATAACCGCCTGGGTCGCCTGCAGCACGATGTCGTAGTAGCCCGGCACCGGCCAATCCGGGTAGAAGCCCAGGCCGTCCTGTGCGACCAACTGATTGAACAGTTCGACCTCGATCTTGCCGACCGGATCGGTCACCATCGCCGGATCGGCAGCGATCGGCAGACCGCCGGAATTGCCAAACAGCGCCTGGTTTTCCTTGGACAGGGTGATGTCGATGAATTCGTAGGCCAGATCCTTGTTCTTGGCATTCTTCGGCACGACCCAGATATTGCCGGTCGAGGCCGGCGAAATCTTGTTGCCCGGGAACAGGAACTGGCTGGCCTTGAAGCTCTTGACCGCACCGAATTCCGCACCATACCAAGTGCCGGTCACAACCATCGGCGACTTGCCGGTTTCAAACAGGTTGGCCATGTCCGGGGCCTTGAGGCCGGTCGAATCCTTGGAGATATAGCCCTTCTTGACCCATTCCTGCAGCTTCTGGCCAGCATAGACGAAGGGAGCCTCGTCCAGCGGCGCTTTCAGGCCCTGGAAATTGCTCACCCACTCGTTGTCGGCCTTGGACAGCGCAAACAGATACATGAGATGCTGTGCTGGGTAATCATTGGCAGCCTCGGCGATCGGCGTGATGCCTTTCTTGACGAAGACATCCATCGACGTCTCCATCTCGGCCAGTGTCTTCGGCACGGCTACGCCTTCGGCCTTGAACATATCCTGGTTATAGAACACCGATACGAATTCGCCGTAGTTGGCAACGCCGATCAGCGGGCCGGTGCCGTAAATCCCGTTTTCATCATAGCGGCTGAGCTGGTTGCTGGCATCGGTCAACACCTTGTCCCAGCCTCTTTCCTTGGCAATATCGTCCAGCGGCGTGAACAAGCCTTGCGAGGCTGCGAGGCCCGCAACGGCGTTGCCCTTGTTGTACTCCATCAGATCCGGCGCCTCGCTCGAATTGAGGATCATCGTGCCAGCCTTGGTGATCTGGTCGAACGTTTTCAACTCGAACTGGACTTTGACGTCGGGATGCTTTTCCTGGAACGTTTCAAGCGCTTTCTTCCAGGTCACGCCCGCGGCGCTGTTGGCCGCCTCGTACCACCAGATCTTGAAGGTGCGTTCTTCAGCATGTCCGGCTGTCGTCATCAGCATCGCTGTCGCCAATGCCATGGCAAGTCTAGATATCGATTTCATTCCGTCCTCCCAAAAATGCGGACTGGCCGCGAAAAGCCGATTGTCTGCCATTGGCGCACTGGGCCTCCCAGCCCGGTGTCTGGCCAGAATAGGCTACCGATCAGTGATCGGCAACATAATCTCCGCCCCGGCAATTCTTCAGATAATTGAGCCCGTGTACCTGGCCGGTCATCTCCAGCGCATCGCGATAGACCGGGTCATGCCAGCCTTCGATATCGATCGAGCCGGACCAGCCGGCAAGCCGCAGCTCGGAAATCACATCGGTCCAGTTGGTGTCGCCAAAGCCCGGCGTCCGCATGAAGACGAATTTTTCCTTACCGAAAATGCCGTTCTCCCTGATGACATCCCAACGGATCGTCGCATCCTTGCCGTGCACATGAAAGAACTTGTGCGCCCATTTGCGGATCTGCGGCAGCGGGTCGATCAGATAGACCATCTGGTGGCAGGGCTCCCATTCCAGCCCGATATTGTCGAACGGCGTCTCGTTGAAGATCAGTTCCCAGGCATCGGGATTGTGGGCGATGTTCCAGTCGCCGGTGGCCCAGTTGCCGTCCATGGCGCAGTTCTCGAAAGCGATCTTCACGCCCTTGTCGGCGGCGCGCCTGGCGAGATCGGTCCAGATCTCCTTGTAGCGCGGCAGGCTGTCGGTCAGCACCTTGTTGCGAATGCGCCCGGTGAAGCCGGCGACGCAGGACGCACCGAAATGATGGGCGTTGTCGATGCAATCCTTCCAGCCCTGCAGCGTATCGAGATCAAGCGCCGTCGTCTCAAGCGGATTGCCGAACATGCCGAGCGTCGAAATCGTGATGTCCCGATCGCCGATGGCATCCTTGCAGCGCTTGCCGAGATCGGCCAGATTCTGGCCATTGGTCGTCTGCCAGAAAAACGGTTCGAAGCTCTCGAAGCCCATATCGGCGATCTGACCGATGCGCTCAGCCGCCTTGCCGGCGCTGGCGCTGACCATGGTGCCGATACGGATCGCTTTTGCCGGATTGCTCACTCTTTATTCCTCCCCAATCATGACTCGCTGGCCGGTCCTGGCGCTTTCGATCGCGGCAATGACCATGGCCAGGCTTTTGATATTGTCGTCCCCCATCGTTTCCGGTCTCTCGCCGGTCTCGATGGCCTTCAGGAAAGCCGCGATGACGCTGGCATGGCCTTCCGTCTCGTAAACGTTTACGGTTTCGGGCACGGCAAGCTCTTCCTGATCGCGCAGAAACCCTTCATCGGCCGCCACGCGGTGTGCGTCGAACGTGTCCGTGCCATCCCATAGCACAGTGCCCGTGGTTCCGGTGATCCGCCACTGGCTTTCCCAACTGGTGTTGGCGCCTTCCGCACACCACGAACCGCGATAGGTGAAGGTCACGTCGTCGGACATCTCGAAAATTGCAAAGGCCGATGCGCCATGCTGGTACCAGGAGCCGGCCGGATTGGTCTCATGGCAGTAAACTGACCTGGGCACCTTGGCGGAGACGAAACGGGCGGCATCGAAGGTGTGGATCGCCATGTCGAGCAGCAGAACATTGGCCATTTCTTCACGGAAGCCGCCGAAATGCGCGCCGATGAAGAAATCGCAGTGTACGCCGGTCAATTCGCCAATGGCAGCACTTTCGACAAAAGCCCGCAACCGGCGAACTCCAGAAATGTAGCGGCGGTTCTGCACCACGGCATGGATGCGGCCGGCTTTGCCGGCAAGCGAGATCATCTCACGGGCCTGATCCAGCGACGTGGCCATCGGCTTTTCCGACAGCACGTGGCAACCGTGTTCGAGCCCGATCGTGACGACATCCATCCGCGCCGGTGGCACAACGATATCGAACAGCAGTTCGGCCCTGGTGTCAGCCAGAATGGATGCGAGATCAGTACCGCATTCGGCATCGGCGAGCTCGAATTCCTCGGCAAGATTTTGGGCGACGCCAAGGTCGAGATCGACCAGACCGACGATCCGGATTTTCTCGGACAGCTCATCGTGCTCGGCAATGGCCTTGAGCCACCCCTTCGCCATGGAACCACAGCCGCATATGACGGTATTTCGCTGCACAACCCCTCCCCGGTTTCGCAGATACGGACATTAACGACTCCGTAAACGTTTACGAAGACTATGCGGCAAATTTGTTCTATGTCAATAGACGTTTCATATTCCACTTGCTTTTATCGATCGGACGCCGCCATGAAGGGCATCAAACAACTGGCCCGGCATCTCGATATCTCGATCGGCACGGTATCGCGAGCGCTGAACGGCAAGCCGGATGTCAACCCGGAAACCCGCAAGCGGGTGCTGGCAGCCGCTGAAGCCTTCGGCTACGCGCCCAACCAGTCAGGCCGCAGCCTGCGCCAGGGCACGACCAACGCCATAGGTTTCATGATTGAGCTTTCGGCCGATACCAACGCTTCGAGCGATGACTTCTTCATGGGCGTGTTCGATGGCGTGCAGACGGTGCTTTCGCGTCATAAGCTCGATCTCGTCGTCTTCCCATGCCCTGCCGACCAGCGGCCGGTCGAATATCTTCAGCGTATCGTCGGGCGGCGGCTGGTGGATGCGATGATTATCTCCGCGACCTTGCGTAACGATGCCCGCATCGAATTTCTCAAGAAGGCCGGCATACCCTTCATTGCGCTTGGCCGTTCAAATTCGGGCGGGGATCTCCGCTGGATCGATCTCGATTTCGAGGGCGTCGCCAGCGGTTCGGTCGATCGCCTGGTTGAGCACGGGCACAAGCGGATCGCAATCGCCATTCCCGCCGATGATATCAATCTTGGGCATGTCTTCCATGATGGCTACCGGGCAGCTCTCGAACGCCACGACATCGCTTACGACCCCGCACTGGTCTATCGGCAGGAACGCATTGTCGAGGGAGGACACGGCCTCGCCGCGCGCATCGCCGCGACCGACAATCCGCCGACAGCCATAATGCTGTCGACCGAAGTGCTGGCGCCCAGTCTCTATCGCGGTCTCGAGGGACACGGCATGGTACCCGGCAAGGATATCGCCGTGATCGGTTTCCGTGACAATCCCCGGGCCCGTTATCTCACCCCGTCGCTCACCTGCCATTCATTTTCGCTGAGTGCCCTAGGGGAAGCCGTGGCCGAGACCCTGCTCGCCGACATGCCAGCCTATGCGAAAAACTATCCGGGCAAAGCCACCAACAAGATCTGGCCACTCACCTTCCTGCCCGGCGAAAGCGACGATTTCGTTTTGCCGCATTGACCATCTTGCCGCATTGACCGCCGCGTCGTTGAACCGCATATGAAATCCATGACCGAAGAAACAACCACCCTCTACCAGGCGATCGGCGGCGATGAAACGATCCGCAGGCTGGTCCGCCGCTTTTACGAATTGATGGACACGCTGCCGGAAGCCCGTGCCTGCCGTGCCGTACACCCGCCCAGTCTCGCCAATGCCGAAGAGAAGCTCTACGAGTACCTGTCCGGCTACCTCGGCGGGCCACGGCTCTACACCGATAAATACGGCCATCCGCGGCTGCGCTCCCGGCATTTCGTTGCCGCGATCGGACCTGAGGAACACGACGGCTGGGTGCTTTGCTTCAAACGTGCGATGGACGAGACAATCGGGCATGCGGAACTGCGCGAGGTCATATGGGCGCCGATCGCCAAGCTCGCGCATCACATGCAGAACAAGAATGAGGATGCCACGCAATGACACCCGATTTCTTCGCCCGGCTGACCCTATTGTTCGCCGGCATCATCGGCGCGTTTGGCGTGGTATTTTCGGCCATGGCCGCGCATGGAGGCGACACGCATCTCTATAGCGCCGCAGCCGCCGCCTGCATGGCTCAGGCGCCCGCGCTGCTCGGGCTTTACATCGGATGGCGGGTGATCAGGACGGCGATCATCGCCAGCCTGCTGATCGGCCTGGGCTGCATTCTGTTCGCGGGCGACCTCGTGTTCCGCACCCGCTACGGAGTCGGGCTGTTTCCGATGTCAGCACCGACAGGCGGCATGATGATGATTCTGGGCTGGGTGGCAATCGCCGTCGGGGCGTTGTTCAGGCGGCCGGTTTAAGCCTGGGGAACCCGGCCGAATTTCAACAGATTGCCATGCGTGTCGAAGACATAGAACTCCTCCATCTTCCAGGGACGTAACGTCATCGGCGTAAGCTTCGGCAGCTTGCGCCCGGTGAATTCGGCATGCAGCGCATCGATGCCCCCGCCCCGGATATAGATCGCCGACTTTTCACAAAGGGCGCGGTCATCCGCCAGCCAGAAATGCAGCTCCATCGGGCTGCCGGCAAACGCTCTCCGGATGATCAGATAGTCTCTATCTTCGTGGACGATCTCATCGAAGCCCAGAAAATCGCGGTAGAAATCCCACGTCTCGGAAATGTTCAGCGACGGCAGGATCGGCAGAACCTCGACGCGATCGGCTTCGGTTAGTTCCCTGGTCATACGCCCTCCCCCAACAGATATTATGGTTTTTTCCTGGCCAGCAAGCATGGCCGGAGCGCGATCACATTGTCATTGCCGGCGGGCTTTGCCGACATTTCCGCGACGGCTTCTACGAGTTCCCGAGCCGGGGAATCGGACGGCGAAGACGAACTCGCGGCCGGCTGTGCACGCGCAGCAAAAAGCGCCAGCAACTCGGGGACCAACCCTTCTCCGCGTTCCGCAGCGAGCTTGTGCAAGCCAAACATTAAAAAATTCCCGGGTAAGTCGTTCATCTATACGCGCGTCCTTTCGCTCAGTTCCTGCATGGCCCGCTTGAAGCTGGATTTCGAGCCATTCCGTAACGGAATGAAGGACGTGCCGGTCTTCTTGCAACCGGTCTTGACCCTGAGGCAGGCATCATGGCTGATACAGTCGATCGGGCAGAAAACGCATTCCACCGAAGGCAGCACGGTATCGATCCGCGACACCGCCTCGCGCAGACCGCCGTCATGGTGGATCAGTTCGGCGCCGAAATTCTCGGCGATCTGCCGAAGGTGCGCGACCTGGCAATCGCGGCCGCCGACATAGAGGATGGAACGTCCGTTGAGGCCGACTTTAGCGGCCTCGATCGCATCTGTCGCCGGCTTCTCCCGGCCCCTGTCGTTCCTGCCGAATTTTTTGCTCATCATCGTTCCCACGATTCGCGAACCGCTGGTGCGATCCTGATGGAAACGAGTGATACATAAGTTGACTATTTCAGTAAAGATTAAACATGAGTATTTTAGTCAATAATTAATTCGTGACTTCTAGTAAGGCAACCCGACGTAATTCTCGGCCATTGCGGTCCGTGCGGCGTTCGAGGACGAAAGATAATCGAGTTCCGACTCCTGCACTTTCTGGTCAAACTCACCATTGGCCGGAAAGCGATGCGTCAGGCTGGTCATCGACCAGGAGAAACGCTCAGCCTTCCAGATACGGGCAAGCGCCCGGCCGGAATAGGCCTTAATGCAGGCATTCGACTTCTCGGCGTAGAATTCCCGCAGCCCTTCGAACAGATAATGCACATCCGATGCAGCGAGATTGAGCCCCTTGGCACCGGTCGGCGGCACGATATGGCCGGCATCGCCGACCAGAAACAACGACCCGAAGCGCAAGGGTTCGGCGACATAGGAGCGAAGCGGCGCGATCGATTTCTCGATCGACGGGCCGGTGATCATGGCTTCCGCGACATCCCTTGGCAGCCGCCGCCGCAGTTCGTCCCAGAATGCCTGGTCCGACCATTGCTCGACCTTGTCCTCCAGCGGCACCTGGATGTAATAACGGCTTCTGGTCAGCGAGCGCTGCGAACAGAGCGCGAAACCCCTGGTATGATTGGCGTAGATCAGTTCGTGATCGACCGGCGGCACGTCTGCAAGCACACCGAGCCAGCCGAACGGATAGATTTTCTCGAAATGCTCGAGCCCTCTGCCCTCGACGGATGCCCGCGAGACCCCATGATAGCCGTCGCAGCCGGCTATGAAATCGCAAGCTATCCGGTGAGTGGCTCCATCCTTTTCATAGGTCACGTAGGGCTTGTCATCGAAATCATACGGCGTCACATGCTTTGCATTGTATATCGTCTTGCCGTCGAGCCGTTCGCGGTGATCCATCAGGTCGCGCGTCAGTTCGGTCTGTCCATAGACCATCACCGATTTGCCGGTCAGCCCCTTGAGATCGATGCGATGTCGCCGGCCTGCGAAAGAAAGGCTGAAGCCGTCATGAACGAGCCCTTCCTGATGCATGCGCGCACCGGCGCCTGCGTGATCGAGCATGGCGGCGGTGCCGCTCTCCAGCACGCCGGCACGAATGCGGCTGAGAATGTATTGACGATCGACCCGATCCAGAATGACGTTGTCGATACCGGCATTGTCGAGCAGCGCGCCAAGCAGGAGGCCGGCGGGACCGGAACCGATGATCGCGACCTGGGTGCGCATACACTTTTCCTCCACAAATTCTGAAGAAATCGCCTGGCTCCGGCGTCTCCACTCTTGCCAAATGTTAAATCCCCAGTCACAGTTGCAAAATGCAGTTTCCCATCAAAGAATTGCATTTTCCGAACACCTGATATTGAGGAGTGTCAGGTCTCTCGGTCGCCAGGAGGAGGCATGAAGACCAACGTACCGACCTACGGTCTCTATGGCGAGGCAAGCGATGACGTGCCTGATTTCTGGGTACACGCCGAATCCATTTTCGAGCGATCGAGCCGCCATAGCTGGGAAATCAAGCGGCATCGCCACGAGCATTTTTTGCAGATCCTGCAAATTCGCGGCGGTACCGGCGACGCGATGATCGGCGACGCATTCTTTCGGCTGGAACCGGGCTCGCTCGTGTTCATTCCGGAAAAGATCACGCACGGCTTTCGCTTTTCGCGCGATATCGACGGTCAGGTCATCACGACGATCACCGACAGGCTGCCGCTGCATGGCGCCGATAGCCATCGTCCAAAACTTTTCGTGGCGCGACCCCGCCTCGTACAGCTTTCGGACGATAGTCCCGATAGTGCCTATATCAGCACGACGCTCGACCGCATCGGTCGTGAGCTCTCGTCCGGCTTCGGCGCGCGATACAGCCTGATCGAAACCTATCTGAGCATCGTCCTGACCCTCGTGTCGGGATTCGAAGCCTCGATCGAAGAGGAAGACGCAGCCACCAGCCGCGACGTCGCCCGCATCACCCGGCTCAACGAACTGATCGGCGGTCATTACCGCGAGCACCTGCCGGTGGAGTTCTATGCCAACAAGCTTGGCGTCTCGGTGACCCATCTCAACCGGATCACCAAAGCCCAGACCGGCCGCACGATGAATGAACTGCTGAGCGACAGGATCATCTCTCAGGCCAAGCGAGACCTGGTGTTCACCATTTCCACCGCCCAGGAGATCGCCTACACGCTCGGTTTTGCCGATCCGGCCTATTTCACCCGCTTCTTTTCCCGCGAGGCCGGCGAAACGCCGCGCCAGTTCCGCGAGCGCGAACGCGGCCGGCAGGTGCGGCCCAAGGCCGCGGCGGAATAGTCTGATCTTTACAAACCGGCATCCGCCTGTCCCTTTGCCCGCACAGGGGAACGGACACGGGGAACAGAGATGGCGCAATCGACGGCCAGCGACAATTCCGAAGCGATCTCGCAGATCCGTCGCATGCGGCTGGCGTCCTTCCTTGAGGCGACGACGCTCACGGTACTGGTTTTCATTGCGGTGCCGCTGAAGCATATTTTCGGTCTGCCGCTGGCAACGGCGATCATGGGACCCATTCACGGCATCGCATTTGTCTTCTACATATGGATGCTTGTACAGACAGTAAGCGGAGGCGGCTGGCCGCGGGCGATAATTGCCCGGATGATCCTCTTCGCCTTCATCCCGCTCGCCGGCTTCGTCAATGAACGATTGCTCTGGCGGCAAGAACAAAAGCTCGCAGCAGACGCTGCATAGGGGAGATTCCGATGGACTATTATTCCTGGCTCAAGGCAATCCATGTCTTTGCCGTCTTTGTCTTTGTCGGCGGCCTGATGCTCAACGGATTTCTTTTTCTCTGTCTGCAGCCCGGCTCGCCGCAATCCGATCGCGTCATTTCCTATGCGCGCTGGTGGAACGGTCCGATCACCGGTATGGCGCTCGGCCTCGTCTGGGTCCTTGGCCTGACGCTCGCCTATATGGGCGGCCTTTTTGCCGAAACCTGGCTGTCGATGAAGATGGTGCTGGTGCTGATCCTTTCTGGCCTGCATGGCGCGCAATCCGGCGCTTTCCGGCGCATGCAGCAGTCGCCGGGCACGCCTGTTTCGGCATTCTTGCGCAACTCAGCGGTCGTCACGTTAATCTTTATCGCAGCAATTTCGATTCTCGTGATCGTAAAGCCGTTCTGAAACGTTAAGCCTCTATTCGCTCAGTAGAGGTTGGCATGATGACCGTCATCGATAGAATCGCAAACGCCGTACCCACCGAGGTTCGCGATTATGGTGGCACGCAAATTCTCGTGCTCCGGGACGATGCCGATGCCAGCGATATCAAGCGCGTCGCCAATGAGCTGATCAGGGAAGCCTGGTCCTATCATGCCGCAGCAATCGCGATTCCGGTCGGGTGCATGTCGCCCGACTTCTTTCAGCTCCGGACCGGCGTCGCCGGCGCGCTGATCCAGAAGCTCGTCAATTACCGCCTGATCGTTGCCTTCGTCGGTGCCATTCCCCAACATTTTCTCGAAAGCCAGTCGCTCGGCGATTTCATTCGTGAGTGCAATCGCGGCCGCTCGACCTGGTTCCTCAACGACATGGATGAACTGGCCGCGCGACTCGCCGCACGCAACCGCTGACCCAGGCTTTCTCCAAACCTCGAAATTTTACCGTTTGATAAATTTTTGAACCTTTGTTACCTTCTCCTCAACCAACAAAAAGGGGAACAACAAAGATGAGTAATCTTGCGCCCGGAATCCATCCCGGCCGGCTCGACCAGCCAACTTATGAGGCGAACTTTTCAGACCTCCATCCCGCCTATGACAGGCATGAGGCGTTGGTGGCATCGGACCGCTGCTATTTCTGCTATGATGCGCCCTGCATGACGGCCTGTCCCACCTCCATCGATATCCCGCTGTTCATCCGGCAGATATCGACGGGCAATCCGATCGGCGCCGCCAGGACCATCTTCGACCAGAATATCCTGGGCGGCATGTGTGCCCGCGTCTGTCCCACCGAGACGCTGTGCGAACAGGCCTGCGTCCGCAACACGGCCGAGGAAAAGCCAGTGGAGATCGGCCGCCTGCAACGCTATGCAACCGATGCTGCGATGTCGGCCGAGAAACAGTTCTACAAGCGGGCTGAGCCAACCGGCCATAGGGTTGCCGTGGTCGGCGCGGGTCCGGCGGGTCTCGCCTGCGCCCACCGTCTCGCCGTCAAGGGCCACGAAGTCGTCATCTTCGACGCCCGTGAAAAGGCAGGCGGCCTCAATGAATATGGCATCGCCGCCTACAAGGCGACCGACAGCTTCGCCCAGCGCGAGGTCGATTATGTGCTTTCCATCGGCGGCATCGAGGTTCGCAACGGCCAGATGCTGGGTCGCGACTTTAGCCTCGATGAACTCACCACCAGTTTCGATGCCGTCTTCCTTGGAATGGGTCTGGCCGGCGTCAACGCACTGAACGTCGGCGGAGAGGATCTCGACGGCGTTGCGGATGCGGTCGACTTCATCGCCGGCCTGCGTCAGGCAGGCGACAAGTCGGCTGTCAGCATTGGCCGCCGCGTCGTCGTGCTCGGCGGGGGCATGACCGCGATCGATGCCGCAATCCAGTCCAAGCTGCTGGGCGCCGAGGAAGTGACGATCTGTTATCGCCGCGGCAAGGAGCAGATGAACGCCTCTGAATTCGAGCAGGATCTTGCTGCCTCCAAGGGCGTGATCATCCGCCATTGGCTGGCGCCGAAATCGGTGATCGGCAAGGACGGCAAGGTCGCCGGCATCGAGGTCGAATATACCGCAGTCAACGACGGCAAGCTGGTGACCACCGGCGAAACCGGTGTAATTGCCGCCGACCAGATCTTCAAGGCGATCGGCCAGAAATTCGAGGATGCCGCAAATGGCACGCTCAAGCTCGAAGGCGGCCGTATCGTCGTCGACGCCGAAGGCCGCACTTCGCTCGACCGCGTCTGGGCCGGTGGCGACTGCGTGGTGGGCGGCGAGGATCTCACGGTCTCCTCCGTTGCCAATGGCCGCGACGCGGCTGAATCGATTGATCGCCAATTCGCAGCCGGACGCCAGCCGTCCGCCGCTGTCGCCTGAGGGAGGATTGACACATGGCTGATATCCGCAACAATTTCGT
>JAQGJP010000065.1 GCA_028290545.1 Rhizobium sp. | reverse complement strand
CCGGTGGATTTCCTGCTGACGGCGAGGCGTGATCTCGATGCCGCCAAACGTTTCTTCCGCAAGATGCTAAAAGACGAGCCGTTGCTGTCGCCGACAAAGATCGGCACTGACGGCGCCAACACCTTCCCCTCAACGATCAAAACGTCGGTTGACGATGGGCTTCTACATCCGGACCCCGCGCATTATGTTACCAAGCATCTCCAGCAAGGCATCGAGAGCGACCATTTCCGGGTGAAGAAGAACATGCCGAAGATCGGTGGCTTCCAGTCATTCAACACTGCGCGGCGAACGATCGCGGGTTTCGAGGCGATGCTGTGGTTGAGGAAAGGCTTTGGCTTTTCCGGTGGTTGGACTGTCAACGACCAGAACGATCTACTTGCGCGCCTCTTCGGACTTCAAAGGTTAACAAAGCATGAAAATCAGCCCCGCAACGAGGTCATTCTGGCCTCGCTGAAATTTTGCAACACGCCCGATCTTTGCAACACGCCCGATCAAAGGCCTTCTCGATGACCTCGCTGGACATGCCAGTTCCGGTATCCGTCACACTGATCATCACATACTGGCCCGCCTTGATGTCGCCTTGCAGGCGCGCGTATCGGTCGTCAAGTTCGGCATTGGCGGTCTCGATCGTCAACTTGCCCCCACTCGGTATCGCATCCCTTGCGTTGACCGCGAGATTGAGGACGGCATTCTCCAGTTGACCCATGTCGGCATAGGTGGGCCAGAGACCTCCGGCGAACACAGTCTCGACCTGCACGGTCTCGCCAAGCGTCCGCCGCAGCATCTCCGACATCCCGCCGACCAGCTTGTTTGCGTCGATCAGCTGCGGCGACAGCGGTTGCTGCCGGGAGAAGGCCAGCAGTCGCGCAGTCAGAAGCGCAGCCCTCTTGGCGCCTTCACGGGCGTTGCCGACAATAGTCGTGGCTTCCTCGATCTTTCCATCCCGGAGTCTCCGATCGATCATGTCGAGGCTGCCCATCACGACCGCAAGCATATTGTTGAAGTCGTGCGCAATTCCGCCCGTCAGGCTGCCGATGGTCTCCATCTTTTGGAGCTGGCGGAGTTGCGCCTGCGACTGGCTGTGGTCTGCCATCTCGGCCTTGAGCGCCTCTGTCCGCTCCTCAACAAGCTCACCGAGCTGGTCGTTGAAATCCTGCAACCGCCGGCGCAATACGGACTGCTGCCGGTTGGATGAGATCACGCTCTGCATGAGTGCGACGATGATCGTCGCAGTGATAAGAAAACCCGACATTCCGATCCATTGGCCGGGCATTTGAGGAAGCAGCGAACCGCCACCACCGACCATGTAATATTGGGCGAGAATTGCTGCCAATATCGCCGCCAGCAAGCCTGGTCCCGCACCCCCGATGAAACTTGCGAAGAGAATTGGCACGAAGAATACAAGGTACGGGTAGTCGATGAGGACATCACCGATCAGGAACCTGAGACCGAGAACAGACAGAATGACCCCAACGGCGACGACATAGCCAAGCACCCTGTTCTCCCGCGCCCGCTCAGTCGAATCGAGCATGTCCATGCTCAGTCCAGCCCCGTTTCAACTCGAGACGATTGGTAGATGGGAAATCCAACCGTGCCAATATGTAGCTTTACAGAATCGTTATTGCCGAGCCAGCATCGCAACGGTGCGCCCTGTGAAAAGATCAGGGGCCGACTTCGGTCTCTTTTCGAGCGCTCAAAACCGGACTAGAAGAGGTGCAATTGATCCTCTAAATTATGAAGAGCCATGGCCGTAGAAAAAGTCGATCCGCCCGTCTCGCCCGAAGAGGCAGCGGCAAAATCCAATGAGCTGGTAAAGGACGCCGTCCGCCCAGTCGTCCTTCTCGTGGAAGACGAGGCGCTGATCCGGATGGTCGTCGTCGAGATGATCGAGGAGCTCGGCTACACGGCGCTAGAGGCCGCTTCCGGCGAGGAAGCGCTCAATATTCTTGAACACAATGGCGCTGTCGACGTGATGGTTTCTGACCTCGGACTTCCCGGGTTGTCGGGCGAGCAATTGGCTCTACAGGTTCGATCGCGTTGGCCGCAAATCGCGATTGTATTTGCAACGGGTAGCAACGAAGCGCCGTCGCTCGACGATCCTACGCGCACGGCCATGCTCGGTAAGCCGTTTAATGAGGACGCGCTAGGTAAGGTTCTTTCCAACCTCCTCGGCTAGGGCTTTCTTCACCGCCGCCACTCCGGGCAGATGGCAACAGCAATGCCCTTCAATGCCAAAACTCAAGGCTCGGTTCAGGACGCGCTGGAAGACCTATCAGCATGGGCTTGTTCCCAATGGCTGGTCGTCATTGACGAGACTGGGTCAACACCAAACCTACGCGTCCGGAATGACAGGCGAGGGGGAACGTTTCGCGACACCGGGCAGTCCGCCGCCGGAAAGGGAACCGAGCGCGCCGGTCGACGCATGGCTCTCGCTCAGCATCCTCAGCGTGTCCGCCAGCGATCGTCGTGGCCTTGGCGGCAGGGACGGATCCGTCCGAGTGCCGGCAGGCGCCAGTTTCGTCGAAGGCTCGACGACCTCGGCGTTTGGATCGACGGAAAAAGGTTTCGAACGCGATTTTGCGGCAGGCGGCATGATATCGGCAACGTCGCCGTCAATTCCCTGGATCAGGGGACACAGCAAAATGCCGCGATGGCGGAGGAAAGCACTGCGGCAAGCACCGACCTGGCATCGCAGGCTAGGTCGTGTGGACACTTATCTGATCCATAGGACGATAGCGGCGATTGTGACGACCGCCAGGTAGTTTCTAGCGGTTTTCTCGAAGCGGGTGGCGACCCTGCGAAAGTGCTTGAGCTTGGAGAA
>JAQGJP010000043.1 GCA_028290545.1 Rhizobium sp. | reverse complement strand
CCTGATACGCCAATGCCATTGCTTTTCATGCCTGCTTCGGTAAACCAGCTTTCGACAGGATGCAACACAGCGCTTGGCTTCGCTTCTACTTTCACAAAGCCAAATCAGGGCAAATTGATGATTTTTGGTTTCTTGCGGAAAAATAACGTCAATCGTGCGATTGTAGAGCGCCAGTATGGTATTTTGACAACAGCCGCGCGGCAAGAGGCGTTCTATCTGAGTGCCGATGTCCCTGACACGGTCATGGGCCGGTTCGAGATGCTTTCCGTGATGATGATACTTTATTTCCGCCGGTCGCGGGCCGCAGGCGCAATCGTCACCGGGATCGCCCAGGAAATCGTCGATGCCTTCTTCCAGGATCTTGATCATTCAATTCGTGAACTCGGGATTGGTGATCAAGGTGTCCCCAAGCGTATGAAGAAGCTCGCATCGATGTTTTACGGCCGCGTCGATTCCTATGGAAAAGCACTCGACGCCGGAGACAGCAAGGCCTTGGGTGAGGCGCTGATGCGCAATTTCCATCCCGAAAACCCGGGCGGCATACTTTCTATGCAGCGACTCGCGGACTATATGATGGAAGCGGACCGGCTGCTCACGAACACGCCGGTCATTGTATTGGAAAAGGGCGAGGCCGAGATTTTGCGAATGAATGCTGGAGGAGACCAATGAACTCCATGAATGACAAGCCGCCGTTTTCTTATGCCGTCAAAGTCGGCCACGTTTCGCACAACCCGCTTGAAGTGCATGTCGAGGCCGACGACCGGGAGCGAACTGCGCTCGCCAAACTCTGGAATGTGCTGAGTCTCGAGGAACTGGCCGCCGATCTCAAGATCCGCCGCTGGAAAAAGGATGGCGTGAAGGTTTTCGGCGAGATACGCGGCAAGGTCACGCAGGCTTGCATCGTGACGCTCGATCCGGTCAAGTCCGAGATCCACGAGGAGATCGACCAGATTTTTGTGCCGGAGGGATCGCCGGTGGCGCGTATTCCCGCCAATGACGACGGCGAACTGGTCATCGATCCGGATGGACCCGACCTGCCGGAAACATTCAGCGGGGATACGATCGACATCGGCGCGATCGTGGCGGAGTTCGCAGCGATGGGGCTTGATCCCTATCCGCGCAAGCCTGATGCGGAATTTAAGGAACCGGTCCAAAATTCCGGCGAGACAGACCGGAAACCATCGCCATTTGCAGTGCTCAAGAACCTGAAAATTGATAATTGAGCATTTGCTGTTCTTCGATCGGGGCGGCCAACTTGTTACATATTTGTTGTAAGTAAGCTTGAAAGCACTATTTTGGCCGGCGGCAGCGCAAGGTAGATTTGGCCGGTAAGGGCCCAAAGCAGATAAGGATCAGGGACGCGTGATCAGAATTTCACTCGACGCGATGGGCGGCGACTTCGGGCCGGAGGTCAGCCTTGAAGGCGCTTCTCGGGCATTGACCCGGCAGCCTGATATCCAGTTCATCCTCTATGGGCAAGAAGCCGAATGCCGCCCGATTCTTAATAAATACCCGAAACTTCGGGACAAATCGGTGTTTCACCATTGCGAGGTCGCAATCCGCATGGATGAGAAGCCGAGCCAGGCGCTGCGGCGCGGCCGGTATTCGTCCTCGATGTGGAAGGCGATTGAGGCAGTCAAGCTCGGCGAAGCCGATGTTGCCGTTTCTGCCGGCAATACCGGTGCGCTGATGGCGATGTCGAAATTCTGTCTCCGCACGATGTCGAATGTCGAACGGCCGGCAATTGCCGGCATCTGGCCGACGCTGCGGGGCGAAAGCATCGTTCTCGATGTCGGCGCCACGATCGGGGCCGATTCGCAGCAATTGCTCGATTTTGCGCTGATGGGGGGTGCCATGGCCCGCGCTCTTTTCGAGATCCGCCGCCCGACTGTTGGCTTGTTGAATGTCGGCGTCGAGGAGATCAAAGGCCAGGAAGAAGTCAAGGAGGCCGGCCGGCTGCTCCGCGAAGCCAATCTCGATACGATCAACTATCACGGCTTCGTCGAGGGCGACGATATCGGCAAGGGAACGGTCGACGTCGTGGTGACCGAGGGTTTCACCGGGAATATTGCACTCAAGGCCGCCGAAGGCACTGCGCGTCAGATTTCCGAATTTCTGCGCGCTTCGATCAAAAGGACGTGGATCGCGCAACTCGGCTATCTGCTCGCCAAGAGTGCATTCGACCGCGTCCGCGAAAAGATGGATCCGCGCAAGGTCAACGGCGGCGTGTTTCTCGGATTGAATGGTATTGTCATAAAAAGTCATGGTGGAACGGATGGCGAGGGCTATGCGGCAGCCATCAAGGTCGGCTATGACATGGTCCGCAACGGTCTGTTCGAGAAAATTGAAGCCGACCTGAAAAAATACCATGCACTGCGCGTGCCGCCTTCGGATGCGCAGGAGGAAACGGCAGGAACACTATAGAATGATTCGATCGATCGTGCGCGGATTTGGCGCTTCGCTGCCGAAGCGGGTACTCACCAACCGCGAAATGGAAACCCTCGTCGATACGACTGATGAATGGATTGTCCAGCGCACCGGAATTCGGCAACGTTATATCGCCGGTGACGACGAGACGACGGCCTCGCTCGGTGAAGCAGCGGCCCGTGCTGCACTCGACAATGCCGGCCTGACGCCTGCCGATATCGACATGATCATTCTTGCGACATCGACTCCGGACAACACTTTTCCGGCAACCGCGGTCAATATCCAGCAGCGGCTGGGCATCCATCATGGTGCCGCTTTCGATCTGCAGGCGGTGTGCAGCGGTTTCGTATTCGCAATGACGACTGCCGATCTCTACATCCGCGGCGGGATGGCCAGGCGTGTGCTGGTGATCGGCTCGGAGACTTTTTCGCGCCTTCTCGACTGGAATGACCGGACGACCTGCGTGCTGTTCGGCGATGGCGCCGGCGCGGTGATCCTGGAGGCCGGCGAGGGCAATGGCACGAGCGACGATCGCGGAATCCTGACGGCGCATCTTCGCTCTGACGGCGCGCATAAGGACAAGCTCTATGTCGATGGCGGTCCTTCGACGACCGGTACGGTCGGCCACCTGAAAATGGAAGGTCGCGAGGTTTTCAAGCACGCGGTCGGCATGATCACGGATGTCGTCGTCGCTGCTTTCGATGCAACGAAGCTTTCCATCGACGATCTGGACTGGCTCGTGCCGCATCAGGCGAATATCCGCATCCTCGAAGGCTCGGCCAGAAAGTTGTCGATCCCCATGGAAAAGGTGGTCGTGACAGTCGATCAGCACGGCAATACGTCCGCTGCGTCCATTCCATTGGCCCTGGCAACGGCCGCGAGCGATGGGCGGATCAAGAAAGGCGACCTCGTCCTGCTTGAAGCGATGGGCGGCGGCTTCACCTGGGGATCGGTGCTACTGCGCTGGTAATGCTCAAAAAAAGGACCCTCATGGTCTACTGACGGCGCTTGACCGCAACGAGCAACAACAATACTCTTCCTGCTTGCGTTCACTTAAAATCGTTAAAAAAGCGGGGGACCATGAGCGGCAAAACGGTAACGAGAGCGGATCTGGCAGAATCTGTCTTCCGCAAAGTGGGACTCTCGCGAACAGAATCAGCCCAATTGGTCGAAACGGTGATCGATGAGATCTGCAACGCCATCGTACGTGGCGAAAGCGTCAAGCTTTCCTCTTTCGCGACGTTCCAGGTGCGCGCCAAGAACGAGCGCATCGGGCGAAACCCGAAGACCGGCGAGGAAGTGCCGATCTCGCCGCGCCGGGTGATGACCTTCAAGGCTTCGAATGTGCTCAAAAGCCGCATCCTGAAAAGCCATCTGTCGCGCAAAGCCAAGGCCAAGGCCTGAGATTCAATCTTTTATAACCATTTCAATTGCCTATAATGTCGAGAGCTATTGTTGGCCAAGCGCATGCGGGGCCATTCCACCTGTTGATGCGGAGTCGTTTGGATCATGGAAAAGAGCCCGGATGCATTCCGTACGATCAGCGAGGTCGCCGACGACCTCGAACTTCCCCAGCATGTTCTGCGTTTCTGGGAAACCCGTTTTCCGCAGATCAAGCCGCTGAAGCGCGGCGGCGGCCGACGCTACTATCGCCCCGATGACATAGAACTGCTCAAAGGTATCCGGCATCTGCTTTATGATCATGGCTATACGATCAAGGGCGTGCAAAAACTTCTGAAAAACAATGGTAACAAATTCGTCGCGGCCGCGGCTTCGGGCGATCTCGCAACCATGGAGGCGCTGGCCGCCCAGAGCGAGGAAGAGGGTGACGCGCCGGTCCCGGCAGCCGTGAAAGCGCAGCCGGTATTCGAGGACGACCAGATCGTCGGCCGGCCGAGGACACCGGTCAACCGGCGGTTCTTCGGTCTGATCGGCGGCGGGGACGACGGACATGAATTGTCGGCCGGCGGGCAAATCGGCAAGGAAGACCGGGCGCTGCTGCAGGAGGCGCTTTTCGACCTTCTCGAATGCAAGCGATTGCTCGACCAGGTCCGTTGAGCAAGACGAAAACGGCAGCCAAGCGCGCCCAGAGAACGCAGATGGCTGTCAAGATGCCCTGTGCGACGCTTCATCCGTGTCGCTGATCAAGAGCGGCGTTTCCGCTATGCGAACGCAATCCCTTCCGGCGCCCTTGGCGCGATAGAGCGCTTCATCCGCGAGCCTGAGGAAATCGGCCGGCCCACGGAGATCCGCATCCGCACCCATGATCGCGACGCCGGTGCTAACAGTGGCAATTCCCTTCTCACTCCCCACATGGGCGCGCTTGAGATCGCGGATAGACTGCTGGAACTGGTCGGCGATCAACTGCATGCCGGCCTCGTCGACTTCGGGAAAGATCGCCACGAATTCCTCGCCGCCATAGCGCGCGGCGATATCCGACGGCCGTTTCGCGACAATTTTCAGGCAGTCGGCAACCGATTTGAGGCACGTGTCGCCTTCCGGGTGGCCATAAATGTCGTTGAAAGCCTTGAAGCGATCGACATCGATCAGCATCAGGCCGAGCTTGCTGCCGTGCCGCCGGCTCCGGGCGAACTCCGCATAGAGCTTGTCGTCGAAGGTCTTGCGATTGCTCAGGCCGGTGAGGCCATCGGTCCGCGCCAGAACTTCCAGCCTGGCGTTGAGATCCATCAGCGCCCGTTCGCTGCGTTTGCCTTCAGTGATGTCGCAGGACACCGTCAGCCATGCACCGTCACGTACCGCGGCGTGGCGGTTTTGAAACCAGCGGCCGTCTTCCAATTGGAATTGCGTCGATTCAAGCCGGGCCACTTTATCGAGTTCCAGGGCCATCCATTCGGCCTTTGTCATGCCGTCGGGCAAAACGATATTGAAATGCTCGACGGCCTTCCGGAGGATCGCCGTCAGCGTTGTCCCGGCCAGCATGGTGGTATCGGGCAGGGAAAACATCTGCCTGAAACGATCGTTGCAATAGACCAGCTTCGCATCACCATCGAACATCACCAGGCCATCTGCCATATGTGCGAGCGCATCGGAAAGGCGCGCCTGGGTTTCAGCCAGATTGATCTCGAGCTGTTTGTGTCGGGTGATGTCGCGGTTGTGCGTGATGATGCCGACCTCGCGGCCATCGGAACTGGGAAAGGGCACTTTCAGCGTCGAAAGCCACGCCACCTCGCCATTGTTCTGGACGAAACGCTGTTCCAGGGTTTCAGCAACGCCCCAGCGGATAATACGATCTTCGTCCTTGCGGAATCCGCTGGCGGTTATGGCATCGTAGAAATCACTGTCGCTCTTGCCGATGAGAGCATCACGGTCGGTAGCGCCCATCAGTCTGGCAGTTGCGGGGTTTGCGACCAGGAAACGCCCTTGCGAATCCTTGGCATTCAGGCAATCCGGCAGCGCATCCATGACCGCGCCGTAGATCTCGTTTGCCCTGGCGATGTCGCGGCGGCGGTTCTCATGCACGATCGCCGACCCCGCGAGAATCAACGAGGTGAAGATCAGGGTGCCGGCGGGCAGGGCGACGTGTTCGAAGATCGCACCATGCAACGCTGTGGGCAAGGTCAGCATCGTCATCAACGAGAGACCGGCTGCGGCGAAGGCGACGTCGAGCACATCCCTGAAACAGTTTACGGTGTTCCTGCGCTGCCAGTTCATGAAAATGCCGAGCGCCACGCCTATCGCTATGCTGACAAGCCCGGGAATTGTCCCGACTCCTCCCATGTAAATTCGAAATGCGCCGGTCATCGCCCCGGCAATGAATCCGCCGACCGGGCCGGCGAAGAAGGCGGCGAGTATGATCACCACGCTTCGCAGATCGAAAAACACACCGGGAACGATCTCGAACGGCATGGTCATGACGGCGAGACCCGTGCCTCCGCAAAGCGACCCGAAGACCGCATCGACTTTACGAGGCGCGGCTCTCTCGAGCCAGCTCTGGATGCTGGTCCAGAAGGAGATGAAAACAGCGATCACCGCCACATTGGCGAGAAGAGGTTGCCAAACGTGATACATCATTGCCAACTGCCTTCCTCGCTGACGGATATTTCTACTTCTTCTAATTTTCCCACAGGATGCTTTCGTCGGCGTTAAGCCGGGCACGATAAATCCCGACCACAAAGCGACTGTTTTCACATCGGCAATTCCCAATTGTCAGATGCTGACAGTTTCTGGCATCCTGTTGTGGAACAAGAACGCTCACCATTGGGAACAATGATGCAGCGCAAACGTTTGGCCGGCAGAAGTCAGTGAGGAATATCCCATGCAGGACGGACATCGCGCCGCGCCAGGATCGCGAAATCATGGGAATGTGGCAGATGCGCATTCAAAACCGATACACGGCATACCCGACACAAGGAGAAGGCCGTTGTTGCTGCAGGAGCGCGGCAACTGGTACAGAATTCTGGGCATGATCCACAAGCTCGGCTCCGATGAGGACGATGGACCGATTTCAAAGGTTCATTATTAATATAGCATAAGAAATGAAATCGGATATACGCAAAGCCTGCACTGCTTATACTTGAATTTTTTATTTACAATATTTGACTCGAAATAAACTGTTCCGGTGGAAGGCCAGGATCTTCCGAAACCGAATGCGCAAGCTGAATCCAGCTGAAAATCGAGACATGATTGGCGCGCGACCGCCTGAGATTGCGGTCCGACCGAAGAGTTCAATATTCCATGAAAAAGCCCGGCGCGATGGCCGGGCTGGCTCGTTGGTATGGCAGTTTATGTCAGCGGCAAACGCGCACGCGCTTGATGTAGGCATTGCCGTAAGCGTCGTAGCGCTTGACCTTCTTGATGAAGCAATAGTCATTATAGCCGGGTGCGATGATGATACGCGGGCCGCCCCAGTATCCCGGGCGCCAGCCGCCGCGCCAACCATTATGCCGCCAGCCATGGCGATGCCAGTTGTGATTACGGCCACGGTCGCCGCGCCAGCCGCGATTGTCAGAGTGGTTTCGTCGCCATTCGTCGCCACGATCGCGCGATCGGGCATCGGCGAAACTGGACAGAGATACGGTGGCAACGACTGCACTGAGTGCTATGATTGCGAGCTTCTTCATGGGGTTCTCCGAAGTTCAGCGGAAACCTGAGCGTTTCCTTGTGCTGCCTTCTTAGGACCCCGCACTTGAACGAAGGCTGAACGGACCGTTCATACTGAACGCTCGCTGGCGATTCTGCCGCAGAAAGCTACCAATCCTGATTGCAGTCGGTGATCTTGCAGGTATCAGAGGTCTTGGCATGGCATTCACGCAGCGCGCGCGCATTCGCATCGCTTTCGGTGTCGTAATTGTTGGACCAGCCCGAGGCACCGTCGGTGGCCTCCGCCACGCAACCCCAGGCCAAAGCGTTGGTCGTGGGCGCCAAAACCGCACCGAACGCAAGTACGGCAAACAACACTGGGGCACGAACGATCATTATTTCTCTCCCGGCAAGCATCTGGATTGTCGTGTATTTCAGCAGAATGCTATAGGCGTTGACGGTACCTGAGTACAGTGCCTGTCCCGCGGAGATCCCGAAATGTGTTCCGGCGTCCAAAATTGACCCCCTGGTTATGTAGATCAGCGCTTGGCCAGCCCGGCGCTGGCCGGGGTTGCAGAGGGCGGGCCATCGTGACAAGCCACGTCTGAGCGTTATCCTCGGGGCGATCCAGAAAAATGCCGACAAGCTCTAAACAACATGACCCTGCCATAAACGACCTACCATCTGCCCGACTGATGTGAATCGGCACCAGACATTACCCCCTCGACAAACGACATTGCCCATTGAATTAATTACGATATCACTAACTTTGACAGCGTCACGACCGGCGCCGATCATGATCCTACCCATTTTCGAAAATTCGCTTTCATTTTCAGATGCTTGAGCTATTCCGCCAGCGGGGTCAATGTTTGGCGCCGATTCACATGCCGTTTCCTGGATAGGTTACTCGACCCCGTCCGACAGTGTCACCAATCGCTCGATCAGCCACCGCCCGGCTGGACCCGGGGGAGTATCGATCCTGTGGATGGCCTGCAATGTATGTTCTCCGCCACGCCAGTCCGGCAGGCTCAGTCGCTCCAGCTTTCCAGTTTCGATATCGGCGCGAACGATCGGCTCCGGCATTCCGGCCCATCCGAGTCCTGCGAGAAGGAGTTTGTGCCTCGCTGCCTGATCGCCGATGCGCCAGGTGTTGAGGCTGACGACGCCGAAGTCACGGCTCTCCGCCGCCGGTTCTTCCGAAAGAACGAGTTGGACGAAATCGCTTGCCTGCAACGGAGCAGCTTCGTTCGCCTTGGCCAGCGGATGACTGGACGCGGCCACGGGAATGATCCGGACGCTTTCAATGTCGATGCGGCGAAACCCTGTCATATCCATGTGCAGCAGGCTTCCGACGCCGATGCGTGCATGGCCGTTTCGGATCACGCGCTCGACACCACCAAGCGTCTCCACCAGGAGGCGAACCGGCACCGTCGGGAACTGGGCGTGGAATTCGCGAAGCAGCGTCGTCAGCCGATTTCCCGGCAGCATGCTGTCGACCACCAGTGACACTTCGGGTTCAAGGCCATCGAGGAATCCCCGGACACGCGCGCGTAATGTCTCAACGCTATGGGCAACCGCCCTGGCTTCGGACACGACCGCTTCGCCATGCTGCGTGAGCTTCGGCTTGTGGGTCGTTCCGCGATCAAACAGCGAAAGACCGAGCTGTTGCTCCAGCGTGTCGATTGCATAGCTGATGGCGGACGTGGCGCGTCCCAAACGTCTAGCCGCGGCGGTAAAGCTTCCCACATCGGCCACGGTCAGTAGCACCAGAAGCTGATCGATACTCGGTATGGCTGGGCCCCGCATTTCGAATTCCTTGAAAAGGCTTTTCAGTTTTATACGGATTTTATTGCGTCGAGAGAAGTCTTAGCTTTCCGGCGTCGGCCTGCTTCACAGCGACATCAACGGCCTGGTCAGAGGAGTCCACTGATGACGAACAATCCGAACGAACTGACGATCGAGAACTCCGTCCTGGTGCTCATCGACCACCAGCCATGGACCGCCCTAAGGTTCACTCGATCGATCCAGGCCTGATGATCAACAATGTCGCCGGCCTCGCCCAGACGAAAACGGCCGCCACAGATTCCGGGCACAGAAACTAGGCTTCCAACACGGAGACAACCGACATGACAACCAATCCCAACGAATCGGCAACGGACGCGGTTGACCGCACGGGCCAGGAGATACTGGCCGCGCTCCTCGCGAAGGATTCGGCGAAGATGAACTCTTATTACGCGCCGGACGCGGTGATCGCCACGGACGGCCGCCCGGCGGCCAAGGACGGCGAGGCGGTGTCCAAGGCCATCAGGGACGATATTGCGGATCCCAACTTCAAGATGAGTCTCTCAAACGAGAAGACCGAGGTCGCCGGCTCGGGTGACCTGGCCTACCGCCGCGGCACGTTCACCATCACTTTTACGAACCCGCAGACCAAACAGGCGGAGAATGGCGCGGGCACGTACTTGACCGTCTTCAGGAAGCACGCGGACGGAAGCTGGAAGGTGGTGGAAGATTTCGGATTTTAGCGTGGTTAGTCCGGCATCGAGATGGGCGTCAACTTCGCATTCGGACCCCTCGTGCTGATCTGCGGCATCAATCAGGTTGGCATATCGAAAAACCTGAATAGACTTTTCATTATTGTCTGGATTTTCATACTAGCGACGAACCGCTAAAATCACGAACGGTTGCCAGGCGAACGCACTCCAAGATCCGCGATGGTCCGGTAGGCCGTCTCTTAACAGCGTCGGACCTTAGTCTTGGTCCAGACTGACTCTTGCTTCGAAAGGATAACACAATGCTGAAAGTAGCCATCATCATCGGGAGCACCCGTCCCGGCCGTAAGGCCGAGGTTGTCGCGCGCTGGGTCCACGGCATCGCCGCAAAGCGGAGCGACGATACCTCGTTCGAAGTCGTGGATATCGCGGACTTCGACCTGCCACTGCTCGACGAGGCGCTGCCTCCGTCGATGGGCCAGTACGCAAAGCCGCACACCAAAGCCTGGGCCGCGAAGATCGCGGCTTTCGACGCGTTCGTGTTCGTCACGCCCGAATACAACCATTCGACATCAGGCGCGCTCAAGAACGCGATCGATTATCTGTTCCGTGAATGGAACGACAAGGCCGCCGGGTTTGTCGGCTACGGCGGCGTCGGTGGAACGCGTGCCGTCGAGCATCTGCGACTGGTCATGGGCGAGATCAAGGTTGCCGCTGTGCGGGCTCAAGTCGCGCTGTCCCTCTATGCTGATTTCGAGAACTTCTCGACGTTCAAGCCCGGTGCGCATCAGGAGGGGTCGGTTAACGCAATGCTCGATGATCTCATCCCATGGGGTCGGGCGATGCAGGCCATGCGGCTGCAAATCAGCGAACGAGGGACAATATGACTCCCGACAAAGGAGAGTCCCCAATGTCCGAACCCACCGCGGCGATCAAGCAGCGCGCACGCCGGATCGCGCATCGCACCCTCGGCAAACGACAGGGACCCATCACCCGTCTGATGAGCCCCTCCGACTTTGGCTGCAGGCTGAAGCCTTTCGTCTTCCTGGACCTGTTCGATGCGGAGGACGCCTCGCTTTCGGGGTTTGGGTGGCATCCTGGCGAGCAGTGTTCTCATCGGTGATGAGGCCGTTGGCCAGTTGCTCTTCCACCTGATCAGCAGGCTTGCGAGCGAACCTCAATCATCGTCACCACAAATTTGGCCTTCGGTGAATGGCCTTCCGTCTTCGCCGACCCCAAGATGACGACCGCACTCCTCGACCGGCTCACCCACCGTCCCCACTTTACAAATCCGTAAGTTGACCCGGCCACGCGTTCCCGCAAAATCGGCGCATGATCAAAACACGCTTCAGATTTCGCCGAATCCTCCTCCTCGGCTTGCTACTTGTCTCGTCCCCGTTCGTGGCAGGGGCATCGTATCTGGGTGTCCAATATCTTCGTGGAAATGTTCACGAGGTCGATCCAGGCCAGCTCTACCGGTCAGGACAACTCAACGCCTCTCAAATCCGCGATATCACGAAGCGCTACGGAATCCGCTCGATCGTCAATCTTCGCGGGGCGAGCCCTAGGGCGAAGTGGTATCAGGACGAGTTGACTGAGGCGAAGGCCCTCGGCATTACACATGTCGATTTCAAGATGTCGGCGACGCACGAACTGCCATTGGAAAGAGTGGCCGCGCTCGAAGCGCTCCTGAAAGGCATTCCGAAACCCGTCTTGATCCACTGCGAGGGTGGCTCGGACCGGACCGGGCTCGCATCCGCGATCTTCATGCATCGTATCCGTGGTATGGACATCGAGAAGGCGGAAGGGCAGATATCTCTCTATTACGGTCACTTCAGCGTCCCGCGCCTGTCTCAGGCCTATCCGATGGACGAGACATGGGAGAAGCTCGAGGACCTCTATCGTGCCAATGAACGCGAGGCCCGTCTTTGAAGACAACAGAAATCTGGCATTCCCTCAGGGCAAGGGTTTCGACCTACGAACCCGCCGTGGTCCTTGCATTCCTTGTCGCGTCCTTGGCCGGCTTTCTCTTTCTTCACCTGACGGGCGAAATGCTCGAAGGAGAAACGCGGGGTTTCGACGAGGCGATACTGCGCGCCCTGCGCGATCCACTGGATTTGGGGAGCCCTATTGGGCCGACCTGGTTGACCAAAGCGCTGACTGATCTGACCAGTCTCGGTGGCGTTACCGTTCTCACGCTTATAACGTCGCTGGCAGTTATCTATCTTCTCCTCATCCGTAAGGGGATCACCGCGCTCGTCGTGCTGGTCTCGGTATTGAGCGGTTGGCTGATCTCCAACACGCTGAAGCTCGGCGTGGCGCGGCCGCGCCCGGACCTCGTGCCGCATCTTGTCGAGGTCAACGACCTCAGTTTTCCGAGCGGCCACGCCATGCTCTCGGCTGTCACCTATCTCACGATCGGGCTTCTGCTCTCGCAAATGCAACCCAGCCGCGCCGCCCGATATTACTTCGTCGTCGTGGCGATATTGCTCACGCTCATGATAGGCTTGAGCCGGGTCTATCTCGGGGTCCATTACCCCACGGATGTCCTAGGCGGATGGAGCGCGGGTTCTGCATGGGCCTGTCTTTGCTGGCTAGTGGGGCGGCGCGTAATCCCGGACCACGAACGGCCGAAACTCGCCGCCTAGTTCGATGGGAGAACGACCTCGGCTTTGAGGCCGGGCCGATTGTCCTTCAGTTTGACATTGCCGCCATGCAGGTCCGCGATCGCGCGTACGAGACTGAGACCCAGGCCGCTTCCCGCCGTCGTGCGGCTCTTGTCCAGCCGATAGAGCCTTCTGAACACCTTGTCGCGCTCATCCTGCGGAATTCCTGGTCCGTTGTCTGAGACGGCGGCCCTCACATGTCCATCGGCAGACGAGATCGAGAGGACGATCTCGGTTCCGCGAGGGCAGTGCCGAATCGCGTTCTCGACAAGGTTGACGAACATCTGGGTCAGGAGCGCGCGGTCCCCGTGTACCACGAACCGCTTTGCGACATCGACGTGATCGACCAGGACGAGACCCGCGTCCTCGGCGACATTGGCGTAAATTTCACCGACGGTTTTGACGACTTCAGTCAAGTCGACGTCGCGAAAGCGCGTCTTCCGCGCGCCAGCCTCGATCTGCGAAATTCGGAGCAATGCCTCGAAAGTGGCGTTGATTTGGTCGGCTTCCTCGCGGGCGCTCTGGAGACTTTCGGCCACATGCCTTCCACTCGCTTCGTCGGCGACGGCCTCTTCGATATGCATCTTGAGACGGTTAAGCGGGGTCTTGAGTTCATGCGCGATATCGGAGCTCACCTGCCGCATTGTCTCGACCAAGGTCGACAGCCGATCCAGCGCCTCGTTGATCTGGCGGGAGACGATATCGATGTCGTCACCGTTTCCCCGCAAGGGAACGCGGGTGTCGAGTTGTCCGTGCGATACGGCGGTCATCGAAGTGGCGATGCCGTCGAGCCGGCGCTGGGCACGGATCGCTACCGAAAGGCCGCCCGCAACGGCCAGGATGACGACACCGATCGTCGCCCAGATGAAACTGCGTAAGGCGATGTCCTCGAGATGGTCGGTCTCGTTGAAACTCTCGCCGATGACCAGACGGTGCTCGCCGACCGGTCCGGCCATCACCCGATAGTCACCGCCGAATTTTAAACCGATTTCTTCTGCCTCCACCGTCGACATGCCATCTGCCACGTTGTCCGGATGGAAGTTTCCGGCGACGAGCTTTCCGCTGGCATCAAGCAATGCGAAGACCCTATCCCTCGGTGCGGTCAGCCGGGCATAGCTGTTAACCGTGGTGACGAGGTCTTCCAGATCGTCGGAGCCGTATGTCGAGCCCACCACGGTATGCATCTCGGTGATCGAACGATCCAGATTGTCGAGCAGTTCGCGTTTGAACAGCTGGTAGGTGATCACCCCGGCGATCAGGAAGGCCGCAACGAACAGGCAGGCGAATGTCAGCGCAAGACGGAATGGGGTGGAGCGCCAGAGGCTACCGAGGCGCATGGAGACTATATCCCGTATTGCGGACGGTATGCAGCAGCTGGACATCGAACGGCTTGTCGATCTTCGTCCGCAAGCGGCTGATATGGGTTTCGACGACGCTGGTCTTCGGGTCGAAATGGAAATCCCAGACGAGTTCGAGTAGCATGGTTCGCGTCAGCACGCGGCCTTCGCCGCGCATCAGCACTTCGAGCAACGTGAACTCGCGGGGCTGCAGGTCGATGGTCTGGCCCGCGCGGGTGACCCTGCGCTTGACCAGATCGACCTCGAGGTCGGCGACCTTAAGCACCGTCTTCTGCTCGCTGACCGGGGGCCGCCGACCGAGCGCGTTGACCCGCGCCATCAGTTCGGAAAAGGCGAAGGGCTTGACGAGATAGTCGTCGCCGCCGGCTTCGAGACCTTCCACACGGTCGTCCACGCCGCCGATCGACGTCAGGAAGATCGCGGGAACCCTGACCTGCGCGGCACGGATCGCCTTGACGAGGGAAAGCCCGTCCAGGCCGGGGATCATACGATCGACAACCAGCACATCGTAAGGCTCGCGTGTGGCATGAAACAGGGCATCGTGGCCGTTTTCGATCACATCACAGGTATGCCCGGCTTCCGTGAAGCCCTTCGCTACATATTCCGCGATCTTGCGGTCGTCTTCGATCAGTAGAATTCTCATCTCTTGCCTTCGCTATCGATCGCCTAATGTACAATCGAGCACGCGGTTAAGCCATCCACTTTTCCGTAACATTGGCAAAGCCTTACGATTTCGTAAGCTGCCGGAATTTCGGCGTCTTACCGAACTGTATATTTCCGGCAAAGCCCGGGTAAAATCTCCTCCGCATTGTCGTTCCATGGGATCGCCCGATCCCGATCGAAATGGAGACAACATATGAAGAACTGGCTCATCCCGCTTGCTGTCATCCTGCCGCTCGCGGCCGCCCCCGTCGCCATGGCCGCATCCTCCAGGCTCGGTAACATGGCGTCTTTCGAGGCCATCGCTTCCGATACGCTGGTGCTCGTCGACAAGGGCGAAATGAAGGCTGCGGAAAAGCGCATCACCGACTTCGAGACGGCCTGGGATAAGGCGGAATCCATGCTCTATCCGAAGGACAAGGCCGCATGGAGCACGATCGACGACGCTGCCGATGCGGCGATCTCGTCGCTGCGTGCAGGCAGCCCCGACGCCGTCGCCGCGCAGAGGACCGTCTCGGCGCTCATCGACACGCTGAAGGACCCCTCCGCTCAGTGAGCACGCAATTTTCCCACCAGACGACAATTCCCAAGGAGAATCCCATGAAAGAACTTTTGCTCTCGGCCGCCATTGCCTGCGGCGTGTCTCTCTTCGCCCCAGTCGCCTATGCCAAGGTGCCATGCGAGGAAACCCTCAAGGAAGTCCGCACGGCCCGCGACGCCGCGACGCCTGCCGATGCGACCAAGGTCGACAACTTGATCGCCAAGGGCATTGAGCGCTGCAACGCCGATGATGACAACAGGTCGAACGACTTCTTTCAACAAGCCTTGACCGCGATGGGCAAGTAGAGACCGGAGTGGATGACATGTCGCATCAATCATATGCCACCGCCCCCGCCTTGAACCGCGTCCCAAAGGTGACCGCGGATTTCTGGCTGATCAAGCTCGTTGCCGTGACCATGGGCGAGACAGCGGCGGACTATCTCGCCGTCAACATGGGCTTCGGGCTGACCGTTACCTCGATCTTCATGTCGGCCATCCTGATCGCAGCTCTCGTCGTCCAGTTCGCCCAGCAGCGCTACGTCCCGTGGAGCTACTGGCTGTCGGTCGTCCTGATCAGCGTCGTCGGCACACTGGTGACCGACAACCTGGTCGATAATTTCGGCGTTGCGCTCGAAACCACGGCCGTGGTCTTCACCGTGCTGCTCGCGCTCACCTTCGCCGTCTGGTATTTCAGCGAGCGGACGCTCTCGATCCATTCGATCTTCACGTTCCGGCGTGAGGCCTTCTATTGGCTCGCGATCCTGTTCACCTTCGCGCTCGGCACGGCTGCTGGCGACCTAGTCGCGGAGACATTCGGTTTCGGCTATGCAACCACCGCCGTCATCTTCGGGGTGGTGATCGCGGCCATCACGGCGGGCTACTATTTCCTGGGTGTCAACGCCATACTGGCGTTTTGGCTCGCCTATATCTTCACCCGGCCGCTCGGCGCATCCATCGGTGACCTGCTGTCGCAACCCATGGAATATGGTGGCTTCGGACTCGGAACCACCGTTACCAGCATCATCTTCCTCGCCATGATCGTCGCCACCGTCATCTACATGACGATGCGCTACGAGCCGGAAACCGCCGAAATTCCGGTCGGCGAGGCCTTCAAGTCCTGACGGTCATGAATCCAGCCTGATCAGGCCTGAAGCGGGACCCCGAATTGAACCCCGGGGTCCCGAAATCCTGCCTAACTCCATAGCTTTATTCGTCGGCGCGCCGACTTCGGGGGAAATCCATGGCCAGCATTTCATCGGCCTCGTTCGTGACACTGCTCACTCTCGGCCTCTTTGCCGCCGTCCCAGTCTCCAGTGCGGCGGCCGATGCCGTTGCCGTCGATGAGGCGGCGACGGCGGAAGACCCGGCGCCGGATGTCCTGCCGCTAATCGAGATCGAGGGGTCCGCCGAGGTCCAGGCCGACATCGGCATCGGCAAGCGCCCGCGCACATCAGCGATCTACGCCACCGTCGAGCCGGAGCTCACGGTCAACCTGTCTGAATATTTCAGGGTTCACGGCCACTTCATTTTCGAGCCCGTCCGCGATCCCGTCGAGGGGCGGATGAACACGTTTCGCTCGCAAGGCATCTATGCGGAAGAGCTTTTCGCCGGGGTGAGCTTGGGGGAAGCCACGTTTCAGTTCGGCAAGATCAATCCCGAGTTCGGCGTTGCGACAGACGAAGCGCCCGGTATTTATGGCTTCACTTTCGCCGAGGGATATGACTTCAAGGGGGCGCTCGGAGCGCAGGCCAAGGTCTCGTTGTCTGAATTCACCGAAGGCAGTGGCGAAGATGCTGTCACCACTAAGCAGATACTCTTTGGATCGGTCTTCACGGCTGATCCGTCGGTGCTGAGCCGATCGTTCTTGACCGATCGCGGCCTCTATCGCCCCGGCGATTACCGCGTCGGCAATAACGACCTTCCGGAGTCCTTCACAGCAGGCTATGCCTATAACACACTCAACGCCGACGATGAGGTCGCCGGACCGACGGCACGTGTTGCGATGCGTCGCTTAGCGGCCCGGCAAGCAGGCGTCCCGGACGAATGGGATATCCTCGCCGCCGTGCAGACTTCCATCGATCTCGGCGACGATCTCGCGCTCCGTCCCATCGCCGAGTTGGCCTATCTCGTCCATGAAGGCGGCCACAAGCGCGACGCGGGCTCCGCGACGATCGGTGCGGAACTCCAACAAGGCCCATGGTTCGCATCGCTCGTGGGGGCCATGCACGATACGTTCGGCTCGTCCAATCCCAGCGACTATCTCCTGACCGCCAGCATCGGCCGTGAGTTCGAGACCGACACGACGGGCGCGTTCCGCGTCGACGCCGCCTATAGCTATGGCCGCGTCGACGCGGCGCAGGAAAGCGTCATCGGCCTCAGGCTCTATAAGGACTTTTCTTTGTCATATCCGGGAGCCGGGCCGGAATGAATGCCGCAAACCACCTCCGTGTGCTGGATGCGATCTGCAACACTTTCGAAGGACGCATCTACACAATCGCCGATCGGACGCAATTCGAAGACGTGCACGGCATAACGTGGACCACGCTGCTCGGAGCGACGGGTCTACCCGAGTCGGAAGTGAAGCGATCGGTTTCGGTGCTGCTTGGGAGCGGACTTGTACGACAGGGCAGCTCTGTCGTACATCCGCTGCGCCGGGTCTTCGGCAGGCGTCCGCCGGTCTATTTCTGGGTCACGCCCGTGGGCCGGAAGCTGCTCATCGAGTTCGAACGAGAGGCTCAAGCATGGACTTGATGATGGCGGCGAAGTGCAGTCTTCTCGACAGGCTGGTGGCTGGAACGGTCGGGCTACCCCTGATGCCGACAGTGCTCGCCGTAACGGCTTTCGTCCTCGCCCATATCGCGGGACGGACACTCTCTCATTTCCTCCGCATCCGCCCCTTCCGCCCAAAGCCAGCATGGCCAATCTTCCGAGCTGCCTTGGGCTTAGCCGCCGTGGTTCTCGCCGTGCTCATCGCATGGCGCGGCATTGCCTATGCCTTGTTCCTGCTCCGCATGGGGAAAGATGCGTACCAATGCTCCTATTTTGAGGCTGGTCGTGATCTCCACACCGTGCAGCTAATCATGTTCGGGCTGGCCTTCAGTGTCCAAGTGCTTTGCATGTTAGGCTTCAACGATCGCCGTTGGCGCGCGACACAATCAAGGGCGGTCAAAGCCGTGTGGCTTGCAGTCTATCTGCTCCTGGGTCTGTCAAGCTACGGGCTGGTGCTGAGGCTTGATCCGACGATTGCGCCGCTTCTCGTGCTGTTTGTCGTGCCGTTCGCCTATTGCGGTCTCGGCATGCTCGGCCGCCAGCGCTGACGCTTTACGAAAGCGTATGTCCTCAGACAGGATGTGGGAATGTCGCGATGCGAGTATCTCCTTGGTTCGATGAAGAACCGATCGAAAGGAGAATGTAAAATGACTTCCAAAACGAAGACCGCTTCGCTGATCGGCCTCGCCGCCCTGGCGACACTCACCCTCGGAACCGCCACCGCCTTCGCGGAGCAGCATGACGACAGGCAGGAACTGCAGCGTCTCGAGTCGTCCAAGATGTCTCTCGCCCAGGCGGTCCAAGCCGCCGAGGCGGAGTACAAGGGCAAGGCCGTCAGTGCCTCCCTAGACATGAAGCAGCCCAGCACGACCTTCGTCGTCGAGGTCATGAGTGCCAACGGCACCAAATCCGTCTGGGTGGACACTGAGACCGGAAAGCTCACCGCGCTCGTGACCGGGGCCGATGAAGAAGGTGACAATGAAGGAAACGGCGAGGAAGACGCCGACTGACGACTCCAAGGCGTCCGTCCGTCGGTTCGAGGGGCGGACGCCCTCGATCCCTTCGGCCGTGGGGCCACCTTACGAATTTGTATCGTGTCCACAGACATCCAAACGGCATCTTTCTGGTATGGATCGTCGATGACGCTGATTGTGACTGCGATGTCCTCCGGGGCGGCCAGCTTCGCGGTCGCGCTCGCGCTGATGCGGTCGGCCCCACAAGGGGGCCGTCATATTTGTTTTTTTGACGTCAAGGCTTGTTCGTGCTTAGCCGTGATCACGCTCGAAAAGCCTTGCCTTCCAAACGGTATTCGCCACGGGGCGGATGCTCCTTTTTCGCGTGCTCGCCTTGCGGCGGTGGCACGCTCGGGAAGAGATCAGTCTCAAAAAGTGTTCAAACCCACACAAAAGTCCAGGCCATGTGAACAGGTGACACCCGCGAACCCAGAACAAAACAGGCGATTGAACAGTTCAAATGACTGCGAATAATTCGCTCTCTCAGCCTACAATAGGAATCGCACACTTGGAGCAGGAACAGCAATAAACATCGCTAGCTCGCAAATTTACTCGGTAGAAAGCCCATTTAAGTGCTTGAAATTATTGAAGAAAACGTCGGAGTGGCGGGATTCGAACCCACGACCCCTTGACCCCCAGTCAAGTGCGCTACCAAGCTGCGCTACGTCCCGTGCACCTCGGACCTCGTCCGGAGCAGCCGCTACAGACTAGCGCATCCCCTCACCACCCCGCGCAGGAGTATCCCCCGTCCCAACTAGGGTGCGGGGATGCGACTTGATCTCGTGACGATCGTGGTGGAGGAGTACGACGCGGCCATCGGGTTCTTCACCGACGTCCTCGGGTTCGAGCTGGTCGAGGACACGCCCGCGACGACGACGGATGGGCGGGCGAAGCGGTGGGTCGTGGTCAGGCCGCCGGGTGGGGGGACGGGGTTGCTGCTCGCCCGGGCGGATGGGCAGCGGCAGCGGGAGGCGGTCGGGGACCAGGTCAGGGAGCGGGTCGGGTTCTTCCTGCAGGTCGACGACTTCGATGCGACGTTCGCGCGGATGCAAGGCGCAGGGGTCGAGTTCGTCAGGATGCCGCGGTCCGAGATGTACGGGCAGGTCGCCGTCTTCCTCGACGTCGCCGGGAACCGGTGGGATCTACTGGGGCCAGCAGGTGGTTGAGCGGAAACGCCCGCATGTGGTTGAGCGAAACGCCCGCACGTGGTTGAGCGAAACGCCCGCACGTGGTTGAGCGGAATCGAACGTGTTGGCAACCGGTTCGCCGCTGAAGGGCAGCCGGGTGGCGTGAAATCTGGAGATCTCACCCCAATGGCCGGGCCGCTGCGCTGGTGTGCAGGCGGGGTGCACCCGACGCCCGTCGACCTGAACACCGGGCGCGACCTGGGGAGAAGCTTCCAGTGGTAGGTACACCGGCAGAAAACGCCGGCAGCGCGACTGTTGTCTGAAAGTCGGTTGTATCAGGGGGGTCACAGCGTGCTCTGTGGTAGGTGACAAGCACATTTGGAGGGCACCATGGGATTTCTGACCCCGCCGGTGGACGCTCCGCAGCGTCCCGACTCCACGCAGGACCAGGCCGATGACAACCTGAAGGCCCGGATCCTCTATCTCCGTTCGTTTCTGCTGATGCGCACCCTGATCGGCGTCATGGGCATCCTGCTGCCGCTGGCGCTGCTGCTCGTGGACGGGTTCCTGTTCGAGGGCGGGAAGCCGCGCGGGTCGCTCAGCGCCTACTACTACTCGGGCATGCGGGACGTCTTCGTCAGCTGCCTGTGTGTGACGGCGTTCTTCCTGATCTTCTACAAGTTCTTCGAGCGGAACCTGGAGAACTCGCTGAGTGCCGTGGCGGGGGTCGCCGCGGTCGGGGTGGCGCTGTTCGCTACGGGGCGGCCGGGTGGCCGTGGCAGCACGATCCCCACGTCGCCGTTGCAGGACAAGCTCGGCGAGGGCGCGGTCGA
>JAQGJP010000005.1 GCA_028290545.1 Rhizobium sp. | reverse complement strand
GGTCAACCACCAAATAAAAATAAGGGACATGATCCCGACGGCCGCCCCAACGTTGATCGCTGTGGCGGCCTTTTTTTTGCTCTGGAAAAGCAGCCCTATTTATTTTGAAAAATACAGTTACTTAATGTCGCCAGCTGCAGTTTTCGTTTCAGTGCTAACAGCGATCATAACGGGTTGGATTTTCACTTCTCACACTGTCAAGGCTCAAACGCAAAACGCAAAGGTCAAGGCGGCGTACGATGCATGCTTTGAAAAGCAGTGGGATGAAGACTACATCAAGGCGAGATCACTATACGTCGATCTAATCCTGAAAGAGGCTAATCTGGCTGAGTATCTCTCATTTGAAAAGACCACAGATGACGAGACTCGAGATATAACTAAGGCGGAATATTGCGAAGCTGTGAGAAACATCGCAAATGATCTGGAACTCACTGCCGTCGGAATCAAACAGAATATCTTAGATGAGGATTTCATAAGCCTAATGTATCGCGGATCCATGAAGCGAGATTTTAAAAAGCTAAAACCGTATATTGATGCAGTTAGAACTCAGGCCAAAAACGATAAGATTTACATACAGTTTGATGAACTGATCGTTCGTTGGGAAAACGAAGACAGAGAAGAATAGCAACACGCGCGCCCGACCCGGCCACATCCTCCCTTGGTTTTCATTCGTATCCTCCCTCCCGCGTTCAAAATTGTACGTAGGAAAGTGCGTCAAATTCAAAAAAATAGAAATAATCTAACGATTTCAAAGGATTCTGGCGGATGGGGTGGGATTCGAACCCACGGTACGGTTTCCCGCACGCCGGTTTTCAAGACCGGTTCCTTAAACCACTCGGACACCCATCCGCAATCGACGTCCGGGATGGCGGCAAGCCAGCCGGACCCTGCAGTGCCACGCAAAGCACAGCAATTCGATATCGTCGGCTTTTAGCAGTTTTCGTTGGCGCGTCAACCGCGCCATCTACCGCCGTCGCCTGAAACGCGATGCGACAAGGCGAAACGAGGCGGCGACCTTCGATACAGTTGGTTGCCGGTTGTCTCGCAGCTGCGTTAACCCATTGAAAACCATAACTTACAAAATGTCACGCAGTGTGACATTTCCGTTCGCATTTCCGCCGCGAACTTGGCATCATTTTAGCAAGTGTAGTTAATGAAGAGAGCGTGATGCAGGCGGGCGGCTTGTTTCATGTCTTAGAAATAGAAAAGCAGCGCGGGCGCGAATGAAACTTACAAAAAATCAGGCTCAGTGGGGCAGGGGCGCAAAGTGGTTGCTTCTCTGTCTGGTCGCCGCGAGCGTTGCTTCCTGCGGGACAACAAACACCCGTCCGACCAAGAACAAGCGCCACGGCAAGGAATATTTCTCCGAGAAGGAATATGGCGTCAAGGCCAGCCCGCGACTTTATTATGGGCGCAAGGTGCCAAAGGGCGGCGGCCGCGACATCACCGGCAAGCCCTATATCGTCAAAGGCAAGCGCTACACGCCGAAAGAAGACAGAAGCTACGACAAGGTCGGCATGGCGTCCTGGTACGGCTCGGCCTTTCATGGCCGCATGACCGCCAATGGCGAGATCTACGATCAGTACCATCTCTCCGCCGCCCATCCGACCTTCCCGCTGCCGAGCTATGCGCGCGTCACCAATCTCGACACCGGCGATTCGGTGATCGTCCGCGTCAACGATCGCGGACCCTATCATCCCGGCCGGATCATCGATCTTTCCAACAAGGCGGCGGAAATGCTGGATGTCCAGCACCACGGCACCGCCAAGGTGCGGGTGCAGTATGTCGGCCGGGCGCGCATGGATGGGCGCGACATGCCCTATCTGATGGCGTCCTATACGCGCAAGGGCGAGCGGCTCCGACGCTTCAACCCGCAGGGCGAAATCGCCACCGGGGTGATGGTGGCGTCCAACGAAAAGAAGTTCAGGCCGACCCGTAATGATGACGATGGCGTCGATGTCCGCTCGACGGCGATCGCGTTGCAAGCCACTCAAAACCCGGCAGATCTCCAGGCGCTTGCCGAATTCGACCAGTTTGTGCTTTTGCCCGAGTTCGGTCCCATCCCCGAGGAACGCCCGCCGCTCTACGACAACAGCCTTGGCACGCTATCGGCCTATGCCGAGATACGGATCAAGAATGCGAACGGCCCATTCGATCAGATCCTGAAACAGGACCAGTCACTTGATGCGGACGCCATCCAAAAGGCTGCGCGCCGGTGGAATCCCGGCCTTTACTGATCCGATACAGACTTGTTGCGCAAATCTTTTCGGTTCATTATCGGGGGAACTGCAAGTAGGATCACAATGTGCCTTCGATCTTGAAGAAATTTTTGGCCGCCGGCATTCTCGCTGGGCTCTGTTGCATATCGCAGGCGATGGCCGAGCCGACCATATTCGAGAGCAAGGCGAAGGAAGCCTACCTGATCGAGGAGAGCACCGGCACTGTGCTTTACTCCAAAAACGCCGATGTGCTTTTTCCGCCGGCCTCTCTCGTCAAGCTGGCGACGGCGGAATATGTCTTCAATGAGTTGAAGCAGGGGCGCATCACCGAAGAAACCCAATACAAGGTATCCGAATATGCCTGGCGGACGGGCGGGGCGCTGTCGCGCACCTCGGCAATGTTTGCGGCGCTCAATTCCAACATCAGGGTGATCGACCTGTTGCGCGGCGTCATCATCCAACTCGCCAATGACGGCTGCATCATTCTGGCCGAGGGTCTCGCGGGGTCGGAGTCCGCATTCGCGGACCTGCTGACCAAGCGCGCGCGCCAGCTTGGTCTCGCAAAATCGGTATTTGCCAATTCGAACGGCCTGCCTGATCCGAAGAACAAGACGACGGTGCGCGAGCTTGTGACGCTCGCCCGCCTGATCCGCAGCAATTATCCAGACTATTTCAGGCTCTATTCGGAGAAGCAGTTCGAATGGAACAAGATCAACCAGCGCAACCGCAACCCGCTGATTGCCCAGAATATCGGCGTTGATGGATTCGCGACCGGTTTTGCGGAGGAATCGGGATACGCAATCGTCACGACGGTGGAGCGCAACGGTACGCGACTGTTCCTGGCGCTTGGAGGGCTGAAAACCGACAAGGAGCGCATGGAGGAGACGAAGCGGGTTCTCGAATGGGGATTGACCAATTTCGTCAAGCGCACGGTCTTCAAGAAGGGCGATGTGATCGCCGAGGCGCCGGTTTTCGGTGGCGACAAGAGTCACGTGCCGCTGCGGGCCCGCGACAATGTCGATATTTTTGTTCCGGTGGACAACCCCGACAGAATTCGGGCAAGAATCGTCTATACATGGCCTTTGAAGGCGCCTGTCACGGGGGATCAGAAAATCGGCACGATGACGATAACCTTGGGTGATCGGCCTGTGCGTGATGTTGATGTCTATTCCACCGCTGCGGTCGGCACGGGTACGCTGACGTCTAAGGCATTTGATGGGTTGAAGGAATTGCTTTTCTTCTGGCTCTAGAGGATGAAGGAAGACAGGCGGGCACGCTTGCGTGCGTGGGCGATGTGGACAGGATAAACTGGTGCGATCTAAGCAGGGTCTGTTTGTGACATTCGAAGGCGGGGAGGGGACGGGCAAGAGCACCCAGATCCGACTTCTCGCGGATCGCTTGCGGCGAAAGGGCGTCGATATCCTCGTCACGCGCGAACCCGGTGGTTCCCCGGGCGCCGAGGCCGTGCGTCATGTGCTGCTCTCCGGCGCTGCCGAACAATTCGGCACCCGAATGGAAGCCGTGCTGTTCGCCGCCGCCCGCAATGATCATGTGGAAGAAATCATCCGACCGGCACTCGCCAGCGGCGCAGTCGTGCTCTGCGACCGGTTTCTGGATTCCACGCGGGTCTACCAGGGTGTAACCGGCAATCTGGAGCCATCCTTCATCCAGAATCTCGAACGGGTCGCGATCAACGGTGTCATGCCGGATTGCACCATCATACTGGATCTTCCCGCGGCGGAGGGCCTCAGGCGTGCCAAGTCGCGCGCCCAGGCCGAAGCGCAGACGGCCGAGCCTGATCGTTTCGAGAAGGAGGAACTCGACACGCATGAAAAACGCCGCGAGGCCTTCCTCGATATCGCCGACCAGGAGCCGCTGCGTTGCCGCGTGGTTGATGCCTCCGGTGCGCCGGAAATGATCGCCGAGAAGATTTTTTCCATCGTCGAGCCCCTGCTCCCCATCCATTCATCGCGGGTCAAGGAGACCGGAAGCGCGTGAGCACCGGCCCCGAGACCCTCGTGCTGGATGGCGCGATAGCCCCCTCCGGAAACGCCACGCTTTATGGTCACGACCAGGCACAATCCTTCCTGGCGCAATCGTACCAATCCGGCAAGGGCCATCATGCCATCCTGATCGAGGGCCCCGAGGGCATTGGCAAGGCAACGCTGGCCTTCCGCTTTGCCAACCATGTCCTCCGATATCCCGACCATGCCGATGCGCCGGGTGCGCTCCACGACCCCGATCCGGAATCGCCGGTCTTCCGCCAGATCGCCGGTGGCGCCTCGCACAACCTGCTATATCTCAGCCGGCCAGCCGATCCGAAGACCGGCAAGCTGAAATCCGCGATCACTGTGGACGAAGTACGCAAGGCGGGGAAATTCTTCTCCCAGACATCCGGCACCGGCAATTGGCGGATTGTCATCGTCGATACTGCCGATGAACTCAACCGCAGCGCGGCCAACGCAATCCTGAAGATACTGGAGGAGCCTCCGAAGCGGGCAATGTTCCTGGTGCTGTCGCATGCCCCCGGCAAACTGTTGCCGACCATCCGCTCGCGCTGCCTGCCGCTGGTATTGAGACCGCTCGATGAAGCCGATCTGTTGCTGGCACTCGGCCATCTCGGCTTGAACATTCCCGCGGAAAAACGAAGCAGGATCCTGACGCTCAGCGGCGGCAGCGTCGCCCAGGCGATCAAGCTGATCAATTACGGTGGGCTTGAGATCATCGATGCCTTCGACACGGTCATCGCGCAGAGCGGGCCTGCACAGCGCAGGGCCATGCACAGATTGGCCGACGCGGTGGCACAAAAGGATAGCGATACCCTCTATGGCTTCTTCGTCGACCATATAGAGGTTTTTGTCTCGGAACGCGCCCGCGGCGCGGCGATCGCCGGCGATGTCAACCGCGCCTATGGCCTCTCACGCCTACACAGCGCGATTACCGAGCGTTTCACTGTGGCGGATGCCTATAATCTCGAACGCAAGCAGACCGTGCTGACCGTGCTCGGCGAACTCGCCGCGCAGGTGTAATACCAAGTCTCGATGATGGCCACCTATCGCGCCGGAGCGATCCTGGCTTTCCGGCGCGGAGAAAACCGCAGATGGAGTTGCTCCTCCATCAAGGATTTTCGACAAGGCCGGAAGCCAAAAGCGCCCGGCCCTTCGGGTGGGCCGGGATTCGGCCGCCGGATGCGTCGCAATCCTCGACCGTAAC
>JAQGJP010000022.1 GCA_028290545.1 Rhizobium sp. | reverse complement strand
GTTTCGCACCAGACCGTGCGCCTCTGGGTGGAGAAATTCGGTCGGCACTTTGCCGACGAAATCCGTAGGCGGTCCGCCGGTCGGCTTGGCGACAAATGGCACCTCGATGAGGTCGTCATCTCCATTGGCGGCAAAAAACGCTGGCTGTGGCGCGCGGTCGATCAGGATCGATCTGCGGATCCAATGCTGCCCATGGGTAGATGTCATTCGCCACGAGCCGCAGCAGATCGGGAATCACTCGGCGGCCACGGCGGACGCCGCGACTTTAGGCAACGGGCGCTTGAGACCCAGGTGCTCCCTCAGCGTCGATCCCTGATACTCCTCGCGGAAAAGACCGCGCCGGCGCAGTTCGGGCACGACGAGCTCAACGAAATCGGTGAGCCCCCAAGGCAGGACAGGCGACATGATGTTGAAACCGTCGGCGCCGTAATTGACGAAGCGCTCCTCGAGCTGGTCCGCGATATCCTGGGGTGTTCCGACAACCTGCCAGTGGCCACGCGCACCGGCGACCCGCTGATAGAGCTGGCGCAGAGTCAGGTTCTCACGGGCGGCGAGTTCGAGGAACAGCGCTCTGCGGCTTTTGCCGCCTTCGGTTTCCGGCAGGTCAGAAATCAGGGCATCGACTGGAAGCGTCCTGACATCGTCGACGCCGGCGAGATCGGCCAGCATGTCGAGCCCGACGGAAGGCTCGAGAAGGGCCTGCAGCTCTTCGAACTTGTCCTCCGCCTGCTGCCGCGTCCTGCCGACGACCGGGAAGACGCCGGGCAGGATCTTCATATCGCTTGCGTCCCGACCGTACTTCGCGAGCCGCCCTTTGAGGTCGCGATAGAAGGCGACGGAACCCTCCAGCGTCTGCTGCGCCGTGAAGATCGCCTCGGCCGTCCTGGCGGCCAGCTCCTTGCCGGGTTCGGAAGAACCCGCTTGCACCACGACCGGATGGCCCTGTGGCGGTCGGGGGATATTCAGCGGTCCGCGAACCTGAAAGAAAGCGCCGCGATGATCGAGGGTTCGGACTTTCCCGGGATGGAAATAGCGGCCGCTCTCCCTGTCCCTCAGGAAGGCATCGTCGTCAGATGTGTCCCACAGACCCGTAACGACATCGACGAACTCTTCCGCACGCTTGTAGCGATCGGCGTGTGCGATGATGGCATCGCGGCTGAAATTGAAGGCGGAGTCCGTCTCGGCAGAGGTCACGAGATTCCATCCGGCCCGGCCGCCGGAGAGATGGTCGATCGATGCGAACTGCCGGGCGAGATTGTATGGATCGGAAAAACTCGTGGACGCGGTTGCGACAAGGCCGATACGGCTGGTGCCTGCGGCAAGCGCCGACAGCAGCGTGATCGGCTCGAATGGGTAGAAGCCGGAATGCGCCTTGCGGCTTGCCGCCTCCGCATTCTTTATTCGCGCACTTACCGCATCGGCAAGGAACACCGCGTCGAATTTGGCATCCTCGGCTATCCGGGCGAAATGTGCGAAATCAGCAAGACTCGTGCTCTCGGACACGCCCGGATGGCGCCATCCGGCAACATGGTGGCCGGTGTACAGTAGGAACGCACCCAGGCTCAACTGACCGTTACGCTTGGCCATTTCATTCTCCTTATTGTCGCTGCGCCTGAGATCAGTGCAGTCCAAATTCATTCAACAGCTGTTCGCGCAACTTGACGAAGCGCGCCTCGCTGCGGTTGCGCGGACGCGGAAGATCAATGTCGATCTCGCGGGTTCGCCCGCCCTTTTCCTTTGAGAGGATGAGCACCCGATCGGCGAGATACACCGCCTCCTCGAGATCGTGCGTCACCAGGATCATCGTCACCTTCTCCTCCCGCCAGATGCGGGCGAGTTCTTCCTGCATGGTGATCTTGGTCATTGCGTCGAGCGCGCCGAATGGTTCGTCGAGCAGCAGGATCTCCGGCTTGACCGAAAGAGCCCTGGCGATGCCGACGCGCTGGGCCATGCCGCCAGAAAGTTGAGAGGGCAGAGCCTCAGTGAAGTCTGCAAGGCCGACGAGCTGGACATAGTGCCGGGCGCGGCTGCGCGCCTCGGCCTTGCGGAGCCCTCGGTTCTCAAGCGCGAAGGCGACATTGTCGAGCACCGTGAGCCAGGGCAGAAGCCTTGGCTCCTGGAAAATCACGGCTCGATCCGTGCCCACGCCGTGTACCGGCTTACCGTCGATCAGCACGTCGCCCCTGTCCGCATCCTCAAGTCCGGCGAGAACCCTGAGCAGGGTCGTCTTGCCGGAGCCGGAGGCGCCCACAATCGCGAGGCTCTCTCCAGCACGAATGTGGTTGCTGATCCCCTGGAGCACATTGAGATGGCGACCGGTGATTTGGTAGGACTTGGAGAGGTTCGTGATCGTCACCTCTCCGCGCGAGGTCAGTTCAGCGATGGCCATGGGTGCACTCCTCAGTTGCCGGCGACGGTGAAATTCGCCGGGTCGTAGAGAATTTCCTCGGCCTTGAGCTGTCCCGGCTTGAGGGTGCCGCCGCGTGCAAGGATATCGATCCAGAACTGCAGATCGCGCGGCACGGCCTTGCCGCCCTCACGCACGCCGTAGCCGGTGAAATATTGCGCGATGTCGGGGTTCTCGTTGCGTGAGGCGAGTACCTTGGCGATCACGGCCTTGGTCTCCTCCGGATGAAGACGGGCGTATTCGAGTGCTGCCTGCGACTTTTCGACGAAGATCTTGGCTGCCTGCGGGTGTTCCTTGATCCAGTCGCGACGCAGCACGACAAAGCCGCCGGCGATTTCGCCCAGCACG
>JAQGJP010000084.1 GCA_028290545.1 Rhizobium sp. | reverse complement strand
TTTTATCTTTGGCTTGCAATCGCAAGCGATATTGACGATATGGACTGCGGGAGGCTGGTGGTGGACGCGCCACTCGCCAACCGGGTCAGGTCCGGAAGGAAGCAGCCCCAACGAGCTTCGGTACGGGTCATCGTGCCGGCCTCCCACCCTTTTTCCCGTGGACTTGTTCGATTCTTCGCCGGCCGGAATTTCCATTTCGGGCCAAAGTGGATAGTTTGTCTTCGACCCCGGAGAGTTTGGCAAATCATGGCAGGCGTTGAAACACCCATCAGCTCGACGACCGAGAAAACCGGCTACCGCGTGCTTGCACGCAAGTACCGGCCGAAGGACTTCTCCGACCTGATGGTCGGCCAGGAGGCCATGGTCCGCACGCTGACCAACGCCTTCGAGACGGGACGGATCGCCCAGGCCTATATGCTGACCGGCGTTCGCGGCGTCGGCAAGACCACGACCGCCCGCATCCTCGCCCGCGCGTTGAATTACAAGACGGATATGATCGACAAGCCGACGATCGATCTCCGCGAGCCCGGCATGCATTGCCAGGCGATCATGGAGGGCCGGCATGTCGATGTGATCGAGATGGACGCGGCCTCGCATACCGGCATCGACGATATCCGCGAAATCATCGAGCAGGTGCGCTACAAGCCGGCGTCGGCGCGCTACAAGGTCTACATCATCGACGAAGTGCACATGCTGTCCACCCAGGCCTTCAACGGCCTGTTGAAGACGCTCGAAGAGCCGCCGGAGCATGTCAAATTCATCTTCGCCACCACCGAGATCCGCAAGGTGCCGGTCACGGTCCTGTCGCGCTGCCAGCGTTTCGATCTCAGGCGGATTTCCGCGGCCGATCTCACCGGCCTGTTCACCACCATTTCCGAGAAGGAAGGCATAACCGCTGATCCGGAAGCGCTGGCATTGATCGCCCGCGCCGCCGAAGGTTCGGCGCGCGACGGCCTGTCGCTGCTCGACCAGGCGATCGCGCATGGCAGCGGCCATGTCGAGGTCGATGCCGTCAGAGGCATGCTCGGTCTCGCCGACCGCGCCCGCATCGCCGATCTTTTCCGCCATATCGTCAAGGGGGATATCGGCGAGGCGCTGAAGGAATTCGCCGGACAATATGAAGCCGGCGCCAATCCGGTGGTGGTGCTGACCGATCTCGCCGATTTCACCCATCTGGTGACGCGTCTCAAATACATTCCGGAAGCCGCCAACGACCCTTCGCTCAGCGAGATCGAGCGGGTGCAGGGCGCGGGATTCGCGACCTCGATCGCTGTCACCAGCCTATCGCGCATCTGGCAGATGCTGCTCAAGGGCATTCCGGAGACCGAGAATTCGTCGCGTCCTTTCGGTGCTGCAGAAATGGTGCTGATCCGGCTTACCCATGCCGGCAACCTGCCCTCGCCCGAGGACGCCGCGCGCCGCATTGCCGGGATTGCCAACGGCGAGATTTCGGCCCCCAATCCTGGCCCGCGTCCTGGCAATGGCGGGGGATCGATGACGCAAACGGCGCCGGTCGAAGCGCGCGGATACCAGCAGCAGCCAACGCGGCCGCTAGGCGGACCGTCCGCCATGCTGCGCGCCGTTCCAGACGTGCGGCCTGCCGAACTTCCAGCCCCACCGAGGATCGAGGAAAAGCCCGAGCCGAAGGTCACGATACTTTCGCTCGCCGATGTCGCCAATCTGGCCGGCGAAAACCGCGACATGAAGCTCAAGGCGCAGATCCGCCAGTTCGTGCGGCCGGTGCGGCTGGAGCCGGGCAAGCTTGAAATCGCGCTGTCGCCGGACGCACCGAAGTCGCTGGTCAATGACATGTCGCTCAAGCTCAAGGAATGGACCGGCATCAACTGGCTGGTGATCTTGAGCCGCGATGCCGGCGGCCTGACCCTGATCGAGACCGATGCCAAGGAGCGCGACGATCGCGTCGCCGATGCCCGCGCCGACCCGGATGTAGCGGCGATCCTGGCCCGCTTTCCAGGCGCCAAGATCACCGACGTCCGTGTCTACGGCGCGGCGGAGGACGAGACGATAGACATTCCGCCGGAACCCGAAACCCCCGAAGACAACGAATAATATCCAAGGAGACGAGAATGAAAGACCTCATGGGCATGATGGGCAAGGTCAAGGAAATGCAGGCCAAGATGGAGCAGGTGCAAGGCGAAATCGCCGCCATGATGATCGAGGGCAAGGCCGGCGGCGGCCTCGTGACCGTGGTGCTCGACGGCAAGGGCCAGCTGAAATCGCTGAAAATCGATCCGTCGCTGTTCAAGGAAGACGATGTCGAAATCCTCGAGGACCTGATCGTCGCCGCCCACAAGGATGCCAAGGACAAGGGCGAAGCCCAGGCGGCCGAAAAGATGTCGGCGCTGACGGCCGGCCTGCCGCTGCCGCCGGGCATGAAATTCCCGTTCTGAGCCGCAAAAGAATTTTGGCGGCGATGTCGGCCCGGCCAGTCACAGCGCGTCTTGTAGGCAGAGAGCGATAGAGCCTCGGCAAACAACAGGAGATCGACGATGCGCGTCATGGTTATGGTGAAGGCGACGAAGGACAGCGAAGCAGGGGTGATGCCCACGACCGAGCTGATGCTCGAAATGGGCAAGTTCAACGAGACGCTTCTCGAAGCGGGCATCATGCTCTCGGGCGACGGACTGACGCCATCGTCCAAAGGCAAACGCGTTGCATTCGACGGCCCTAACCGGCTGGTCATCGATGGT
>JAQGJP010000049.1 GCA_028290545.1 Rhizobium sp. | reverse complement strand
CGCCGACGGGCGCTGCCGAAATGGCCGTGCCGGTCAAGGCCGATCTGGAGGCGCAGGTGGCGAACCTCACCGCCCGCCTCTCAGGCTCCATGAACCGGCAGATGGACGGACGGCGGCGCGAATTGCGTGACCTGATGCGGGCTCTGCCGTCGATCGACCAGTTGCTGGCCCTGCCGCGCCGCCGCTTCGATGAGGTGGCCGCCCGCCTTGATCGCGGGCTGGAGCTGACTGCGCTCAACAAACGGCGCATGCTGGAGAAGGCTGCATCGCAGCTTCGGCCCAATGTTCTCGCAAGCCGGATCAACGAACGCCGCCAGCGCGTCAGCGAGCAGATGCTGAAGGCCGATCGTGTACTGGAGCGGATGATCGACCGGATGCAGGCGCGTCTGGCGCGCGCCGACGCGGTTTTCGCGGGTCTGCCAGCGCGGCTTTCGGGCGAGACTGGCCGAGCCAGGGAGCGGCTTGCCAACATTTCCCATCGCTCCGACACAGCGCTCGACATCTTCCTCAGGCGCGAACGCTCGGCGTTGTCGGCGCATGACCGCATCCTGCAATCGCTGTCCTACAAGAACGTGCTGAAACGCGGCTACGCGGTGATCCGCAATGACGACGACCACGTTCTCTCCTCCGCCGGCGCCGTGGCCGATGGAAGTACGATCTCAATCGAGTTCGGCGATGGTCGCGTCAAGGCGATCGCGGGCGCAAGCGATGCACCCGGTCCTTCGTCGGCTAAGAAAAAAATTGTTGCAAAGCCGCCCGCACCGAACCAAGGCAGTCTGTTTTGAAGTTCCTGATCGTTCTCGCCCACCCTTTGAAAGAGAGCTTTGCCGCGTCCATCGCGAAGACGGTGTGTGATACGCTATCAGGCTCCGGCCACAGCGTCGATCTGATGGATCTCTATGCGGAGAACTTCGATCCACGCCTGACCGCTGCCGAACGCGGCAGCTATTTCGCCGATCGCTATGACCTCAGCGACATCGAGCCTTATGTCGCCCGGCTGCGCGCCGTCGATGGCATCATCCTGGTTTTTCCGCAGTGGTGGTTCAACCTGCCGGCCATTCTGAAGGGTTTCATCGATCGCGTCTTCGTGCCCGGCGTTGCTTTCCAGAACGATCCGGTGGGAGGGCGGCTTGTTCCAAAACTTGACAACGTAAGATATTTCTGGGCGATCACCACGACCGGCTCGCCCTGGTGGATTGTGCATTTTCACATGGGAAACCCGATGAAGCGGATTCTAAAGCGCGGGGTCGCCGCCTTCTGCTCAAAAAAACTCGATTTTCGCATGCTGTCGCTGCACAACATGGACCAGTCGACTCCTGGGAAACGCACGGCATTCCTTGAGAAGGTACGCCGGGCAATCGGTGGGCTTTAACGGGATATGGCAAAAGCTTCGGACATCCTGCTCACGGCAATCGCACCGATCATCTGGGGCAGCACCTATGTCGTCACCACAGGCCTGTTGCCGCAGGGTTATCCGCTGACGGTGGCGTTGTTGCGGGCGCTGCCGGCCGGCCTTTTCCTGCTTCTTCTCGTGCGGCAACTGCCGCAGGGCATCTGGTGGGGCCGCGTATTCCTGCTTGGTGCGCTGAATTTCTCGTTCTTTCTCAGCATGTTGTTCATTTCCGCCTATCGTCTGCCCGGCGGCGTGGCGGCGACCGTGGGCGCTATACAGCCATTGATCGTCATCGCGCTGTCACGCCCGCTGCTCGGTTCGCCCGTCAAAATGCCGGCAGTGGTTGCCGGCCTGGTGGGCTTGGCTGGTGTGGCATTGCTGGTGCTGACGCCGAATGCCGCTCTTGATCCCATTGGTGTGATAGCCGGTCTGGCAGGTGCGGTGTCGATGGCGCTGGGCACGGTGCTCAGCCGCTACTGGCAGCCGCCGGTATCACCGCTGACGTTCACCGCCTGGCAAATGACGGCGGGCGGGATCCTGCTGATACCGGTCGCGCTGCTGACCGAACCCGCACTGCCCCATTTGACGGTGACCAACTGGATTGGTTTTGTTCAACTCGGGCTCGTGGGCACCGCACTCACCTATGTCCTCTGGTTCCGTGGCATATCCCGCATCGAACCGGCGGCCGTCTCGACGCTGGGCTTCTTGAGCCCCACCGTTGCCGTCATTCTCGGTTGGGCGATTGCCGGACAGACGCTCAGCGCGTTGCAGATCGCCGGCATCGCGATCGTGCTGGCCAGTACCTGGGCCAGCCAGCAGGCGCAGACCGGTGTCCGGCCTGCGGTCAAACCTTCGGTCTGATCAGGCCCATTCGCCCTTGCGGAATACCGCGACCCGCGATCCATCCGGCGTGATGCCGTCGATATCGACCTGGCCCGAACCGATCATCCAGTCGATATGGATGAGGCTTGAATTGCCGCCCTTTGCGGTGATTTCGTCTTTCGTCAGCGAGGCACCGTCGATAAAGCATTTGGAGTAGCACTGGCCGAGCGCGATGTGGCAGGCGGCATTCTCGTCGAACAGCGTGTTGTAGAACAACAGGCCCGAGGCCGAGATCGGCGAGGAATGCGGCACCAGCGCCACTTCGCCGAGCCGGCTGGCGCCCTCGTCGGTTTCCAGCACCTTCTTGAGAACTTCCTCGCCTTTCGACGCCTTGGCCTCGACGATCCGGCCGGCCTCGAAGCGCACTTGGATATTGTCGATCAGCGTGCCCTGATGCGACAGCGGCTTGGTGGAGGTGACGGTGCCTTCGACGCGATGGGCATGCGGCGTGGTGAACACTTCCTCGGTCGGGATGTTGGGATTGCAGAGCACGCCGTTTTTCGAGCGCGTGGCGCCGCCATGCCATTCGTGATCGTCGGCAAGGCCGACCGTCAGATCCGTGCCCGGACCGGAAAAATGCAGCGAGGTGAATTTCTGACCATTCAGCCAAGCGCTGCGCGTGGCGAGTTCGGCATTGTGGTTCTTCCAGGCCGCGACCGGGTCGTCGAGATCGACGCGGCTTGCGGCGAAGATCGCGTCGGCGAGTTTCTTGACCGCAGCATCTTCGGTGAGATCTGGAAATACATGTCTGGCCCAGGAAGGGTTCGGATAGGAGACGATGTTCCAGTTGATGTCGAAATTGGAGATCTTTTCCAGCGCCGGCTTATAGGCTGTCGACAACGCGCGGTTGGCGCGGGCGACCTTCGACGGATCCTCGTTGGCGAGAAGCATCGGGTTGTCGCCGGCCACCGCCAGCCGCGCCGAACCGTTGGCATAGGCCTTTGCCATGCCGTCATAAAGCCAGTTGGTGGCACGGTCGAAGCTCTCGTCGGACGCATGTGCATAGCGCATCAGCGTCGTGACCTCGTCATTATAGAAGGCGGTCACCAGCCCGCTGCCAGCCAGATAGGCATGCCTGGTGATGAACCGGACAAGCGGCACGGCAGCCAGCGGCGCGGTGATCACCAGATCCTGGCCTTTTTGCAGGTCGAGTCCGATCTTGACGGCCACTTCGGCCAGTTTGTCCAGCTTCGCCATATCGATTACAGTGTCAGTCATCGCGTACCTCTGTCGTCGTTCTGTTATAAACCATGTGGATGATTTGATTGGCTTTGTGAAGGTGGGACGGGCAAATATCGGTTGGCCGGTGGTGGCATGCCGCATTGCGAAACGCAGCCCGGTCAACTATCTACAGCCAAGTCAACTAAATGTTGACCTGGGGCGGAAGTAGGGCAGGTCGTCATGGCACTCAAGAACAAGCGTATTCTCCTGATCATTTCGGGCGGCATCGCGGCCTATAAGAGCCTCGACCTGATCCGCCGTCTGCGCGAACGCGGCGCAACCGTGATCCCGGTGATGACCAAGGCAGCGGAAGAATTCGTCACGGCCCTTTCGGTTGGCGCTCTCGCCGCCCACAAGGTTCACATCGAACTGTTCGAGCGCGACGACGAGGTCGATGTCGGTCATATCCGGCTGGCACGCGATTGCGATCTCGTGCTGGTGGCGCCTGCGACGGCCGACCTGATGGGCAAGATGGCCAATGGCCTTGCCAACGATCTCGCCTCGACCATCCTGCTCGCCACCGACCGGCCGGTGCTGCTGGCGCCGGCGATGAACCCGAAAATGTGGTCGCAACCCGCCGTCAGCCGCAATGCCTCGCAGCTGATGATCGACGGCGCCCATTTCATCGGACCGATGCGGGGCGAGATGGCGGAAAGCGGCGAGGAAGGCACGGGCCGCATGGCCGAACCACTTGATATCGTCGCCGAGGTCGAGACGCTGCTCGATACCGATCCGAAGCCGCTTGCCGGCAAGAAGGCCATCGTCACATCCGGTCCGACGCATGAGCCGATCGACCCGGTGCGCTATATCGCCAATCGCTCATCCGGCACGCAGGGGCACGCGATCGCCGCCGCCTTGCAGCGCGCCGGTGCGGATGTGACGCTGGTCTCGGGGCCGGTAGCGCTCGCCGACCCCAGGGGTGTCAAGACCGTGCATGTCGAACGCGCCGAGGAGATGCGCGACGCTGTGCTGTCGGCGCTGCCCGCCGACATCGCCGTGATGGTCGCTGCCGTCGCCGACTGGCGCGTCGCCAGCGCTTCTGGCGAAAAGATCAAGAAGCAGGCCCACGGCGGGGTGCCGATGCTGCCGCTCACCGAAAATCCCGACATCCTCAAGACCATCGGCCATCATCCGAAGCGCCCGAAGCTGGTAATCGGCTTTGCCGCCGAGACCAATGACGTGGAAGAAAATGGTCGGGCAAAGCTGACGCGCAAGGGTGCCGATTTCATCGTCGCCAACGACGTCTCGGCAGAAACAGGCATCATGGGCGGCAAGCGCAATCAGGTTTCCGTCATCGGCCATGACGGTGTCGAGCACTGGCCGGACATGGACAAGGGCGAAGTGGCGGAACGACTGGTGGCAATGATTGCAAGTCGCCTGAACGGCTAGGGATGCGCTGCCGCAAGCAGCGCCAAGGCGCCATCCATCGCATCCGCCGTGCCGGTATCGAACATCGAGACTTCCAGCCCATCCGGGCCCAGCACGACAGCGCTGCGGTTGGGGATCTGCATCCAGCTCTGGCGGTTGTCGTCGAGCGGCTCGGACACCAGGCAGTAGCCGCCATTGACGCCCATCGGCGCAGCATAGAGTGTCGGGGCGATATCGCCGGTGGCGTAGCGCACGGCGTAAAGCTTGTTTCCGTCCGAAAAGGCCGATGTGAAACGCACGTCGGGTTTCAGCCCGAGATGGATCGCCAACCGCTCGATAAAGGAAATCGTCTCTCTGAATGCAAACAGCGGGGCACTTTCGAGCCCGAAATGGAAGGCGAGCAGGAAGATCAGTTCGGAATCCGTGGTGCCCTGCCGCGCCAGATAGAACTGATCCGGCAGCATGGATTCGAGCGGCCGGCGCAACTGTTCGAAATTCTCGATCTGACCATTGTGCATGAACGACCAACGGCCATGCACGAAGGGATGGCAATTGTCCCTCCGCGTACCCCCCGAGGTCGCCGCCCGCACATGGGCGAGGAACAACGGCGACCGGATCTGGTTGGCAATGCTTTTCAGGTTGCAATCCGACCAGGCGGGCAGGATGTCCCGATAAAGGCCGGGAGTTTCACGATCGCCATACCAGGCAATTCCGAACCCGTCGCCATTGGTCGCCGTACGCGCTTCATTGGCTGAATGGGATTGCGCGACCAGCGAATGCGCCGGCGAAGAAACCACATCTTCGATGAACAATGCTTCTCCGCGGTAGGCGGCCCAACGGCACATGAAAAATCCCTGCAAACGCGATGAAATACCCTTATTTAAGATGATTGCCCTTTCATGGTTAATTATGTCTGAAACCCCGCTTAAATATCTTGGTAGGACAGCTTCTGTTTTCGGCAAGTGCGGCCTCTCCGATCTTGCGGATCGACCGGGCGCAGCGCCACACGGCATCTGGCACAGCACCGGCTTTCAATTACCCACATCTCTTGTGTGGCATGAATCGAGTATGATCGCCCGTGCTCTGGCGTACACTCAGCGAAGAGCATCGATGTCCTCTGATGCAGGGCGGCCAGACCTGGAGCCTCTTTTAGTGTCGCCTCCACGTATGAAATGACATGAGCCGCAGTGAAGGCAGGCTTATCGACATCAGGAGGATCAAGGGTACCGAGATCGGCGCGATTACCTGTTGCAACGCGGACCGCCCGCCTTAGTGCGGTCCGCAGCTACTTAGCGAGCCAGCATCCGTATGCGGCTGTCGAACTCGCCCCGGTCGACGTAGAATCCCTTTAGAAGACGGTGCCCTGTCAGCGGATCGAACGCCGTTCGCCCGTGCAACACGCGCCTGTTGTCAAACACCACCATCTGGCCCGGCTCCATTTTAAAGGTGACGATGTTCTCTGGACTGCGCGTCTCTGCCATGAAGAGCCTGTAGGCCGCGTAGTACTCGCCCATGATTCCAGCAGGCATATCGAAGCTGTCCGTGAGATGGGCGCTGTAACGCACGTCGAACACACGGCCACGCTCGTCGAGGCCGATCATCGGCCGATGAACCCGGATGTCGTGCTGCTCGTCATGGAACCGATAAGGTATCGGTATCGAGGTCAGCAGCCCGAATGCTTCGGGGTCCTTCCGGCGCACCTTTTCCGCGATCATGTAAGCGTCCGCGAACACCGAAGCTCCACCTTCAGCGCCGTTCCTCAGGCAATGCAGGAACTGATACCCAGGTGGCATTTCCTGGTTTGGCAGGTCGGTGTGAAGTGGAAGCGCATGCGACGTGTAGGCGAGATTGTTAGGGTCAGGGATGGTCTCGACCCGGAAGGTCAGTCCGAAGTTGGTTCGGCGGAGGAAGCCGATGCGTTCACCGAGGGCCACACCCGCGCCCTCGTCGTCTTCGATTTCGGACACGATGGAGAGGCCGGATCGCTTTGTGTCCAGCAGCCAAGTGAGAAACACGTCCTGGTTCGATGCAAGCGCTGCCGCCGTCGTCCGGGGGATACTGTCGGCGTAGCCGGCATCCCATACTTTCACTTCGATGTCAGAGGGATCGGAGGAGCGGGTGCCCGGACGATGCGCCCGCAACCATGCCTCGCTCAACACGCTACGCCCCTGCCCTCCGGCGTTCCAGTGTATCGTCACGGAGCCTCCGTCGATTGATGCGGAAGCTGCGCCGAGATCGACGGGAACGGACAGAAGATCGAACTGGCGTTCTTTCGTCTGCGGATGGAAACCTTCCAGATCGTTGTCACGAAGGAAGAGATATGGATAGGTCGTGGTGGTGCCGTCAGCCCAATGGACGGCGAGCGCACGGTCGTGCGCCTCGACTCTGTCGATTGTCATGGATTGTCTCCGTCAGATGATTTGCAGGATCAGAAAACGTCTGCAAATCCCGTTGGCGGCGGCCACCAGCCACCGCGCTTCACGTAACCGAACAGGGACACAAGGAGTTTCATTTGGAAATGGATAGCTCAGCCTCCACGTTTGTCAACATGGCTTCGTCAAACGGCCGCTGATGACGTAATGAATATCGCGCGGCCGCAGAGCTCTCTGTCGCGGACGGTGAAACTGGTACGTTCGGGTACATTGTTGCCGCTCGCTTTACGGGCCATCGGCATTTTCTCGGCCGCTGATCTCAGAGCGATGGCGTGTCGCGGACGTGGCGGATGAGGCGGATGAGGCGGATGAGGCGAAGCATTCTGCAGGCGGTCAGAGGAGGAAAAACGATTTCGCCCAGTATTCCCACTCTGTCCAATTGGTCGAGGTGAATCTCGAAATCCGCCTTTTCATCCTCGTCAATATCGCCGGTGATTACCGCTTGCGAAACTAGCCTTTCGATCCGAAGTTCGGCGGATTTTCCAGTAAATTCGTTTTCGCCTATGTAAATGAAGGGATTGTTTCCTTCCGCCATTTGGTTCGCGTCGATCTTGGAGAGATCGATGATATCACCCTCGCTGAATATGGTGTCATCGCCCGCCCTGCCGTAAATCCGATCGTCGCCTACCCCGGCGAAGAGTGTGTCCTGGAAACTGCCGCCATGGACCACGTCGTTTCCGTTCAGCGCGGCTTTCAGGAGGCCGACGTCATCGGTCAAGGTTTCGTCGAGGCCAATCCACTGGAACGGCTGAACAAGGAAGTGAAGCGGAGCGCCGATGTCGTCGGTATCTTCCCCAACGAGGACAGTATCATCCGGCTGATCGGAGCCGTGCGTCTTGAAGCCAACGACGACTGGCAGCTTCAGCACCGATACATGCAGGTAGAGGCCATGGCCGAGTTAAATCCGCCAATCATCGAAGAGGACAAACAACTGCAGATTAAACCAAAGGGCGCCTGATCATGACGGCCCGGAACCACACCCGAATTTACACCACCTTGACGGACGCAATCATCCCCTTGCTATGTGGCGCGCAAAAAGGTGCTCCTCCATTACATCATTCTGAGGCTCGATCGCCGACAGTAACCGCATCGGTTGCCCATAGTTCCCTGGTCATGACAGGTTTGCCCTCCCGGTCGTTGGGAAACGCCTATCGACATCCGATCTGAAGTCCGTGCGCGCTCGTCCGATCGCTGCGGCAAGGGGCTCGTAGACGCGGCGCTTCGTACCAATTCGCTCTGCCGACAGGAGACCGTTTTCACAAGGCCGATCGTCATCCCAGCCCGAATGACTGACGATCGGGTACAGGCAAATGCCCTCTATAGGCACACCAGCATTCATTGCACCTACAACCTCCGCATATATGTATTTGAACCATTGCGGGCGCCGTTCCGCTTCGATGCCGGTTTCCGCTATGAAAATCGGCTTTCCATACCGGGCATATGTCTCGACCAGAATTGTTCGGAACGGCTTGTAAACAGCGTGATCCCTATCGATCGGCGGTCCGCCGTGGATCCATTGATTGTTGTGATAGTAATTGACGCCCATGATATCGAGGTACTTTTCAGCACCGCCGATCTGTGGCCATATCCGACCGGCAACCAGATCCCAGCCCTGGAACTGAGATTGGCGATGGCCTTCGGCCACGCGTCTCTCCCATGGACGGGCAGGGTCCGAAGTAACATTGATCACCGGATCGCAGTGGACGAAACGGGCCCGAGGATCGACGTTGAGGATCGAATTCATGGCAGCAATAGAGGCGCGCGCGAGCTGCACCTTCAATTCAAAGCCGCGCCCGTTGGCGAACGGATTGAGATACCCCGCGTCGCCGCCGCCCCAAGAAAAAAACGAGATTTCGTTGACGGGCGAATAGAAGGGGATCGCATCGCTCTCATCCCTTATTATTCTTGCAGCAGCGGCTGCAAATTGCGCGAATCTCTGCACGAAGGCCGGCGACCAGATATCGATGTCATCGGGCCAGCCATAATGGAGCAAATCCCAGATGACCTGTGTTTCGGTCTGAGATGCCGCCCTCAACATCGGCAGGAAACTAGACCAGTCGTAGTGGTGTGGCATTTGCTCTATCAGATGCCAGCGCAACCCGTCCCGCACCGTCCGAATGGAATATTGGGCAAGTTGTGTAAAGTCTTCTTTCACATAGATATCGTGTCCGGACGAGGCAATTACATCCAGACGTTTGCCTATCATCTCACCCTCTCGCGGTCGCAAGCGGTGTGTTGAACACTCGAAGCCGCCCTGAAGAAACGACTTGAATAGCCCCACTGGCCCCGACTTCGGCCTTGCGTGGATTACCTCCTGCATGAGGCTTTCCCACTGGGGTACGACTGCAGCCGAACTGTAGTGGGTTTCTACTTTCGAACGCAGCGCCTGGCCGAGCTTTCTGCGCAAATCTGCAGATGCGATCAGCTTTTTCATCGCCCCTGCGACGGAGGCCGGGTCGCTATATGGGACGAATACGCCAGACGCCCCCTCATCGATCTGCTGCATGACGCCATTGTCCCGCGTCGCGATAACGGGCAAGCCGGCCGCGCCGGCCTCCGCTATGACATGGGGCATGCCTTCGCCCTTGGATAGCCAGGCAAAAATGTCAAAAGCCGACATCAACGCCGGAATATCCTTCCGGTCCCCGAGAAATTTCAGCACGGCGTTCAGTCCGCGCGACGAGACGAGCGCCTGCAGGTGAACGGCATAGTCCGGCGTGAACGCGTCTGGCCCACCGACGATCACAAAACGCGCCGACTTATCGTCTGCATGTACGATCGCTGCCGCCTCAATGAAATCCTCGACATTTTTCTTCGGATCGAGCCGACCGACCCAGCCGATAAGAATTGTATCCGCCTTCACACCGAGAGACGTGCGCATTGCTGCGCGCTGCCCGGCATTGAATTCCGCGAGATCGACCATCGAGGGGATTTCGATCGCATCTTTCTCGCGTCCCGGCATCACCGAGGCAGCAGCATCGCGGATCGATCGGCAGACGCCAACATAACGGCTGGTGAAATGCTTTGGCCCAGCCAAGGCCTCTGATACGAGGCCGCCATGCTCGATCAACGGCGGACGGAGATGGATGCGTTCGAGCGCAGGATAGATGTCGGCGACGTTCTGGCACGAGACCACGACGTCATATCCAGCTATCTTATTCGACAGATAGGCAATCGTGTCCTCGAACGACAGTTCGTACGGCACAGTATCGACGTCGATGCCCAGTGCTGTCAGCTGCTCATGCGTCTGGTCCGGCATGTTCGGCTTGCGGAAACATGCTACGACGTCGATTCGGTAGCGCGCGCGATCGAGATTGCGCGCAAGAAGCCGGACTTCTGTTTCTTCACCCCCGACCACAAGCCATGCAAAAACGAAGAGGATTCGGATTGGCGGTTCATTCGGGCTCATTCATCAACCTTGAAGACGATCTGCAGGAATTCGGGCCGGTTCGCGACCAAGTCGGCGAGGAATGCAGGCCCGTCGCCGAAGGGCACGACATGGGTGATCATGTGCTCTCGGATAGGAGCGCCCTGACATCGCATGAGGCCGACCGTCTCTTCGGCAAGACGGCGCCTGTCCCAGAGCGCAGCGAGTCCGCGCGGCACACGGTTGATCTGCGCACAGCGGATATTGAGGCCGTTGTGATGAAACTCCTCGCCCAGCCGCAGCCCGTCGGCGCCACCTTGATAGAAGGCAAGGTCAATTACCGTTCCCTGCGGGCGCAAAGTCTTGAGAGCGATGTGCAAGCTCTTCGATTGCGCGCGCGTCTGGAACACCACATCGGCGCCACGATCCCGGCCCCCATTGTGCCAACGCGCTTTCGCATGCTGCCAGACCTCGTCCTCGGTCATGGCCGCCAGGTCCATCGCTTGCGCGACGTCACGCCGAAATGCGGAAGGATCGGCGATAATGACCTCGGACGCACCTGCAGATCGCGCAAACAGCGCCGTCATCATTCCAACGGTTCCAGCGCCGAGCACAACGACATTGCGCCCCTTAATGCCCGCGCCGAGATGGGGAACGTTGCTGCCGAGCGCGTCCGCATCGGCATGCAGAATGCCGTTCGCCGCGATCGGTCCCATCTGCGCCACGAAGACGCCAAGAACGGGATCAATATCGACGGGCATCGGCACGAGCAGATCATGAAACGGATCGGCCGTATGGCCGCTCTTATGTGCATAGGCGGTGGCTATGATGTCGCCGTTTGGAAAGCCGGACGCCCGCGATTCCGAGACGCGTGCCACTTCCATATAACCGAGGAACTGCACCGGGTAACGAAGGTCCGGCTCATTTTCGAGAAATACGCCACGCCCTCCGTCGAAATGAGAATGGAAAGAAGGATTGGTGTTTTTCATGAACGTAAGTTCGGTGCCGGCCGAGAAACCGGTGTAAAGCGTTTCCAGCCGGATATGACCGTCGGCGGGCGGCCCTTCCTCATACTCGAAGAAAGAGGCTTTCCCGGGACCCTCGATACCGAGCGAGCGGATGATACGGTGGCCGGGCGGCAGTCCTTGGGGAGCCGCGGTCTGAGGTTGATATTTCAACGGCGTCGTTGCATTGCGAATGATCACCGGGGGATCAAGCCTGACAGGCTCACCGCTTCTCGCCGAGGATACAACGGAGAGGGCCAGCCGGTGTGTCGCCATCGCATCGGCATAGTCACAACGGATATGGTTGTCGCCGCCGCGCACGGCATCTATGAAATCACGATCCTCACGCCAGACGGGATCACCCTCTGCATGGCGTGTCGGTCGGCCGGCACCGACGTCAACCATGATATCATGATCCGTGAGTTCGATCGCCAGCCGATCGGAGAAAATATTGAGACCGATCCTGTGGTTCCAACCAAGAAGGCATGTCGATGAAATATTTGCGATCACGCCTGACTGGAAGGTAAGGCTTGCGGTGGTGACCGCCGGCACATCGAGGCCTGGAAACTGCGGTCGCTCTTTAAAGCCAACGCGCCCGTAAACTTCCGTCACCTCACCGACGAGGTATCGCGCCAGGTCGATGATGTGTGTGGTCTGTTCGACCATCTGGCCACCCGATCGATTGTTCTTCCACCACCACTGTGGCGGCGGCGTCTGGTCCAGCCAGTATCCTGAAAGGAGATGTGCAGGGTTGTCGGCCAGGAGCCGGCGCGCTTCCTCTACGGTATCGAGGTAGCGCCAGTGATAGCCGACAGCCGTAATTAGCTTTGCAGCTTCGATCGCGGCAGCCAGTTCTTCCGCCAACTCGATATCGAGCGTAATGGGCTTTTCGACAAAGAACGGAATGGCCCGCGCAATGAGATCTCGTTCGGCATCGCCATGGGCGAAGGGCGGTATGCATATGTATACCGCATCCACGTTCTCTTCGTTCAGCATCGCCCTGTGGTCGGCGAAGGCCTTCGCGCCAAACCGCGACGCGGCTTGCTCAGCCAATCCGAAATCCGGGTCGGCGAACGCAACGAGTGACACATCCTCGAAACCGGCCAGAATATCGAGATGGCGGTGGGCAATTCCGCCGACGCCGATGAAGCCTGTACGTGTCTTATTCATGGGGGATTGCCCTTGTTTGAGCTTGTTTTGTTTGGCAAGAATGCGTCGGTAGACGGCCTCGGTTTCATCCGCCATGCGTTGCGCGGTAAACTGGGCCTGAAACCGCCTTTGACCGGCCCGTCCGATCATTTTCGTCCGCACAGGATCGGTTAGGGCCTCGATCAAAATACCTGCTAGAGCCACCGGGTTTTCGGGCTCGCAGAGGTAAGGGTGGTCCAATCCGAGCGCCTCAAGAGTGCCGCCGATCCGGGTCGCGACGACAGGCAATCCCAGAGACATGGCTTCGAGAACAGCCAGAGGCAGGCCCTCAAAACGTGACGGCAACACGAAGATATCGGCCACAGTCATAAGATCGGCGATGTCGGTGCGATGTCCGAGGAAATGCGCATGCTGCCCCAGGGATAGGCTTTCAACAAGCGCCTGCACCTCCTCCAATCCCTCACCCGAACCGACGAGGAGCAGTACCAGCGATGGGTCCGCAGCAACAACCGCCGGCATAGCTTTGATCAGGGTGGCGTGGTCCTTTTGCTTGGAAAAACGCGCCACGGTCAAAAGAACTGTTTTTCCCTCAAGCCTCCGCTCGGCCCTTATGCGGTCAGTTGCCTTGCCTGGGCTCAGCGCGAAAATCCCGTTGCGGACGACGGTCAGTCTGTTGGCATCGAGACCCTTGTTCTCGAAGCTCGATCGCGAGGCGTCCGAAACGACAATATGATGTGCAAGGGCAGCACTTTCGTTCTTGTAAAATTGCTGCTGCTCGATGTCGGTGAGCAGATAGGGAAGATGTTCGGTGCGAATGACAGGGATGCCGCAGGCGACGCCTGCCCGCGCAATCTCATGCCCTTCCCAGCCGATGCCAGCGTGAACATGCAACAGCGCCGCGTCGGCAGACCTCAGCCAACCTTCCAGAGATGAGGGATCGCTGATTGCCTTGACCGCAAGCCCGTTATGCGCAGCCCGAGTCAGCAATCCTGCTTCATTCCCTCCCATGGCCGCCAGCGTCATGTCGAACGAGCCTATCAGCCCACGGCCGAGCGTCAGCATATGTTCGCCCATGCCGGATGGGTCGAGACTGTCGGTCGCAAGGACGATACGCAGCCGTTTGTCCGTCATTGCGAGCTTGCAGCTACGGCATCGCCCGTCTTTGCCATGCGTCGGTAGGTTGCCAGAGCCTGGGCAACGACCTGATCCATATTGTAGTATTTATACGTCCCCAGACGTCCGACGAATGTAACGTCGGTGCGCTCGCGCGCCAACGCTTCATACTGCTTATAAAGAGCCTGGTTTTCCGCACGGGGTATCGGATAGTAGGGATCTCCGTCGGCACAGGCAAACTCATAGGAAATGCTGGTTTTCGGATGGATCTGTCCAGTAAGGTGCTTGTACTCGGTAACCCGCGTGTAGGGCACGGCCTCGGATGGATAGTTGACGACGCCAACGGGCAACATACGCACGACATCGTGCGTTTCATGCTGAAACTTGAGGCTGCGATAAGGCAGCCGGCCGAAACGATAATCGAAATATTCATCAATGGGGCCTGTAAAGATCGTGTGCGCAGCCAGACCGTCTCGGCGGATGTCGGCATATCCGGTCCCGAGCATCGTGGTAATGTTAATATGATTGAGCATTCTCTCGAACATCCGGGTGTAGCCGTGAAGCGGCATCGCCTGATACGTATCGAGAAAATACCGATCGTCGGTCGTGGTGCGGGTCGGCACGCGTGCCGTCACCGACTTATCGAGTTCCGAAGGATCAAGTCCCCATTGCTTGCGGGTATAGCCTTCGAAAAAGGTCCGATAGAGATCGCTGCCGACCTGCGACACCACGACGTCCCTGGACGTGGTGATCGGATGGCACGGCTCCGCGCGCGCGGCCAGAAACAGCGCCGCCTCGGCTTCGTTCTTCAGATCGAGACCGTAAAGGCCATTCAAGGTCGTCCTGTTGATGGGAACCGGCAATTGCCGCTCACCGACATTCGCCAACACTCGGTGCTCGTAAGGTCTCCAGGCTGTAAACCTCGATAAATAGTCGAAGACGTCTTCGCTGTTGGTGTGAAAAATATGTGGCCCGTACCGGTGAACGAGAATTCCGTCCTCGTTTTCGAAATCATAAGCATTGCCTGCGATATGCGGACGCCGGTCGCACAGAAGCACGCGCTTTCCGTCAGAGGCGAGTCTCTCCGCAAGAACTGAACCGGCAAATCCTGCTCCAACAATAAGATAGTCGTAGAAGGACCGCGCGGCACCGGCGCGCGCCTGACGATGCGTGCTTTTAGGCGACGTTGCAGGCACGAGCCGGCGCGCAATGGCCTCCTCCAGCAGCGCGTTCATCGCCAAGAACGTCTCGTCCCAGGACGAGTCCGCGAGCACGACATCGACCGACGCCAGCCAATCAGGTTGCGCAACTTGCAAAGCAAGAGCCTCGTCGCATGACGTCGCGAAATGTTCTGCATCGGCCGCCAGAAAGACGCCTGTCATGTTGCCATAGTGCCGCGCGACATCGGTAATAGGCGTCCCCACGACCGGTCGCCCGGATGCCAGATACTCTGGCGTCTTCGTCGGACTGATGAATTTTGTCGCCTCGTTGATGGCGAACGGCATCAATGCCGCATCCCATCCCGAGAGATAGGCGGGCAATTCACCGTAATCCTTCTTGCCGAGATAATGAATGTTTGCAGCTCTCGGGAGATCCTCGGGCGCGATCTTGGTGATCGGTCCGATGAACACAAACGACAGATTCGGCCTTGCCTTCGCCACGGACGCGATCAATGGCAAATCGAGGCGCTCGTCGATGACCCCGTAATAGCCCAACCGCGGACCGGAAATCTGCCGCTGATCCAGCGGCTCCTCAAGCGTCTGCCGTGCGGTTTGAAAATGGTTGGCGTCGACGCTTGACGGGAAGGGGTGGATATTGTCATGCAGGTGTCGTTTTGCCTCGTAGAGGCTGTAACCTCCGGTAAAAACCGCATCCGCCCGCTGTATCAGCGCCGTCTCCACTGCTTTGAGGTGCGGCGAGGCAAATTTGAAATTGGCCAGTTCATCCATACAATCATAGACGACCGCCACCGCGTCCACATGACGAGCAAAGGGATACATCATCGGGGTATAGAACCAAAGAATAGGCCGCGGTGTGCAGTGCAAAGCCAAGAGATCATCAAGCAATCTGCCAAGTGCCCGATCCCGTTCATCTTCATTCCACCAGTGGGGGATACGAGGACGTATTGATTTGACCGTGGTTCGTTCAAACGGATGTATCTCCAGGTAAGGCAAGTGATGATCGGTAGGGATGAACTCTTCAAAGAAGAAAACCTGGCGATCTTGGGCAAATCGTTGCATGAGATGTTGCGGGCGTTGCAGAACGAAATCCCATCGCAAATGGGAAAAACAAACCAACGGCGCCCTGCGTAACTCGGTTTCTTGCGACAAGTGGCTGACGGAACTGGAATAATTCATTGCTGATCCGCGTTATTGAGGAACTACTAAAACTTCGATCCACGCGGTTTGTTCCAGTCCTGTTCATCTGCGTTCTACGAGACGCCGGAACACATCAAGGTTCTGAGTTTTCGTACTGAGTGCGGCCACGTCCAGTTATCCACAACGGTTTGGCGCGGCGAAAAGCCTGAGAGGTTTTAGAGCATGTTTGAGATGCCGATGTGGAAATCGTCCGCAGTGGCGGTCCGACCAGTCTGTGGGGTGAGCTGGACCACGAGCTTGCCGATATATCTGGCGATGGTTTCATCTGCGCTGATCAGCTCGGCAAAAGATCGTCCACTTCGATCACGTCCGCAGTCCGGATCGGCTGGATTGGCTCCGGGACACGGCCCAACATCTTATGGAGCCTGCGGCGATCTCGGGCCGAAGCGCAGCGCCAGTGGCGCACGCGGCGTCCGCCACCGGTGCAAAACCCCAGCACCGAAAGGCCGCTGACGATCGGCGGGCTAACGTTGCCCGGCGATCGAAATGTTGGGGACAGCCGTCACAGTCTCTCCAATAGGCACAATGACGGCTTTTCGACGGACTGATCGAGCCAGGGCATAGGTGTTCAGTCCCGGCATTTGATGGATTGGATTAGTTTGAATCTTTCTGGTTCGTTTGTCCATGCTTTGCAGATGAATTCGTAGGGCGTGAGACCTTTGAGCGTCTTCAATCGACGTGCGAAGTTGTAGGCGGCGATGAAGTCGGCAAGGTGCCGGCGGAGTTGGCCATGGTCGTCGTAGTGGAAGCGTTTG
>JAQGJP010000038.1 GCA_028290545.1 Rhizobium sp. | reverse complement strand
CTTCATGTCGGCGGATATAGCAAAAGGCAGTTTCGTGCTTTCGATCAACCAGTGTCTTGCGGCTCTGGATGGTGTGGTGCGACCTGTTCGTCACGCCAGGATAAGTCCTCCGAACCGTTTCGCTGACAATCTTGCCAGTGTTTCCAATTCAAGATCGGCCACAGCTGCCGCCACGCGCAATAATTCCAACAACTGGGAAGAGTTCTGACCATGAACATGCAGATCAAGCAATCCGGTTCGCATCTCGAAATCGTGTCCTTTCATCTCGGTGATCAGGAATTCTGTATCGACATCATGGCGATCCGCGAAATCCGCGGCTGGGCGCCGGTGACTCCGATGCCGCACACGCCGCCCTATGTTCTCGGCCTGATCAACCTTCGTGGTGCGGTCATACCGGTCATCGACATGGCCTGCCGTCTCGGCATGAAAATGACCGTGCCTTCTGAACGTTCGGCGATCATCGTTACCGATATCGGCGGCAAACTGGTCGGCCTGCTGGTCGAGCAGGTGTCCGACATGATGACCATCAAGAACGAAGACCTGCAGCCGCCGCCGGAAATCATTCCGGAAGCACAGCGCGCATTCTGCCGTGGCATCGTGGCGCTCGAAAAGTCGATGGTCTGCTTCCTCAACCTCGACACGGTCATTGCCGACGAACTCAAGCAGGCCGCCTGAGGCTTGCGATCATGCCCACTGTCTTGACGCGGAGGCGTGCGAGCGCGCCTCCCGCTTGCTATTCCGGCTTGCCTTCGCTCCAGGTGACCTGCTGTCCGAACAGCGGCACGGTTGAAATCGCCATCTTCGCCGAACCGTCCACGACTTCGCGCGAATGAATGAGATAGACCAGCGTATCATTCTTCTTGTCGTAGACGCGGGTGACGATCAGCGACTTCCAGATCAGCGACAGCCCGGCCCTGAACACTTCCTCACCACCCTTGCCAAGGTCTATATCGCCGATCACCACAGGGCCTGTCTGGCGGCAGGCGATCGATGAGTTGGATGGATCCTCGAACCAGTTGCCCTTGCGCAGCCGGTCGATCACGCCGCGATCGAAATAGGTCACGTGACAGGTAATGCCCTGGATCTTGGGATCCTGCACCGCGTCGATGATGATGTCGTTGCCGGTCCAGTCAACGCCGACCTCGCCGATCGTCTCGGCGAATGCCGCTCGATAGGGGCCTGCATAAACTGCCATCGCAGCCAGAGCCAGAATAAAAAATTTCCGCATGTATCAACACTCCCGACGATGAATTGGCATTCTCCCTGAGTTGGAGGCGCAGGCGCGCTCATTCAAGTCAGGTGCTGCGCATATCCGCAACCGGACAGGACGACGTGATCAGGAGACTTGGTTGTCGCCGATCGCGAGATGGGCAAAATCGGCCGCGCCGTCTTTGGCCAGGTCTCCGGTTACCTTCTCCGCCCAGCGGAAGCCGGCAATCGCCGCACTGGAGACTTCCGAAAACTGGTTATCGCGGATCATCGCCGTGCCGGCCCCCTCGACCACACTGACCGCGCAGCCGACCGGCGTCTTGCGGATGACATTGCCGGTGGCGTTGACGTTGCGCATATATGGCCCCCAGCCAAGCTGCAGACCCCAGAGCGGCACGTTCTCGATCAGGTTGCCGGAGATCACCGCCTCGGCTTCGGCCGATATGCCGATGCCGAAATACTGTCCGTCTTCGGTGTAGGGTGCGGTGAGCCGCAGATTGCGGACGATGTTGCCGCTGATCACCGCGAGCCGCCCGCCCTCGTTGAAATTGGTCGATGAGATGCCGTTCGCCGCACCGTCGATTAGGTTTCCCGAGATCATCGCGCCCTCGAAACCGAATTCCGAATAGATCGCCATCTCGCCCGAATTCAGGCAGTGATTGTCGGTGATCTGTACATTCGATCCGGCATTGGATCGCACGGCCGTGAAGGCGCAATCACTGATCTGATTGTCGGAAACCTTGACGTCATCGGCACGGAAAATGTTGATACCATTGCCGTTCTGGCCCGTGCCGCCGCCCTTGGCCGCGATCCGCGCGACGCGGTTGCCGGCGACGATCGTGCCGTCGTGACCCTTGGTCCAGCGGTGGACGAGAATGCCGCCATTGCCGCAATCGCTGACCTTGTTGGAGCGGATTTCGAAGTCGGAGCATTCCACAGCATAGATACCGGATTCGGCCGCGCCGGATATCGTGTTGTCACTCAAACGGCCGGATGAACGCTCGGACCAGATCGCAAACTTGCTGGCGCCGACGATTTCACAATTGTCGATTCTCAGATTCGGCACGTCACGGAGCGTCAGCAGGCCCGGCTGGTCGTCGTTGAGCCAACGGTTGGCACCGTCGATCACCAGGTTGGAGAGCGACAGACGCTTGGTCCCAGCAGCATTCAGGAATTTGCCGTCGCCGGTGTAGACAACGCGCGTGGCACCCGGCACACCCTCGATCCGTACATTCTCCGGCAGGTCGATACCGGAAATCCGGTAGATGCCCGGCGGCAGGAAGATCGGCAGGTTGCGCGACGAGGCATCCCTCAGCATGCGGTCGAAGGCTTTGGCGGCAGGGTCGACCGCGCCGGGCTCGATGCCGTAATCCCGGGCGCTTAGCGAGCCACGAAAATCGACAGTGGTCAGCGGATCGGCGCCGGCGCGTGCGATTGCAGGCAGGGTGGCGGCCAGTCTGGCGATGAACAATCGTCTCGAAATCTTTGTGTTCGACATCATGCCGGTCCGGAGCAATTCCCGTGCCACCGGGTTTGTTTCGATACGGCGCACAACCTTAACCTTTGCGGCAAGGTCCGCGCCAGATGCCTGTGTCAATGGATGGGATCACGTTCGAACCGCGCGGATTGCTCATGACGTCCACATCCATTTCCATTTCGAGATTTCTAGCACTCGGACTCCTGGCTTCGGTGCTCGGCAGTTGCACAGTGCACAAGGCCGATGTCGTCAAGGTGGCAAACGATCTCAATGTCTATGACACCGGGACGATGGATGCGGACCGCTTTGCCAAGCAGACCTATCCGGTCTGGAACCGGCCCGGCCCCTACAGGGAACGGGACCTCTTCCGGGAAGACACCCATAAGCATGTTGAAACCGCTTATGTGGAACCGCCGTCCGAGGTCGTGTTCGAGACGGATTCAGGTTTCACCACGCAATCCATACCCGCTCCGGACGCCGGCCACTATGGCAAGCTGGACGATGCCGGACACTGGCTGCCGGCAATCCCGACGGCGGATGTGCCGGGACAATATCTTCGCAGGGAAGTCAGCTACAAGTCCGGCGAACGTCCGGGCACGATCATCGTCGATACGACGACACGGCATCTCTATCTGATCCTCGGCGACGGCAGGGCGATGCGCTATGGGGTCGGCATCGGCAGGCAGGGTTATGCGTGGAAAGGCGAGGGCCGTATCCAGTACAAACGCACATGGCCGCGCTGGACCCCGTCCGAAGATTATGTCGCCGACAAGCCGGAAATGAAAATGTTCTCGGCGTCCTATGGTGGACTTGTCGGGGGCATCAAGAACCCGCTCGGGGCGCGCGCACTCTATATCTACGCCGACGGCAAGGACACGCTGTTCCGCGTCCACGGCACGCCGGACTGGAAGTCGATCGGCAAGAACGTCTCTTCCGGCTGCATCCGGATGTTCAACCAGGATGTCATCGATCTCTACAGCCGCGTCGCCAGTGGCGCGACGATCATCGTCAGATAGCCAAGCCCTCATCGGTCAGGCCACCCATAAGGCGGCCACATCATTGTGCATCATTGTCTCCTTGCCGCATCACGGAATTACGATGCCGAGACACCCAGATGTCCGGTTTTACATGGTGCCGATGCGGATACGGCGCGTCACCTGGCCATTGCTTTCCCAGTATGTGTGCTTCTTGGCGATCAAGGGATCGTCCATTGCCGGTTGAATTTGCCCGGTGGTACCGATCGCGCGCGCGGTCACCGTGTGTTCTCCAGGGGAGGGATCTGCCCAATCCAGGGACCAGATCTTCCAGGCGTATTCGGCCTCCTCGCTGCGATCGATGACAGCAGGCATCCATGGCCCTTGGTCGATTTTCACTTCGACCCGCTCGATCGGCGCGCCCCAGGCCGCTCCGACGATCCGATAACCCGAGTCGTCGCGTGTGACCTTTGCGGGTGCGGACTTCAGCAAGGCCCGGCCGACCGATGTCTCGGCCCACACAGTCTCGCCGTTGCGTTCTTCCTCCCGGATGGTGACATAGTCGCGGGCCATCAGCAGGCTCATGAAGCGGGTGTCCCGAACCTCGATGCCCTTAAGCCACTTGACGTTGGCGATACCGTACCAGCCTGGAGCAATCAGCCGCAGCGGGAAACCATTGGGCGCCGGCAGGGTTGCGCCGTTCATCTCATAGCAGAGAAGATTGTCGGGGTTCATTGCGTCGGCGAGCGACATGCTGCGGGCGAAGTTCTGCGGCATCTTGATGTCGCGTATCGTGACGTCGCCCTTATCGGTGCCGAAGAAGACAACCTCGATGCCATTATCAAGGACGCCGGCTTCCTGGAGGATCGGGGCAAGCGGCGTGCCTGCCCAGCGGGCATTGCCGATGCCGCCGGTGAAAAAGGGGAAGCCGTGGTTGCCCGAGCATTCCACTGTGAAAACGACCTCCTGGCGCGGCCGCGCCATAATGTCGGCTAGCGTCAATTTGAGCGGCTTCCTGACCAGTCCTCCGATATCGAGGGACCACGTCTTCTCGTCGATCGTTGGCCGATTGAAATGCGAGATGCTGAAGAACTTGTCGTTCGGCGTTATCCAGGAATCCATATCCTCCCAGACAAGTTGTTGTTGTATCCCTGCCGGATCGGGATTTTCGGTCGGCTGATCGAGCCATGGAATAACCTTCTCGCCCGGCCGCATCGGAAACGCGTAGGCCAGCGACGAATAGAGACCCGCGATCCCGGCGAGAACCGCACTTCCCTGGACGATAAATTCTCTGCGTTGAAGATCAGGCATGCTCTTCCCTCCCAGATTATTCCGGAACGGGCTGCACTGCGCCTTCGGCCACAGCCTAAAGGACGGATATGCGCACAAATGTCTACCTCACCCGGAAATGCCCCCGAACGAAGTCAAGCGTCAGCTTCGCATATCAAACATGCAGCACCGGACGATTTTCCAGCTTGCGCCTCGAATTTTGAGTATATGCGCCATTGCTAAATAAAAGTCCAGTCAGCGGCGGAGACAACCGTCGTGCCGGACGAGCGCTCCCAAATCGTCACAGAGACTGCAGCAATCACCCGGGCTGGCCACTCAATTATTCCCTCAACGAAAACACCCGGCGCTGGATGGCGCCGGGTGTTTGTTTTTCATGCAGTGCTCAGCGTGATTACTTGGTCGCCGCTTCGTACATTTCCAGAACGTAATCCCAATTGATCAGGCTATCGACGAAGGCTTCGAGATATTTCGGGCGGGCATTGCGGTAATCGATGTAATAGGAATGCTCCCAGACATCGACGCCGAGGATCGGCTTGGCGCCATGAACGAGCGGGTTTTCGCCATTCGCGGTCTTGGAGATCGCCAGCTTGCCGTCCTTGACGGACAGCCAGGCCCAGCCGGAGCCGAACTGCGTCGTGCCGGCGGCAACGAAATCCGCCTTGAACTTGTCGTAGCCGCCGAGGTCGGAATCAACAGCCTTCTGCAGCGCGCCCGGAAGGCTGGTGCCGCCGCCGCCCTTCTTCATCCACTTCCAGAAATTGATGTGGTTGTAATGCTGGCCGGCATTGTTGAAGAGGCCTGCATTCTTTCCGAACGACTGGACGACGACGTCCTCGAGCGAAAGATTAGCCATGCCGGCTTCTTCGGCGAGCTTGTTGCCATTGGTCACATAGGCCTGATGGTGCTTGTCGTGGTGATATTCGAGCGTCTCGCGCGACATGAAAGGCGCAAGTGCGTCGTAATCGTAGGGCAGGGGAGGAAGTTCAAAAGCCATGGTCGTCTTCTCCTATTCATCCTTGCTTTCAAGGAATAAAAATCCGGCTGGAACATAGGTTTGCCGTCATCGGATGGCAACAGTCGCCTATGAATAAAAATGTTTCGGACGAACGTTCATTATCGCGCTGTCAAACGTTCATTACCGAGTTGTCATTTGCAATGCGGGTAAATATCCGCCAGATTTGGGTTTTTGGAGGTTCTTTCATGATGTCTGTAACACGAAATGCCACGATTGCTCTCGCCTTGATTCTGCCGGGGGCAGCTTTCGCCGCGGCCGACCCGGCGTCGGTTCAGTTCGCCAAGGACGTCGAGCAAAAATGCGGCGAGGCGACCGCCGACATTTTCCGCAAGTCGCAGATTGCCGTGGATCCGACCGGCACGCAGAGTTATGGCGTTGCGATCGTCTATGGCCGTTCGAAGGAGGCCAAGGGTCCGGCAGCCGTAATCTGCGTCATGGACAAAAAGACCGGCAAGGTCGAGATCGGCGCGGAACTTGGCAAGGACGTCATACGTGTCCGCAAGCCCAAGGCGGAAGGCCAGGACGACAATGCCAAGCAGACCAACAAGAAGATGAACGGCAATAGTGCTGCTCAGGACGATATGCAGGATGACGAGCAGTGAGTCCTGATGAAACCCCGGCCTTGCAGAGCCGGGTTTCACATTTGCTCAAATAAACTGACCGAGGCCCGGCACCGATGCCACGACCTGATCGACGACTTCGTCGCCGGCATATTGCCTGGCGGCGGCGATCGTCTGCCTGGCGAGTGCGGTGATCTCGCCCATGCCGAGGCCGAGGCCCATCAGTTGCTGGCCAAGGCCCATGATGCCGCCGCCGATCAGACCGCCGAGAAAACCGCCGCCGTCACCGCCATGTTCCGATGTCAGTTCGGCGGCACCCGGGATAGCTGCGATCATTTTCCGGACCGCGCCGTCATCGCCCTCCTTTTCCAGGAAACCCAGCATCATGCCGATGGCCTTTTCGGCCGTGGCAGGATCTAGGCCGGTTGCCTCGGCGATTTGCGTGACGATTTCACTCATGGTGCCTCCGATTCTCTCTTGCGATTGAGGCAATCTATTTTGCCGGTCCGGTCTTCGCAAGCAATCGCCGATGCAGGGCCGCGCTTTCACCCGGGGGCGCAGTTGTCCGGCGCCGGGCGGCACCCTATAACAGCAGAGTAGGATTCAATCATCAGCGTATTGGGCGTGGGTATGCCCAGTGTGGCTCGGGAGGAAAAGCATGCTGGAACAAGGCAAGATCTATCTGGGAACCAGCCGGAAACCGGATGATTCGATCAACAAGCCGGAATATCTCGAGCTGAAATATGGCAACCGCCATGGCCTGGTGACCGGTGCCACCGGCACCGGCAAGACGGTGACGCTGCAGGTGATGGCCGAAAGCTTCTCGAATGCGGGCGTGCCGGTGTTTTGCGCCGATATCAAGGGCGATCTGTCCGGCATCGCCGCAATGGGCGAATTCAAGGATTTTCTCGACAAGCGTGCAAAGGACATCGGCTTTTCCGATTACGAGTTCCAGGAATTCCCGGTGATCTTCTGGGACATCTATGGCGAAAAAGGCCACCGCGTCCGCACGACGCTGACGGAAATGGGGCCATTGCTGCTCTCCCGGCTGATCAACGCATCGGACGCGCAGGAAGGCGTGATCAACATAGCCTACAAGATCGCCGACGAGGGCGGCTTGCCGCTGCTCGACCTCAAGGACCTGCAGGCGCTGCTCAACTACATGGGCGAAAACGCCACCGAGTTTTCCAACAAGTTCGGCTTCATTTCCAAGGCGTCGGTCGGTTCGATCCAGCGCGAGCTGTTGATCCTCGAACAGCAGGGGGCGACGAAATTCTTTTCCGAGCCGGCGCTCAAGATCAGCGACATCATGCGCACCACCAATGACGGCCGCGGCGCGATTTCTGTGCTGGCCGCCGACAAGCTAATGATGAACCCGCGCCTCTACGCGACCTTCCTGCTCTGGCTGATGTCCGAGCTTTTCGAACAGCTTCCGGAAGTCGGCGATCCCGAGAAGCCCAGGCTGGTGTTCTTCTTCGATGAGGCGCATCTGCTGTTCACCGATGCGCCACCTGTTCTGATCCAGCGCGTCGAACAGGTGGTGCGGCTGATCCGCTCCAAGGGAGTCGGCGTCTATTTCGTCACACAGAACCCGATGGACGTGCCGCAGACCGTGCTTGCCCAGCTCGGCAATCGCGTGCAGCATGCGCTGCGCGCCTATACGCCGAACGAGCAGAAGGCGGTGAAGACAGCCGCTGACACATTCCGTCCCAACCCGGATTTCGACTGCGCCACCGTGATCACCACGCTCGGGACCGGCGAAGCGCTCGTTTCCACCATCGAGACCAAGGGCGCGCCGTCGATCGTGCAGCGGACGCTCATCCGCCCGCCTTCGTCGCGCCTCGGACCGATCACCGATGAGGAGCGTAAGACGGTGATGTCGGTCAGCCCGGTCCGCGACGTTTATGACGAGGATTTCGACCGCGAATCCGCTTTCGAGATCCTGACGAGGAAAGCCGAGAAGGCCGCTCAGTCGCAAGCGCCGGAGCCCCAGCAGCCGAAGACGACGGGCACGATCGGCGGCTGGACCCTTCCGGGCTTCGGCACAGATGATAAAGCCCAGCCGCAACAGCAGCAGCAGAAGCGTTCGGGCTATCAGCGCGAAACGATCGTCGAAGCGGCGATGAAATCGGCGGCCCGCTCGGTTGCGACCGCCGTGGGCGCGGCGATCGTCCGCGGAATCCTGGGTAGCCTGCGGCGGCGATAGTTGCGCCGTCAATCGACCGATGTTAGGTTCACTCTATCGATTTTCAGAAAGGAGAGTTGCGCGATGATCCATTGCTACTGGCACCACCGTCAGCGCGGCCCCGTTCCAGCCCTGCAAATACGTTTGCAGGGCTGACCAGAACATCTCACTTTTCCTGGTCTGCCTCTGAGAGCACTGCGGCTCCAGCCTGTTGTGGCTCGAGTTGCTTCTTGCAAATTCCCGAGCATGGTGGCTTCTCGCCCAATTGCGATCGCACCGATGCCGGGCAGACCAGAGATCCAACATGTCGCTCATCAATATCCGCAATCTCGGCGTTACGCGTAGTGCGCCATTATTCTCCAATCTCAACCTCTTAATCGGCCCGGGCGATCGTATAGGCATCGTTGCCGCCAACGGCCGGGGCAAGACGACGCTGTTGCGCTGCATTGCCGGAACGGAGGATGCAACGACCGGTGACATTGCCCGTTCGCGTGGCCTTACCATCGGCTATGTCGAGCAGAGTGTTCCCAAAAGACTGCTGGACACGCCATTTTACGATGCGGTGCGCATGGCTCTGCCCGACGAGCAGGCCGAGACCGAGAGCTGGCGTGTCGATATCGTGCTCGATGATCTCGGCGTCGAGGAGGCGGTCCGTTCGAGATCCTTGAGGCAATTGAGCGGCGGCTGGCAAAGGCTGGCGATGCTGGCGCGGGTCTGGGTCACCGAACCGGACGTGTTGCTGCTCGACGAGCCGACCAACCATCTCGATCTCGCCAGGATCGGCAAGCTGGAGGCATGGCTTGGCACCCTGCCGCGCGATGCGCCCGTCGTCATTGCCAGCCACGACCGCGCCTTTCTGGATGCGGTCACGAACCGCACGCTTTTTCTGCGCGCCGAGCAATCGGCCTGTTACGCGCTGCCCTATACACGGGCGCGAGCCGCGCTGAATGGCGCGGATGCATCGGACGAGCGGCGTTACGAGCGGGAGATGAAGGCGGCCAGGCAGCTCCGCCAGCAGGCGGCCAAACTCAACAATATCGGCATCAATTCCGGCAGCGATCTACTGGTGGTCAAGACCAAACAGCTGAAGAGCCGTGCCGAGAAGATCGAGGAAAGCGCACGTCCCGCCCATCTGGAGCGTTCGGCGGGGGCAATCCGGCTCGCCAATCAGGGCACGCATGCCAAAGTGCTGGTGACGCTTGACGATGCGTCGGTGGAGACGCCTGACGGTGGGCTGCTGTTCAAAACGGGCAAGCGCTTCATCTGCCAGGGAGACCGTATCGTCCTGCTGGGCCAGAACGGCACCGGCAAGACGCGTCTGGTTTCGATGCTGAAGGCGGCAATCGGGAATATGGAAAATGGCCCATCCGGTATCAGGGCAACGCCCTCGCTGGTGCTGGGATATGGCGACCAGGCACTCGCCGATCTCGATGACAGGGATACGCCGATGGATGTGCTGGTGCGGCGGTTCGCGCTTGGCGACCAACGTGTCCGTACATTACTGGCGGGTGCCGGGATCAATGTCGACATGCAGGCCAAGGCGCTGGGCTTGCTGTCCGGCGGCCAGAAGGCACGGCTCGGAATGCTCGTCCTGAGGCTTGCCAATCCGAATTTCTATCTGCTCGACGAGCCGACCAATCATCTCGATATCGACGGGCAGGAGGCGCTTGAGGCCGAGTTGCTCAACCATCAGGCAAGCTGCCTGCTGGTCTCGCACGACCGCAGCTTCATTCGCAATGTCGGCAACCGGTTCTGGCAGATCGACAAGCGCAAGCTGATCGAGGTCGATGATCCCGACGCGTTCTTGGCGTCATTCGGCGAGGGTTGAACAGCGCATCCGGCGGCCCGACGCCTGCCGGATGCATTGGCCCACATTCATAAAACCAAGGTGTCGGTCCAGATCAACCTCTGGGGCCGGTGACGGCGAAATAGGCGCCCTGCGCATCCGTCGCCTGAACGACGAAGCTGCCCGGCACTTCCATCGGCCCCTCGAGGATCTGACCGCCACCGGACTTGATCTTGTCGATCGCGGTATCGACCCCTTCGACAATGAAATAGTAGCCCCAGGCAGGCACGGGCATGTCCGCCGGCTTCGTCATCATGCCGCCCATCATCACGCCATTCTGCGCGAATGTCTGGTAGATGCCCATCGCGCCCATATCCATCGCCATGTCCTTGGTCCAGCCGAAGACTTTCGCGTAGAAATCGAACGCGGTTGCGCCATCGACGGCATAAAGTTCATGCCACCCACAATAGCCGGGCGTCATCGTCGGTTCGGGCGGCGGATTGTCCATGGGAATGGGCTTGAAGATGATCAGTACCGCGCCCTGGGGATCGGCGACCACGGCAAACCGGCCGATGCCGGGAATATCGGATGGCGGCCTGCGAACGGCGCCGCCATTGTCCGTGAATGTCTTGGCCATGGCATCGACGTCGTCGACCGCGACATAACCGACCCAGTGGGGCGGTACGCCCATGGTCTTCAGTTCTTCGGGAAGCGTCATCAGGCCGCCAACGCCACGCTCGGTACCAGGAATTTCGAAAAGCTGATAGCTGTTATCGTCCATTCCGGCATCGCGGGCGGTCCAGCCGACCACGGAACCGTAGAATTGGGCCGCTGCCGCGGTGTCCGTCGTCATCAGTTCGTACCAGACAAACTTGCCGTGGGTGTCGCTCATGTCTCTTGCCTCCCTGTTGAACCACAATCCATCGCCACCAGTCCACCATCCTGCGGGATAGTTGGAGCTTGACTATTTAGGTTGGTATCAACATATATTTTACATGTCAAACCTGCCGCTGATTCCATTTTCCGCAACGATCCATGTCCGCGATCGTTGCCTTTGCCTCCACGCCCAGCGCGCGGCACGCACTCTTGCCCGTCGCTTCGACCGTGTCCTTAAACCGTTTTCGCTGACGAATGGCCAGTTCTCGCTGATGATGTCGCTCAACCGGCCGAAGCCGGCATCATTGGGTTCGGTGGCGACGCTGCTGGGGATGGACCGGACGACGCTGACGGCGGCGCTGAAAGTGCTGGAGCGCAAGGGCTGGATCACGATCGCCAAGGGAGCGGAGGACCGCCGGGAAAAATTTCTCGTGCTGACGGCTGAAGGCGAGGGCCGGTTGGCGGCGGCGCTGCCGATCTGGCGCGCGACGCACGAGGCAATTGAAGGAGAAATGCCGCAGGGCGAAGCCGATCGCCTGCGGCATGGATTGAATGCGCTGGGTGCGCTGGATTAGGCGAGCGTGACCGGAACTTCGGTGGCGGTGCGCATGGCGTGGCTGTAGGGGCAGACGATATGCGCCTTGGCGACGAGGTCTTCGGCAACTTCGCGATCGACGCCCGGAATATTCACCGACAGCGCCACCTCGATGCCGAAGCCGCCGCCATCCTCGCGCGGGCCGATGCCGACTATCGCGGTCACGGTCGTCTCTTCCGGAACTCTCACCTTGGCCTGACGGCCAACGGATTTCAGCGCCCCGAGGAAGCAGGCGGAATAGCCCGCCGCGAACAGCTGCTCAGGATTGGTGCCTGCCGCGCCGTCACCGCCGAGTTCCTTCGGCGAGGTGAGAGTGACCGATAGATTGCCGTCGGAGGACTTGGAGGACCCGACCCGGCCGCCGGTGGAGGTTGCCTTGGTCGTATAGAGAATAGGCATGTGGTTATCCCTTCTTGAATTGACAAATTGATATAGGACCAATTTATGTTGTGCACAATATAATTTTACAAAATATTTTTTCGCGCTATATTGGCAGCGAAGAGGATCGACGATGAACGACAATATGCTCGCGCTGGAGAACCATCTCTGTTTTGCGGTCTATGCCGCCTCGCATGCCTTCACCAAGGCCTACAAGCCGCTGCTGGCGGAACTCGGCGTCACCTATCCGCAATATCTAGTGATGCTGGTTCTATGGGAAAAGCGTGTCGCGACAGTGACGGAGATCGGCGGAGCGCTCGGTCTCGACACCGGCACACTGTCACCCCTGCTCAAGCGTCTGGAAAAAACCGGCTTCATCCGAAGGGAACGCAGCAAGGAGGATGAGCGCCAGGTGTCGATTCAGCTGACGCCGTCGGGGCTCGCCAAGCGCGAAGTGGGAACGAGGATCGGTGCTGCGATCGGCAACGCGACAGGCTGCGGGCTGGATTCGCTGGGGCAATTGCTGCAGACCATGAAGACGCTTCGTCACAATCTCGAAGAAGCGTGACCTATCCCGCCTGCTGGTTCACTTTCCATCCGGCGATCCATTGGGAGCGCAGGCCGTCGCCTTGGCCGGTGAAGAAGGCGGCGATCGTCGCGCTCTGCGCAATCCGGTCGGCGCGGAAATTCCTGAGGCCCTCGCGCAGTTCGCACCACGCAACGATATTTGTATAGGCGGAATAATAGATCAGCGCGATCGGACGGATCGTGCGCGCGGTCTGGCGGCCCTGTTCGTCGCGATAGTCGATCGCGAGCTTCTGCTCGTCGCGGATCGCCTGGCGGATGCTGGCGAGATCGATCCCCGACGGTTCCGGCGCGACCGATCCCCAGGCATAGAGGGCGTTGCCCATCAGCACCTGGCGCAGAGGGACGGGCATGGCGGCGGCGATCTTGTCGCTGACCCGTTCCGCAGCTTTTTTCAATTCGCTGTCGCCGGTGCGTTTCAGAAGCGCCAGCGCCAGCACCATGGCTTCCGATTCCTCGATCGAGAACATCAGCGGCGGCAGGTCGAAGCCTGAACGCATGATGTAACCGATGCCCCGCCCGCCCTCGATCGGCACGCGCATGGCCTGCAGCGCCGCGATATCCCGATAGATCGAGCGCACGGTGACTTCCAGCCGGTCGGCGATCATCTGCGCCGTCACCGGTTTTCCGGCCAGCCGCAGGATCTGGATGATCTCGAACAGGCGCGATGCCTTGCGCATTCAAATTCCCTGAAAATTGTTGTCCGCAGCAGAACACTCCTGACACAACGCTGTCAATTGGGTTGCGCTATTTCCAGCATCAACAAACTGAAATCACTGGTTTTATCCTGACTGCGGATAATAAACGATAAAGGCTTACTGACATGGATTACGCGGAAAACCTCTGGATCTTCTCGGCCCTGCTCTTCGGCATCATCATCGTGCCGGGCATGGACATGCTGTTCGTGATGACCAATGGGCTGACGGGCGGGCGGCGGGCGGGCTTTGCAGCCGTATCCGGCATGATGACGGGCGGCATGGTGCATACTCTGACCGGTACGCTCGGTGTCAGCGTGCTGGCCTTCGCCATGCCCTGGTTGCGTGATCCGCTGATCCTGATCGGTGCGTTCTACATGGCCTGGATCGGCTACGGGCTGATCCGCAGTTCGATCACCGTCGACGAGGTCGGGACCGCGAGCCTCAGGCCGCTGCCGGTGATTTTCCGCCAGGGGCTCGTCACCTGCCTGCTCAATCCCAAGGCCTATCTGTTCATCATGGCGGTCTATCCGCAGTTCATGAAGGTTGAATACGGCCCTTTGTGGCATCAGGCCATTGTCATGGGCCTGCTGACGTTGCTGATGCAGTTCCTGGTCTATGGCGCCATTGCGCTTGCCGCCGCAACCAGCCGGGATTTCCTGCTGACCAACAAGTCGGCGACGATCTATACCGGCCGCGCCGCCGGCTTGCTGATCATCCTTGCGGCATTCTGGACGGCTTGGCAGGGCTGGACGACGTTCCATTGAAACGAAATGCGCCTTCGCTGGTGAGAAGCGCGACGAAGGCGCCCAGCAAGATCGCCGGCGTCAGCGGCAAGCCTGCCTGACCCATCGGCAGCATGCCGATCGGCAGGATGGCAACAAGGATGAGCGCCAACCGGAGCGGCAGGCCGGGCTGACGCTTGTCGTTCCCGAATGGCCAGAGTGCGGCGAATGTTGCCAGCGCGCCGAAGTCGTAAGCGACGGAATAGGGCACGATCAGCATGCCGGCGATCAGCAGGGCGAACGATCTGGCATCGATATCTTCAAGCCGCCACAGGCTGAAGAGGAACAGGCCGAAGCCCGCCACCGCGAACGGCATGTGCACCCAGATCGCCTGCGCTGCATCGAAGCCAAGACTGCGCGCCGAGCCGAAGGCGGAACCCATCATATGTGGGAAATCGCCGCCGAACGTGTTCATGATCTCGGTCTGGTAGGGCGCTATGTAGCGAAAATAGTCCGTCCAGCTCTGTATGCCGAAAGCGAGGATCGACGACAGGATCAGAGCGATCGCCGTAATGGTCGCGGTGGCAATCACCATCCAGCGCCGTTCGTAAAGCAGCAGGATCGGCAGGAGCAGCCCGAGTTGCGGCTTGAAGGTCAGCACGCCGAACAGGATGCCGGCAAATACAGGGCGACGGTCGCGCAGGGCGAGACCTCCGACCAGCAAAGCCGTCGTCAGGAAGCCGTTCTGGGTCGAGACGAGATTGCCAGCGAGGAAAGGCAGCAGCAGGATGACGGCGATCGGCGTCCAGTTCGGCCGCAGGCTCTGGAGCGAAAGCACATACAGCGCCAGCGTAAAACCCAGGAAGATTGCCATGCCGGGGAGATAGCCCAGTACGCCGAGCGGCAGCAGGAGGAGTGCCGCGTGCGGCGGATAACTCCAGTTGTGCCAGGGATAGTCAGCCCCGAAGATGGCCTTCATCGCCTCGAAATAGTCGGTCGGTCTGCCGAACAGGGTTGGCCCATTGCCATTGAGTGCGAGTTGTCCGGCCATCCAGTAATTGGTGAAATCCTTGTTTTTCAGCTGGAAGGGTAGGCTGTCGATCGGCAGGCCGAGGATTGCCAGCCCGATAGCGGCAGCGACCGCGAATGTGATGATGCCGATCGCGAGATAGCGTGGAGCGCGAGAGATCTGCCGCTGGAGCATGGGGATGGACCGGTAAATCCGATACTGGGTTGTTATCGTTATAGACGACGATCTGTTACTGAATATTGAACAATCGAATTTCGAACCGTGGGTGCGGGCAAACCGCCGCAGTTCCGCGCTTCCGCAATGGATGAAGTTATTCGAAGAATGATTCAAAACTTTCGTCTAACTACCGATCACCAAAATGTTATTTTGATTTCGAGGGGGCGCCGTGGTGTTGTGTCGACGTTCGCGCAACCCCCGCCCGCAGCTTTCCGCCGGCGCTTCTTGATTGGGAGATTAACAAGATGATCAAACGGATTCTGGTGGCCAGCGCCATCTGTCTCATGGCGGTGAGCGCCGTGGTCGCCGCTGAAAATATGCACGATTCACGCGAAGCGGCGATGAAGAAAATTGGCGGCGCCATGGGTGGGCTCTCGGCCATTGCCAAGGGCGAGAAGCCCTACGATGCGGCCACGGTAAAGACCTCGCTGACGACCATCAGCGAAACGATCAAGGTCTTCCCGAACTATTTCCCGGTCGGGTCCGAGAAGGACGATGAAGTGGCCAGCCCGAAGATCTGGGAAAATATGGCTGACTTCAAGGCGCATGCGGACAAGCTCGGTGCGGACGCGGACACTCTGCTCGCCCAGCTTCCGGCCGACCAGGCCGCCGTTGGCGCGGCCATGGGCACGCTCGGCAAGGATTGCGGCTCCTGTCATGAGATCTACCGTTTGAAGAAGAAGTAACGGCTCCTCCCGTCCACCGCAGTCGCTTTGCTCGAAGCGGTTGCGGTGGGCTTTTTGCGTTGCAGATTTGATCTGGTTCCGAACTCCGGATCGTGGCAAATTCCGGCGCATCATGCTCAGCAGGGAAAAATTTCATCATGACCGGCAAACTGGTGAAGACGATTGGCGGTCTGATTGTTCTCGGCGTCATAGGCGCCGGCGCTTTCCTTTATGTCACCCGTTCCCAGCCCTTGCCCGACGATTACTGGGCTGCGGCCGGTACTGGCGATGTCAAGAACGGCGCGCTGGTTTTCTCCATGGGCGGCTGTGTCAGCTGTCACAAGGCGCCCGGTGCCAAGGAGGGCGATGAGCTGGTTCTTGCCGGCGGCTTGGCGCTCAACAGCCCTTTCGGCACGTTTCATGTTCCCAATATCTCGCCTGATGACACCGCCGGTATCGGCAAATGGACGCTTGCCGCGTTCGGCAACGCATTGACGCGCGGTGTAGCCCCCAATGGCAGCCATCTCTATCCGTCCCTGCCGTACGGTTCGTATATCCGCATGACGCCAAAGGATGTCGGCGATCTCTTCGCCTATATCAAGACATTGCCGAAAAGCACCAACCTTGCCCCGCCGCATGCGCTGGGTTTCCCGTTCAATATTCGTCTGGCGGTGGGAGGGTGGAAATATCTCTATCTGAACGATCAGCCGCGTATCGCCATGGCCACCGCAGACGCCCAGGTCAAGCGCGGGCAATATATCGTCGAGGGTCCGGGTCACTGCGGCGAATGCCATACGTCGCGTGACGAGTTTGGCGGCTTCAAGCAGAATATGTGGCTTGCCGGCGCCCCCAATCCGGAAGGCAAGGGCAAGGTCCCGAACATCACGCCGGGTGGTGACATCGCATCCTGGAGCGAGGCGGATATCGTCAACTATCTCGAAACCGGCTTTACGCCGGACTTTGATACGGTCGGCGGATCTATGGTCGAGGTCCAGAAGAACATGGCCAAGCTGCCGAAGGAAGACCGCGAGGCGATCGCCGCCTATCTGAAGGTCATACCGAAGCGGTGAGTTACTGCGTCAGGCGGATGAGATTTTTCGAAGAACTCTCGCCGATCGTCTTGAATGCCTCGACCAATTGAGCGGTGCTTTCTGCCGGGAAGTAGTCTTCGGAGCTGGTTGCGCAGTATCGAAGCAACGCCTGGCCTTCCGGGGGTGCCATGAAGGCGACCGTATAAATGCGTATGCCTTTGGTACGTGCTTTGTCGCAGGTACTCATGGTACTCTCATCCGCATCGTTAATGTTGTTTGCGCCATCTGTCATGAAGACGATGTACTTATTGGGCTTCAGGCCGTTCTTCGCATAGTGGATGCGGTCTTCACTCTTGCTGCCGGTGCTCTTCCTCAATGCGTCATATGCCGTCGCCATGGCGTCGCTGGAGTCCGTCCGGCCGGAAGGGGTCAGATTGGTGACGTAAGCCTGCGCGCCAGACTCTCCCCATTCGAGCGGGGTCGGAGTCTGCATGTTGTCATTATAGGAGACGGCGCCGGTCCGTACATATTTCATGTCGGGATCGGCGATCGACAACTGGCCCATCAGGCTGCCGACGGCCAACTTGAGCGCCTCGATCTTCTTGTATTTTTCCGTGCAGGTATAGGCGCCGGTTTTCCATCTGTCATTGGTATAGCACGTTGTCGTGTAGGTGCTGTCGGTGTCTTCGTCCATCGATCCCGAACGGTCCAGCACAAGATACATGGAGAATGCTGTTTTCGTGATCGTTTCGCCGCCCGCCACCGCGCTCGAAACCGCGACAGGGAACGAGTTTATTCCGGCGACTTTCAGGAATGTCGTCGAGACTGTCGCCGAGACACTGGCCTTGATCGTGGCGTTGGTCGAGTCAATCGCGATGCCATTGGTGTTGAGAACATAATAGCCCTTCTGGACGGACTCCGCTTCGAGCCATTTGCCGATTTCCGCCTTGAGCGCAGCGCTGTCCTTGGTGCCGACGCTCTTGACAGCCGCTACAAGCGCCGCGTCGAGCGCGGACTGCATTCTGTGATGTGTGTTGAGCGCCTGAACATAGTCGAAACTGCAACCGATGGTCATCAGGACCGGCACGGTCGCCAGGGCAAACATCAGGCCAAAGTTGCCGCTGCGGTCGGCTATGAATGATCCGATGCGATCCTTCAGGCTTCTCTTTCCGGCGGATGAGCGTCCCCAGCCCTTGCGCATGAACATCCTGGTCTCCTTGAATTAGGCGTGACTAATCCATGCGCGGGAACATTTAAGACCGGGTAAAGTCTGCCCTCAAGCCAGCGCGATCTTGGTTTTTTGCTCGCCTGGCGTCTGTCTTCGTCAAAGTAGAGTTAAGAAAGTTTGTAGCCGATGGCCGGAATTGTCACCAATCCCGGCCTGGTGCGCTGGAGCCCAAGCACCCTGTCCCTCATCGGGACACGATATCTCGATGGCTGCTATTTCTGCGCCACTTTCAGCGCGAAAGCATATTCATAGGCGATCTCCTCCAACCGTTGGAAACGTCCCGACGCACCGCCGTGGCCAGCGCCCATATTGGTCTTCAACAATATGGGATTGCTACTTGTGGTGAAGTCGCGCAACTTGGCGACCCATTTGGTCGGTTCCCAATAAGTGACGCGCGGGTCAGTCAGGCCGGACAGGACCAGGATCGGTGGATAGGCCTGTGCGGCGACGTTGTCGTAGGGCGAATAGGAGGCGATGTTGCGGTAGTCCGAAACGCTCTCGATCGGATTGCCCCATTCCGGCCATTCGGGCGGGGTGAGCGGCAACGTGTCGTCGAGCATGGTGTTGAGCACGTCGACGAACGGAACGGCAGCGATGATGCCGCCGAATTTTTCCGGTGCCATATTGGCGATGGCGCCCATCAGCATGCCGCCGGCCGAGCCGCCTTCGGCGATGATTTTTTCGTGCGACGTGAAACCTTCGGCCACCAGATGATCGGCCGCGACGACGAAATCCGAAAACGTGTTCTTCTTATGGGCCATCTTGCCAAGTTCGTACCAGGCAAAACCCTTGTCCTTGCCGCCGCGGACATGGGCAATGGCATAGACGAAGCCGCGATTGACGAGCGACAGCGTATTGGTGCTGAACGATGCCGGGATCGAAATGCCGTAGGCGCCATAGCCGTAAAGCAGGCAGGGTGCCGAGCCGTCGAGGGGCGTATCCTTCCTGTAGAGCAGCGAGACCGGCACTTTCTGGCCGTCCGGCGCGGTGGCGAAGATACGTCGTGTCACATAGTCCTCGATCGTATGCCCCGACGGCACTTCCTGCGTCTTGAGCAGGACACGCTCGCGCGTGCGCATATTGTAGTCGTAGAGTTGCGATGGCGTGGTCATCGACGAGTAGGTGAAACGGATCCAGTCCGTGTCATATTCGAGCGAGCCCGAGAAGCCGAGCGAATAGGCCTCTTCATCAAAGGCGATGGCATGATCCTCCCCGGTCTGCCGATCACGGATGACAATCCGCGGCAGGCCTTCGTGCCGTTCCATCCAGATGAGGTGGCCCTTATAGGCGCTGACCGAGAGGATCAGCGTGCCGGGCCGGTGCGGCACGACTTCCGTCCAGTTCGCCTTGCCCGGTGCGGTCACCGGCGTCTGCATGATCTTGAAATCCTTGGCATCGCCGTCATTGGTCAGGATGTAGAAAACATCGCCGCCTTCGCTCATCTCATATTCGATGCCGGTTTCACGCTCGGCGACCAGCATCGGCTTGGCCGTCAGGTCGCTGGTCGACAGGATATGGAATTCGGATGTTTCATGATCGTGGATATCGATGAAGATGTAGTCGTCGAGCAGCGAGCCGCCGACGCCCATGAAGAAGCCCGGATCCTCCTCCTCATAGACCAGCCGGTCGGCCGATTGCGGCGTGCCGATGATGTGGTGGTAGACCTTCGAAGGGCGATGATTGTCGTCGAGCAGCGAATAGAAGAAGCTTTTGCCGTCGGGCGCCCAGGCGCCGCCGCCGCCGGTGTTCTCGATCACGTCGTCGAGATCCTTGCCGGCGGCAAAATCGCGGATCTTGAGCGTGAAATATTCCGAGCCCTTGTCGTCATAGCCCCAGAGGCCCAGATCATGGCCCGGCGCATGGCCGATGCCGGAGATCCGGCAGTATTCCTTGCCATCGGCCTCGCGGTCGCCATTGAGCAGGATTTCCTTGAGGTCGCCGCCATCACGCGGGATACGGAAATAATGCGCCTGTTCGCCGCCGGTGACGAACAGCGTGCCATAGGCAAACGGCCCATCCTTCATCGGCACGGAGGAATCGTCCTCCTTGATCCGCGCCTTCATCTCGTCGAACAGCGTCTTGCGCAGATCGGCGGTATCGGCCATGGCCGCGTCCTGATAGGCGTTCTCCGCCTCGACATAGGCGCGGATTTCCGGGTCGAGGATCGATGTGTCCTTGAACATCGCCTGCCAGTTGTCGGCCCGGAACCAGGCGTAATCGTCGGTCCGGGTTACGCCGTGCCGGGTGTCGGTCACGGGTTTGCGGGCGGCTTTGGGCGGCGTGGGCAGATTGTTGAAAATTGGCAAGGCATGCTCCCGGGCAGGTTCGAACTGCCCGAGATGTAGTGTTGTTCGCCGCCGGAGCCAAGCCCTATCCGAAAGGTCGGACCAATCGGCTTCTATGGACGGCGAAATCGGGAATTATGAAAACAGCTGGAAATCTTCGCGGGTAATGTTGGCGATCTTGGCATGCTCGATGATCAATTCGTCGCCCCCGCCGAAATCGAGAACGACATCGTCGCCTTCCCGATGTTTATCCATTCGATCCCACATGGCCTGTTTAAGCCAGATCTGGTCCTGATCCTTGCCCAGGTCATCGAAATCCGTGATCCTGTCGATGTCGTACAATTTGTCGAACAGGAAATTGTCGCTGCCGCCACCACCGATCAACGTGTCGTTGCCATGATAACCTGATAGATAATCGCTGCCGCCTTTACCGAAAATGACGTCGTCGCCATAGTCGCCTTGCAGACTGTCGGCCTTTATTGAACCCGTGACACGATCGTCACCGGCCGCAAACGTCCATTGAAGCGCGCTGACACCATATTTCACCACATCCTTATATACCTGAACTGCCGACAGATCCACATCCTTGATGGTGATCAGCACGTGGCCATCTTCATCCCTGATCGTCGCCGAGGTCACTGTTCCTGCCGTAACCTGATCGTTCGAATATCTGAAGCCACGTCCATGAACCTCAATGCTTGCACCATTCTTGTCCTCTGCAATGACCTCTCTGTCGCTGAAATCATCAATGGCGATTGTATTTTCATCGAAAATATTTTCTGGCTGAAGCGCAATGCCGAGGCTTTCGCCGTCATGCGGGCGCATCCCGACCTCTTCGAGATCGAGGATCATGGCGCCAATCACATACCGGCGGTCGATCGCATGGTCAGTATCTACGGCATCAGGGCGGCCGGTTCGCCGAAAGCCGTCGCCGACGAGGTCGAAGGCGGCACGGAGGCGATCGTCAAGGCCGGCGCGCCGAGGCCAAAATTTTTCCGTGGCGCGACCGCGAAATATACGCCGTCGTCGATCAGGCAAATCGAGGCGATGGGCTATCAGGTCGCCGGCTATTCGGTGAACGGCGACGGCGGCTCGCTGCTCGGCCGGAGCGGCGCGGAAAGGCGCTTTGCGTCGGCGAAGGATGGCGATGTCGTCATCGCCCATATCAACCAGCCCAGCCACCAGGCAGGCGAGGGAGTCGTCGCCGGCATCCTCGATCTCAAGAAGCGCGGCTATCGTTTCGTGCTGCTCCGCGACCAGGCCGAAGTGCTCGGGGAGTCGGCGCGGCGATAACCCTGCGCCTTGCACCTGATCGCATGCAAATTGTTGCATCGACCTCCAACTATTTTTGGGGAAGCCGCAAGATTCAGGACAGGCCCGCGATCGCTTTCCATATTTCCCAGTTCGGCGATGTTTCCGGCGCAAACACTGCATGGTCCCCGGCGATGTTGAGCGTCATGCCCCGGCGCCGCGCGCCGAGCACCAATCGGCGATCGAGTTCCAGCCCATGGCCGGGGCGGCTGGTCAGCGCCGACAACGGCTCGAGCGGGGCATTTGTATAGTAGGTCGAATAGGATTGCCGGTATTCGATGAATTCGCGGATCACATCGGGCAGCCGCTCGTAGCGCGAACCGAGGTCGCGGTCGTAAAAGCGCGATGAGGGTGGCAGGAAAGGCAGTTTCAGCGTCTCCAGCATGGCTGGCGACAATCCCGCCAGCTTGCCCGCAATGCCGACGCTCAGGCCGCGTTCGCCGAGCAGATGTGTGAGATTGAGCCGCAGCAGCCAGAGAGCGATCTCGCCCTGGCCGGCATCGGCGATGGCCGTCACCTTGGCGAGCGCCTGCCTTGCCAGCGCATGGCGGCGTGCCGGCGGCAGCGATTTGTCCTGCGCCAGAAGGCAGGCCGACAGCGCGAAATCATGGTCGGCATTGGCAAGGGGGGCAATTTGAGACCATGCGACCCGATAGGGAGCCGCGAAGGGCAGGGCGAACAGGCGGTCCCGCCAATGCGCTTCCAGAGGTGCTTCGGAACTCTCTGCTGCGCCTGCCGGCGCCAGCAGTCCCCGTTCGGCCAGTTCTGCCGCGCGATCGGGCTTGACGGCGAACAGATTGAGCAGGAAGCCTTCCTCGAACCCGGCCTCGTAGGGCACCAGCATTTCCAGACCGGGCGCCAGCCGGTAGATCGTGTAGCCCAATGCCTTGACGGCGTCGATCAGGCCGTGATTGACCTGGTTGCCATGCTTCAGTTCGAACATGATGAGCGGCGACTGGCGGCTGAAGAAATCGTCCCCGCCAGCCAGGATCTTGATCTCCTCGCCCTCGGCGTCGAGTTTGACGAAATCGATGCTGGCGACGATTTTCTCGCGTGCGATGAACGCGTCGAGGCCATAGAGTTCGATCCGTTCCTTCTGGGCGCCGGTGCCATAGAGCGAATTGGTCTCGGAGTTGCCGGACACCGAAATCTCGGCGCTGCCATCGTGATCCGAAAGTCCGGCATGCACCCAGGTCATCCGGTCCTTGAGCCCATTGACGCCGATGCTGCGCGACAGCATCGTGCCGGGCGCCACCGTCGGTTCGAACGCCCAGACATGGCCGGATGCGAGCTGGCTGGCGATGGTCAGGCCATAGACGCCGTGATTGGCGCCGATATCGAAGGTATTCATGCCGGGCATGATATAGGCGCGGATGAAATCCATCTCGTCCTCGAACCAGTCCTCCTGTTCGAGCAATATATAGCTCGTCATCTGCTGGATCGACGGCGTGACGCAGACGCGCACGCCATTCCTGATGGTGACGGTCCAGAACGGCGCGGTGTCGGTCATGATGAGGCTCTCGGCTAGGGTTGTTTCCCGCCGTTATCGGTGAAAGCGCTTGCGTGGGGCTGATACCATCGGGCGCTTTTGCCATTCAGCCGCACCGTCAGAAAAGGAAATCCTGTTCAATGAGGTCGAGCGGGTCTACGCCATAGAGGCGGATGTAACTGCCGTCGTCGAGCGTGAGTTTCAGCTCTCCGTCTTCGACAATGCTGTGATTGGCAATGAGGTCGGCGAAATCCGTGATGATCGTCGACGAGGACAGATCGATCACATCGTGGCCTTTGCCGGCTGTGGTGAAATCGTAGATATTGTCCCTGCCATCGTGGTCGCCGAATATGAACTTGTCCCGTCCCGCGCCGCCGAAGAGGTGATCCTGCTCGCTGCCGCTGTTGATGACGTCGTTGCCGGCGCCGCCCTTCAGCCGGTCTTCGCCGGCGCCGCCGAGAATGCGATCCCCGACCGCGCCGCCGAACAGCCAGTCGTTGCCGGTACCACCCTCCAGCCGCGCATGGCCATAGGAAAACCGGTCGGAAGTGAGATCGACCACGTCGTCACCGCCACGCATATTGAACACCACGATGTTTTCGAGACGTGGCGTGGTGAAGGCATCGTCATCGAGGAAGACAAGATCGCTGCCGGTGGTTCCGACAATCCTGCCGCCGTCCACGCTGCCTGTCCAGACGGCGTCGCTGACGAGCCCGGTGAACGCCTGCGTGACATCGTCACCGGGATTGTTTGGCCTGACGAGATCGACCATCGTCACAGTCTGAATGGTACCCGACCACTGAAGTGTATTCATTTTGCCCTCCCGCTTTGGTTAGGGCCTTATAAATTAGTATGTTCGAAATTAAAACAGTCAAAGGTGTTTCAGGGAGCAGAGAGTGGCATGCCTGTGGATAAACGACGTTAAAAATACGCTCACGCGGCGGATTTCCGTCCTTGCTGCGGGGTATTTCCATTCCTGATTCCATAGGCATTACAGAGCCTGCCGGCATCAGCATTGCTGAGTCGAACTGCGCAATACCGGTAAAGAATGTCACACCCGCTCCACAAACCCGTCCAGCACCCGTTTCTGCCCGGCGCGGTCGAAGTCGATCGTCAGCTTGTTGCCTTCGATGCCGGCAACATTGCCATTGCCGAACTTGATGTGGAACACCCGGTCGCCGATGGAAAAATCAGAGGCCGTGTCGATCTTCGATTTGGCGACCAGTTCGCCGGCGATCACCTTGCCGGTCGGGCCGGCCTCGCCGTAGCCGATGCGCTCGACCGCGACGCCGGAGCGGTTGCCCCAGTTGTTGCGGGTGGCGTCGGTCTTGTTGGCTTGGGCGCGCTGCCAGCCCGGCGAGGAATAGCCCGAGGAGAACGGTTCCTGCTTGTCGAAGCGTGACTGGCCATAGGGATTGCGGCCATAGCCGCCATAGGACTGCTCGACCTCGGCGACTTCGACATGCGCTTCCGGCAGTTCATCGAGGAAGCGCGACGGAATGGTCGATTGCCAGAGGCCGTGGATTCGGCGATTGGACACGAACCAGATATGCAGGCGGTGCTTGGCGCGCGTCAGGCCGACATAGGCGAGGCGGCGCTCTTCCTCCAGCCCGTTGCGGCCGCCCTCGTCGAGGGCGCGCTGATGCGGGAATAGACCTTCCTCCCAGCCGGGCAGGAAGACGGTGTTGAATTCCAGCCCCTTGGCCGAATGCAGCGTCATGATCGACACGGCATCCATGTTCTCGTTCTTGTCGGCATCCATCACCAGCGACACGTGTTCGAGGAAGCCGCGCAGGCTCTCGAACTGTTCCATCGAGCGGACGAGTTCCTTGAGGTTTTCCAAACGGCCCGGCGCTTCGGCGGTCTTGTCCGCCTTCCACATGTCGGTATAGCCGCTCTCCTCGAGAATCTGCTCGGCCAATTCGGTATGCGGCACGTTGGGCAGCGCCTTCTGCCAGCGCTGGAAATTGACGACCACATCGAACAGAGCCTTGCGGGCCTTGGGCTTCATCTCCTCGGTCTCGACGAGATCGGTGGCGGCGGCGAGCATGGGGATATCGCGGGCGCGGGCATAATCATGCAGGAAGCGCACGGTGGTGTCGCCCAGTCCGCGCTTCGGCGTGTTGATGATGCGCTCGAAGGCGAGATCGTCGGCCGGCTGCGCCACCAGCCGGAAATAGGCCATGGCATCGCGGATTTCCAGACGCTCATAAAAGCGCGGCCCGCCGATGACCCGGTAGTTGAGGCCGAGCGTCACGAAGCGGTCTTCGAACTCGCGCATCTGGAAGGAGGCGCGGACGAGGATCGCCATGTCGTTGAGCAGGTGCTTATTGCGCTGCAACTGCTCGATTTCCTCGCCGATGGCGCGGGCTTCCTCCTCTGAATCCCAGGAGGCGTGCACCTGCACTTTCTCGTCGTCCATATCGGCTTTCTCGGTGAACAGCGTCTTGCCGAGACGCCCCTCGTTGTGAGCGATCAAGTGGCCGGACGCGCCGAGGATATGGGCGGTCGAACGGTAGTTGCGCTCCAGGCGGATGACTGCGGCGCCCGGAAAATCCTTCTCGAAACGGAGGATATTGTCGACATCGGCGCCGCGCCAGCCGTAGATCGCCTGGTCGTCGTCGCCGACGCAGCATATGTTGACGGTGCCGGGCACGTTCGGGGCGTTGCTCGAACGAGGCCGCTGCGCCAGCAGCCTGAGCCACATATATTGCGCGGTGTTGGTGTCCTGATACTCATCGACGAGGATATAGCGGAAGCGGCCCTGGTAATCGGCGAGGATATCCGGATTGTTCTTCAGGATGCGGATCGGGTGCTGCAGGAGGTCGCCGAAATCGCAGGCGTTCAGTGTGATCAGCCGGTTCTGGTAGGCGGTATAAAGTTCGCGTCCCTTGCCATTGCCGAAAGCGCGGGCGTCGCCCTCGGCGATCTGGTTGGGATCCAGCCCCTTGTTTTTCCAGTTGTCGATCATCTGCGCGAACTGCCGCGCCGGCCAGCGCTTGTCGTCCAGCCCCTCGGCCTGGATCAACTGCTTGATCAGGCGGATCACGTCGTCGGTATCGAGAATAGTGAAATCGGACCGCAGCGAAACCAGTTCGGCATGCCGACGCAGGAATTTCACGCCGATCGAGTGGAACGTCCCGAGCCAGGGCATGCCCTCGACAGCCTCGCCGGCGAGATGGGCAATGCGCTCGCGCATCTCGCGCGCCGCCTTGTTGGTGAAGGTAACAGCGAGGATCTGGCTGGGGAAGGCGCGGCCGGTCTCGAGAATATGGGCGATACGGGTGGTCAGCACCCGGGTCTTGCCCGTACCGGCGCCGGCGAGCACCAATACGGGGCCGTCGAGCGTTTCGACTGCGCGCAGTTGCTCGGGGTTCAGGCCTTCGAGGTAGGCGGCCTTCTTCGCCGCGCCTTGGCGTGCGGCAAGCGCGCGCGCAGCAAGCCCACCCGGCGGCCTCTCAGGCACAGGTTCAGGCTTTGCAGGGCGAGGGGTCGGCTCCTCGTCGAAAAAGGGAATGTCGTCAAAGCCGTTCGTCATTGCATGCTCCATGCATGATTCGGCGGATTTTGGCAAAGCCCGGTCACGATTTGTTCACAAAACCCTATCACGATTACATTACAATTCGTCCATGTGCAAAATGGATTCTTGCTCGTAGAACCGTAATCTCAGATAAGCAGTCTTGGGGGAGAAAACATGGGTATGCCCGGAGATCATTGATGCGTATCGTCACCCAACTCCTGACCGGCCTTGTCTTTCTTGTCGTCGGCGCTCTTATTCTGATTCATTTCATGCCCGGTTCCGCCGTTTTCGCGCGCAGGATCGGTGTGCCGGAAATGATCGTTTCCCTGGTGGCGCGCGAAGAGCCGTCAGCCGGCCCACCCACTGCCGGCAATCGCCGAAACAATTCCAACGGCCCGCTTACGGTGGTTGTAAGGCCTGCAACCGAGGGCAAGGTCAATGACCGGTTGAACGCGATCGGCGATGGCGACGCGATCCATTCCGTGGCAGTGACGCCGCTGGTCTCAGGTCAGATCGCCGAATTGCTGGTTCATCCCGGACAGATGGTCACGGCCGGGGATGTCATCGCCAAGCTTGATGACGATGTCGAGAAGATCGCGGTGGCCTCGGCCAAGGTGGCGATGAAGAGCGCCGAAAATACGCTGACCCGCAACCAGGGCCTGTCGAAGATCATTTCCCGCGCCGATCTGCAGGATGCCCAATCCGCCGTGGAAACGGCGCGGCTGAACCTGTCCGTCGCCGAACTCAATCTTTATCGCCGGGCCATTCGTTCGCCCGTCAGCGGGATCGCCGGTATCGTCAGCGGCCAGACCGGCGACTATGTCACCGTTGCGACGCCGATCGTCACCATCGACGACCGCTCGCGGCTGCTGGTCGATTTCTGGGTGCCGGAGCGGTTCACGGGTCTCATCAGGGAGGGCCAGGAAGTCGAGGCCAATCCGATTTCCCGTCCCGGCAAGAGCTACCCGGGCAAGATCATGGCGATCGACAACCGTATTGATATTGCCAGCCGTACGCTGCATATCCAGGCCGAAATCCCCAACGAGGGCGATGAGCTGCGGGCCGGCCAGTCGTTCGAAGTCGTGATCAACCTTGGCGGCGACAGCTGGCCGTCTGTCAATCCGCTGGCGATCCAGTGGGACAGCAAGGGTTCCTATGTCTGGCGCGTCGACAAGGATCGCAAGGTCGCACGCGTGGCCGCCATCATCATCCAGCGCAATCCGGATGCCGTGCTGGTCGATGCCAAGATCAAACCCGGTGACGAAATCGTCATCGAGGGCCTGCAACGGCTCCGCAACGGCGCCGAAGTGAAGATTTTCGGCGACAAGAAGGAAGATCCCGAAAAGGTCGCCGAGGCCAATGACAAGAAGGCGGCCACGCCATGAGTGTCGCCTCCAAGCTGAAACAGGGATTTTCCGCCTCATTGTTCGTACGACGGCCGATCCTGGCGCTGGTGTTCAACGCGCTGATCGTCGTCGCCGGCCTTGCCGCTTTTGGTGGTGTCGAGGTGCGCGAACTGCCCTCCGTCGACCAGCCGGTCATCACCGTTCGCACCGATCTCGATGGCGCCGCGCCCGAGACCGTCGACCGCGAGATAACCGATGTGATCGAAGGGGCCGTTGCGCGCGTCACGGGCCTGAAATCCGTCTCGTCGGCCTCCGCCTTCGGCAACAGCCGCGTGACGCTGGAATTCTCGGCCACGACGGATCTCGCGACTGCCGCCGCCGATGTGCGCGATGCGCTGAGCCGGGTCGCCAACAATCTGCCGGAGGGTATCGTCGCGCCGCGCATCATCAAGGCGGATGCCAATTCCCAGCCGGTAATGCGGCTTGCCGTCACCTCCACGAACATGAAGGCGGAGGACCTGACGGTCTTCGTCGAGGACAATATCGAGACCCGTCTCGCGGCCGTCGATGGTGTGGCCGACGTACAGTATTTCGGCGACAAGCAGAAGACGTTCCGCATCGACATCGACCAGGCCAAGCTTGCCAGCCGGGGATTGACCGTCGCCGATCTGAAACTGGCGCTGTCCACTGCGGCACTCGACGTGCCGGCGGGATCGATCGAAAGTCCGTCCACCGACATCGTCGTGCGTGCATCTTCCGACATCACCACGCCCGAGCAGTTTGAAGCCGTGATCATCAACGGCAAGGTGCGGTTGGGCGACGTCGCCGTCGTCACGCTCGGCGCTGAGGAGGGTACGTCCTCGATGCGCTCCAACGGCATTTCCGGTGTCGGCCTCGGCATCATCCGCCAGGCGCAATCCAACACGCTGGACATTTCCAAGGGTATTCGCGCGGCTGTCGACGAGCTGTCGAAGACCATGCCGGAAGGCATGACCATCCGCGTGACCAGCGATGACGCGAACTTCATCCGGGGCGCGATCAAGGAAGTGGTCGTGTCGCTGGTGCTGGCCGTCGTCATCGTGGTGGGCGTCATCTTCCTGTTCCTGCGCAGCTGGCGGGCGACGCTGATCCCGACGATTACCATGCCGGTGGCGCTGATCGGGGCGCTCGCGGCGATCTATCTGGCCGGTTTCTCGGTCAATATCCTGACATTGCTGGCGATCGTGCTGGCGACCGGCATGGTCGTCGATGACGCAATCGTCGTGCTGGAAAACATCGTCCGGCATCGGGCGCAAGGCATGGGGCCGCGCGCCGCGGCCGTGATCGGCACGCAGCAGGTGTTCTTCGCGGTTGTGGCCACGACGATCACGCTTGCGGCCGTGTTCGTGCCGCTGGCCTTCCTGCCGGGGCAGGCCGGCGGGCTGTTCCGTGAGTTCGGCTTCGCTCTAGCCGTCTCGGTGCTGCTGTCCGGCATCGTGGCGCTGACGCTCTGCCCGATGCTCGCCTCGCGGATGCTCGGCCGGCACGATGTCGAGGAGCATGGCGGCTTTCTCGGGCTGCTCGGTATGGCTTTTGCCAAGGTCTACGAGAAGTCGCTCGCGATCGTTCTGGCGGTGCCGGGTATCGTCGTCGCGGCTTCGATTCTGATCATGTTTGCCGCCGTCGTGACCTATCTTTCGCTCGGCCAGGAACTGACCCCGCAGGAGGACAGGTCGACCATCATGATCCGGGCGCAGGCGCCGCAGGGCACCAGCCTCGAATATACGGAAGAGCAATTGCGCAAGGTCGAGGATCAGTTGCAGCCGCTCGTCGATGGCGGCGAGATTCTCAATGTCTTCACGATCAGCGGCCAGGGCGGACAGGCCAATTCCGGCTTCATGGTGCTGACGCTGGCGCCGTGGGAAAAGCGCGTCCGGTCGCAAGCCGAGATTTCCGCCGATGTCCGCAAGGCGTTGCGCATCGCGCCGGCGTTGCAGGCCAACATCGTGCAGCCCAACAGCCTGGGTATTCGCGGCGCGGGCAGCGGCCTGAATTTCGCGCTGACCGGCAACGACTACGACCTGCTCTACCAGAATGCCGCGAAGATGATCGACGCTCTGAATGCCAGCGGCAAGTTCGATCTGGTGCGGCTCGATGCCGACCCGACCCAGGCGCAGATTTCCGTCGATATTTCCCGCGAGCGTGCGGCCGATGTCGGCATCGATATCACCGGCCTTTCGGATGCCCTGCAGGCGCTGCTCGATGGTACAAAGGTCGGCGATGTCTTCATCGCGGGCCGCAGTCTCGACATCACGCTCGTCTCATCGAACAATCCGATCAACGATCCGCAGGACCTCGAGAATATCTTCCTGAAGACCAAGGACGGCAAGTTCGTGCCGATGTCCGCAGTCGCCACGCTCAAGGAGAAATCGGTACCGCCGCAGCTGCAGCGTGAAAACCAGACCCGCTCGGTTTCAATCACAGGCGTGCCCAAGGAAGGCGTGGGTCTCGGCGATGCCCTGGAACTCGCCCGTGAGATCGGCCGGCAGACCCTGCCGCAGGGGATCAATATCCTGCCGCTCGCCGAAGCGGCGACGCTGAACGACAATTCGTCCGGCATGACAAGCGTCTTCGGCTTTGCGCTGGTGATCATCTTCCTGGTGCTGGCGGCACAGTTCGAAAGCTTCCTGTCGGCGCTGATCATCATGTCGACGGTCCCGCTCGGGCTCGCGTGCGCGGTGTTCGCGATGCTGCTGACCGGACAAAGCATCAATATCTACAGCCAGATCGGGCTGGTGATGCTGGTCGGCATCATGGCCAAGAACGGCATCCTGATCGTTGAGTTCGCCAACCAGCTGCGCGACGAGGGCGAGAGCGTGGGCGATGCGATCCGCAACGCCTGCCGCATTCGCCTGCGTCCGGTGATGATGACGATGATCGCCACCGTGCTCGGCGGCGTGCCGTTGACGCTCGCTGAAGGGGCGGGCGCCGAAGCCCGTATCGCGCTCGGCTGGGTGATCGTCGGCGGCCTGGGTCTGGCGACCCTGGTCACGCTCTATATCACTCCGGTCGCCTATCTTCTGATCGCCGGCATCACCAAACCGCAAGCGCATGAAGAAGAACGCCTGGCCAGGGAACTGGAGCAAGCCGAAACGCGCGATGTCGAGGTCGTCGCTATGGCGGCAGAATGAGACTTTGAAACCCAGATGGTCCGGAAATATTCGATTACGCTGCACGGGCACCGGACCTCGTTTTCACTGGAAGACGAGTTTCACGAGGAGCTCAGGAGGCTGGCTGCTACGCGCGGACACTCGCTTGCGGCGCTGATCGCCGAGGTGGACGAGAGCCGGAGCGAAGAGGATAATCTTTCCTCGGCGCTTCGCGTATTTGTGCTGAAGGCGGTTCGTCCAGAAATTTGAGGTTCGCGCAAAGCGGGACGGCGTTGCCGCTCCGCTTTGCGTGGTTACGTCTGTTTCAGGGGCGCAATCACGCGGCCCGGCGCCGGGGGCTCGCGCCTTGTTCGTTGCCCAGTTTGAACAGCCCCACCAGCTCGACGAGCTGGTTCGCCTGATCCGCCAGCGCATGGCTGGCATTGGCGGTTTCCTGCACCATGCTGGAATTCTGCTGCGTCATTCGGTCCATCTGGGAAACGGCGCTGTTGATCTCGTTGATCCCGGTCGACTGTTCCTGCGCGGAATGGGCGATGTCGCCGATCAGCTGCGCGATATTGTTGATTTCGGCAACGATGCTCTGGAGTGCGGTGCCGGTGCGGCCGACAAGCGCCACGCCTTGTTCGACCTGCTGGGAAGACGTGGTAACCAATGCCTTGATCTCCTTGGCGGCATTGGCGGAGCGCTGAGCGAGTTCGCGCACTTCCTGGGCGACGACCGCAAAGCCCTTTCCGGCTTCACCGGCCCGCGCTGCCTCGACGCCGGCGTTCAGGGCCAGAAGATTGGTCTGGAAGGCGATTTCGTCGATCACGCCGATGATCTGGCCGATCTGGCCGGAGGACTTCTCAATTTCGGACATGGCGTGCACTGCGCTCGAAACGACGGCGCCGGATTCTTCCGCTGCGGATCGGGCCTTGCTGGTGAAGCCGGTCAGTTCCCTGGCGCTGGCTGCAGTCTTTTGCACGGTGGCGGTAATTTGCTCCAGCGCCGCTGCCGTCTGCTCCAGCGAGCTTGCCTGCTGTTCCGTGCGCTTGGAGAGGTCATCGGTCGCATGGCTGATCTCGCCCGAACCGCTGAGCATGCTGCCGATGGCGGAGGCGATATTGGCGAGGATGCCCTGGAGTTTGTCGCTCGCCGTGTTGAAATCGCGCTTCAGGACGTCGGCCGTTTCGGGCAGGGTGGCGGTGATGCGGTGGGTGAGATCGCCATTGGCAAGCGATGCGATCGCCTGGAGCAGGGCACCGAGGGCGATCTTGCCGTCTTCGGCGCTCTTCCTGGCTTCCTGCTGCAGCACCATCTGTTCATGTATATCGGTCAGCGAACCGCAGGTGCGGACCGTGACCCCGTCGGGCTGATACTTGCAGCCGCCCGTGGCGCGGAACCAGCGATAGGAACCGTCGCGCACCTTGAGCCGATAGGTGACATCATAACGGGAATTGCCGGACTTGTCCCGCAGGTGCCCGCCGAAGGCGGCGAAAGTCGGGGCGACGTCATCCGGATGCAGGCGGTCGGACCAGGACTGCACGACATTGGGATATTCGCTGGCGTTGTTGTAGCCGATCAGACGACGGAATTCAGCCGACCAAGTCCATTTGCTTTGAGCATGCATGGCGTCGCCATTGTGCAGCACAGCTTCCCAGAGCCCGATTCCACAGGCTTCGTCCAGGAGCTCCGACCGTTCGGAAACTTCCTTGAACCGCGCGTTCAATGCATCAAAATCCTTCGCCGAAGGTCCGCCGAAAAAGCCCATTCCATCCCCTAAATGCCGCCGCAGCGACTCGCCAGACATAATCAAATCTGATTCATCGTGAAGCAAATGTGGTTAAGGATTTGTTAGCTCGACAGAAATTCGATCGACGGCCCCTGCCATCAAGCAATTGATTGAATTGTATATTAGTTAAAATTGAATATGCAGAGGCTACTGCGCCGGAACATTTTCGGGATTGTCGATCTGGCTCTGGCTTTCAAGCTCCTTGCGCCGGCGCTCTTCTTCCTGCCGTGCGAGTTCTGTCCGCTTTTCCTGCGCCTGTCGAAAAAGCCTGGCGTTGTCGAGCGCTCTCTGCCTGAGCCGCGCGCGCTCGTTTTCCCGTGCCCGATAAAGCGTGGATTCGCGCCGCAGCCGTTGCTGCTCGGCCATCTTGGCCTGCAGGATTTCGACCCGCCTGCGCTCCTGCTCGAATTTGCGCAGTGAGAGGAAGCTGGTCATCTGGGTGACATCGACGCTCCGCTTCGGGCTGTTGAACATGCCCTGCCAGTTGAGCCGCACGGTGGGATCGGCGCCGGCGACCGCCTGCTCGCCGGGCTTGAATATCGCATCGACATTGGCCTCCAGCATCGCGTCTTCAAGGGTCAGCGTACCTTCCGCCTCGATCCGGATATCGGCATTGGACCCCTGCACCTTGTCGGCGCGCAGTTTGGCGCCGGTGATCGAGAAGGGAATGCTGAGCCTGGTGAAATTCAATGCGCCGTCGAACAGCGATTTCTCGACGACCGGCTGGACGATCGTCTCGCTGATATCCGTGGTAATCGCATCCGCGCCGGCGAGGATCGGCGGCAGCGCCTTGCTGTTGAGGCCGTTGATCACCAGATCCGAGAGTTCCAGAGCGCCGGAGCCGGTGGCGGTTTCCAGCATCGCATGCGGGCTTGTGCCCGTCGCGTCGATCACCAGCGAGAGGTTGGATTTGGCGGACGCCACCGGCAGGCCGGCATGCGCCCAGAAAACCGTTTTCAGCGCAGCATCCGTGATGCCCAGTCGGGCGCGGAAGAAGGCGTTGCCGTCGGTGTTGCCGAGTTCGACATTGCCCTTGAAGCGACCGGTTGCGAATGCCCCCGTAGCATTGCGGACCTCGATCCGGCCCGCCCGCGCATTGAGCCGGCCACGGAAATTGTCGACCACGCCAAGAGCGCCGAGATGGAAATGATTGACAGACAGCGCGACGTCGGCTGCGGCGGGCAAACCGCTCTCCTTCGGTACCGCGACGCTGGACAAGCCCGGTGTCGCGGGGTTCGCGACCTGGCCGTAGATTGCTTCGGCAAGCCAGAGGAGATCTGCGGATGCGAGATTGATTTCCCCCGAAAACAGCGGCGTGGCCTGCCTTCGATCGACGCTCAGGATGCCGTTGAAGGAATTGTTATCGGAATTGCCGGCGATATTCTCCAGTCCGATCGCTTCGGCGGTGCTGTAGACGCTCGCCGTGGCAGTGAACGGCAGACCTTCGCTGATTCGCGGCAGGACGACATTGTTCATCACCAGATAGGGAGCGATGTCGCCACTGTCGACCGAGAGCGAATAGGAACCGTTGAGGAAATGCGGACTGTCGAGCGCCGTCTGACCCTCGACCGTCACCGTTGTCGTACCGGACGTATATGACAGGTTGACCTGCGGATCACTTTCGGCAGGCTGGTTGACGTGCAGCGTCAGGATGCCGTCCTGGTCCGCGTCGATCGGTATCGTAGGTAGACCGGCCTGGCCGAGCATGACCCAGGCATCGGGATTCTCGATCGTGGCATCAAGCGCAAGCCCGCCGGAGTTGACGAGATCCATAGACTGCGCCGCGAGCTTGGCCATGAACCGGCTGCCATGGGCGATGCCGGTCATTTCGGCCTCGATCGGCCAATCGCCTTCGCCGAGCTTCAGGTTCAGCAGGAAATCGCTGCCCTCGTAATATCTGGCGCTTGCGGCCAGCCGCCGGATCGCCGGATGCGCGGGCAGGCGGTCGGCAACCAGTTGGAAGAGCGCCGAGGGATCGGCAGATTTCAGCTTGATCCGGGCCTCACCGATCGCTCGCGTTGCCAGGCCGGTGAAACTGCCCTCAAATCCGATTTCCGCTCCATAGAAGTCCTTGATCGTTGCCCTGGCGCCGATGATGCCGCCATCCGCAAGCGTAAACGCGGTGTCGACGCCCTTAGCCTGCAGGCCGAAGGCGGCGAACTGCCCGAATTTCAGCTTCGCCGCGATCTTGTGATCGAACACGGATTTGATGGAAGCCTCTCCGGTCAGCAGCCCGCCAAGCGCCATGACCGTGTCGAGATCGAACTGGTTGCCGGTGAGTTCGGTGGAAAGCGTCGGCGCCTGCCCGTCCTGCAATGCATGTTCCAGCCGGCCCTTGAGGTGCGCTGCGCCGAACGCGATTTCGAGGTTCTCGAAGCGCTGCAGATCCGGCATGATGCTGACAGTGGCGGAGAATCCGGCGCTCTTCAGCTTACGGACGGATTCCGGCACTTTGCCCGTCACCCATTCGGCAAAGCCGGACGGCTGCTTCGAGGCGACCAGCAGATCGCCGACGAAGGACTGGTCGCCGATAACGGTCAGCTTGCCCTTGGCGGAAAGTGTCGTGCGGCCGGGAAGCTGGGCTTCGGCCATATCGATCTGCCAGCCATTGTCGGCGGGTCGCATTTCGAGCTTGATATCGCGAACGAGCGTATCCTCGGCGACTAGCGCCGGCAGCGAAATCGTCGCTTTGCCCGGCATTTGCGGAATGGGGATATCGGCCGCCAGCGTCATGACGGCGCGCAGCCGGTCGCGCAGCGAGATGGCCGCCGAGGTCCCCTCGGAATTGGCGCCGAAACGGCTCATGTCGATCTGCTGGCCGACTGCGGTCAACAGGAAGTCGGGCTCGCGGCCGGCATCGATCGTCGCCTCGCCGGTGACGATATAGGGATCGACGGGATCGCCCATCTGGAATTCGTATTTGTTGATCCGCAGGCGGTCGTTGAGCAACTCGAACTCGCCGGCGATGCGTGGCGCGGCGGACTTCTCGGCGTCGGTTTCCGCGCTCTCCTGGTTTGCCGTCTCCGTCCGGTATTTCTCCCGCAGGCGGAATGTACCGGCGTATTGGGGGCGTAGTCCTTCCAGGCCGAGCGATCCCTCAAGCTCGGCAACCACCCCGGGATCGTCGGGCAGCAGCCTGAGCTTCATGAACAGCTTGCCCTTGTCCGGGACAGACGTGTTGATCACGAAGCCGCCGGCCTGGCCATCGACCGCGCCCCGTCCGGATACTTTCCAGGGACCGGCGAGGGTCTTGGCCGAAAGCTTCAGGTTAAGGCCCGTGATGTTGCGGTCATGGCCGGTCTGTTCATCGATGAACTGCACTTCGCCATTGCTGATCGTTACGTTTTCCAGCACCACGGTGGAGGCCGGAATCTGCGGGTTGCCGGTCTTAACCCAGTCGAGAGAGCCATCTTCGGTCAGCCGCAGCTTCACCCGGGGATGTTCGAGATGCATATTGTAGATCAGTGCCTCGCCGCTCAGGAACGGCGCAAGTTCGGTCTCCATCGAGAACTTGTCGGCGGTGACGATGGCATTGCCGCTCTCGTCCTCGCCGACGCGCACGTCGGTCATCGTCACGGTGGGGAAGGGCAGCAGCCGGGCATCGACAGAACCATGCACCACGACCTTCTTGCCGATGATGCGGCTGGCCTGCGTTTCGAAATCGCGGCGGAAATCGGTCCAGTCGACGAAATAGGGCGCGAACAGCGCCGCAAACAACGCGACAACCAGAATACCGCCTACGATGAAGAATATGCGGCCAAGCACGACGTTCGATTTCCTCGTTTTAAGTTCGGCACGTTACGTCAATTATCCCGTGACGCAAGCTCTATCGGCTCCCTCCGGTGCTAATCCAGGGCGAAGATCTTGCCCGGATTGAAGATGTTTTTCGGGTCGAGCGCACGCTTGATCTGACGCATGATCCCGACCGATCCGCCCAGTTCGCCTTCCAGAAATTCCTGCTTGCCCTGGCCGATGCCATGCTCGCCGGTGCAGGTGCCGTCCATCGCAAGCGCCCGCTCGTTGAGCCGGGCGATGAAGGCCTCGGCGGCAGCGATCTCAGCCGGGATCTTGTCATCGATGACAAGCGAGACGTGAAAGTTGCCGTCGCCCGCATGGCCGACGATCGGGCCCAGCAGACCGTGTTCCTCGATATCCCGCTCCGTTTCGGTGACGCAATCTGCGAGCCGCGAGATCGGCACGCAGACGTCGGTCGAAATCACCGTGCCACCAGCCCGCAAGGCTTTCGCAGACCAATAGACATCGTGGCGGGCCTTCCACAGCTTGGCGCGCTCCTCGGGATTGCGTGTCCAGGTGAAGCCGCTCGAGCCGTTCTCCGCCGCGATCTCCCGAAAGGCCTCGGACTGCAGCGCAACGGATGCCGGCGAGCCGTGGAATTCAAGGAACAGCGATGGCATTTCCGGCAGGTCGAGCTTGGAGTAGGCGTTGCAGGCCTTGACCTGCGGCGTGTTCAGAAGTTCGATCCGGGCGACGGGAATGCCGAGCTGGATTGTCATGATCACCGCTTCGGACGCCTGCTTCAGCGTCGGGAAATTGCAGTAGCCGCCGGCGATCTCTTCCGGAATGCCTTGCAGCCGCAGCGTTACCGAGGTGAGAATGCCGAGCGTGCCTTCGGCGCCGACCAGGAGCCGCGTCAGGTCGTAGCCGGCCGAGGACTTGCGGGCGCGGCGGGCCGTGCGGATTTCCTCGCCATCGGCGGTGACGGCGGTGACGGCCAGCACATTGTCCTTCATGGTTCCGTAGCGCACCGCGTTGGTACCGGAAGCGCGGGTCGAAGCCATGCCGCCGATGGTGGCATTGGCACCGGGATCGATCGGAAAGAACAGGCCGGTGTCGCGCAGATAGGCGTTCAGTTCCTCGCGCGTGATGCCGGGCTCGACGATACAGTCCAAGTCTTCCGGATTGACCGAGAGCACCTTGTTCATGCGCGAGAAATCCAGCGAGAAGCCGCCGGACGGCGCATTGACCTGTCCTTCCAGCGAGGAGCCGACACCGAACGGGATCAGCGGTACCTCATGTTCGGCGGCGAGCCTGACGATGGCCTTCACATCATCAGTGCTCTCGACAAACACCACGCCGTCGGGCAGTTGCGACGGAACCCAGGTCGTCGTGTGGGAATGCTGGGCGCGGATTGCCTGGCCGGTCTGGAAGCGGTCTGCAAACCGTTTTTTTAACGCTGCGGCCATTGCCGAGATGCCGATTTCATTGCGGGTGCCGGGGTGTATGCCTGAAATTCCCATCGATCATTGTCCGTGCGTCGAGATTGGAGCGATTCCAATATCTTGAGTCTCAAATCCGGATGAGTAATGTTCCAAACACCTGTGCATGTCCAGAGTTTGGGACCATTGTCGACAGCCAATCCGGAAAATTTGCGACGGTCGTGGAAATGGCCAGCACGCCGCCGTGCGGCATCAATGATCTGCTGGTTGAAGTGGTTCGCAAAACGATTCAGGTGTCAGCGAAACAGATTCCGCAGAAGCATCTAAAACTGTGAATTATCAATTATTTTAGTCTTCCGGCTTATCGATCTTGCCCTGATCTAGCGTCTTCTCCGCCTTGTCGTTGAGCGCGCGCGTCAAAGTCTTTTCGGCCTTGGTGCGGCCGAAAAGAAGGCGGTTCTGGTCTGCGGATTTCTCTTTCTCGGAACGGGCTTTGGCCTTGCGGAACTGTCGGAGATTGACGATGTCGGCAGTCATGTCCGCCTCCTTGGAGCCAGCCGTCAGTTCTTCTTGCGGAAAGCGTCGAGCGAGACGACCGAGCCGGCAGGCTTGGCTTCGCCGTCCTTCTTTTCCTCGCCGACAATCTGGATCTCGTCGGCGCTTGCAATGGGGTAGGCGGTGATTTCCGCGCCCTGGTCTTCCTGCTCCTCGACCGCGGCGACATCGAATTCCAGTTCGAAATTCACAGACGGATCATAGAAACCGCGCACGGAGGCGAAGGGAACGGTCAGTTTCTCGGGCTTGTCGGAGAACGAAAGGCCGATCTCGAAATAGGTTTCGGTGACTTTGAGATCCCAGAACTGGTGCTGGACGACGATGGTCATCTGCTCGGGATACTTCGATTTCAGGAACTGGGAAATGCGCACGCCGGGCGCCTGAGTCAGGAAAGTGATGAAAAAATGATGGTCGGCAGGCAGACTTCCCGTGGCAGCCACTTCCGACAGGACCTTGCGGATGACGCCTCTCAGCGCGTCCTGTGCCAGAATATCGTAGCGGATGTGATCCTGCCCCATTTTGATTCCCGTCTTCTATTCGAACAATTGCTTCAACTATGCCATTTTCTGATGAATTGGCAAAGCTTTTCATTGCTCGACCTATTGGAGAGCCAACCAAAGATCAATGTCAAAAATGGGGAGAAAGTGGAGGTTTCTGTTGCCAGGTACCTCCGAACCCCGCCTTACGGTGCTACCCGCAAGGACTTGTTTTGAAGAGTCGCACTGCGATTAAGCAGCGAGACGAACTTCAGCATAGTTGTCGTTTGCAACTACTATTTTAGCCCGATAACGGTGGTACCATGCCGAGCACAGTTTTTGTCTTTCAATGCCTGTCGATCCCATGTCGCCCCCATCAACAGCTGTTCGGACCGGAACAGTTCTTGGTGGAGGCGGCGGCTTCGAAGCCGCGTCCAGCACACCTATTGCACAAACGGTTTAGCGCCATAGTCTCCCGAGGGAGCAACAGACATATAGGCCTGAAAGTTGCGATGATCAATACCAGCGGCGATTTCCGTCTCAACTTGTTCACCGACAATACGGTCGGCCCGATTTCCTCATCGAGATGACGGACATCGGCAATGCTGTCTCGGGAGAGCGGAGAATACCTCGCTCGCATATTTCTTGCCGCAAGTTTGTGAACGCCACGGCATAAACAGTTGATTTTCCGTGAACAACCATCAAGCGCAAGTGATTTTACAGTGATATTGAAACTGTGAGACCCTGCGTCTCGTATCAGGGGTGAACGCGATCCGTTACCTCCGGAGGAGACACGATGTTTACACGCAGATATTTCCTGAAGACCAGCGTCGTGCTGGCCGCCGCGGCCGCTTTCCCGGGTGCGATCATGACCGCGCTCGACAGCGCCATGGCCGCGACCGGCGGCAAGGTCGAGCATACCGACGCCGAATGGAAAAAGATCCTGACACCGGAACAATACCAGGTGCTCCGGCACGAAGGCACGGAGGCGCCGTTCACCAGCGCGCTGCTGGACGAGCACCGGGCAGGCACCTTCGCCTGTGCGGGCTGCGACCTGCCGCTGTTCTCGTCGAAGACCAAGTTCGACAGCGGCACCGGCTGGCCAAGCTTCTGGAAGCCGCTCGATAAGGCGGTGATCGAAAAGACCGATACGTCGTTCGGCATGGAGCGGACGGCGGTGGAGTGCCACCGCTGCGAGGGCCATCTCGGACACGTGTTCAATGACGGCCCGGCGCCGACCGGCCTGCGCTACTGCATGAACGGTGTCGCCATGAAATTCGTGGCCGCGGCTGCCTGAATGCCCGCGCCCTTTTTCGAAGAAAGGAATTCGACATGAGTAACTTGGGTAAAGCCCGAACAACCGGCGCATGGCTGTCGCGCGGCGTGCTGGCGGCTGCCGTTCTCGCAGCAGGCGTGGCGCTCTATAGCCGGACTGCAAGTGCGGAGGAAGGTGTCGTCATTCCGCCGCCGAGCATCGACGAGAAGCAATCGACCGCCAAGACCGAGACGGCGGTGTTTGCAGGCGGCTGCTTCTGGGGCGTCCAGGGCGTCTTCCAGCATGTCAACGGCGTCATCGATGCGACGTCCGGCTATGCCGGCGGGCAGCAAAAGGACGCCATCTACGAAATCGTCGGTTCCGGCGATACGGGACACGCCGAAGCCGTGAAGGTGACCTACGATCCCGGGAAGGTGAGCTACGGCCATCTGCTGCAGATCTACTTCTCGGTCGCCCATGACCCGACGCAGTTGAACCGCCAGGGTCCGGATTCGGGCACCCAATATCGCTCGACGATCTTCCCGACCAATGATGAGCAGGCCAAGGTTGCCAGGGCCTACATCGCCGAACTCGACAGGGCCAAGGTGTTCGAAGCGAAGATCGCCACGACCATCGAGCCCGGCAAGGCATTCTTTGCCGCCGAGGGCTATCATCAGAACTTCCTGACGCTCAATCCGACCTATCCCTATATCGTCTATAACGACCTGCCGAAGATCGAGAACCTGAAGCGGCTGTTCACCAAGGACTATCGCGCCGAACCGGTGCTGGTGAAGGTGAGCGGCTGATGCGTATGTGGAGCGTTTTCTTCAGGAACCGCTTCACTGATCAGATCAAAATGATCTAGGTTCCCGGCGGATCGAATGATTTGCCGGGAGAATGAGCATGCATGTCGCCAGCCTGTTGAAGTCGGACATGTTCGATGTCCGGATCGGCGGCCAGCCCGCCTCGATTGCCGATGTTCTGCCCGGCTGGCATGCGCATGATCGCCTCGGACTGGTGATCGACGAGGCCTTCGGCGGCATCGGCGCGTCGCATCTGCTGCAGATCGCCATGACCGCCTACTATGACGTCAAGCCGTCCCGCCGCAATGAACTCACGGTCTATCCCGAAGTCTATGCATTCCATATCGGCAAAGGCCACGGGGCGCACGCGCCCTACGATTTCTGGCCAGCCCGCAAGGAAGTCATCACGTCGATGGATCATCGCGAGGTTCTGGATGCGATCAACGATCGCGGCATCACCAGGCTTGCCGTGCCTGAGCGCTCTCCGCGTATCGTCGTCCATCGTCCCAAGGAAGAGGATGCGGCGCTGGACCGGATTGCGTCGGCCTTTGTCTACAGCCCTTCCGGCCGGGTGCCGCAGGCGGACCTGATCATCTCCGGTAATGACAGGCGCACCGAATACAATCCCAGTCAGGTGCTTAAATCCTTTTCCGAGGAGCGGCTCGCGGCGATAAAGCCGACATCCGGCAAGCCGGTGAAGGAGGCAGACGATTCTTATGTGCTATGGCTGCGCGAGCGCGCTGCGGATACGACGGAGGCCGAGCGAAATGTGGCCGAAAGGCGGCGGGCGACGCTCAGGGAAAACGGTCTGGCAACGGAATCCTATCGCAGGGTGAGCGTAACGGAAGCCCTGCAGCGACTGGCTTCCGCCGGTCTCCCATCAGGCGCCGTTGTTCGCAACTGCACAACAGCCTAGACTTTTGCGCGGGTGGGGCGATATACTGACGCAGTTATCCCGCCACCAGATTTATCCAGCGCTTACAGGAGTCATCGATGTTTTCCTGCACCGGTTTTGCGGCCGAAGCCGCCTCTGCACCCCTTGCCCGTTTCAGTTTCGAACGCCGCGATACAGGCCCTACCGATGTGCGCATCGAGATCCTGTTCTGCGGAGTCTGTCATTCCGACCTGCACACCGCGCGCAATGAATGGCATTTCACCGTCTATCCCTGCGTTCCCGGCCATGAGATCGTCGGACGGGTGGTCGAGGTCGGCAGCGCGGTGACCAAGTTCAAGGTCGGTGATCGCGTCGGCGTCGGCTGCATGGTGGATTCCTGCCGGGAATGCGCAAGTTGCGCCGAGGGCCTGGAACAATATTGCGAGAACGGCAACACCGGCACCTATAACAGCCCGGACAAGGACACCGGCCATACGTTCGGCGGCTATTCCAGCCATATCGTCGTCGAGCAGGATTTTGTGCTGCGCATCCCGGAAAATCTCGATCTCGCGGCCGCCGCGCCACTGCTTTGCGCCGGGATCACCACCTATTCGCCGCTGCGCCATTGGGGTGCAGGTCCCGGCAAGAGGGTTGGCGTTGCCGGCCTCGGCGGTCTGGGTCACATGGGGGTCAAGCTCGCCCATGCCATGGGCGCACATGTCACCGTGATCACGACTTCGCAGTCGAAGGTCGCCGATGCCAGGGCGCTCGGCGCCGACGAGGTGATTCTTTCCACCAGCCCCGATGACATGGCCGCCCATGCCAACAGTCTCGACCTGATCATCGACGCGATCTCCGCCGACCATCCGGTCGATGCCTATGCGCGGCTGGTCAAGCGAGACGGAGCTATCGTGCTGGTTGGCGCGCCGGAAAATCCGCTGTCGATTGCCGCCTTCACGCTGCTGGCCAAGCGCCGCAGCTTCGCCGGTTCGGGTATCGGCGGCATTGCCGAGACCCAGGAAATGCTGGATTTCTGCGCCGAGCACAATGTGCTTTCCGACATCGAGATCATCCCGATCCAGAAGATCAACGATGCCTACGAACGGATGCTGAAGAGCGATGTGAAATATCGCTTCGTGATCGACATGGCGTCACTGGGTACCGCCGCCTGATTGGCGGCATCACCTGCCTGCTGTCTTTACGGACAAATAGTCGCTTGCCTGCCAGAATAAGGAACATCTTAGAGACGTTTCCCAGCCACCAATGCAAATCGATGCGCGGAAGGAATTCCAATGGCCGACAACGTTATCAAGACGAACCAGACCCAGACCTGGCAGGTAAACGACAGCAACGAAACATGGCTGGTCACCAAGGACGCCACGTTCAATGTGATCAATCAGTACGCGATCCTGGAATCCGGTAGCGGCAACACGATCACCGTGCTTGGCGACATCAATGTTTCGGGCAATGTCTCGGGCATCCGCTTCCAGGGCTCCACTTCGGATGTGGTGATCGGGGCCAAATCGGTGATCAACGCGATCAATGCCGAGTCCGGTATCCACTACGAAGGGGCGGGCGGCCATATCAGCGTCAGCGGAACGATCAAGGGTGGCGATAACGCCATTCACGGCAATGTCTGGGCGGTTGTCGAAAACAGGGGCAAGCTGAGCGGCGATGACGGTATCGTGTTCGATGATGCCGGCTCCGACATCACCAATTTCAGGTCGATCGACGTCACGGGTACAGCGATCGAGACCGGAGCCGAAAGCTCCCTGGTGGTCAACGAGATCAACGGCGTGATCCATTCCGGCGACAAGGGCGTCGTCTTCACCGGCATGGGCGAGAGCGTTCTCTCCAACAAGGGCCTGATCCAGGCGGACGATGTCGCGATCGAGAGCGGCGACGACCGACTGACAGCCACCAATACCGGCAATATCATCGGCGACGTCATGCTGGGCGGTGGTTCAGACCGGTTCGACACCCGCAGGGGCGCGCTTGACGGCACGATTCATGGCGGCGAGGGTGACGACGAATTCCTGATCTCCAAATCGTCCGTGAAGATTGTCGAAATGGCCGGCGGAGGCGAAGATGCCGTCTACAGCACTGCCGGCTACACGCTTTCCAATGGCGTCGAACGCTTGTTGCTGCGTGGCGGCAAGGACATCGACGGCAACGGCAGCGCGCTTGCCAATGATCTGTTTGGCAACAGTGGCGACAACGCGCTCTCCGGCAGGAATGGCAATGATAACCTCGACGGCGGCCTGGGCGGTGACATCCTGTCCGGCGACCTGGGGAAAGACGTCTTCATCTTCAACAGCGGGTACGGCAAAGACCGAGTTACCGATTTCAAGGACGGCGTCGACCATATCAGATCGGACATGGTGCAGACGCAGCAGCAATTCGATAACCTCGATATCAAGCAGGCTGGCGACAACGTCGTCATCGATTTTGGCGCCGGCGAAAAGCTGATCCTCGAGCACTTCACCATGGCCAAGCTGGATTTCAATGATTTCGTCATCTGAGATCGTCGTCCGGGCAGCGTCCGCGTTGAATATCACTGTATGATCGGCAATCGCTGTTTGGCATGCAGGGGCCGGGATATTATATTACAGGTCTCGGAATCGTGAGGCCGCGCAATGAAACAATATCTCGATATGCTCTCCCATGTGCTCGACAGCGGCAGCGACCGCGGCGATCGCACCGGCACCGGCACCCGCTCGGTCTTCGGCTATCAGATGCGTTTCGACCTGTCGGTCGGCTTTCCGGTCACCACGACCAAGAAGCTGCATCTCAAGTCGATCATCCACGAACTTTTATGGTTCCTCAGGGGTGATACCAATATCGCCTATCTCAAGGAGAACGGCGTGTCGATCTGGGATGAATGGGCGAACGAGAAGGGCGATCTGGGGCCGGTCTATGGCTATCAGTGGCGCTCGTGGCCGGCGCCGGATGGCAGTCATATCGACCAGATCAGCAACCTGATCGAGGGATTGAAGACCAGTCCTCATTCGCGCCGGCATATCGTGTCCGCCTGGAACCCTGCGCTGGTGGATGAAATGGCCCTGCCGCCCTGCCATTGCCTTTTCCAGTTCTACGTCGCCGATGGGAAACTCTCCTGTCAACTGTATCAAAGGTCCGGCGACATATTTCTAGGCGTGTGTTTCTTTTCCGACATCAAACTGGTACCTTTGGCACTAAAGCATTGGTTTAAAAAGATATTGTCACGGTTCGCAATGGTACCAGTACCATTACCAAACGCAAGTCCTCAGTTCGCTTGAGCCATTTTTCTAGTTGCAGGCGTCGGCCGACGCGTTCAGACTGAATTTAGTACCACATGGATGTCCAGATGGCCCGCCACCCAGAATACCAGTACCTAGACCTGCTTGAGCATCTCCTCGAAAAAGGAGACCGCCGTATCGACCGCACTGGCGTAGGCACACTGTCAATGTTTGGTGCGATGCTCCGTTTCGATCTGTCCGACGGAACCGTGCCAATCTACACAACAAAGAGGGTGTACTGGAAAACAGCTGTGAAAGAGATGCTCTGGTTCCTAACCGGGCAGACAAACATCCAGTCATTGTTGAAAGAGAACGTCCGCATCTGGACCGACTGGCCCTTGGACAAGTACCGTAAGGCTACCGGTGAGGAAATCTCGCAGGAAGCATTCGAGGAACGAGTTCTAGCCGACGACGCGTTCGCCCTTCAATGGGGTGATCTTGGTCCCGTATACGGCAAGCAGTGGCGTCGCTGGCTTGATGCCAATGGCAAAGAGCACGACCAGATTGCCTCAGTGATCCAAACTCTGAAAACGAACCCTGCAAGCCGTCGGATGCTGTTCCACGCTTGGAACGTTGGCGAGCTTGATCAAATGGCTCTTCATCCATGCCATATGACCTATCAATTTTATGTCAGTGACATGAGCAATGGAGAGAGTGGAAGCACGTCTCGCGGCAAGCTCTCAATGCTCGTCGGTCAGCGTTCCTGTGACCTCGGTTTGGGAAACGCGTTCAACGCCAGTCAGGAAGCCGCTTTGCTTTGTATGATTGCGCAGCAGGTCGATATGACACCTGGCGAGTTGATCTGGGTTGGTGGCGACGTCCACCTGTATTTAAACCACATCGACATGGCCAAAACGCTTCTGTCGCGTGAGCCAAGGCCTTTCCCGAAACTAAGATTGTTGCGGAAGCCGGACTCGATTGATGACTATCGTATCGAGGACTTTGAGATCACCGGCTATGATCCCCATCCGGCCATAGAAGCTGACGTAGCGGTTTAACACACTCGACAAAATCATGGTTTTGTTTCGGTTTTTCCGAAAGTGCATTCTGCTGCCTTTTCTACGAAGGTTGCGGTGAAGGGAAATTGTGCCCGAATACAACTTGTAAAGAACCTCCAGATAAAGTGTCCAAAAAAAAATGGGCATGGCAGA
>JAQGJP010000016.1 GCA_028290545.1 Rhizobium sp. | reverse complement strand
TGAACGGCTTCATCAAGACAACCGAAGCCGGCGTGCATGAACTCAAGCATCTGGCGATCGGGCAGGATCCGCTGCGGATCCATTCGCTCGCCAAGCGGCTGCTCGACAGCGTCTCGCTCGATGGCGGACATATCCACCGCACGGTGATCGCCGCCATCGAAATTGCCTGCTGGGACATTCTCGGCAAGAAACTCGGCGTGCCGATCCATCAATTGCTGGGCGGGCAGGTGCGCGAAACCGTGCTCGGCTACGCCAACGGCTGGTACCGCACCGAGCGGACGCCGGAGGCCTTTCTAGACGCGGCGCAAGTCGTCATCGATCGTGGCTTCAAGGCGATGAAACTTGACCCGTTCGGCACGGCGCAGGGTTTCATCTCGCGCGACGAACTTGATCTCTCCTACGACATCTGCCGGATGCTGCGCGACAAATTGCCGAAAGGCACGCTGATCCTGATCGACGTGCATGCACGCTTCACCGAAATCGCAGCACTTCAGGCAGCGGAGAAATTCGCAGACCTCGATATCTACTGGTGGGAGGAGCCGACGACGCGCGACCGGCAGGAGGCCGTGCACCCCGTCGCCCGGCGAAGCCCGATCCCTGTGGCGACCGGGGAGATGTACGACACGGTCGGGCAATTCTATGCGCTTTCGGCCGGCGGTGATGTCAATATCTTCCAGCCGGAGCCGATGTCGCTTGGCGGTATCGCGCCGACCCTCGCGGTCGCCAATCTGGCCCTCGCGCATGGCAGCTATATCGCCCCGCACCAGAGCGGCGGTCCGGTCGCGACCGCCGTCTGCCTGCAATTGGCGGCAGTGGTGCCGAATTTCCTGATTCAGGAGCATTTCGACGCCTTCAACGATCCTTGGACGCGCGATCTCGTCACCTGGCGCCCGAGCATCAATCCGCAAAACGGCCATCTGTCGCTACCCCAGGCGCCGGGATTGGGCATCGATCTCAACATCGATGTCATCAAGGAGCATCCATACGATCCGCATGCCTATCTGAACGTTCACGCGCAAGGCTGGGAGAAGCGGCTGGGGCGAGGGGAGGAGGGCAAATAATGCACGCGCCGCAGCTAGGTGCTTTCCCTGTCGACGATCTCGAAACCGAGGCTGACAATGTTGGGCAAATGCGCCTCGCCGTTCAGCCGCGCGAGAAGTTGACGCACGGCACGGCGGCCCATCTCGTAGCGTTGGACGCGCACCGTCGTCAGTGTCGGATAAAGCTGCGAGGCAAGATCCATGTCGCCGTAGCCGGCGATCGCGATGCGCTGCGGCACTTTCCAGCCGCGACGATGGCATTCCTGAATGGCGCCGATCGCCAACGTGTCGCTCGAAAAGAAGATCGCATCGATGTCCGGATGCCGGTCGGTCAGGACTGCCAGCGCGTGCGAACCACCGAGCGTGGTGATCGGCACCTCGATTTCCATGCCGTCATCGGCAAACCGCAAGGTTTCCAGCGCCGCGTGATATCCAGTGCGGCGTTGCTGCAATCGGTCATTGCCGTGGATCGGCGTCGAGACGAAGCCGATGCGTTTGTAACCCTTGGCGGCGAGATGCATGGTCATGGCGTAGGCCGTTTCGAAATTCGACACGCCGACCAGCATGTCGATCGGCGCGCGGCCCTTGATTTCGCTGATTTCGACGATTGGCGCGCCGCTGGCAGCAAGCAGTTCGCGCACGGTTTCCTTCTGCACAAAGCTTTGCAGGATCATACCCGCCGGCCGCCAGCCTTGCAGCGCGCGAATCGCCGTTTCTTCCGCGTCGGGCGTGAAATCGCCCTGGACCAACAGCAGGATATAGTCGTTGTCATGGCATTCATCCGACATGCCCTGTACTTGTTCGGCAATGCCGGAATTGATCAGCGGCGGCACGACGGTGGCGATGATCCGACCGCTGCTCTTCATGCTCGACGCAATACGGCTCGGCACGAAACCCGCAGCCTCGATCGCCTCCATGACCCGCGCGCGCGTCGCAGGCGCGACCGAATCGGGGTTCGACAGAGCCCGCGAAACGGTCATCGGCGCAACGCCGGCGCGCTTGGCGATCTCGCGCACGCCGATCTTGCCCAGCGATTTCCTGCCGCTCTTCTGTGGCGGTTTGTCACTCATGATCCATTGTTTTCCTTCGTCACACGGCCCCACCATGCACGATGACACGCCGGAATGGTACCGGTATTATAGACACGAATTCAACACTCGCCTGACCACACCATCGTAGAGGCTGGCTTAGAAGGCCGCACCATAAATGACATTGACATATTATAATATTATGATCTCATAGCGGAACGATGGCTGGAGGGCTGTCGAAGGAGGACGCATGGAGAAGGTGGTGAAAGCCGCTAGGCCGGAGACGGTCGCACCGTCGCTGCGCGCGAAGGCGATCAGGATGATCGCGATCGGCGAGGTGGGAGTCATTGCCGCGCTGTTTGTTCTGGTCGCCCTGTTTTATTTCATCCAGCCCGCCTTTCTCTCCCCGCGCAACATCAGGGCGATCCTGCAGGTCGTCTCGTTCGTCGGCATCATTGCCATCGGCCAGACCATGCTGCTGGTTTGCGGCGAATTCGACCTCTCGGTCGGTTCCGTCGCCGGTCTTTCGGCGGTGGTCTCTGCAAAACTGATGACCGCCTTCGGTCTGCCGGTACCGGTCGCCATCGTCGGGGGCCTGGCAACCGGCGCAATCATTGGCCTCGTCAATGGCCTGATCGTGGTCAAGTTCCGCATTCCCGCCTTCATCCAGACGCTCGGCATGCTGTTCATCGGGCAGGGGCTGATCCAGGTTGTCACCAATGGCGCCCCGGTCTATCCGCTGCCGGCGTCCGTCGGCGAGACCGGCATGCAGACGATTGTTTTTGGGCTTGGCTGGAGCTTTGCATTTTTTATCGTTGCTGCGATCACTGCTGATCTCGTGCTGCGGCGGACCGTGCTGGGCCGGAACATGTATGCCACCGGTGGTAATCCGGAAGTGGCACGTCTCGTCGGCATCGACACCAACCTCTACAAGATCGGCGCCTTCGTCACCATCGGCATGATGGCCGCGATCGCCGGCATGTTCGTCATGGCCGATCTCGCCAGCGGCACGACCTCGATCGGTAGCGGCTGGGAGCTAACGGTGATCGCCGGCGTGGTGGTCGGTGGCGTCAGCCTGTTCGGCGGCGCGGGCACCATGGCCGGCGGGATCGTCGGCATATTGTTGCTGCAGGTGGTCAGCAGCGGTCTCGTCGTCATCGGTGTCAGCTCCAACTGGCAGCAGATCGCCATCGGCGTGATCATGGTTCTCGCCGTGGGGCTGGATATCGCCCGGCGCCGCTATTTCACGGTTGGCGCCGGAGCGAGGAACAAGGAATAACGCAATTACAATTGCCGGCCTGACCGGTAAACAAGGGAGGAGAACATGATGAAATCCTACGTTATTCGGCGCGAACTGTTTCGCACCATGCTGGTTGCTGCAACTATCGTGGCTGGTCTCGGTGCGGCGGGATCAAGCTTTGCAGCGGAAAAATCACTGCTCTGGGTCCAGCCGATGCGCGACCATCCGGTCCACCGGTTGATGCAGGCGGGCTTCCTGGCGAAATGCAAGGAACTCGGCTACACATGCGAAGTGGTCGGCAACCCGAGCGCCACCAGCTATGACGTTGCGGCCAGCATTCCGCTTGCGGAAGCCGCGCTTTCCCGCACCCAGTTCGGCGCGGTCGCCGTTTATGGTCCAGGTCCTGAAATTTTCCCCTATATCGGCAAGCTTGGCAAGGAAGGCCTGCCGGTCGTCACCTGGCATGTGCTGCCGCCAGAGGGGTCAGTTCCCGGGCTGAAGGCCGCAACCGGCGAGGACATTAAGGCGGCCGGCGCCAACGCTGCCGATGCCATGGGTGAAAAGATGGGCGGCAAAGGCACGATCGCGCTGACGCAAGGCAGCTCGAACGACACCGAAAACACCATGGCGGAAGCCTTCCACAATGAAATGAAAGCCAAATATCCCGAGATCAAGATCCTCGACACGCAGATGGAAGGCTTCGAGCCCTCCGCCGCCGAAAGCAAGGCTGTCGGCATTCTGCAGGCCAATGCCGACGTGACCGGCGCCTTCTCGACAACCGGCAATGGTATCCAGACATGGTCCGGTGCTGCCCGTAAAGCCGGCCGCGAAGTGGTGATCATCGGCATGGATTACATCCGCCAGAACCTCGATATCATCAAGGCGGGCGGCGCCTATGGCATCGTTGCACAGCCGCTTTATGAAGAAGGCGCCAAGACAGCGGAGATCGGCGCGGCCCTGGCCGAAGGCAAGACGGTTCCCTACATGAACCCTCTGCCGGCCAAGGTCATCACTGCGGCCGACCTCGACCCCTACTACAAAATCCTGGACGACGCCGGCCAATAAGCCATGCAATCACCCGAGGCGCTCATGGGCGCCTCGGGTTCTCGTCAAGGCAAGGTGACCATCGTGACCGAATCCAACTCAGAACCGCTGATCGAGGCGCGCGGCGTCGTCAAAAGCTTTTCCGGCGTACAGGCGCTGCGCGGCATTGATTTTTCCGTCATGCGTGGTGAAATCCACGCGCTGCTCGGTCAGAACGGAGCCGGCAAATCGACGCTGGTCAAGATCCTCAACGGCGTGCATCCGGCCGGATCCTACTCGGGAACGATTATGCTGGATGGCCGGGAAGCGAAATTCGCCTCGCCGTTTGCCGCGCTTGCTGCAGGTATTGCCTATGTGCCGCAGGAAATCGAGGTGCTGGAACAGCTTTCGGTCGCCGAGAATGTCTTTGCCGGCCACACCAACCTCGGCAAGGGCGTCCTCGTCCACCAACACAAACTTGAAATGCGCGCGAGGGCACTTTTCAATCAGCTCGGCCTCAGTATCGATCCGCGGGCGCTTGTGGCTTCGCTCACCTCTGCGCAGCGTCATCTGGTGATGATCGCCCGCGCCCTGGCGATGAACCCGCGCGTGCTGATGCTCGACGAGCCGACGGCGTCGCTGTCCGGCACCGAAGTCGAAGGCCTGTTCGGCGTGCTCCGGCGGCTGAAGACGCAGGGGGTGACGATGATCTACATCACCCATCGCCTGCCGGAGGTACTGGCGGTCTGCGACCGCGCCACCGTGTTGCGAGACGGCCGCGTGGCGGCCGAAATCGAGCGGCCTGAATTCAACGCGGAGCAATTTATCTTCGCGATGTCGGGCCAGCGCTTGCAGCGGCTTTATCCGGACCATGAAGCGCCACGTGATGCACCCTTGATACTGAGCGTGCGCAATCTCTCCGCCCAGGGCCACTCCGGGGCTCATAGCAATCCGACCGATGTCAGTTTCGATATCCGTGCCGGCGAGATCGTCGGCCTTGCCGGCCTGCTTGGCTCCGGCCGCAGCGAAATCCTGCACGCCATTTATGGGCGCACACCGCATACCGGCGAGGTGCTCGTCGAGGGCAAGCCGATCTCGATCCGTTCTCCGGCCGATGCGCGCCGGGCCGGAATCGCGCTGCTGACCGAGGACCGCAAGCGCGACGGCCTGCTGTTCAATCTCGGCGCCGGCGCCAATATCACCATCGGCAATCTCGGAGCGCTTTCCCGCAACGGCATTATCAGCGGCGACCGCGAAGGGCGCGCGGTCCTCCAGGCCATGCAGGCCCTGAATGTCAAGGCATCCTCGCCGCAGGCCTCCGTTGCCCATCTTTCCGGCGGTAATCAGCAAAAACTGCTTTTCGCCCGCGTGCTGATGCGCGCGCCGCGTATCCTGATGCTTGACGAACCGACCAAGGGCGTCGATGCCGCGACCCGGCATGAGATCTACCGGCTGATCGTCGAGCTTGCGGGCAGGGGGGTGGCACTGCTGATCGTCGCATCCGATCTCGAAGAGGTGATCGGACTGTGCGACCGCTGCCTGACGGTCGCCGACGGACGTATCGTCGATGAATTCAAGCGTGGCGAGGGCAGCGAGGAAAAAGTGCTGCGCGCTATCGCTGCTGCGCAGGCCGCCGGCCAGAAAAATGCGCTTTCAGGAGCTTCCGCATGAATGAGACCATGCTTGCCGGACGCAGGGTCCTGGTCACCGGTGCCGCGACAGGTATCGGCCGCGCTACGGCTGAATATTTGGTCGGGCTCGGCGCAAAGGTGTTCGGCACCGGCCTGGACGAAGCCGAGGGGCAGGCGCTGGCCGCCGATTATGCTGCGCAAACCCTGCCGCTCCTGTTCCGCAGGGCCAACCTGACGCAGGAGGCTGACGTCCAATCGGTGGTGAAGGAGGCTGTCGCTGCCTTCGGGGGGCTGGATGCCGTCGTCAATTGCGCCGGGATCTACATGACCGGCAAGCGCCTGGAAGACGTCTCGGACGTCGAATGGGACCGGACGATTGCTGTCAACCTGACGGCGATCTTCCGAGTTTGCCGGGCAACATTGCCACTGTTGCGGACGGCCGGCGGCGGATCGGTGGTCAATGTTGCTTCGGTGCATGCTATCGCCACGGTGCCCGGCGTTCCGGCTTATGCGGCGAGCAAGGCGGCGGTCACCGGGCTGTCTCGACAGATGGCGCTCGATTATGCCGTCGATCGCATCCGGGTGAATTCAGTGATCGTCGGCTCGGTCGCCACACGCATGACGCTGGATGGCCTGGAGGAGGCAGGCGGTGCGGAAGCGCTTGGACTTTCCTTTGCCGACAACAGGATCGCCCGCATCGCCAACCCTCGGGAGATCGCCACGACCATCGGCTTCCTGATTTCAGACGCCGCTTCCTTCGTCACCGGCAGCGCCTTCGTCGCAGACGGCGGCATGCTGGCACGGCTCATGTAAGCGCAAACGGCAGGAAGCGGATCGTCCCCGTGAGGCTCTCGCCGGGATCGAGAACACGCGTTCCGAAAGCCTCGCCGTCGCGACCGTCCATGCGATTGAAGGCGCAGGGCGCATTGCTCTGTGGTTCGACGCAGAAATACCCCTTCTGCGGGTCGGCATAGAGCATCAGATGACCGAACACCGGATCAGCCTCGATCCGCAAACCAAGCGCGTGTTCGGGAAAACGGATCTCCGCCACGCCATTCCAGCCACCGTAATTGTTGTTGCGCCAGGTATCCGGCAACGGCCGGCCCTCGGTAAAATCGAGTTCCGGCGGTGTTGCCAACCGTTCGGTCGCGATGCCTTCCGGTCCTTCCATGAAGAAATGGCTAGCCTTGAACGCGAGTTGCGTGCCCGCGCCGCGCGCGAACCATGGATGCAGCCCGAAGCCGAAGGGCATCGCCACCGCACCCTTGTTGGTCTGCCGCATCTCGACGGTCAGACCATCTGCGGAAAGCGAGAAATGTTGCGTCGCGCGATAGGAATAGGGCTCATGCGGAGCCAGGTGCTCAAGGCTGAGCAAGACACCGCTGTCGTCGCGCTCCGCCTGCCAGGGCGAATGCCAGCCCGTACCATGGACATTGAACCGCTCTGGCGGGTTGTTCGGCCTGAAACGCCAGGTCCGGCCGCCGAAGTCGAATTCATTATTCGCGATCCGGTTGGCATAGGGCACCATGGGAAACATGGCGACGCCTATGACGTTGCTCGCGGCAAGATCGGCCGGTGACAGCGGCCGCATGAGGTCGAAGGCCTTGCTGCGGAAATAAGCGAGGCTGCCTCCGATCCCGGGCACGAGGCCAATGGAAAGATCGCCAGCGGAAAGCTCGATCATTGCCTCAGAAATTGCGTCCATAACCCGGGCTCCAGCCCCCATCGACCATCAGGATCTGCCCGGTCGTATAGCTGTTGAGGGGGTCGCAAAGGAAGAGCACGGCATCGGAAACGTCCTCGATCGATCCGGGATGGCCGAGCGGCACATGCGTCAGCATCTGGGGATCGCCGGACAACAACGCGCCATCGCCCTCGATCAACCCGCAGCCGATCGCGTTGACGAGCAGCTTCGGCCCGAACTGCATGGCAAGCCCGCGTACCTGCGTGACGGCCGCCGCCATCCCCGCCGAATATTCGACATGCCGGCGCATCGGCACGCTGGCCATGGCCGACAGCAGCACGACGATCCGGCCACCGCCATTCGTGGCCATCGCCTCGGCGTCGCTTGAGAGCCTGATCGGATCGAAATCAGCTTCCGGCAGCAGCGGAAAGGCCGCGATCAGGATATCGCCCGCGCTTGCCGTGGCCTGCGCACCGTTTGAGCGCAGCACCTCGGTCACGGCATCTACGACTGCGCCGCCCAAGCCGATAACACGGAAAAACTTCCCATCGAGATCAACCGTCATTCCTGCTTCGCCCATCACATTCTCACATCATGAAGCCGGCGGTCCACCCGCCATCGACCGCGAGGATCTGGCCGTTGATGTAACGGCAGGCCGGGGAAGAGAGAAAGAGCGCCGCCGCCGCGATCTCTTCCGGCGTGCCGGGGCGCGCCAGAGGGATATGCTGCATGAAGGCATCCGTCTTGCTCGAGAACTTGCCGTCCTCGCCGTAGAAAAGCTGTTTGGTGAGTTCGGTCATGATCGAGCCCGGGGCGATGCAATTGGTAACGATGCCCTGCGGCCCGAGCTCCAGCGCCATCGACCGTGTCAGGTGAATGATGCCGGCCTTGGCGGCGATGAACGGGCTTTGCAGCCGCATTGCCGCCAATCCCAGGACCGAGGCGATGTTGACGATCCGTCCACCCCGCCCAGCGGCGATCATCGGCTGCAAGGCTTGGCGGCTGACGAGAAACAGGCCGTCGAGATCGATGGTGGTGATGCGATCCCATTCCTCCGTCGGAAAACTGTCGATATTGACCCGGTGCGCCAGCGTGTTGACACCCGCGTTGTTGATGAGGATATCCAGCCGACCGTAGCGGTCCATCGTCGCGCCGATAGCGGCATTGATCGCCACCTGGCTGCGGATGTCGACTTCGACAGCAATTGCGTCGGGCAAGGATGCGGCCACCCGGTCAGCACCTTCGCTGTCGATATCCGCAACGACGATAGAAGCGCCGTTCTCCGCCAGGCGCTTGACGATCGCGCTGCCGATCGCTCCTGCGGCACCCGTGACGAAGGCGACTTTCCCCCCGAGATCTGTCTGCAAGCCGGCCTCCCCCTCATGCTATTATGATACTATAATCATAACGGCCCGCGCCACTGTTATTTTGAGATTGCCGGCGTCAGATCGGAGAAATTTTCAATTCCATAATTATACTTATGCAATTCTAATGTGTAGGCGCAAAGTTAGAATGTCCTGACTCAGCAAAGCAGGAATGTCACGCTCGCCGCGTCGTGAACGGTTGGTAGGCAGAAGATTGAGTGAGTCTCACCTCAATCGATGTTGTGGGCGTCCGCAATAACGGCACTGCGGGCCAGTCCCTTCGCGAACCCCGGAGTTGCTGGGTGGCGACACCTGGGCCGCCACCGCAGGCTGATCCTTCGCACGGGCCACGCGTCGCCTAAGACGGAGGCGTGTGGCCGACACGTCAATGGACTGATTTGAGCGTTACCGATGCGCCCGCGGCCGCAATGTTGAGGCCGAGTTGACCCGTTACGCTCACGGTTTGCAGTTGAACAGAGCCCGACGTGCCGCCGATCAGCACATTGGCCCCGAGCCCGGCGCCGAGCGTCGCCTCGGCGGCGGCTCCGAGATAGATGCCGCTCAGCGAGCCATGGTGGTAACCTGCTGTCGGTGCGAACACCGCCCATACAAGCCGGCCGCGCGTCGTGTAGCCAAGATCGATGCCGAGTTTCCTGACCACGCCTTTATAGTGATCGGCTTGGTCTCCCCGGAAGCTGGAATGGAACATGCAATCGAGTTCCTTGGCGGAGCCGAGAACATAGCCTCCGCCTTGCCCGATCTCGCAAGAGAGGTAGCCGATTTTCACGCCGCTATGAGCATCCTGCTCCTCAAACGTCGGAGGCTCGTCCGGTCTTTCCGGCGTGTCGGCTGCACGGACGGCCATCGCCCCCGTCATCGCCAGTGAGATTGCAGCTATTGCCGTTGCAAGAAATTTCTTCATCGTTTCTTCCTTCTGAACCGCGACCGATGCGAAGCATCAATTCGTTCGGCTAAAGAGTGACGCATGTTGTCCCTGCGCAATCGCAACCGGCCGCCGTGAAGACGTGACTGGCAGACGAACCATCGTTCGCCTGCCATTGGGACATTTCAAAGGCGAGCCGTCCTCGGAGATGACCCGAGGCGATATAGCCAAATCCCAGCGCGCGTTCTCCTGTGTTCAGCTCAGCTTCGCGACGTCCGGATGCGCGGCCTTGAAGGCGGGCAGTTCACGGCATTCCTTCGCGATGCGGAGAACGCGTTGGCAGGCGGAAATATCCACTTCCCAGCGCTCGGCATTGTAGACCTGGGGCACCAGACAAAGGTCAGCCATGGTCTGCGTGTCGCCGTGACAGAAGCGGCCGGTGTCCCGATCGCCCAGCATCCTTTCGAATGCAGCAAGCCCTGCCCCGATGAAGGTCTTCATCCACTCGGCCCGCGCCGCGCTATCACCGGTCAGTTCGACCACATGCTTGACCACGTGCAGATTGCAGACCGGATGGATGTCAATGGCGATCGCGTGGGAAAGCGCGCGGACCCTTTGGCGCCCCACGGCATCGGTGGGCAAGATCCCGGCATCCGGATGACGCTCGGCAAGGTATTCGATGATTGCCAGCGACTGGGTCATCAGCCGGCCGTCGATGCCGAGCGCCGGGACCAGGCCCTGGGGGTTGATCGCCAGATAGGCTTGGCTCTTGTGCTCCGTCTCCAGAAGGTGGATCGGGATCGTCGTGTAGTCCAAGCCAATTGTCTCAAGCGCTACGCGAACCCGATAGCTCGCCGACGATCGCCAATAATCGTAAAGGACGATCTCGCTCATTCTGCATTTTCTCCGCCATGGCAGCTCACTGCCTGTTCGATCGCGCCGAATATCGAATGACCGGCGCGGTCTTTCATCTCGATGCGGACCGTATCGCCCGATGTCATGAAGGGCGTCTTCGGGGCACCCGTCTCGATCGCCTCGATCATGCGCATCTCGGCAATGCAGGAATAGCCGGCGCCGCCATCCTGTATGGTCTTGCCGGAGCCACCCTCGAACTTGTTGGAGACGGTGCCCGAACCGATGATCGACCCGGCAACGAGCGAGCGGGTTTTTGCGGCATGCGCCACCAGCCGACCGAAATCGAAAGTCATGTCGATCCCGGCATTGGCACGGCCGAACGGCTGTCCGTTCAGGCCGACCAGCAACGGCAGATGAACCTTCCCTCCATCCCATGCCTCGCCGAGTTCATCCGGCGTGACGGCAACGGGAGAGAAGGCGGATGCAGGCTTGGAATGAAAAAACCCGAAGCCCTTGGCAAGCTCTGCCGGGATCAGGTTGCGGAGCGAAACATCGTTTACGAGCATGATGAGCCGGATCGCCGCACGCCCCTCCTCCGCAGTCGCACCCATCGCCACGTCGTCAACGATGACCGCAACCTCCCCTTCCATGTCTATACCATCGGCCTCGTCCGCCACGACAATCGGATCGCGCGGCGCAAGGAAACCGTCCGAGCCGCCCTGGTATATCAGCGGGTCGGTCCAGAAACTCGCCGGCATCTCCGCCTTCCGCGCCTTGCGGACGAGCTCGACATGGTTGACATAGGCCGAACCATCGGCCCACTGGAAGGCGCGCGGCAGCGGCGACGCGGCATCATGCTCGTGGAAGCGGATGAAAGGCTGCGAGCCCGTTTCCAGCCCTTCAGCAACGCGCTGCAGTCGGGGAGCACAATGCTCCCAATCGTCGAGCGCCGCCTGCAGCGTGCGGGCGATATGCCCGACCTCGGAACAGCGGGTCAGGTCTCGGGAAACGACGACCAGCCTGCCGTCTCGAGTGGAATCCTTAAGGGTTGCGAGTTTCATGCGTGTTGCTTTCGATCTGGCGGCTTGGTCGGTTGCCGCATGTCACTTGAGGCCCGGAGTGCCGTCGAACTTGCGCTCGAGGCCGTCCCAGCATTCCACATAGTCGTCCTGCAGCGTTTCAAGCTCGGCCGCGAATTTCGTGATCTGCTGCGGGTAGCGGGTCTCGAACATGAATGCCATTGTGTGATCGAGCTTGACTGGCTTGAGGTCGGCGTTGGACGCCTTCTCGTAGCCGAGCACATCCGGGCCATGCGGCAGCATCATGTTGTGCAGGCTCATTCCGCCGGGAACGAAACCCTTTTCCTTGGCGTCGTACTGGCCATGGATCAGGCCCATGAATTCGCTCATGATGTTCCTGTGGTACCACGGCGGCCGGAACGTATGTTCGGCGACCAGCCAGCGCGGCGGGAAGATCACGAAATCGACATTGGCAGTGCCGCTTTCTTCCGTCGGAGCCGTCAGCACGGTGAAGATCGACGGATCGGGATGATCGAACAGGATCGCGCCGACAGGCGAGAATGTGCGCAAATCATATTTGAACGGCGCGTAATTGCCATGCCAGGCGACCACATCGAGCGGCGAGTGGCCGATGTCCGTGACATAGAACTTGCCGCACCATTTCACATGCACCCGGCAGGGCGTTTCCTTGTCCTCGAAGGCCGCCACCGGCGTCTTGAAATCACGCGGATTGGCAAGGCAATTGGCCCCGATCGGCCCGCGGTCAGGCATCGTGAATTTTGCGCCGTAGTTCTCGCAGATGTAGCCGCGCCAGGTGTCGCTATCGCTGAGACGCGAGACCTTGAACATCATGCCGCGCGGGATCAGGCAGATCTCCAGGGGCTCAACATCCATGATCCCCATCTCGGTGAAAACCCGTATCGCTCCCACCTGCGGCACAACCAGCAACTCGCCATCGGCGTCAAAAAAGTAATCGTCGACCATATCCGCGTTGAAGACATAGGCATGTGCCGCCATGCCCACCTGGGTCATGACATCGCCTGCGGCGGTCATCGTGCGGATGCCCTCGAGAAAATTCAGCGTTGCGTCAGGCGCGGGAATCGGATCCCACCGCAACTGGCCGAGCGGAAGGGAATGGTCGTCCAGGCATGGAGCCGACTTCCAGTGCGGATAGCTGGCATTCGAAAAACGCCGGGTATGGCGGACACTTGGACGTATCCGGTAAAGCCACGAGCGCTCGTTCGTGCCGCGTGGCGCCGTGAATGGCGATCCGGAGAGCTGTTCGGCATAGAGACCGTAGTTGCATCTCTGCGGGCTGTTTTGACCCTGCGGTAGCGCGCCGGCAAGTGCCTCGGTCTCGAAATCATTGCCGAAACCCGGCATGTATTTCAGGCTGTTGACTTTGGTTTCGGTACGAGAGCCAGCTTGAATTCTCTCCTCCATGGCTTGCGCCTCCTCTGCAAAATCGCCATTCTGAATAGTTGCATTCGTAACCGTTGATTTTGTAACTATCAAGGAGGCCGTGAATGGACGACAAATTCGTCCTTGCAGAGTTCTTTCCCTATCGGCTGAACAGGGCGTCCGAGACGGTCAGCCTGAGATTCGCGCACCGCTACAAGACCGAGTTCGGGCTGACGCGCCCCGAATGGCGGACCATTGCGGCGCTGGGCAGTGTCGGCGTGATGACAGCCAAGGACATCGGCATTCACTCGACCATGCACAAGACCAAGGTCAGCCGCGCAGTCCATGCCCTCGAACAGCGGCGCTGGCTCAAAAGGGTGGAGGACGATGCCGACCGGCGCTTCGAGCAGATCGAACTCACGCCGCTCGGCAGGAAGAAGCATGCCGAACTCACCGTCTTGGCTCGGCGCTATCAGGACTCGCTGAAAAACCTGCTCGGAAAAGAGGCCATCGTACAGTTGGACGCCGCGCTCAGAGCGATCGAAAACGCCGGAGAATTGAGCATGGGAGAGGGTGGCTGAGCGCTCAGCCGGCCGCCTCGCCAAGCGGCAGCCCACTGAAATTCTTGAGCGTGTCAAGAACGATCGACGTCTTGACATGCTGCACCGATTCATGCGGCAAAAGAACGTCGTTGACGAATTTCGACAAGTCGCCAAGCCCACGGGTGGCGACCGTGAGGTGGTAATCCATCTCGCCAGTTAGGGCGTAGGCGACCAGGACCTCGGGCAGATCATTGATGAGTTTCGCGAACCGCTGCGCATTGTCACGGTTGTGCGTCGACAGCGTGACGGAGATCACCACGAGGAGATCGAGACCCAGCTTCTCTCTGTCGAGATTGGCCTGATATCCCCTGATAATGCCGTCCGCTTCGAGGCGGGTACGCCTTCGCGAGCATTGCGAGGCCGATAACGCGATACGCTCCGACAGCTCGATATTCGTCAACCGGCCATCGCTCTGCAGCTCGCCCAATATTTTCAGGTCATATCCATCCAAGGGACCAGTCATTGCACGAAATCCTGATCTTGCGCACGAACCATGCGCATTTGGTCGAATTTTCATCAACAATGCAAGCACATTGCATCGGAACAGGCGCATTATTCCGATATGCAGCGAACTGCAAACAGGAGGAAAATATGGGTCCCTTTCCACATGACGCACCGCCGTCGGAAATCAGCGCCGACAATCCGGCCGGTACCGACGGCTTCGAGTTCGTCGAGTTTTCCCACCCAGAGCCCGAAAAGCTTCGTGAGCTTTTCACGCGCATGGGCTACAAGCCCGTTGCACGCCACAGGACCAGGGACATCACGGTCTGGCGGCAGGGCGACATCAACTATGTCCTGAATGCCGAGCCGGGCAGCCACGCAATGCGCTTCGTCGATATCCACGGCCCCTGCGCCCCCTCGATGGCTTGGCGCGTCGTCGATTCCCGGCACGCGTTCAACCATGCGGTTTCGAAAGGCGCCACGCCTTACGAGGGTGATGGCAAGGCGCTCGATGTGCCGGCGATCGTCGGCATCGGCGGCTCGCTGCTCTATTTCATCGACAGCTACGGCGCCAAGGGGTCCGCTTACGACGCCGAATTCGAGTGGCTCGGCGAACGTGACCCGCAGCCCCAAGGCGTCGGTTTCTACTATCTCGATCACCTGACCCACAATGTCTTCCGCGGCAATATGGACACTTGGTGGGACTTCTACCGCGAGCTTTTCAATTTCAAGCAGATACATTTCTTCAACATCGACGGCCGGATCACCGGCCTGACCAGCCGAGCCATCACCTCGGCCTGCGGCAAGATCCGCATCCCGCTGAACGAGTCCAAGGACGACACCAGCCAGATCGAGGAATATCTGAGGAAATACAATGGCGAAGGCATCCAGCACATCGCCGTCGGCACCGACGATATCTACCAGGGAACCGATAGACTGGCCGACAACGGCCTGCGCTTCATGCCGGGGCCGCCGGAAACCTATTACGACCTGTCGCACGACCGGGTGAACGGCCATGACGAACCGATCGATCGCATGAAGAAGCACGGCATCCTGATCGACGGCGAAGGCGTGCTGGACGGCGGCATGACCAAGATCCTGCTGCAGATCTTCTCGAAAACCGTGATCGGGCCGATCTTCTTCGAGTTCATCCAGCGCAAGGGCGACGAGGGCTTTGGCGAGGGCAATTTCCGCGCCCTGTTCGAATCGATCGAGGCCGATCAGATACGCCGCGGGGTCATTGCGACCAATGTCGCGGCAGAATAGACGTCTATCGATAGAGCACCAGCCGGCGGTCCCGGCTGGTCTCCACGGGCTGTGACGTGCGGCCCCTCAAGAGGTTTTCCATTCGGCCTTTATCTGCCCAGAATGATCGGCAGCGAGATCCGCGCCACCAGCCCAAGCTGGTTGTCTCCCATCGAGACCTTGCCGCCATGATCGGCTTGTCCGGCATGATGCCCGGCAGGGGAAAATTCTCCAGCAACGCCCCGCCCATCACGATAATGAATCGATGCAGACGCTTCGATTCATAAGTTTGGTTGGACGCGGGCGGCGCATACGGCGATTCTGCGCCGATGACGACAACTCAATCATTCCGGCTCTACGTAGAGCGCATCGACACCGAAAAGAATATGGCCCGCTATTATATGCTTGCCATTGAACCCACCTTGTTTGGAAGGACTTCAGTGGTCCGAAACTGGGGACGGATCGGGACGCGCGGAAGAATGAAAATGCATTTCCTCAACAGCGAGAAGGAAGCATTGGAATTGTTCCTGGCTGTCGTCAGATCAAAGCGCGCCAGAGGCTACCGGCCAAGGCCAGTCTGCGGAAATGCCGGCGTCTAGATTGCGACGGTCAAGCCGCATTGTCATGCGACACGGCCAGACTGTTTGCAACAGCGGCGAGCAGGTCGGTCTGCGAGATGATGCCCGTCACATGCATTGCCGCATCGACGATCACGACTGCATGTGTGCTGCCATCAGTCAGCTTCGGTATCAGGCTGACAGCTGCATCGGACTCGATCGCCGTCTCTGCCTCTGAGAATGGCAGACGGCCGTCGATGCCTTCACTCATGACAAGCTCACGCAAGCCGACTGTCCCTATCAGGCGGCGCACATCGTCGAGCACCGGCAGAGTGCGAATGTCGTGTTCAAGCAGAAGCCGCCGCGCGACCTGGGCGGTTTCCCGGTGCCCGATGCAGACCACGTCGCGAGACATGATATCCCTGCAGAGCAGTTTGCTCCGTGTGCGAACCAGCGAATGCTGTTCTACGCTCCGCAGCAGGCGATCGATATCCGCGCGATCGATGTCCAGCGTCTCGTGGAATTCCAAAATCGCAGCATCGACATCCCTGCTGTTGAACCCGACGCGCAATGCAGCAGGAATATCCGCCGTGTCGTGCGTATTGACGGCGGGCGGGACTGCGGCATGCGGATAACGTCTGCGGCTGATGCGATGGAAAATAATGCCAAGCAGGACCAGAATGACCGAGTTTATTCCCACAGGGATGAAAGGAAACATGTAGCCGGCAGAGGCGACAGCCGGCCCCCCGACCACAGCGGTCAGGGCCGCCGCGCCGCCTGGAGGATGAAGAGACCGCGTGAACGACATGACGGCGATAGCCAGGGAGACCGCAAGTCCAACAGCCAGCATGGGATCGTGAACGAACTGGCTGACGGTGATCCCGACCAGTGCCGAGATGGTGTTGCCACCTATGATCGGCCAGGGTTGTGCCAATGGACTGGCGGGAACCGCAAACAGTAGCACCGCGGAAGCGCCGACCGGCGCAACGATCAGCGGCAAGAGTGCGTTGTCTCCGAATACGTAGCTGCAAATCACCGCGGTGACGCAGATACCGATCAGGGCACCGAGGCAGCCGATCATCCGCTCCTTGAGCGTCGCTCCGGTAAGGATCGGCGAAAACGATAGAAATTTGAACAGAAAGGTCGATTTCTCATCAGTGCGCGGCGCGTCCGTCATATCGACTTCAAAAAAATGAGCAGAAATTGGTCATATGCCTGTTATCTGCACAATATTTTGCGATGACAAGGTCGTTGCGCAACGATTCTGGTATTTGGCGCGTCGATTCTGCGCAGGTCATCGCGGATTGGGGTTCACGAGGAGAGCGTAATGATGACAGGACAGGAAGACGGCCCGGCTCAGGAATGTTCGTCTCCGCCTTGCTCCGCCGGCGATGTCGATCCGCTCAGCATGGGCTTGAACAATGGCGGGACGGCAGTTCAAACGATCGCCGACTGGCGGAAGCGGGAAAGGCAGCGATTAATTGCCGCACGTCTGGCCTTGCCGCCTGAAGAGCGCGCTTCGCATGCAGCTGCAATAACAATTTCACTGGATGAAGTGATCGGTGACGTCGCAGGAAAGACCATCAGCACATATTGGCCGTTTCGCGGCGAACCGGATCTCCGCCCCTGGATGCAGCGGGTTTCCGATAGAGGGGGTGTGTGCCTGCTGCCTGTCGTCGTGCAGAAAGCGCAACCTTTGATCTTCCGATCATGGAAGATGGGTGAGCCGCTCGGCCGGGGCGTGTGGAATATTCCCATTCCCGAGCACGGGCGCGAAATGACGCCGGATATCGTTATCGCGCCGCTGGTCGGCTATGACGACGGATGCTTCCGGCTCGGTTACGGCGGCGGTTTCTTTGACAGGACCTTGGCCTCGATCGCCAAGCCGGCAATGGTCATCGGCGTCGGCTACTCGACGCAAGAGCTCGCGACCATCCGGCCGCAACCTCATGACATTCCCATGGATGTGATCGTTACCGAACAAGCCGTGCGGTATCGATGATGATGATTGCCTGAAGCGGGTTCGATCCCGGAATAGCACGCGCTTCATTTCTGCTGCACGCCGGCTGCCACTTCATGCCCGGCAAAGGGCGATGACGCATGTCAAGTTGTGTGTGACAGACACCGGCAGATTGCGGGACGGGCAAATTGGCTTTAGAGAATGATCAATGCCATTTCGCTTTGTCCACACCGCCGATATTCATCTCGATTCACCGCTGCGGTCGCTTTCGCTGCGCAACGCCGATCTGGCCAGCCTGATTGGCGATGCAACGCGACAGGCACTGATCGGCATCGTCGATCTTTGCCTCGCCGAGCAGGTGGATGCATTGATCATTGCCGGCGATCTCTATGACGGCGACCAGACTTCGATGAAGACCGCGCGCTTTCTGGCATCGCAGATGGAGCGGCTGCATCGCGCCGGAATCCAGGTTTTCACCATTCGCGGCAACCATGATGCATTGTCGAAGATCACCCAGGAACTGGTCTTGCCGCCGACCGTCAAGATTTTCGGGGGACGCGCCGAGGCCGTCGAGTTCCGCAAGGAAGGCCTCGGCATTGCCATCCATGGCATCAGCTTTTCCAAACCGCAGGCACCGGATTCGCTGCTGCCCAAATACAAGCCGCCGGCGTCGGACGCCGTCAATATCGGCATCATGCACACCAGTCTTGCCGGCGCGCCGGGTCATGATGCCTATGCGCCCTGCAACGTCTCGGATCTGCACGCATCCGGATTTGCCTACTGGGCGCTTGGCCATATCCACCAGCGGGCGGACCACAGGGGCGCCGCGACTGTTATCATGCCCGGCATGCCGCAGGGCCGCGACATCAACGAGGCCGGTGAGAAGACCGTGTCGCTGGTGACGATCGGGGATGACCGGAGCGTCACGGTCGAGGAACGGCTCACCGGCATCGCCCAATTCGAGCGGATCGGCGTGGATCTGACCGGGATCGTCGAGTGGCGGGACGCGGTCACCGCGATCGAGACCGCGATGCGCGCCGGGCGGGAGAAGGCCCGCTCCAACCATCTTGTTGCCCGCATCCGGCTGACCGGGGCGACGCCGCTTTCCTGGCGTCTGCGGCGAGACGCCGATCTATTCCAGACGGAGGCGGAACAACGTTCAGCCCAGCTCGACAATACCTGGATCGAGAAACTCGAACTTGCCGTGCACGCACCGGAGGAACGAGGAACGGGTGCCGCCGATCCGGTGGTCGAACTTGGCCGGTTGATGCGCGATGACGTGATCGCGCGCGCCGGCTTCCGTGATGAAATCGGCCAGATGGTGCAGGAACTGCTGGATGACCTGCCGCCCGAAAGCCGCAAATTCGCCGGACAGGACCGGGCGGCGTTCGACGCCTTTGTCGCGGAGTTGATGCTTGAGAGTACGGATGACATCGCCGCTCGGATGAAGGCGACGGATCGGGAGCAGCCCTGATGCGTCTCCAGCGGCTCGATCTCACCCGCTTCGGCAAGTTCACCGATCATTCGATCGAATTCGGCACGGTGTCTGCGGGCTCGCCGGATCTGCACATCGTCTACGGCCTGAACGAAGCCGGGAAAACCACGACCTTTGCCGCCTATCTCGATCTGCTGTTTGGTATGGGCGAGAAAAATACCTTCAGCTTCCTGCATCCATACAATACGATGCAAATCGGTGCCTTGCTGGAATTCAATGGTTGCCAGCACGAATTCGTGCGCCTGAAACAAAGGACCAACAGCCTGCTCGACGGACGCGGCCAGCCGGTCAACGAGGCCATGCTCTCGTCCGCCCTCGGCGGCATCGGCCGCGACGCCTACCGGACGATGTTCTCGCTTGACGACCAGTCGCTCGAGGAAGGCGGCAACGCGATCATCCAGAGCAAGGGTGAGCTTGGCGAGCTGCTGTTTTCGGCAAGCACCGGTCTGGCCGGCCTCAGCAAGTCGCTTGTCTCCGCATCCGAACAGGCGGGCATGATCTATAGGAAGCGGTCCTCCAGCACGCAGCTTGCCGAACTGAAAAAGAAACTCGGTTCCCTGAAAGCCGAACGCGACGCAATCGACACGTTCGCGGCAGCCTTTGCGGCCCTGACGTTCACGCATGCCCAGGCCGAGGCAGCCTATGGAATCACGATGGGCGAGCTTGCCGATTGCCGCACACGGCATGGGGAACTGACGCGTATTTTGGGTGCGCTGCCGATTGCGGGCGAACTCTCCCGCCTGATGATGGAACTCGATGGTCTCGGCGACCTTCCCCGACCGCCGGCCGAGTGGTTTGCGCTTCTGCCCGAGCTTTCGCGCGACGAGACCCGATTGCAGGCGCTGATCGAATCCGCCGACCGCAGCATCGACCGGCTGGCATCCGAGATCAGCGAGATCGTGCTGGACGACAGCATCTTCGTCATCGCATCGCGTATCGAGCAACTTGACGATGGCCGGGCTCGCTACCGGACGGCGGAGAACGACCTGCCGAAACGCCGGATTGCCGTGGCCGGGCAGGATGCAGTCATTGCCGCCATTCTCGCCGATCTAGAGCAAACGGGCCATCTGCAACCGCAGACCCTGTTGCTGCCTGCATCGTTGACCGGAATCCTGCGCGACCTTATCGAAACGCGCTCGGGCGTCGATGCCGAACTGGCCGCGGCGGAGCGGGAACTCAAGCGCTCCAATGAGGCTCTCGAACATCTGCGCGGAGAGGGTGAAACAGACTTCGAAGAGACGCGGATCCTTCCGCCGGAAGCCATCGCTCTCATCGAGGCGGCATTGGGGAGACTCAGTGGCTCCGATCTCCCATCGGCACTGGCCGTCGAGGAGCGCGCCGGCGCCCGGTTACGCCGCACCTTTGACAGCCAGCTTGCGCAACTCGCACCCTGGGTGGGCGACGCGGAAACCCTGCGCGCGCTCCGCACAGCCGAGCCGAGGCAAATCGAGGCCTGGCGCGCCCAGGCCGCCGCAATAGACAAGCGCATGAGTGATCACCAGACAAGGCTGCGCGACCTCGTCACGGAGCGGGGCCTGATCAAGGCCCGGATTGCTGCGCTGGCGACAGAGGGCCCGATCGACGACAGCGAGGCCCGAAATTTTCGTCGCGACCGCGATGCCGCCTGGGAAACGCATCTCGGCAAGCTCGATCTCGAAAGTGCGCGGGTGTTCGAACAGCGGATGCGGCAGGACGATACGCTGTCAAGCCAACGGCTAATGCGATCACAGGATCTGGCGGAACTGCGCCAACTGACGCAGACGCTTTCAGCGGGTGCCGCCGCGTTCGAAAGGCAGGAAGAGCTGCTTTCCGAGGCGAAGTCTGAGAATGCTGTCCTGTTGGCCAGGATCAGCGCCTTGCTGCCGAGCGCCATGGCCGCCGGACCGGACGCTTCGGACCAGCTTTCCTCCTTGGAAAGCTGGTCGAACCGCCGAAGCCAGGCGCTTGCGGCATGGGATGCGCTGCAGGAGGCGGAAAATGGTATCGCGTTGCTTAGAGCCGATCTCACAAGACACGAGGCGGCGCTCGCATCGGCTCTCGAACTGGCTGGCGTGGTTGCAGTCCCGACAACCGATCTGACGCAGACGGCACGGGATCTTCTTTCACGCGTCACGATCCAGAAGAATTCGCAGGCGACCTACGAGAAGACGCTGGCTGGTCTTGAACGGGACCTGGTCGAACGCCGGCGCAATCGGGATGAGGCGAAGGCGTCCGCAGATGCATGGCACCGCGGCTGGGTCGATGCCGTCTCGAAAACCTGGTTTGCGGATAGAGTGAACTCCGTCGCCGCGATCCGGGAGATGTTGAAAGTTCTTGGCGCGCTGCCTGCGGCACTGCGCGAACGCGAGCAGATGGCGCAACGCGTCGCCACCATGGAGCGGGATCAGGCGAGCTTCAGACATGAAATATCGGGCGTTCTCGCTGAACTTGGAGAACCGTTGGATGACAGGGACCCGCTCGAAAGCGCCGATGCGCTGCTGAGCCGGCGCAATGCCGCGCTTCGTGCCCAGCAGATGCGTGCCGATCGGCAGGCCGATCTCGACGAACAGATCGCGAGCCGCCGCCTGTTGGAAGAGCAGTTGTCGGTGCACAATGCGCGCAAGGCCGAACTGACGGGTTTTTTCGATACCGACAGGTTGACTGCAGTAGCCGCGCTTCTGGAGCGGGTCCGGGTCAAGGAACGGTTGGAAGCCCGCGCCGCCGACCTGCGGGACCAGATCACCGCAAACCTCCGGGCCACGACCTACGCGGACGCTCAAAGGCAGCTTGCCGAGATGGACGCCGCCGATATCGAACGGCAGGCAATCGAACTGTCGGCACGCATCGAGGATCTCACCGAGCGGACACGGCTGCTCTATGCCGAGCTGACCCGGGCCAAGGACAAGCTCGACGCCGTGGTCGGCGATGACGCGGTCGCCCGGATCGAAGCGCAGCGGCGCACGATTTTCCTCGAAATCGAGGATTTGGCCATCCGCTATCTCAAACTCAGGACAGGCACGCTCGCGGCTGAGCAGGCGCTGCATATCTATCGGGAAAAGCACCGCAGTTCGATGATGAACCGGGCATCGGAAGCGTTTCGCCTGATCACCGGCGGCAGTTATTCCGGCCTTCAGGCCAGGCCCGACAAGGACAAGGAAATCCTCATCGGCGTGTCACGGGACGGCGGATCGAAGCTTGCCACCGACATGTCGACCGGCACGCAATTCCAGCTCTATCTCGCCCTTCGCCTGGCGGGCTACGAAGAATTCGCCGCTGTACGGCCTCCCGTGCCGTTCATCGCCGACGACATCATGGAGAGCTTCGACAATCCGCGCTCTGAAGAAGTGTTCCGGCTGCTCGGCGAAATGGCGAAAGTCGGTCAGGTGATTTACCTGACGCACCATGCGCATCTCTGCGAGATCGCCCGAAACGTTGTCCCCGGCGTCAGGATTCACGAACTGCCGTAGATCGGAGAGATATGATCTCAGCGGTAGCCTGCGGCCTGCAGTTCGAACAGTTCCGCATAACGTCCACCCCGCGCCAGCAGCTCCACATGCGTGCCACCTTCCAGAATCCCGCCATTTTCCAGCACCATGATCCGGTCTGCCATGCGCACGGTGGAAAAACGGTGCGAAATCAGCACCGCTGTCTTGTCCTTCGCCAGGCTCTTGAATCGGGCGAATACCTCGGCTTCCGACTTGGCGTCGAGCGCCGCAGTCGGTTCGTCCAGAATGACGAGATCGGCTTCGCGCATATAGGCGCGCGCGATCGCCACCTTCTGCCATTCGCCGCCGGACAGGTCTCGCCCCTTGTTGAACAGGCGGCCAAGCGGCTGGTCATATTTGCGCGGCAACTTGTTTATCACGGTGTCGGCGAGGCTGCGTTCCGCCGCTGTCTCGATACGATCGGTGTCCTGGCTGTCGTCGATACGGCCAACGCCGATGTTTTCAGAGGCCGTCAGGCTGTAGCGGATGAAATCCTGGAAGATCACGCCGATATGGGAATGGATATCCTCGATCAGCATTTCCCTGAGGTCGATGCCGTCGATGGAGATGCGGCCTTCGTCCGGATCGTAGAGGCGGGTCAGCAGCTTGACGATCGTGGTCTTGCCGGCACCGTTTTCTCCGACCAACGCCAGCGTCTCGCCTGCACGAAGCGTGAAGCTCAGCCCCCTCACCGCCCAGATTTCCGTGTCCGGATAGCGAAAGCCGACATTGTCGAAGACAATGCCCTGGCGGATCGGCTGCGGAAAAGCCCTGGGATTGTCGGGTGGCAGAATTGTGGGCCGGATCTCGAAGAACGAGAAGAGATCGTCAAGAAACAGCGATTGCCCGGCAATCTGCGTGAAACCCAGCAGGATCTTCTGGAACAGCCCGTTCAGCCGCAGAAACGCGCCCGACAGGAACGCAAGATCGCCGAGGCTGAAATGGCCGGCGATCGTCTGCCAGACGATATAGGCATAGGCACCATAATAGGTCAGCGTGCTGATGCTGGCGAGAGCCGCGCCCCAGATCGCCCGGTCGATGGACAGTTTTCGGTTTTCGAGAAAAATCGTTCGTGCCAGCGCCGTGAACCGGTCTACCAGAAACGAGCCAAGCCCGAAGAGTTTGATTTCCTTGGCAGTCTCCGCACCTGCGCCGACCTGGCGAAGATATTCCAGTTGCCGCCGCTCCGGCGTCCGGCCTCGACTGAGAAAATAGGACGCGGTGTTGAACCGCGCCTCGCCCCAGACCGCCGGAATAAACGACAGCGCCAGCAGCAGGATCAGCCACGGCGCATAGACGAACAGGCCCGCGGCCAGGGTCGCGACTGTGATCATGTCCTGCCCCTGGCCGAGCATCTGCGGCAGAAGCGCGTTTCGCCCTGCCGCCTGCCGCCGCGCCCGTTCCAGACGATCCTGATGTTCGGGGCTTTCGAAATGCTGGAGATCCAGCGTCGCGGCATGCTGCATCAGTTCGACGCTGACCGTATTGGAATGCATTTCGCCGAGAACGGAATCGACAAGCGTCGTCGCCCGCGTCAGGAGATCGACGGCAATCACCAGCGCGAACTCGATGCCGAGCAGCGGCAGGATGATGTCGAGCCTGCCTTGATGCCACCATTCGGAGAGGCCGGGGCTTGTCGCATGCAGGGCCGAAAGCCGCACCACCTCGTCGACGATGAGCTTGCCGACATAGAGCAGCGCAACCGGCTGGATCGCTCTCGCCAGCCGCAAGGCGATGCTGGCAATCGTCAGCCAGCGGCTGGTCCGCCAGATCTGGGCCAGCAGGCGGCCGAGATGGCGGAGATTGGCGAGTCGTTCGCGGAAGGTGGAGGCCGGGCGCGGGCTCTCGCGGCTCGCGGAATTAATTGATGTCATTGCATGCGATAATATCGGTACCGCGCTGGCTTGTCATGAGAAAACCGACCACCGGCTGTTACTTCGCATCATGAAAGATGATGCCGACCGTATGGCGCATGCCGGACCGGACGCGGCTTACGCCATGCCGGAGATTGACCCGGTAATTGCCCTTGATGCCTTGCACGGGACGATTGTGGACCGCGAATGCAACCGCGTCCCCCTGTCGGAGCGGCACCACCTCGACGCGGCTTTGCATCCGGGGACGCTGTTCTGTCAGGCAGAATTCACCGCCTGTAAAGTCCCTCCCCGGCTCGGAGAGCAAAATCGCCACCTGGAGCGGGAACGCCAGATCGCCGTAGAGATCCTGATGCAGGCAGTTGAAATCGCCGGGACCATATTGCAGCAGCAGCGGCGTCGGGCGGGTCTGTCCGGCATCGTGGCATTGCTTCAGAAACGCCGCATGTTCGGCAGGGTATCGATCGCCGATCACCATGCGGACATTCCAGTCATTGGCAATTCCGGCAAGGCGCGGATAGAGCGCGGTGCGCAAGCCGCCCAGCAGATCAGGCAACGGATACCTGAAATAGCGGTATTCCCCCTTGCCGAAACCGTGCCGGGCCATATGGATATGGCTGCGGAAATGGTGTTCTTCAGCATAGAGAGCGGCGATTTCCCGGCATTCGTCCGGCGTCAGGAGCTTGTTGAGCACAGCGCAGCCAAAGCCGCTGAGATCGTCGGCCACCGTCTGCCAATTATGTCCGGCGACGCGTTCTTCGGTCGATCGAACCACATCGGCGGTGGGCGTGAAGGTCGGGTAGGACTTCATTCCATGGCTTCCTTTGCAAGATTGGAAAGCTCGATTGCCGAATGCAGCACAGGCCGGTAGCCTGCCCGCAGCGCTTGGAGCGTGGAAGGCGGGGTCAACAGTCCATCGGCGTGCCGGATCTCTTGAGGCGTCTCATAGCCTTGCGCGGTCCAGCGATATGCCCGGCCGCCGGCGATCGTGAACGCCACTCCGGATTGGGCCACCACTGCTCCGTCCGGCAGGTCGGATGGTGAACCCGGCAGGGCGTGAACCCGCTTGCGGCCGTGATCGAGGCGCTCGCGGTGCAGAACGGCATCCATGGCCCCGGCGGTCGGCCTCTCCTCTCCCCTTGCATCCGCCCACGCGGCGCGAAATGCAAGTGCGGCGTCGCGCCGGCAGACGAAGCAGGGGCGATGACCCGCCGCCAGAGCCACGGCCTCATCCAGGAAAAACAATTCGGTCCAGCTTCGGCCAGCCATGACTTCGCGGCGCCGGCGCTTGTATTCGCAAGTGCAGATCAGCCAGGCCTTGCTGCTCCAGCGGCGATTCAGCAGCGTTTTCGTCGCCGGATCGTGAATGATACCCCGATTGCCGGTCATCATGCCCCGCTGCGGTATTGCGACAATGTCGCCAAAGGGTGTCACACGGTTCTGCAAGGTCATGGTCTCGGGATTCCATCAGGAAAGACACGTTCATCTATGCCGCTTGCGAGGCAAGGTGCCCACCCGTTTCCTGTGCAGGCTCGTCGGGGTTCTTGGCAATTCCGGCATGTGCTTGAGCAATCCGCACATAATTGCTAAGCGGAAGGCAGGGATTCAAATCAATATGCTGTTGCGGATCGGTATCTTCTTCATGCGCCTCCAGATCGCCTGCCTCCTGGCTCTTCTCGCCGGCACCCAGACTTCCGCCGCTGCGGATGCCACGGCCTATTCCGGCACGATCGGCAAGCTGCCGATCATTGTCGAACTGGCGCCTTTCGACGCGGAGGGAAAGCTCATTGGCCGCTACTCTTATGTCAACAAGGGCGGCGACATTCCCTTGCATGGAACCACACCCGCTGAAGACGGAAAATTGAGCCTGCAGGAAGAAAAGCCATGCACGGAAAAGCTCTGCAAGAGTGACGCCGGTGACCGCCTGGAAATCGCGCCCATTGGCGCCGAATGGAACCTGACGATCGAAAATGACGGCGGCACGCTGGAAGGAACCTGGCAAGACAAGGAAAGCGGCAAATCGTTGCCCATCAAGCTTGAGCGCAAGGCGATGCGGGCGCTGACCGACAGCTATCAGGGTTACGATTCGATCGACCCGACATTTATTTCCGACACCAGCGAACCGCCGGTGCTGACGCCGGCTCTCCTGCCTTATGATTTCCTGAAGATCGCCGTGCCGATGAAAGAGGGCGCCGTCCAGACGGTCGGCGACAGCGCCTATCGCCTTGACGAGGATCCGCGCACCAAGCTCGTTTATCCCTATGTTACGAAGCTCGGAAACCAGGATCCCGCGCCGCTGAACACCTATCTGAACCAACAGCGCCTGCAGTTCGAACTGCCGGCATTCTCTTGCATGGCCAGGAGTTATCTTGGTTCCGGCTGGTCTGGACAGGGCGGCGAAGGAACGACGGGGTTCGAAGAAGGCGGAGCAACGGTATCCGTCGAACATCTCACGTCGCGCCTGATGGGCGTCGTCGAGAGCGGCAGCTATTATTGCGGCGGCGCCTATCCCGACAATTTCACCGACCACCGGCTTGTCGATGCGCGCACGGGCGAGGCGCTGGTACCGGAATCGCTGCTGCGGGGCTGGGTGGCGACCAGAGAGGACGGCACAGTGGTCGATCCGACCTCGGTCGAAGATACGACCGGACTGAATTTCGGCCCAAGCGAAGAGCTGATCAAATTCGTCAACGACCATCGCGACAAATCGGATGCCACCCTTGAGTCGGATTGCGGCATGAGCGATCTCGTCCGCACCAACCTGGGCATCTATTTCACGCAGGACAGCATGGTTTTCACCTTGCGGAGCTTGCCCCACGTCATCTTCGCCTGCACCAGCGATCTTGTGAAAGTACCCTTCAAGGATGCCAGGCCGCTGTTGACGGATGCGGGCGCCAAATATTTCCCGGCCCTCGATCGGTAAAGCCAATCGCGGGCGGCACCGATGTCCAGATAATTCTATTGCGTCCAGATCTTCTCGTATTCCCCGTCTTTGAACCGTTGCACGAGAAAGTCGATAAACAGCCGGGTCTTGGCCGGCAGATGCGCCTTGGTCGGAAAAACGATGTTCATCGTCAACCGGGGCAGGTCCCAATCGTCCAGCACCCGCACCAGGCGTCCGGCATCCAGATCGTCCTGGATGATATAGGCCGGCTGCGCGAGTATGCCGAGGTGATCGAGCGCGGTCGCGCGAATGATTTGGCCGTCGTTCGAGTGCACCGGGCCGGAAACCGATACGCTGACCGTCTCCCCTCCCTTGCTGAAGTTCAGCTGGTTCCAGTTGTCGGACAGGACGTACAGGATCATGTCGTGCTTCTCCAGATCCGATGGATGCGTCGGCGTGCCATGCCTCCGAAGATAGGTCGGGGACGCGGCAAGGACGCGCCGCGTCTCCGCGAGCCGCCGGATCGTGATCGACGAATCCGCCTCGATACGGCGAACCCGGATTGCCATGTCCACGCCATTCTCAACCAGGTCATAGTAGCGGTTCGAGGCAATGATCTCGACTTTCACTTCCGGATATCGCTGCGTGAAGGCCGGGATAATCGGCGTCAGGTGCAGCAGACAGAAGGACAGCGATGCACTCACCCGCAATAGGCCTGTCGGCCTCATCGCGCCGGCGCTCAGGCTGGCCTCCGCCTCGCGCATGCTTGCCAACATGTCTTTGCCGCGATGGTAGAACTGCTCGCCTTCGCCTGTCAGGGACAGTTTTCGTGTCGTCCTCTGTATCAGGCGGACATTCAGCCTCTCCTCAAGGGCGGCAAGATGGCGGCTGGTCGCCGAAATAGACATGCTCAAGGCTTCTGCAGCCTTCGAAAGGCTTTCCATGTCGGCGATCTGGACAAAAACCTCAATCTCTTTCCAGCGATCCATGAGAAATCCATTTTTATCTGCAGGGGAAACTGTCTTAAGCGAGTCGAAAACAGTCAAATCATTCAGATAGACCATCCATCACGGCACGATTCATTGTGGCTATCGCGGTAGGAGCATTCTCATTTTTGCGATAGTCGGGAAAGTGTTTTCCGACTGCCTGCCTTTTTTCCCCGGCTGCAAAATGTATGGTCGCTTCGGGGAAGCGAGGGGGAAGTTCGTATGAACATAAGCTTACGGAGTGGCCGGCTCGCGCCGCAAATACCGGTATCGCGCCGATGATCAAGCATATTGTCATGTGGAATCTTAGTGGTTCCAACGTCGAGGAAAAGCGCCAGGCGGCGAAAGACGTCAAGACGCGGTTCGAAGGCCTTGCCGGCCAGATACCGGGCCTTCTGAATATCGAGATCGGCATCGATGTCTCGGAAGCATCCTATGCCTGCGATGTCGTGCTCTATTCGGAATTCGACAGCCAGGCATCGCTGGCGGCCTATGCAGACCATCCGGCTCATCTCAAGGTCAGGAACGAATTGAAAGACGTACGGATCGCCCGCTACCAGGTCGACTATGTTCCGGACAGGGAAACAGCGTCAACCCTCCTTCAGCCATGGTCGGAATCGGTTGCCGCGAGGAAATGAGATGAGCGTTGGGCGGCAAATAGTCTATGAGTGTCGCATCCGCTCGAACCCATGAGAACAACAGGTTACAATCATGCTTTTTGCCGTCCACTGCCTCGACCACGCCGAAGGCCTTCCGCGCCGCCTCGCCAATTACGATGCACACAAGGCCTATCTCGCATCCGGAAAGATCAGCACTGTCATCTCCGGTCCCCTCGTCGCCACTGACGGGGAAACGATGATCGGCTCGCTGTTCGTGTTTTCCGCTGACGCCATCGAGGATGTGATCGCCTTCAACTCCAACGATCCCTTCGCGCAGGCCAATGTCTGGCGTGAGGTGAAAATCAATCCATTCATGATGCGCGTCGACAACCGCGAATAGTTCAAGCCAGAGAAATCGAGACGAAGATGAAAGCACTGCGTTTCCACGCCCGCAACGATCTCAGGATTGACGATGTCGATCCACCCGTGCCGCCCGGCGACGATGAGGTCGTCGTCAAGGTGCTGCAGAGCGGCATCTGCGGCACGGACCTGCACGAATATAAGGCAGGACCGATCCTGGTGCCGACCACGCCGCACCCGTTCACCGGCGCCGTCGCGCCGCAGATCCTCGGCCATGAGTTTTCCGCCCGCGTCACGGCGGTCGGCAGGCAGGTCTCCGATGTTAAGGTTGGCGACCGGGTTGCGATTATCCCGCATCTCAACAAGCCCGGCGATTATTTCACCCGCCGCAATCTCGGCCATATCAGCCCGGCGACCGGCCTTGTCGGCCTCAGTTGGCAATGGGGCGGCATGGGGGAACATGCGATGTTGCCATCGCAGAATGTCGTCAAGTTGCCGGATAAAGTCAGCGACGAGCAGGGTGCAATCGCGGAACCGGCGTCGGTGGCGCTCAACGCCATCGACCAGGCGGGGGTTTTCCCGGGCTCGACGGTGCTTGTGACGGGCGCGGGGCCGATCGGAGCACTGGTGGCGCTCGCCGCCGTCTATGCCGGTGCTGCCTCCGTCTATGTATTCGAGCCGAATGCCGCCCGCCGTGCGCGGCTTGCAGACTTCAAGGGTGTCACCATCCATAACGGCACCCGCGATGAACTGCTGGACATTCTCTCCCGCGAAACGGAAGGCGGCATGGGCGTCGATATCTGCATCGAATGCGCCGGCCATCAGGATGCACTCACGCTTTGCCTCGACGCCGTAAAGCGCACGGGCACGATCGCGCAGGTGGGCCTTTTTGTGAAAACGCCGATGCTGGACATGTTCAAGGTTTCCGAAAAGGCCGTCCGCATCATGGGCTGCTGGGGGTTCCCGATCACCAGCGGCCCGCGGGTCATCGCCATGATTGCCAGCGGCCGCTTCCCGGTCGAAAAGATCATCACCGGCCGCGTGGCCCTCGATGACGCCATCAAGGGGGGCTTCGACGAACTTGGAAAGCCGGGAGGAGACCATCTGAAGATCCTGATCGGAATAGGCCAGTAGCATATTTGCAGGGCAGCAGGGCTGCCGATGGAGGAGGAATTAATGGGAAGACTAAGCGGTAAAGTGGCGATCGTGACGGGTGCCGCCCAAGGCATCGGCCGCGCCGTGGCCGAACTTTTTGCCGAAGAAGGCGCCAAGGTTATCGCCGGTGACGTCAAGCAGGGTGAGGACGCTCCGGGTATCGAAAATATCACGCTCGATGTTTCCAGGGAATCCGACTGGAAGGCGGCCATCGAAAAGGTGCTGGCCGCGCACGGCCAGATCGACATTCTCGTCAACAATGCCGGCATCGTGTTCAACTATGGGCAGGTGATGGAAACGGGTCTGGACGACTGGAACAAGGTGATCGGCGTCAATCTCACCGGTTCCTTCCTCGGCATGCAGGGCGTCCTGCCGGCGATGCGCAAGGCGGGCAAGGGTTCGATCATCAATTTCTCGTCGATCTGGGGCAATGTCGGCGTGCCCGGTGCCGCCGCCTATAATGCCGCCAAGGGTGGCGTTCGCAATATGACCAAGAATGCGGCGGTTTCCTATGCGCCGGAAAACATTCGCGTCAACTCGGTGCACCCGGGCCTGATCCGCACGCCGCTGGTCACCGCGCAATCCGACGAGATGAACAACGGCATTATCGGCAACACGCCGATGGGCCGCATGGGCACGCCGCGCGAGGTGGCCCAATGCTGCCTGTTTCTCGCCAGCGACGAGTCCTCGTTCGTCACCGGCAGCGAACTGGTCGTCGACGGCGGCTATCTTGCACAATAATCATAAGCGCGGACAGCGCCACTGACGGAGTAAGAACATGGACGTGATGAATTCCAAGATCGAGCCGACCATCGAGCATGGCGGCAGTTGCAAGACCTATTTCATGGTGCCGAAGGAGGCCATGCGGGCCGTCACTGAGGGATCCTATCTCGAATACGTTTCCGAATTCGAGATCGCCGCGCATACGCATCTCGAGCCGCACCGCCACAATACCCATGAATATTACTACATGCTCAAGGGCAAGGCGCTGATGCAGATCGAGAACGAGAAGCGCGAAGTCGTTCCCGGCGACCTGGTCTACATTCCGCCGAACGCCGTTCATTCGATATCGCCGATCGGCGACGAACCGATGCGGGCGCTAGCCTTCGCCGCAAGCTTCCTGCCGCCGGGCGGCGCCGGCACCGAAGCTGAAAAAGCCGATTTGCCCGGCTGATCGCTTCGGAGCGGCCAGCGGCGTCAATGCCGCTGGCGTTTGCGCGTGCGCGGGCCGGCAGGCTGATTGAGCGTGGCCTGGATCAACAGGCCCCTAAGCCTGAGAATATGCTCGCAAGACGAGGCTTCATTATCGATCCGGGCGATTTCGACGCGTGCAGCATCGGCGACATTCGCTTCATCAGGCAGACCGAAAAACCAGATGAGAAACATCTCTTCGGAGGCCCCGGCTTGTCGATAGGACGAAGTCGGGGTGGATTCATCCATGTCCATTTCACGCCTCGATGCTGACGGCAGTCAGCGGCCGGGAACAACAGGCGAGAATATAGCCATCGTCGATCTGGTGATCGAGGATGCCGCCATTGTGGTTCATCTCCACGTCGCCCGAAATCTTCAGCACATTGCAGGTCCTCGATACCAGATCGTCTCCATGTCGAGCTTATGGAAATCCGGGTCGATATAGAAAGGCTGGTCAAGGCTGTAGCCGGGTTTGCGGCCACGCAGCCGGGAAAGCATTTCGGAGCGAATATCCATGTCCTGTCCTCGTATGGTCAAGGACTGAAATTGGTGGAACTGGAGGGAATACCGCCAGTGCATCGCGGATCTGGAAAACCCGGCGGTCACGGCGATCCACCTCTTGATCGCCCACCGCGATCAGTCGAGTTGCAATATCTCGAGGCTGGTTTCCGGGTTCAAGAGCTGTCCTGCCGGACTTTGCGACACCCTTCCCAGACCTTGCGGCCCAGTGGACTCCCGTCACAATTCGCACTCTGTTACCGTTGCGGGGGCAGCGCCGGGATCATACCGGCTTCCCAATTATCTGGCCGATGGTGAAACCGGCCAGCACCTCAATTGACTCTATATGACCATAGACTTTGCGACATCGCGGCTGCATTTGCGACATGGTCGTGGCGTCTTGAAAACAAACCGCGACGCCGATCGCAAACGCTTATTCCGCAGCCTGAACGGCCGGCGCGACGATGTAATTCAGGACTGGCCCCAACCATCTTTCGACCTCTGAAACCGGCATGTTCTTCCGCGCCGCATAATCTTCGACCTGATCGCGCTCGACCTTGGCGACGCCGAAATAATAGCTTTCGGGATGGCTGAGATAGACGCCCGACACCGATGAGCCCGGCCACATCGCATAGTTCTCGGTCAGGCTGACGCCGGCGGCCTTCTCGGCGTCCAGCAGTTCGAACAATGTTGCTTTCTCGGTATGATCTGGCTGGGCGGGATAGCCGGGAGCCGGACGGATGCCCTGATAGGGTTCGCCGATCAGGTCTTCGGGCGCCAGATTCTCGTCCGGCGCATAGGCCCAGTATTCCTTCCGAACCACCTCATGCATCCTCTCGGCGAATGCCTCGGCAAATCGATCCGCCAACGCCTTGACCAGGATCGAGGAATAGTCGTCATTGGCGCGCTCGAAACGCTCGGCGATCGCCACTTCCTCCATACCGGCGGTGACCACGAAACCGCCGATGTAATCGGCCTTGCCTGAGGTGGCCGGCGCGACGAAATCGCTGAGCGCCACATTGGCCTTGCCGTCGCGCTTTGTCAGTTGCTGGCGCAGCGTGAAGAACGTCGCCAGATCCGCCGCCCGGCTTTCGTCGGCATAGAGGCGCACGTCGTCGCCGACCGCATTGGCCGGCCAGAAGCCGATCACCGCACGAGGCTGGAACCACTTTTCGTCGATGATCCGCTTCAACATCGCCTGAGCGTCTTCAAACAATTGCCGGGCGGCGGCGCCCTGCTTTTCATCCTCGAGAATGGCGGGATAGCGTCCCTTCAATTCCCATGTCTGGAAGAACGGCGTCCAGTCGATGTAGCGCGCGAGGTCGCCAAGATCCCAGTTGTCGAACACTTTCGTGCCGATGAACGAGGGCTTGGGCGGCTGATAATTTGTCCAATCAATCTTGTGCGCATTGGCGCGCGCCGACACGAGTGAAATCCGTTGCTTGGCGGATTCCGCCCTGGCGTGGGCATCGGCGACCTTGCGGTATTCGGCTTGAATGGTTTCTACGTAACCGGGTTTCACCTCGCGGCTCAACAGGCTTGAAACCACGCCGACCGCGCGGCTGGCATCGGTGACATAGACCGCCTGCCCCGCCCCGTAGCGCGGATGGATCTTCACCGCCGTATGCACCCGGCTGGTGGTAGCCCCGCCGATCAGCAGCGGAATGTCAAAACCCTGCCGTTCCATTTCGGCGGCGACATGTGCCATTTCGTCCAGCGAGGGCGTGATCAGGCCGGAAAGGCCGATGATATCGACCTTCTCGGCCTTCGCCGTTTCGAGGATCTTGGTGGCCGGCACCATGACTCCGAGATCGATGATCTCATAATTGTTGCAAGCCAGCACGACGCCGACGATATTCTTGCCGATATCATGGACATCGCCCTTCACCGTCGCCATCAGGATCTTGCCGGCAGTCTCGCGCTCGCCGGTGATTCCCTTGGCGGCATTGGCCAGTTTTTCGGCCTCCATGTAGGGCAGCAGCAGAGCAACGGCCTGCTTCATGACGCGGGCGGATTTGACCACCTGCGGCAGGAACATCTTGCCCGCACCGAACAGATCGCCGACCACGTTCATCCCGGCCATCAGCGGTCCCTCGATCACATGCAGGGGACGCTCGACGGTGAGACGCGCTTCCTCGGTATCGAGATCGATGAACTCGGTGATGCCATTGACCAGCGCATGCTCCAGCCGTTTTTCGACCGGCCAGTCGCGCCATTTCAAATCGCGCTCCTTGGCCTCCTTGCCCGCCGTGCCCTTGTAGCGCTCGGCAAGCTCCAGCATCCGCTCCGTGGCATTGGAATTGCGGTTGAGCACTACATCCTCGCAGGCCTCGCGCAGTTCGGGATCGATCGATTCATAGACCGCGAGCTGGCCGGCATTGACGATGCCCATGTCCATGCCAGCCTGGATGCAATGATAGAGAAAAACGGCGTGCATCGCCTCGCGCACAGGCTCATTGCCGCGGAAGGAGAACGACAGGTTCGAGACGCCGCCGGATATATGCACATGCGGCAGGGTGGCGGTGATGTCGCGGGTCGCGTCGATGAAATCGACGCCGTAATTGTTGTGTTCCTCGATGCCGGTGGCAACCGCGAAAATATTGGGATCGAAAATAATATCCTCGGGCGGGAAACCGGCCTGCTCGGTCAGGAGCTTGTAGGCGCGCGTGCAGATTTCCACCTTGCGGGCGTGGGTATCGGCCTGGCCTTGCTCGTCAAAGGCCATGACGACGACCGCGGCGCCATAGGCGCGCACCAGCTTGGCATGATGCAGGAAGGCTTCCTCGCCCTCCTTCATCGAGATCGAATTGACCAGCGGCTTGCCCTGAACGCATTTCAGCCCCGCCTCGATCACCTCCCATTTGGATGAATCAATCATAACCGGCACACGGGCGATATCGGGCTCGGCGGCGATCAGGTTGAGATATTCGACCATCGCCGCCTTGGAGTCGATCAAACCCTCGTCCATGTTGATGTCGATGATCTGGGCGCCATTCGCCACCTGATCGCGGGCGACATCAAGGGCCGCCGCATAATCACCCGCCGTGATCAGCTTGCGGAATTTCGCCGAGCCCGTGACATTGGTGCGCTCGCCGACATTGACGAAAGGGATATCCCTTGTGAGCGTGAAGGGCTCAAGGCCGGAGAGCTTCATCAACGGCGCGTGCTCGGGTATCGCACGCGGAGGATATTTGCCGACGACGGCCGCGATGGCGCGGATATGCTCGGGCGTCGAGCCGCAGCATCCTCCGACGATATTGACGAGACCGTCGCGCGCGAATTCCTCGATCTGGGCAGCCATGAAGTCCGGGCTTTCGTCATACTGCCCAAAAGCATTCGGCAGTCCGGCATTGGGATAGGCGCAGGTGAGCGTATCGGCGACGCTGGACAGTTCGGCGAGATGCGCCCGCATGGCGTTGGCCCCGAGCGCGCAATTGAGCCCGATGGTGAAGGGATCGGCATGACGGACGGAATGCCAGAAGGCGGTCGGCGTCTGGCCCGACAAGGTGCGGCCGGAAAGATCGGTGATCGTGCCGGAGATCATCACCGGAAGTTCGACGCCCTTCTCCTCGAAGATCTCCTTGGCTGCGAAGATCGCCGCCTTGGCGTTGAGCGTATCGAAGATCGTCTCGATCAGGATCAGGTCGGCGCCGCCGTCGATCAGTCCACGCAACTGTTCGCCATAGGCGATCCGCAGATCGTCGAAGGCCACGGCACGATAGCCGGGATTGTTGACATCCGGCGACATCGACGCAGTGCGGTTGGTCGGACCCAAGGCTCCCGCCACGAAGCGCCTGATACCGTCGAGGTGTTCGGCACGCTTTACGGCTCGCCTGGCAAGTCGCGCGCCATCGCGATTGAGTTCGTAAACCATGTCCTGCATGCCGTAATCGGCCTGGGAGATCGAGGTCGACGAGAACGTGTTGGTCTCGATGATATCGGCGCCGGCCATCGCATACTGGAAATGGATTTCCTCGATCGCTGCGGGCTGGGTCAGCGTCAGCAGATCGTTGTTGCCCTGCTGGTGGCAGGCGCAGCCGCCGAAGCGAGACCCGCGGAAATGATCTTCGACATAGCCGAGGCCCTGGATCTGAGTGCCCATCGCGCCGTCCAGAACGAGAATGCGCTGGTGTGCGGCGGCAATCAGCGCGTCACGCGTGCTGCCGTAGTCAACATTTTCAGTCGCGTCGAAAAGCATATCGGTCAATTCTGGCATTTCAATCTCATATTAGTACATAAAGGCATCGTTATATGTTTATATGAAATGCCGGTCAAAAGCAATCGTGTAGTTCAAAAGAACTCAGCAAATGGCGGGGACTGCCCAAGGACGTTGTCTGAAACCGGGTTTAGGGCTGCCAATTAATTAAATGAGTCGCTTGACTCCCAGAGCCGCATCCGTTTATTGATACGTATCACTAATACGTATAAGTGATGGGAGGACATCATTGGGAAGGGCGACTCAAAAGGATGTAGCCAAGGCGGCAGGCGTCTCGCAGGCCACTGTCTCCATGGTGTTGAGCGGCGGCGGAGCCCCGTCGATACCGGCCGAGACCTGGGCACGCATCACCAAGGCCGCCAAGGATCTTGGCTATGTGCCGAACCGCTTTGCACAGGCGCTGAAGACCAGCCGCTCGATGACGATTGCCTGCATCGTGCCCGATATCACCAACCCGTTTTACCCGTCCCTAATCCGGGGTATCCAGTCGGTCACCGATGGCCTGAGCTATGACGTGCTGGCGGTCAACACCGATGGCTCGCCCGAACGCGAGCGGCACTTCCTCGACTGGGCCCGCCAGGGACGTGTCGATGGCGTGATCGGAGTATTCTTCACTTTGCGCGCCTCGGATTTCAGTTCCCTGGTCGAAGCCGGCGTGCCTGTCGTCCGCATCGAGTCGTCCAAGAAACGCGGCGGAGATATCGCGGTCGACGACATCTTCGTCGACAGCCGCGCAGCGGCACTTGCGGTCACCGAATACCTGATCGCCCAAGGCCATTCCCGCATCGCCATGGTGGCCGGACGCGGTGGGCCGCAGGCCTTTCGGATCGAAGGATACCGGGCAGCGCTCGCTGATGCCGGCTATCTGGAGCACGTCGTTATCGATGAAGAGTTCAACGAGGTCGGCGGCACTCGGGCAGCCGAAAGCATACTTGCAAGCCCGTTCGAACCGACGGCCATCTTCGCGGCCAATGACCTGATGGCGATCGGCGTCATGCAGGCGTTGCGCGAACGCAATATCGACATTCCACGGGATATTTCCGTCGTGGGCTTCGACGATATCTCGGCTGCCAAACTTGTGACGCCGCCGCTGACCACGGTCGCGCAGTTTCAGCGGCAAATGGGAGTGCAGGCCGCGCAGACGCTGATGGAACGGCTGCGCGGAACCAAGACCGGCGCGGGAACCGCGCTCGAAATGCCTTTCAATCTAATCCAACGGGGCTCGACACGAGCCACCTGAACAATCCTGGAGGAGGAAATCATGGATCGTCGTACAATTCTGAAAGCCGGGCTAGGTCTGGCCAGCATGCCGCTTCTGCCCCGGCTGTCATTCGCAGCGGACCAGAAGCCCGTCGTCTTCTGGTATGAATCTGCATCGCCGGAAAACCAGGAAAATCTCAACAATCTTCTGGTGACACCGTTCAACGCCGCACATCCGGAACATCTGCTGAGCGTCGATTTCCGGGGATCGGATCTCGACAAGCAGCTTCGCGTCGCCATGCTCTCCGGCACCGGCCCGGACGTCGTTTTCACGGCGGGTCCAAGCTATGTCGCGGCAATGGCCCAGGCCGGGCAGTTGCTGCCACTTGATGACTACGCGCAGAAATACGGCTGGGGCGACAAGATTCTCCCGCTGTTCCTCGACCTCGGCCGCTATAACGGCAAGCTCTATGCCCTCGCCAAGACCTACGAAACGCTCGGACTTTTCTACAACAAGACCCTGTTCAAGACCAATGGTTGGGAAGCGCCGAAAACGATCGCCGAGTTCGAAGCCCTGGCCGAGGAAATGAAAGGCAAGGGCATCGTGCCGTTCGGCGCCGGCAATGCGGACTGGCGCCCGGCCAACGAACACTATGTTTCGATCATCCTTAATTCGGTTGCCGGGCCTGAGAATGTCTACAAGGCGCTGACCGGGGCGATCCCCTGGACCGATCCGGCCTTCGTCGCCTCCATCGACAAGCTCACCGAGTGGTGGGACAAGGGCTTTTTCGGCGACAACTATTTCTCGCTGACGCTGGAACAGGCTTTCGGACAGGTCGCCACCGGCGGGGCCGGCATGGCGCCGACCGGCACCTGGAACTTCAGCAATATCCCGACCTATTTCACCGCCAACAACGTCGAAGCAGGGTTTGTCGGCTTCCCGAGCATGAAGGGTGACCCGGTCTACGCGCTTGGCGTCGGCTCGACATTCTCGGTCAATGCACAATCGGCGAACCCGGATGGTGCCGCCGCCACGCTCGACTACATCTTCAGCCCCGAGTTCTACAGCACAATCAACTCCGCCTGGCAGGGCGAGTGGAACCTGCCACTGAAGGATCTTTCCAAGGTCAAGCTTTCCGACAAGGTGTTGCCGCTCTACAGCGAGGTGATGAAGAACCTCGCGACCGCCGTTGGCAACGGCCAGTACGGCTACACGACGTGGACCTTTCTGCCGCCTGCTACCGATACTTATCTCGTCAGCGGCATGGAAGAAGTCTGGCTCAAGAAGACCTCGTCGGCTGACTTCCTCAAGAAAATCGACGAGACCTTCAAGAGCGAAAAGGACGCGGGCAAAGCCCCGGCAATCCCACCACGCGCCTAGTTGATCCACTCGGCATGAGGGGTGGCGCGTTCGGCGCTGCCCCTCCTCGGAGGAGAATTCCATGCACCGGCTCTACATCGTTCCGACGATGATCATCAATTTCGTCATCGTGCTGGTGCCAGCACTGCTGACTGTCCTGCTTGCCTTCTACAATTGGGACGGCATCTCGACGCCGACCTTCGCGGGCCTCGACAATTTCAGGGCGCTGGCGGACGATCGCGTCTTCTGGTCCGCGCTCGGCAACAACATCATCTGGACGGCCGTGTTCCTGATCGTGCCGATTGCCATGGGGCTGCTCGCGGCCTCCATGCTGCTGATCGTGCGGCGCGGCAGCAATTTCTTCCAGATCGTCTATTTCCTGCCGGTGGTCATCGCCACTGTCATCACTGCGCGCGTCTGGCAGGGCATGATCTACAGTCCCGTCACGGGCCTGTTCGGAGTCCTCAAGAAATACGGTCTGCCGATCCCCAATCCCCTCACCCAGCCCTCGATATCACTGTTCGGCGTGGCAACCGTCGATCTCTGGCATTGGTGGGGATTTCTCTGCGTCATCTTCTTCGCGGCACTGCGGCAGGTCCCGCAGGAGCAGATCGAGGCGGCCCGCATCGAAGGCGCCACCTATTTCCAGATGATGCGCTATGTCCTGCTGCCGGGTATCAGGCCGACGATCACGCTGCTGATGATCATGACGGTGATCTGGTCGTTCCTGGCGTTCGATTTCGTCTATGTCATGACCCAGGGCGGGCCGGCGTTCTCCAGCGAACTGCTGTCCACGCTCGCTTACCGCAAGGCTTTCTATGACCTGAATGTCGGCCAGGCGGCGGCCGCGGCGATGGTTATCAGCCTTTTCGGACTGGTCGGCACCTTCTTCTACGTCCGCATACAAACTCGGGAGGGCGAGCAATGAGGCTGGTCGAAAGTCGCACAACGCTGACGATCTCTTATATCGTACTCGGCATATTCGCGTTCATCTCGCTCTTCCCGATCGCCCTTCTGGTTCTCAATTCGCTGAAGCCGGCGGCACAGATCGTGCAGAACCCGCTGGCATTTCCCGATACGATCCGCTGGCAGAATTTCTCCAATGCCTGGGCGCACGCGAAATTCACCCAGACATTCATAAACTCGCTGATCGTCAGCGGCACGACGATCGTGCTGGTGTGCACCACATCGTCACTGACGGCCTATGTTGTCGCCCGCAAGAAGATCAAATCCTGGAAACTGCTGACGTTCTATCTGCTGGCGACCACCACCGCCCCGATTCAGCTCTATATTTTCCCGCTGTATTTCGGCTTCGCCAAGCTCGGCCTGATCAACAATATCTTCGGCGTGGCGCTGATCTACAGCGCACTCTACAGCCCGTTCGCGGTGATGCTGCTCAGGACCTATTTCATCGCGGTTCCGAAGGAACTCGAAGAGGCAGCGATCGTCGACGGCGCAACGCATTGGCAGGTTTTCTACAGGGTCATGCTGCCGATCGTCTCGCCCGGCATCCTGACCGTGGCGCTGATCATCGGGCTGAACTCCTGGAACGAATTCCTGATTGCCACGACCTTCCTGCAAAAGCAGGAAAACGTCACCGCCGTCATCGGCTTTTATCTCCTCTCCGGCCAATACAGCTCCGACTGGGGCGAGATCATGGCCGCAGCACTCATCATCGTCCTTCCTGTCGTTGCTCTGTTCGTCTTCATGCAGAAGCGCTTCATCGAGGGGATGGCCGGCGGCTCGGTCAAGGGGTGATACCCAATTCAAAATTCACATACGGAGTATTCTGAAATGCAGCTTCCGAACGACTATCTCGAACGTGTCTATGCCGGCGTCCTGGGCAAACTGGTGGGTGTCTATCTCGGCCGCCCCTTCGAGGGCTGGACCTACCAGAGGATCATGGAAGAGCTCGGCCCGATTGAATATTATGTGCATGAGCGGCTGAACCAGCCACTTGTGGTCACCGACGACGATGTGGCGGGCACGTTTACCTTCATCCGTGCGCTCGAGGATTACGGCGTCAAGACCAACCTCTCCGCCGAAGAGATCGGCAAGGCCTGGCTCAACTATATCGTCGAGGACCGGGCCATCCTATGGTGGGGCGGTAACGGCAACTCCACCGAGCACACGGCTTGGCTGAACCTCAAGAGCGGCATCGCGGCGCCCGAATCCGGCTCGACCGCCAAGAACGGCCAGGCCGTCGCCGAACAGATCGGCGCGCAGATTTTCATCGATGGCTGGGCGATGGTCGCGCCGCGCCAGCCGGAACTCGCCGCAAAGCTCGCCGAACAGGCCGGCAAGGTCAGCCATGACGGCGAATCCGTCTATGCCGCCATGCTCTGGGCTGCAATGGAAGCTGAAGCATTCGGCTCGTCCGATATCGACCATCTGCTCGACACAGGCCTTGCTCAGATCCCGGGCGACAGCCTGATCGCCAAGCTGATTGCCGATGTCCGCGCCTGGCACAAGGCGCATCCGGACTGGCGCGATACCCGCCAGAAGATCCAGGACAATTACGGTTACGACAAATATCCCGGCAATTGCCATGTCGTGCCCAATCACGCGCTGATGGTGATGGCGGCACTTTATGCGCCCCACGATTTCCAGAAGGCGCAGATGATCGTCAACACGTCGGGCTGGGATACCGATTGCAACGCCGGCAATGTCGGGTGCCTGCTCGGGATCATGAACGGCCTCGAAGGCCTCGACGAGGGCCCGGACTGGCGCGGCCCGATCGCCGACCGCATGCTGATTTCCTCGGCCGATGGCGGCAATTCGATCAATGACGCCGTGCGTCAGGCCTATTATCTCACCAATCTCGGCCTCGAACTTGCCGGTGGCCAGAAGCTGACCGCACCCAAGGACGGCGCGCAGTTCCATTTCTCGCTTCCCGGAAGTCAGCAAGGTTTCAGGATTCAATCCGGCCAGAACGAGAGCAAGGCGGTACGCATCGGCAATGCGGAATATGCCGGTGGACGGGCGCTGTCGGTCGATTACGAGGCACTTGGCCCAGCCCAGGTCGCGGCCGTCACCAGCCCGACTTTCTCGCCGCGTGAAATGCTGGACATGCGCACCTATGACCTGATGGCGACGCCGCTGGTCTATCCCGGCCAGGTGGTCAAGGCCCGCGTTGTGGCCGCCGCCGACAACAATGGCGTCGTCGAGGTCAAGCTGCGCGCACGGATCTATGACGAGCGCGACCAGTTGCGCGATGTCGAAAGCGTTGCGGTCACGATAGAAGCCGGCAAGGAAGCACTGCTGGAATGGACGTTGCCGGACACCGGCGGCCAGCCGATCGCCGAGCTGGGACTTGCTATTTCCAGTACCGGCAAGCGCGCCGATGGCCGGATCCTGCTGGACTACCTGCGCTGGGATGGCGCACCGGCGCTGACCCTCAGGCGCCCGGCAGGCGATTGCGATTTCTGGCGGATGTCCTGGGTCAACGGCGCGAGCTTCTTTTCCAAGCGCTTCCCGCAGGCCTTCCGGATTTCGCAGAACCGTGGCGAAGGCATCATCATCCACGGAACCCGTCAATGGACCGACTATCAGGCGTCCGGCGATGTGATGATGCATCTCGGCAACTACGGCGGAATGGCTGTGCGGGCTCAGGGGTTGCGGCGTTATTATGGCGCGCGCGTCACCCGTGATGGCCAGATGCAGATCGTTCGCGTTCGTGACGAGGATACGAAGGTTCTCGCAGAAACCGCCTTCAAGACCGAGTTCGAAAAGCCGATCTCGATGCGCGTCTCCGCCAATGGCGATACGATCACCTTCGAAGCCGACGGCGTTTCTCTGTCTGCACAGGACACCGACCCTGAAGCCTATGCTGATGGTGGTTTCGGACTGCTCGTTCATGAAGGCGCATTGTCTTCCAACGAAATCCGGATCGGGGCGGCCTGATGGCGACAGTCAACATCGACAAGGCACGCAAGGCCTATGGCGCGTTCGAGATCCTTCACGGGGTCTCGGTCGACATCGCAGACGGCGAGTTCGTCGTGCTCGTCGGGCCGTCCGGCTGCGGCAAATCCACACTGTTGCGGATGATCGCCGGACTGGAGGATATCACCGCCGGCACGATCAGCATCGGCGGGCGCGTCGTCAACGACCTACCCCCGAAAGAGCGCGACATCTCGATGGTGTTTCAGAACTACGCGCTTTATCCACATATGACGGTTGCCGAGAACATGGCTTTCTCGATGACCCTCGCCGGCGCTCCCAAGGCTGAGAAGCAGAAGCGCGTCAATGAGGCGGCACAGATCCTCGGGCTGACGCCGCTGCTGGGGCGTTATCCGCGCCAGCTTTCCGGCGGACAGCGGCAGCGCGTCGCCATGGGGCGTTCCATTGTCCGCGATCCGCAGGTGTTTCTGTTCGACGAGCCTCTCAGCAATCTCGATGCCAAGCTGCGCGGCGCGATGCGGGCCGAAATCAAAAGCCTGCACCGGCGGCTCACCACCACCACGGTCTATGTCACCCACGACCAGGTGGAGGCCATGACCATGGCCGACCGGATCGTGGTGATGAACGAAGGCAATATCGAGCAGATCGGCGCGCCGCTCGAACTCTACGACAATCCCCGGAGCATATTTGTCGCCGGCTTCATCGGCTCGCCTTCGATGAACCTGCTGAACGGCACGTTCGAGATCATGGGTGGCACGCCGATTTTCCGGCTTGCCGCAGATGCCTGGCTGCCCTTGCCGCCGGGCACACAACAACCGACTGGTGCGGCGGGCATCTATGGCGTCCGGCCGGAATATCTCGGCCTTGCCGGTCCCGGCGAAGGCATTGCCGGAAAGGTGATCGTCGTCGAGCCACTTGGCCCGGAAATCCAGGTGACGGTATCCGTTGGGGATCAGACCATCGTCGTGGTGTTCCGCGACCGGGTCGAAATCCAGCCGGACGAAATCATCCGGCTCGCGCCACAGGTCGGCCGCGTCTGCATGTTCGACAGCACCGGCAAGAGGTTGGCGGCGTAGCGCACGCAGCACCTCTGTTCCTCAGTGAGTCGCCGCAGGGCTGCGGCTCACGGCACCATGAAGCGGAAACTGAACGGCAGGCTGGCGGCTCCAACTGCTTGCGACGCGCTCACTTCGCCCGCTGCCGATCATTCCAACCACAGGTCCGCTAAACCCTCGCTCTCGACTTGAGCCAGCGATCGAAAGCCACCGCCAGAATCAGGATCAGGCCGATGACGACGGACTGCGTGTAGGACGAGACATTGTTGAACTGCAGCCCGTTCTGCAACACGCCGATCAGTGCCGCGCCGACGACGGTGCCGCCGACACTGCCTATGCCGCCGAACAGCGACGTTCCACCAATGACCACCGCCGAAATGACGGTCAGTTCATAGCCGAGACCGGCCACCGCCTCCGCCGAATTAAGCCGCGCCGCCAGTACGAAAGCGGCGAGGCCCGCGAAAAAACCGACGACCATGTAGACCGATATCAGGATTCGGTCGACGCGCAGGCCAGACAGCCGCGCGGCTTCCGCATTGCCGCCCACCGCATAGACCGCCCGGCCGTAGCGCGTGTAACGCAACACGATGTGGCAAAGCACCGCCGCGACGGCGAAGATGATCACGGGCACCGGCACAGGACCGACAAGCCCGTTGCCGAACCAGCGCATATCGGCATTGAAGCCCGAAACCGGACCGCCATTGGACAGCATCAGCGTCAGCCCGCGGAAGATGGTGAGGCCGCCGAGCGTCACCACGAATGGCGGCACCTTGAGCCGCGTGATCGCCAGTCCCTGTACGCCGCCTGCCGCCGCCCCGACAAATACGGCTGCAAGCAGGGCCGCGAACCAGCCATAGCCGGCGCCTTCCGAGGCCGAGAGCGAGAGCGTGCTCGCGGCACCGCCCTTGGCGACGATCGCCGCCACCATACCGCACAGCGCCAGCAGCGCGCCGACGCTGAGATCGATGCCCGCGGTAAGGATGACGAATGTCATTCCGAGCGCGATCAGGCCGGTGATCGAGATTTGCCGCATGATGTTGAAGACATTGATCGGATCGATAAAGCTCGGCTTTAGCGCCGTGAATACCGCCATCAGGATGATCAGAAAGAGCAGTGGCCCGAACTGTTTCAGGATGCGGAAGATGTTTAGTCCCTTGTGCGGCGCTGTTTCCATCGTCGTCGTCATCAAGCCTCTCCCGGCCGCTGATTGAGCGCCATCAGCGCCATGAGTTTTTCTTCCGTTGCCTCGACCGCCGGCATTTCGCCGGTGATACGGCCTTGGCGCATGGTGACGATGCGGTCGCTCACTGCCAGCACTTCCGGCAATTCCGATGATATCACCATGATGGCGATGCCCCGCGCCGCGAGTTGCACGAGGATTTGATGTACCTCGGCCTTGGCGCCGACATCGACGCCGCGCGTCGGTTCGTCGACGATCAGCACTTTCGGATCTCTCGCCAGCCAGCGGGCGATGATCACCTTCTGTTGATTGCCCCCCGACAGCCCTTCGATTGCCTGTTCGGGCGAGGCCATGCGGATCGACAGGGCCTTCTTGTAAGCAGCCAGCGATTGCCGTTCGCGCCCTTCGGCCATGAACCCGAACCGGTTTGAATAGGTATCGAGTGAGGCGACCGAGAAATTCTGCTGAATACCCAGCATGGAGAATATCGCCTGATGCTTACGGTCCTCCGGTACCAGTCCGATGCCGAGCTCGATGGCATCGGCAGGCGATTTCGGCGCGATTGGCTGGCCGTCCAACTCTATCGTGCCAGCCGCGATCTGATCGGCTCCGAAAATCGCCCGTGCAAGCTCGGTGCGGCCGGCGCCGACCAGCCCGGCTACCCCGAGGATCTCACCGGCTTTCAACTCGAGGTCAACGCCTTCAAGCACGATGGCATGCGGCGCGTCGGGATCCCGCTTGGTTCGGAGGCCCCGTACGCTGAGGCGGACGGCGCCCGCGATCTCGCGCTGGGTCGGCCTGGCATAGAGTTCGGACGCGGCGCGCCCGACCATTTTCTCGATGATCTGCGGAATGGGGATCGGCCGACCCTCAACGCGCAGCAGATGGCCGGCAAGCCGCCCGTCGCGCAGCACCGTCATCCGGTCGCAGATCGCGCTCGCTTCCTCCAGCCGGTGGGTCACGAACATGATGGCGACCCCTTCACCGCGCAGCCTGTCCATGATCCCGAGCAGCTTGCGCACCTCCGACTCGGTCAGCGCCGACGTCGGCTCATCCATGATGATCAGCCGGCTTTCGATCGACAGCGCGCGGGCGATCTCGACCAGCTGCTGCTCGGCGACCGACAGCGCCGAGACCGGCGTATCCGGATCGATGGAAAGGCCGACACGGGCGATATGGCCGCGCGTCTCCTGCCTCATCCGTCGCCAGTCGATCAGGCCGAGCGGCCCTGTCGGCTGCCGGCCGATGAAGATATTTTCGGCCACAGACAGCGTCGGGATCAGGCTCAGTTCCTGATAGATGGTGACAATGCCCGCACGCTTGGCGGAATCGGGGCTGGATGGCCGGTAATCGCTGCCCGAGAAAACGACACTGCCACTCGACGGCGGCTGCGCGCCGGACAATATCTTGAGCAAGGTCGATTTGCCGGCGCCGTTTTCACCGAGAAGACCGAGAATTTCTCCACGACGGACGTCGAGCGAGACATCCTGCAACGCCGCGACGCCAGAAAAATGCTTGGATATGCCGATTACTTCGAGAAGTGGCACATCAGGTTGTTCCGCGGCGGCCAGCGCTGCCATCGGCCCCTCCGTAAAGTCTGAAAACCAAATTGTCGCCGGCGCGGCTTGTGGCATTGCATAAGCTGACGCCTGAAACCGCCCCGGCAGATATTGCTTTACTTGGCTTCGCCGATACGCTCGGCCTTGTCGATATTGTCCTTGCCGATGACGATCGGCGTTAGCAATACCAGCTTTTCCTTCGGTTCGGTCTTGTCCTTGGCATAGGCGACCGCGATCCTGACCGCCGTGCGGGATTGTTCGCCCGGGAACTGCTCGACGGTGCCGGCGAGCTTGCCGTCGCGAACGGCGACGAGTGCTTCCGGCAGGGCATCGAAACCGTAGATCTTCACATCGCTGAAGCCACGGGCAGCGCAGGCTTCCATCGCTCCCAGCGCCATGTCGTCATTGGCGCAGATGATCGCATCGGGCTTGCCATTGGCCGACAGACCCGCCTCGGTCACGGACAGGCCCTGATCGCGGGCGAAGTTTGCCGTCTGTTCGAAGATGATCTGATACTTGTCCTTCATGCCGTCGAGCACGTTATGGACGCCCTTGTTGCGATCGATCGCCGGGCCGGCGCCCGGCTGGCCCTGCAGGTGGAAAAGCTTGGCGCCATTCGGGAAGGCATCGACCACGGCTTGGGCTTCGGCTTCGCCGCCCTTGACATTGTCTGCGCCCACATGGGCAAGAATGCCTTCCACGCCATCGACGCGGCGGTCGATCGTGACCACGGGAACACCGGCCTGCACCGCCTGCTCGATGGCGGGAGCAAGGGCGTTGACGTCGAGCGGCGAGATAACGATGGCATTAACCTTCTGCACGATCGCCGCTTCGATATCGGCAGTCTGCTTGGGCGCCGAGTTCTGACCGTCGCTCTCGATCATGTTGACGCCTTGCGCCTCGGACTCAGCCTTGATCTGGTTGAGCATATGGACGAAGAACGGGAAGCCGAGGTTAGGCACGGAGCCCAATATCGTCAGCTTTTCCTGGGCGAACGCCCCAAGCGGCATGCCGGCGACGGCGGCCAGGGCTACGGATGACAACAGAAAATCACGTCTCTTCATAAAGCATATCCTCCTCAAGAAGCTTTCACGATACGGCGCTAATCCTCATTGCCCCGGTCGCGCGAGAAACATATGGAGTAGAAAACAATTGCGCAAGGATTGTATTCGCTTGTCTTGCTAAAGGCAGACTGTCGGTAACGTGACGGTACGACAAGACTCTTGATACGGCGAACACTGTCAAAGAATTCGGGTTGAGACAGAGCCCGTATGACGTTTCCATCTGCGATTTTCAAGAATCCGCTTGCCAGATCCAATTTCACTTAATAGCTTGTTAAGTGGAGGAGAAGGCTTGGGGAGCACCGAAAATATCGATGGGAGCGACGGAGAGGCACGTAACCTTTCCGCAATCGGACAGCGGATCAAGGCTTTCCGGACGGCGCGGCGTCTGACGCTTCGGCAATTGGGAGAGTTGACCGGGACAACAGCGAGTTTCATCAGCCAGTTCGAACGGGGGTTGAGCGGGGTCAATACCAGCACCTTGATGCGCATCACCAATGCGCTCGGCATTGGTATTTCCGATCTGTTTGCCGATGAGCAGGCTTCGCCGCACGAAATCCTGCAAAGAGGCGACCGACCCGCATTGCCGCCGAGCGAAGGTTACCGCAAGACGCTGTTGTCGCGCCGCCCGATCCACGAATTCGAAGTCTATGTCGGGGAGTTCGATCCCGGCGGAACGACAGGAGATGTGCCTTATGTTCACGGCAATGCGCATGAAATGTTCCTTGTGCTGCGCGGTGAAGTCGAGCTGACGCTGGGGTCGGAACGCTTCCTCCTGCGCGAGGGGGACAGTATCGAATATTCGACATCGACGCCGCACAAGACCAGAAACGTCGGGCCTGTACCCGCCGAAGTCCTATGGATCATTTCGCCGCCGACCAGCGGCGTGGTCGATCTGGACCAGTATGTCCCCCGGAAACCGCTCGCGGCCGGGCAGGAGCAAGACAGCGAGTCATAAAACAAGGGAGCAGATATCATGACGGGAAGAATTCGGTTCGGCATCGCTGCGGCGATGGCCACGTTGTTTGCGGCAGGATCAGCATTTGCGCAGGAAAAGCCGGTGGCTGGCGCCGTGGTCGAAGGCTCGCTCAAAGGCAAGACGCTGACCTTCGTTTCCTATGGCGGCATCTATCAGGACGGGCAAGTTGCGGCCCTCAAGGAATTCGTCGAGAAATCCGGTGTCACCCTCCTGAATGACGGTCCGACGGAAATTGCCAAGCTTCAGGCGCAGGTCGAATCCGGCAATGTCACCTGGGACGTGGTCGACACGGCAGACCTTCCGCCCTACGTCCATTGCGGTACGCTGTTCCAGAAGCTCGATTTCAGCAAGCTCGACATTTCGCATATTCCGCCGAACCAGGTGGGCGAATGCAGCGTGCCCGCCATGAATTATGGCGTCGTGCTGATGTACAAGAACGAGACCTACAAGGACAATCCGCCGAAGAACTGGAAGGATTTCTTCGATACGGCGAAATTCCCGGGCGTGCGCGCCATCGATGGCAGCGGCGATCCGACCGGTGGTTTGATCGAGCAGGCGATCCTCGCCGATGGCGGCTCCATCGAGAAAATGAAGCCGGAAGACATCGACAAGGGCCTCGCCAGGTTCAAGGCACTTGGTCCGGACACGATCTACTGGAAAACCGGCGCTGAATCCCAACAGTTGGCCGAGTCCGGCGAAGCCGACATGGTGATGATGTGGACCGGCCGCGCCATGACCGCTGTCAAGAACGGTGCCGCCTACACGCCCGTCTGGCAGGATTGGCTTGTGGTGATGGACCAGATGACCATCCCGGTCGGCGTCAAGGACACGGATGCTGCCTATGCGCTGCTCAACGCCTATCTCGGCAAGGGCGCGCAGGAAATCCTTTCCAAGACCACGTCCTACACGCCGATCAACCTGGAAGCCAAGCCTGAAGTCGACGACGTGACCAAGGCTTTCCTGACCAACACACCGGAGCGGATCAAGCAGGGTTACCAACAGAACATCAAGTTCTGGGTTGCCAACTTCCCGGCGGCTGCAGAAAAGTGGACGGCACTGATGTCCGGCAACTAAGCCCGGAACAGCGGCAACATGTCCGTGAACGATGTTTCAGATGTAAAGCGGGACGAGGTCGGCGACAAGCCGGCCTCCAACCGGCGTTCAGGGGCATCGGCCCGTCTATGGCAGTCGATCATGCATCAGCCCGCTTGGCTGGCGCTACCCGCGCTGCTGCTGCTGTTTGCGGTCATGGGCTATCCGCTGCTGATCATCGTGCTGCGCAGTTTCCAGGAGCCGCAATGGGGGCTGCAGAACTATATCTGGTTCTTTAGCACGCCGATCAATCTCACGGTGCTGCAACGCACTTTCTCGATCTCGGCCTGGGTGACGGTCGTCTGCGTGCTCTGCGCCTATCCCTATGCCTATGCGATGACGGCCGTCGGGGCCCGGCTGCGGCTCATTCTTATCCTCTGCGTGCTGGTGCCGTTCTGGGTCAGCGGCGTCGTGCGCACGCTCGCCTGGGTGATCCTGCTGCAGGATTCCGGCGTCATCAACTCGACACTGAGAGCGGTGGGCTCCAGCCCGATCAAGCTGATCCGCACACAGGTGGGCGTCGTCATCGGCATGGCGCAGGTGTTGATGCCCTTCATGATCCTGCCGCTCTATTCCGTGATGAAGGGCATAGACCTCCGCCTGCTGCAGGCGGCGCGCAGCCTCGGCGCCCGGCCTTTCAAGGCATTCATTCACGTCTACCTGCCGCTTTCGCTTCCGGGGGTCTATGCCGGTGCGATCATCGTCTTCATCCTGTCGCTCGGCTTCTACATCACCCCGGCGCTGCTGGGCGGCCCGCGTAGCACAATGCTATCCACACTGGTACAGACCCAGGTGCTGAGCCTGCTCAACTGGGGTCGTGGCGGCGCGATGGGCGTCGTGCTGCTGGTCTCGACCTTCATCCTGTTGGCGCTCGCCGCACCCCTGATGCGACAGCGCTACAAGAAAGCGGCGAGGCACTGATGCCGATGGCTCTTCCGACCCGTGTGCTGCTCGGCCTGTTCTGCGTGTTGATCGCCATCTGGCTTTTGGCGCCGACGCTGGTGATCCTGCCGATCTCCTTCAACGAGAAGAAATCGCTGGCTTTCCCGCCATCCGGCTTTTCATGGCAGTGGTATCAGAACTTTTTTTCCAATCCCGAATGGTCGACAAGCTTCTTCAACTCGATGAAGGTCGCATGTTTGGTGGCGTTACTGGCAACCATTCTGGGGACGCTCGCGGCCTTTGGTCTCGACCGCATGAAAAGTGCCGCAAGCGGAGTTTTGCGGGCGCTGCTGATTACCCCGATGGTCATTCCCGGCGTGGTATTGGCAATCGGCATCTACGCCGTCTATCTCGACATGCGGCTGGTCGGCACATTGCCGGGCTTCGTGCTGGCCCACACCATGCTCGCCATTCCCTTCGTGCTGATCGCCGTGTCCGCAAGCCTCGAAGTGTTCGACAAGCGGCTTGAGACGGCAGCTGCCAGCCTCGGCGCCAGCCGGCTGACGACATTCCGCACGATCACCCTGCCGCTGATCGCGCCCGGCCTGCTGTCGGGCTTGCTGTTTGCTTTCGTGACGTCGTTCGACGAAATCATCGTCGCGCTGTTCATCACCAGCCCCTACCTGAAAACCCTGCCCGTGCAGATATTCACCAGCATTACCCGGGATGCCGACCCGACGGTCGCCGCTGTCGGCACGATTCTTTTCCTGGCAACGACCCTGTTGATCACCGCCGGCCTGCTTCTCGGCGCGGCGCAAAAGAGGAACTGACATGGCGCGCTCAAGCGGACGCGGTGCGGCGATCGATATCGACAAGGCGACCAAGCGCTACGGCAGTTTCGTGGCCCTGAATGAGGTCAGCCTGCATATCGAGCCCGGCGAGTTCATGACGCTGCTAGGCCCCAGCGGTTCGGGCAAGACCACCACGCTCAACATGATAGCGGGTTTTACCGAAGTCTCGTCAGGCGAGCTTCGCATCGGCGGCGAAAGCGTGGTCGGACTGCCGGCACACAAACGCAACATCGGCGTCGTCTTCCAGCACTATGCGCTGTTTCCGCACATGACCGTCGGCAAGAACGTCGCCTATCCGCTGAAACTGCGCGGCATCGGCACGACGGAGCGCGACGCCCGCGTCGCCCTCGCCCTCGATATGGTCAAGATGACCGATTTCGCCCATCGTTATCCCAGCGAATTGTCCGGCGGCCAGCAGCAACGCGTGGCGCTGGCGCGTGCCATCGTCTTCGATCCGCCGCTGCTGTTGATGGATGAGCCCCTGGGGGCGCTGGACAAGAAACTGCGCGAGTGGCTGCAGCTCGAAATCAAGCGCATCCACCGCGAACTCGGCACGACATTCGTCTATGTCACCCACGACCAGGAAGAGGCGCTGGTTCTCTCCGACCGGATCGCGGTCTTCAATCAGGGCCGTATCGAGCAGATCGGCTCCGGCAGGCGGCTCTATGACGAGCCGGAGACCCTGTTCGTCGGCCGGTTTATCGGCGATTCCACCATTCTGAGGGGAACTGCGGAAACGTCGGGCGCCGATACGTCGCTAACCATCGCCGGCGACAGGGTCGTCGCACCGAAACGGCTGGCGGGAGGCGGCACGCCCGTCATGCTGCTGCGGCCGGAAAAACTGATGCTGCGCAGGCCCGACGCGATCGTCCCCACCGGCAGCAACCGGCTCCGCGGGCGGGTGAACGAAGCGATTTATCTCGGTTCCGGCTCGAAATACGAGGTGACGCTGAAGGATGGCTCGGCCGCGATCATCCGCAGCTCGCTGGAAGAACCGGGGTTTTCAATTGGCGACGAGGTCGATGTCGCCTTCTCGCCCAATGACATCAAGCTGCTGGCGGACGATGGCCGCGCAGACATCAATCTTACCTGATACGCCCTCACCCAATATGCCCCTCACCTGATACGCTTTGGCAGACGGAATGCGAGAATGAATGCTGCAACAAACGGAAATGTCTCTTTCTGGTATGCCGATATCGGTGGCGTACCGGGCTATCGTTCGCCTTTGCCCGGCGACGTTAAAGCCGATGTCTGCATCGTCGGTGCCGGCTATACGGGGCTGTGGACCGCCTATTACCTGAGGAAAGCCGATCCAACGATCCGCATCGCCATGGTCGAGAAGGAATTCGCCGGCTTCGGCGCATCCGGACGCAATGGCGGCTGGCTGTCGGGCGGTTTCAGCTGGTCGCGCGACAAATATCTGCAGACCTCGTCGCGCGATGGTGTTATTGCCATGGAGCGGGCGATGGCCGCGACCGTGACCGAGGTAATCTCAGTGACCGAAGCGGAACGCATCGACGCCGATATCATCAGGGTCGACAATCTTCTGGTCGCGACCAACACGGCGCAGCTCGACAGGCTGAAGAAAACCTATGCCGATCATCGCGGCTGGGATGTTCCGGCCGAACGCATCACCATGCTCAGCGCCGAGGACACCGCCAAACGCGTTGCGATCCGCAATGTCCAAGGCGGGTTCGTGACGCATGGCATGGCGCGGGTGCAGCCAGCCAAACTGGTGCGCGGGCTGGCCGCCGCCGTCGAGCGCATGGGCGTGCCGATCTACGAGCAGACAGAAGTGATCTCGATCGAAAAAGGCAAGGTCACCACCAATCGCGGCACGGTTCGCGCGCCGATCATCATCCGCGCGACGGAAGGCTTCACCGCCGGCATTCCTGATCACAAGCGACTCTGGTTGCCTTTGAACAGCGCCCAGATCATCACGGAACCATTGCCTGCCGCTTTGTGGAAGGAAATCGGCTGGGAGGGTCATGAACTTCTCGGCGACATGGCGCATGCCTATTGCTACGCGCAGCGGACCCGCGAAGGGCGGATCACCATGGGCGGACGCGGCGTGCCCTACCGTTTCGGATCGAACACTGATGTGCGTGGCCAAACCCAGGACGCGACAATCGCGCAATTGCGATCGATCCTGACGCGACTGCTGCCGCAAACCAAGAAGCTGCGCATCGACCACGCCTGGTGCGGCGTACTCGGCGTGCCGCGCGACTGGTGCACCACGGTCGGTCTCGACAAGGACAGCGGAATCGGATGGGCCGGCGGTTATGTCGGGCTCGGCGTCTCCAGTTCCAATCTCTCAGGCCGCACGCTGCGCGACCTCATCCTTGGCCATGATACGGAACTGACGCGGCTGCCATGGGTCAACCGCTCGGTGCGCAAATGGGAGCCCGAGCCGATGCGTTGGCTGGGTGTGCATTCGATGTATCAGCTCTATCGTATCGCCGACGAGCGCGAGGAAGCGGGCCTGGACCGCACATCAAAACTCGCGGCCATTGCCGACCGCCTGACAGGCCACTGACCCTTTCCATCAAGACAATCAGAGATTTACACATGATAGACTTCCAGACCTTCGCGCATCTCGCTTCCATCGATCTCGGCGAAGCCCTTCCGAAGCCAACGTCGATCAGCGGCGCCCAGCAAGAGGCCGGTCAGACGTTATGGACATCGGACGACGGGCTCGTCGAGGTCGGGGTATGGGAGTGCACGCCCGGCCGCTTTACCGCGTCGCGCGAGACCAACTCCGAAATCTGCCACATCGTCTCCGGTCGCGTGGCACTGCACAACGGTGACGGTAGCACGAAGGACGTCGGACCCGGGGAAGTTCTCGTCCTGCCCATCGGCTGGAAAGGCGAATGGACTATCCACGAAAAGACCCGAAAGCTCTACATCCTTCACTTCCAGAAGTAGTCGATTGACCGATTAGGTCATCAAAGGTGCCAGCGCGAGCGCTCCGGCGACGATGTGGAGCCCAGCATGTAGCCAAGCGCCAGGCCGATGAGGCCTGCGGTTACCGCTACTGATGTCGTCGTGCCTGGGTTTTCTCGGATGACATCCACGGCGGCCTGGCCTTGATCTCTCACGGTTTGAGCCGTCTGACGCACCGCGCCCTTGGTTGCCTCATATGCAGGACCGACACTTTCGGCGGCGCTGCTCGCATTCGATGCAAGCGCCCTCGACAACTCGAGGATCTCGCCCTTGAGATCGGTCAGTTCGTGTTGCAGCGACTCGACGGAAATATCTCGCTTGTCCATGACGCACCCCATTCTGTTTCGGCCAACAGAAACGAAATTTGACGGGTACGGTTCCACACGGCGGCATCGATTTTGTCGATCGGGCAGCAGTCGTATCGTGATTAGTCCAATATTGTTCCCGTTGAGCGCATCTTGACGACCAGGTTGTATTTGCTTGTCGGAACTTTTATCGCAAGTTACCGTTTCTTCACGCGTTAAGGGAGAGAGCGATGACAACACTGAGATATTTGCCGAAATATTTAGCCTGCGCCGCAGTTATATTTGGCGCCGGCAATGTCTATGCCGCCGAATTGCCTGATGGCCTCTATGACTGCTCGATTTCGAGCTTCCGGCTGGGCCAGATAGAAATCAGCCAGGGCGTTTATCGCGGTCCGGCGCATGACCGCAATTTCGAGGGCGACTATCCGTTCGAGGTCACCGAAAGCGGCACGATCAATTGGGGTGGCCCGCTGGGCGGTATTTCAACGGGCGGCAACAAGGTGGTGAGCACCGAGATCAAGGACGCCGGAGGCGGCCGGGTCGGGTTCGACATCATGATCCAGAACGAGCGCGGCAATTTTCAGACGATCAGCTGCAGCCCGGAATAGCAATTTCCTGACCGGCTGCCTGCAAATATACTGATTGTGCGATGCACAATTCCGCCATTGTCTGCATTATGATGAAGTGATGACAGATAAACTCATAAGAACGGCTGCCTGGCTCGCGGCCATCGCCATCGTCTTCGTGACCGTCTCCCCCATCGGGCTCAGGCCGCATGATGTCCTGCCGGTCAACGTCGATCGCGCGTTGGCCTTTACCGCGATGGCGGCGCTTTTCGTGCTCGCCTATCCCCGGCAATGGATGTGGGTCGCCATGGCAGCCATCGTCGGCGCCGGCGCCATTGAATTGCTTCAGGAGCTTTCGCCAACCCGGCATGCGCGCATCGACGATGCCATGGTCAAAATTGCCGGAGCATCGATCGGAGTCGTCATCGGTTGGACGATCAATCAGACCCGTGCACGCGGCGCGGCCTGACCTGCTACTGGCCGTTCACCAGATTGAGGATGAGCTGGTGGATATTGCCGCCTTCGCTCAGCTCGGCCCGATCGAAATCCCGGCTCCGCTGACGTTGGGCAAGGGAAATCGCCGACAGCCGCTTGGTCAATTCGACCCTGATCTTCCGGCAGCTGGGATCGTCCGGCGCAGACAGGCCGACGCTCATGGCCTCGATCTCCTTGACCATGTCCTTGATGAAGTCGCCATGCACCCTTTCGTGGATGCGGACACCGGCGATGAACGTCTCCCAGTGTCTTCGTATGGCAGCCGGCAGGTGCCTTGCGGGCTTCGGCAGCGTGTAAGTGATGGTCAGCTTCGGCCGCGCCGAAACCAGGGTGCAGGCACCGCCCTGCGGCTCGTATTTTCGGGTCCAGGTCAGTTTGAAATTGGTGTGCGCAATGGCGCGTACCTCGCCGCCCGCCTCGGGGCCTCGCTCACCGATCGACGCATAGAGTTCGGCGCCAGATGTCCCTGTGATCGAATAGGTCTGCACCCTCTCGACAGCCTGCCATTCGGCATGCACCGCCATCGGCGATGATGCCAGGCAAAGGGACAACAGATAGATCTGGACCCCTGTTTTTTTCACGCTGGTTCCCGCAAACCGATGCCTCGCTAAATGTGCCGGCCTCCCACCCAGCGATCGCTGATGTTGGCGCGGCCTGCCGCATAGATGATCTTCTGCAATATGCTGTCGCCACTGTCGAGACCGTCCCAGAGACGGATCGGGCTTTTCTCAACTTTCGTGTCGATCACGATGGCATCGAAATGATAGCCCGGCACGAGCTTTCCGATCGGCAGGTCCAGTGCCTCGCCGCCGCCGGCGGTTGCCAGATAAAAGGCGTCGCGGAAATCGATACGGGCCGGACCGAAAGTCGCGCGGGCATCAGCTGCGAAATTCGGATCGACGCCGGTTTCGAGCATGCGCGAGACGAGAATTGCTCCCCGGCAGTTCTCGAACATCGAGGCACTGGGTCCGCCGGAAACATCAGTTCCAAGGCCGACATGCAGACCTTTTTCGAGCGCTGCCCGCAGCGGGAAAACCGCACCGGCGAAATAGGCATTGGAAAGCGGACAATGCGCCACCGCACTCTCGGTGAGCTTCATCCGGTCCATATCTCCTGCCGTGAGGAAATTCGCATGCGCGAGCACGGTCTTCCGACCGAGCAGGCCGAAACGATCAAGACTTTCAGTGTCGGTCATCCCATGCCGGGAAAGCACATAACCATGTTCCCAGTCACTTTCCGAGCAATGGGTCTGGACATGGCAGCCGCATTCCTGAGCAAGCGCACCCAGACCCGCAAGTGCCGCATCTGTGCAGGACGGAATGAAACGCGGCGTGACGACCGGCAACACCCGGTTCTCCCCGTTGCCGGGAAGGCTGCGGACATAGTCGATCAGCGAGCGCGTGCCTTCGATAGCCGCCTCGGGCGAGGCATCGCGATAATAGTCGGGGCATTCCTCGGCATTATCCATCGCCACTTTGCCGATCAGCGCCCGCTGCCCCTTGTCCAGACAGATGTCGACCAGCGCCCGCGTCGCGGCCTGATGTATGGTGGCGAAATAAAGAGCCGTCGTCGTTCCATTGGCGAGGAGGTCCTCGACCAGCAGCCCGTAACTGTGCTGCGCGAAAGCCAGGTCCTCATAACGCGCTTCGAGCGGGAACGTATGTTTCTGCAGCCAGACCTCGAGCGGCACGTCGAGCGCGCTGCCGAGCTGCGGATATTGCGGCGCGTGGACATGCAGATCGACAAAGCCCGGCAGCAGATACGAACCAACGGGCAAGGTCATCATCTCGCCGCTTGCTTCGCGCATTTCCCGGACCACACGATAGTCTGGATCGGCGGGGCGGTGTACCGCATCGATCGTGCCGGCAGCATCGACATCGATCAACACGTCTTCCAGCACGTCGATACCACCGCGTTCAGGCGCATGAAAGCCGGAGGCGCAGATCGTCCGGTTGCGAAGATCCATTTGCGTTCCTCCGGATTGCCGGTCCAATCATGCCGCCATTGCCGTCGTGCCGTAGGTGATGCCCTTCTCCTTCAGCCAGCGGCGGTAGGCGATGGAGCTTGCATCGGCGCGCGTGGGAATTTCAGCACGCGGCTCCATCGGCAGGAGGACGGGCCGCTGGTTTTCAAGGATGATGCGGTCCTGCAGGAAAATCAGTTGCTGGAAGTGAACGAGTTCAGTCGTCGTCGAGACGTCGTCGATCAGGAACATCACCGGATGGGCCACGCAGCGATCCGGATCGAGCGGTTGCACGAACAGGCAGATCACATCCCAGCGGTTGGCGGCATTCGGGCAGGTCTTGTAAAGCAGCGTCGCAAATGGCGTCATCACCCGGTAGATATAGTCCGTCATGATGCCGCCGGTGGCGGAAAGCGCGGCCTGAGGCTGGAAGAACTGGCAGTTCGTGGCCCAGACCTCATCTACATCGCGGCGGATCTCGACATTGTATTGGGCGACTTCGGTATGCGGCTCCGCACCTAGGATATCGGTATGCACGAAGGGAAAATGCGCCATGTCGAGAAAATTTTCGATGATGCGCAGGCCCGATGCCCGAACCGTGACCGCGCCGCAATTGACCACGCGGCGATCCTCCTCATCTGCCTCCGGCAGTGAGAACAGGCCGCCAGCCGGCTCGCCCAGCGTGACCCACACGAGGCCGAAGCGCTTGAGCAGCGGCAATGGCGTCCCGCGCCCTTCGGCATTGACCACAACCGTGCCGTCCTTTTCACGGGCGATCGTCAGCTCGCTGCCCAAAAGGCGGGTGATGGAGTTCCCGAAAGGAATTTCTGCCTCGGTGTAGAGCGGATACCATTGATCGAGGGCTGCCTTGTCCGAACACTGGCTCATGGTTTGTTACCTTTGTTGATCATGAATTCCGAACCTTTCTAGCGGACATCGCGGTAGTATGGAATGCCGAGCGCGGCCGGCGCCGCCATGATCCGCCGCATGCGCTGCCAGGCAAGAACGGGAACGATGATGAGGGCCATTGTGCCGAGATAGGGCAACATTGAAAGGAACGCAGGCGCCACGGGCCATCCACGGGCCTGCCCCACGAAGCCCAGGGCGGTGATGAGACCGAACAGCAGGCCGGACAGCACCGCTGAAATCGGCCGGTATCCCGCAAAGATCACCAGCGCGACGGCGATCCAGCCGCGACCTGCGACCACGCCATCCGACCAGGAGGGCACGAAGGCGAGTGTCAGGTAGGCGCCGGCGCCGGCTGCCAGCGCTGAACCCGCCGTCACATAGCAAACGCGGATCAGATTGACCTGGATGCCCGCAGCATCGGCGGCAGCCGGATTTTCGCCCACGGCCCGCAGATTGAGACCGTGGCGGGTGCGGAACATGATGTAGCTCAGCGTCACCGGCAGGATGATATAGATCAGGTAGACGAGAATATTCTGCGAGAAGAACGCCTTGCCCAAAATCGGAATGCTGCTGAGCAATGGCACCTCGACACTTTCGAACACCGCGCGTGCCGGCATGCCGGAATAGGCGCGCCCGATGGTCGAGGCAATGCCGGTGCCCATCAGGGTCAGCGCCAAGCCGCAGAGAACCTGGTTGGCCCGCAGGATGACAGTCGCGAAGGCAAATAGCAGGCCGAAGATCGCACCGACGACAAGTGCCGCAATGAAGCCGGTGATCGGCGACGGAAAGGCAGTCACCGTGGCGATCGCCGTCACCGCTCCCATGGCCATCAGGCCTTCGACGCCGAGATTGACGACGCCGACGCGTTCGGCGAGCACTTCTCCAAGAGCCGCGAGCGAAAGCACGCCCCCGGCAAGAAAGGCTGTGGTGAAAAGGCCGGTCAAAAGGTCCATGACTATCTCCTCAAGCCTTGTCGCGCAGGATGCGGTAGTGAGCGAGTTCGTCGCCGATCGCGGTCAGAAACAGGATCAGGCCGGTGACCGCGAGCACAACCGACGTCGTCAGTCCCTGGGTCTGCAGAATAATGCCGGAATTGAGGATGAAGGCCATCAGCGCCGCCGAGAAGATCACGCCGACGGCCGAGCTTCTCGCCAGGACCGCGACCATGATGCCCAGATAGCCGTAATTGTTGGAGATGCCACCTTGCAGACGATGGACGGTGCCCGCAAGCTCAAGCATGCCGGCGAGCCCGGCAATGGCGCCCGAAAGCAGCATGACCGTGATCAGGTGCCGGCGAGCTTGCATGCCGGCATATGTGCCGGCGGCGGGATTGGAGCCGACCAGGCGCACTTCATAGCCCCATCGCGAGAAGGCCAGCAGCGCCGCGACCGCGAGCGCAATCAGGATCGCGATCGGCAATCCCCAATGGATCGAGCCATAGAACTCCGGAATTTCAGCCGAAAGACGCGGTGTTGCCGAGTTGGCCGTGCGATCGCGCCAGACATCGGTGGAGACATAATAAACGAGCAGGATGGCGACGAAATTGAGCAGCAGCGTGGTGATCAGTTCGTTGACATTGGCATAGGCGCGGGCAAGCGTAGGTACAAGAATCCAGGCAGCTCCGCCAAACATGCCGGCAATGAACATCAGCGGCAGGATGACGACGGGCGGCCCCGGGACGAACAGTCCGACGGCCGCAGAACAGAACGCACCCGCATAGAACTGGCCCTCGGCACCGATATTCCAGGCGCCGATCTGCTGGGCAACGGCGACCGACAGGCCGGTCAGAATGAGCGGCGTCACCAGAACGCCGAGATCCTCCATGCCGAAGCTCGACCCGAAACTCGCCTCGACCACCTGATAGCCGAGATCAAGGGGATCGGCGCCGGTGATCGCCAGGATGATGCCGGCGATCACCAACGCCAGGATGATCGCGGCTGCCCGCGCGGCGAACGCGACGCTGGCGGATGCGGAAGGCAAGCGCTGGACGCGCAGGGACAGCGCCATTACGCGAACTCCCGTTTCTCTGTGCGGCCGCCCATAAGCAGGCCGATTTCATCGATATTGGGTCGATCGTTGGCGACGATCCCCATGATCCTGCCTTCATAAAGCACTGCTATGCGGTCGGAGAGATTGAGCAGTTCCTCCAGTTCCTCGGAAATCAGGACGATGCCTGCGCCGGAATCGCGCAGTTCGACGATATAGCGGAGCATGGTGTTGATGGCACCGACATCGAGACCACGGCTCGGATAGGCGGCGACCAGGACTTTGCCGGCGATGCGCATTTCCCGCCTTGCGACGAGGCGCTGCTGGTTTCCGCCCGAGAGATTGCGGATCGGCATGCCGAAATCGGGAATGGCGACATCGGCAGCTGCGGCGATCTCCCTGGCAAGTGCTGTCGCCGCGCCGGGGCGATAGATGCCGCCCCTGGAGACGGGCGGCTTCCTGTATTCACGCATCACGGCATTGACGGTGATGCTGAGCGCCGGCGCCAGCCCGCTATGCAGCCGGTCTTCCGGGATATGGCCGATGCCCATTTCCGCGAAGGCGCTGGCGCTGCCGCGTTCGATCTCCTTGCCGTCGATCAAGATCTGGCCGCTGCTGGCAGCCCGCATGCCGGTCAGAACTTGGCTAAGCTCGCGCTGGCCGTTTCCCGCCACGCCCGCAATGCCGAGAATTTCGCCGGCATGCAGATCGAGCGAAATGCCATGCAGCGCATCGGCTCCGGCATCGTCCAGCGCAGAAACCTGCCTGAGACTGAGCACCGGTTCCCGGGAGATGGCCTTGGCATGCGCGGGCCGCTGGCGCATGTCGGCGAGCACGATATCGCGTCCGACCATCAGCTTGGCCAGCATGCGCGGATTGCAGTCGATGGTATTTTCAGTGGCGATCTTGCGGCCGCCGCGCAGGATACTGATGCGGTCGGAGATTTCCAGCACCTCGTCGAGCTTGTGACTGATGAAGATGACGGAGTTGCCGGTCGAGGTGAAATCCCGCAACGCCTTGAAGAGCTCGCGCGCCTCGGCAGGTGTCAGCACCGCCGTCGGCTCGTCGAGGATCAGGATCTTTGCCTTGCGTGCCAGCACGCGCAGAATTTCAACCCGCTGCTGCTCACCGGTCGAAAGGTCGCTGACGCGGGCACCCGGCTTGGTCTGCAGGTTGAATTTTATCGCGAGCGCGGCGGTGCGAGCTTCCAGCACCTGGGCAGATGCCAGCCTCGGGGTTTCCGACCAGCCGAGATGGATGTTCTCGGCAACTGTGAAGGCCGGCACGAGCTTGAAGTGCTGATGGACCATGCCGATACCGGCGGCGATCGCCTGCGCGGGCGTGGAAAATTCCCGAGCATGGCCATCGACGATGATCTCGCCCGCATCGGCCCTGTAAATGCCGGTGAGAATGTTCATGAGCGTGGATTTTCCGGCGCCATTTTCGCCGAGCAGCGCATGAATCTCGCCGGGTAGAATATCGAGATCGACATCCTGATTGGCGATGACACCCGGAAAATACTTGGCGATTCCCTTCAGCAATACGAGAGGAGACGTGCCTGGCGGGACGGAAAAACGCGTCGGGGCTTCATTCATTGAAAAGTATACCGGTGGCCTGAAAATGTGCATGGATCCGGCTGGCGACAGCCGGCCGGATCCTGGCTTTGAGTTGAGTTAGCTGCTGAGGCCGGAGACGCCTTCGACCGACCAATCCCAGTTGTACATTTCGATATCGGTCAGCTTCTGGCCCTTGGCGACCTTCACATTGCCCTTGCTGTCCTTGATCTCGCCCTCGAACGGCGACCAGCCACCGATGATCTTGTCGCGAACGGCATCGGCTGCCTTGGCGACCTCGACCGGAACCTTTTCGCCCCATGTGTCGCGATCGACGCCTTCGCCCATCTTGAACAGCACTTCGCTCGGCGTCCATGTGCCGGCGAGGCGCTTGGCGACCTGGTCGACATAGAATTTCCTGAAGTCGATCATGACCGAGGTCACATAGGAGTTCGGGCCATAGCGGCGGATGTCAGTGTTCCACATCGCAGCCCAGACGCCGCGTTTCTCGGCGACCTGCAGGTATCCGGCCTCATCCATGATGCCGTGCAGGAAGTCGCAGCCGTTGTCGATCAGCGCGGTGCCGGCCTGGGTGGCGGCCTGTGGATCGAACCACGAATTGATGACGATGGTCTGCAGTGTCGCATTCGGATTGACGGATCGCGCACCCATGAGAAAGGCATTGGTCGAGGCGAAGACCGAAGCGACGGGGAAGGATGCGACATAACCGAGCTTGCCGGTCTTGGAGAGATGGCCGGCAGCGACGCCGACCACATAGGTCGGATACCAGTGAGCGAGATAATACCAGCCCAGATTATCCATGGTGACATGGCCGTCGCATTCCAGGAAAGCGACTTCAGGCGCGCGCTTGACCACTTCATGCAGGAAGTCACCGTTGGACGACGTATCGAAAATGATGTTGGCGCCTTCGCTGACGAACTGGCGATAGGTGCGCGTCGCATCGGCGGAATAGGGAATGTTCTCGACTTCAAGGATCTTTTTGAGTTTCGGATAGGCTTCCTTCACGGCGAGCAGGCCCTGGTGGTGGGCCCAGGTCCAGCCTTCGTCCGAGATCGGGCCGACATGGCCGAAGCCGACCACGGTATCTTCTTCCTTGATCGCCGGCAGCGGTGTGGCTGCAAAAGCAGAGCGGACGAGCCCGGCGGGCAGCATCAGCGATGCGGCGCCGACAGCGCTCATGTTCAGGAAGCCACGGCGCGAAAGTGTACGCAAATCAATCATATTATCCCCTGTTTGGTTGTTTGGTGCCGCGATGTCCTTCTGGCATCGCGTTATAGCTGGAGTCCTCGACGCAACATCTATGCCAATCGGCCGCCGCGCCAGTTCGAAAATCAGAATCCCCTCTTCTGCCCTGACGACATCAACAGACTTTCGCCGGTCGCCGCTACTTCCCATCCGGCAACTGTCCTGACGCGTCGGGTTCCCCAACCCCTTTCAAAGCGGCAGGATGCCAGAGCGCAGAACAATGCCGAACCCGATGCGTTCGGAATAGTAAGCATATTTATTCGCAATTGATGCGCAAATAGCAACACCTGAGCGCAGCGGCTCCCCTTGTAATTCCGGCCGAACCGGGATTAGAATGCCTAAACTCAAGGCACGATCATTAGTTGTGCACATCGATTAAATTATAGGCATGGAGCGGCGTATGCAAGAGGCAAAAGAGTCGCGAGGCCCGACATTGGAGGCAGCGCGGTTCACTTTTCACGGCCAGATCGATTGCGACAGTTTCGCTGAATTCGCCCAGCATCGCGCCGCGCGACTTGACATCGAAATCCAGCTCGGCGCCTGCGACCCGACATCCGCAACCCTGTCAGTCAGAGGCCAGGAGGCACTTGTGGACGCTTTCGAGATGGCGTGCAGTCTGGGACCGTATGATTGCGTCGTCATCGACGTCGAACGCCAGACGCAGCTTTAACCATAGCTTACTATTTAAACAGGAGTAACGCATGAATCTGGAGAGTGGGTGGGTGCCTGTGGCATTGTCATCCTCCATCGAGCCGGGGACTTCGGCGGGCGCCGTCGTGGAAGGCAGCGAAGTCGTCGTCTGGCGGGACAACAGCGGCAAAACCCATGTCTGGGAAGATCGCTGCCCGCATCGCGGCATGCGGCTCAGTTTCGGATTCGTCCGCGGCGACCACATCGCCTGCCTCTACCACGGATGGCAATATGATACCGCCGGCCAGTGTCGCCACATACCGGCCCATCCCGATCTCGACGTACCCGCCACAATCCGGGTGCCGACCTACCGCGCCGAGGAAAAGCATGGGATCATCTGGGCCACGTCCGCAGCGGATGCAGCAATGCCGGAGCTTGCGGATGCATCCGGATCGACCTGCCTCCGCAGCCTGAATGTCGATAGCCCACTGCAGGATGTGCAGGCCGCGCTTGACAGGCGCGGCTTTACCAAGCTTGGTGAAAATGCAGGCACTTGCACCATCAATAGTACGCTATTGTTTATCGGATTGCAGGTGGCCAATGCACAGCGAACCGTGCTTCATATGGTCGTGCCTGCGGCTGCGAATGCCGCAATGCTGAAGCAGCTTTCGCGCTGGGCAGAGGATTTCCGTTTTGCACTTGAATCGCCCGAACTGGCCGCAGCGGAGGTCGCGTGATGCCGGATCTGGTCCTCCACAATTTCGAAATGGACGAGAATTGCTATCGTGCCCGTCTGATGCTCGCGGCTCTCGGCCTGGAATACAGGCCGGTGGCCGTCAACATGTTTCCCGGCCAGGAGCAAAAGCGGCTCCCGATGCTGGCCATCAATCCGACCGGCAGCATGCCGGTGCTGACCGATGGCGAGCTTGTTCTGTCCGGCACGGCTGCGATTCTTCTCTATCTCGCCAAGACCTATGATGCGCCGGGCGCATTCTTGCCTGCGGATGCCAGAGCGTTCGGCGAAGTGGTGAAATGGGTCGGCTTTTCAGAAACCATGCTTGCACCGGCTATCGATGCGCGCCTCAAATCGCTGTTCGGCACACCGGGCGATGAAGCGGCCCTCAAGGCCGCCGCCCGCAAGGCATTCCGCATCATGGACGACCACATGACCGCGCGCCACTTTGACGGCAAGGAATGGTTTGCCGGCGACGGCCCGACGCTGGCCGACATCGCGCTGTTTCCGTCTTTCGCGCTCAGCCGCGATTACGGCATAGACCATGACGAATTCCCGGCACTTCGCCGCTGGACCCGCCGGTTCCGGACGCTCAAGGGCTTCCGCACCATGCCGGGCATTCCCGATTATCACTGACTTTCATTGACTGGAGATTGATTTTCATGAGCACCTTAACCCGTTTCTCGGTCAAGCCGCTTCATACGATGACACGAACGCTGGCGGATGTCGCCTCTGCGCGCCGCGAGCCTGAACTTGTCATCCAGGGCGCCCGCGTTCTGTCGACCTATTCCGAGCGTGTCCTGCCCGGCAAGGAAGTCTGGATTTCCGGCGGCCGCATCGCCGCCGTCAAGCCCGCAGGCAGCTACAAGGGCAGTACCGCCAGGCTTTACGATGCGCGTGGCGGCATTATCGCGCCGGGTCTGGTCGATCCGCATATTCATATCGAATCGAGCATGGTGACGGCCTGTGCCTATGCCGAAGCCGCCCTGCTCAACGGCACGACGACGATATTCTGCGACAGCCACGAGATCGGCAATGTCATGGATGTCACTGGCGTCGAGGCGATGTTGGAAGATGCCCGGCTTGCGCCGCTGTCGATCTTCCTGACGGTGCCGAGCACGGTGCCCGCGACCTCGCCGGAGCTTGAGACTGCGGGCGGCGACCTGACGCCGGAAAAAATCGCAGCGCTGTTCGACAAGTGGCCGGAAGCCGTGGCGCTGGGCGAAAAAATGGATTTCGTGCCGGTTGCCATGGGCGACGAGCGCAGCCATGCGATCCTCGCCGCTGCGCTCAAGCGCGGCAGGCCGGTGTCGGGCCATGTTTACGGTCGCGAATTCGTCGCCGCCTATGCCGCCTCCGGCGTGACCGACACACATGAAGCCATCGACCGCGAGATCGCCGACGACATGCTCGAGGCTGGCATCTGGCTTTTCCTGCGCGGCGGCCCGCCGACCACGCCGTGGCACTCGCTGCCGCATGCGATCAAGACCATCACCGAACTCGGCGCCTCACACAAGCGCATTGCCGTCTGCACCGACGACCGCGACGCCGACGACCTCCTGCTGTTCGGACAAGACTGGGTGGTGCGCGAGGCTGTCCAGGCCGGCATGACGCCGGAACAGGCCTGGTCGATGGGTTCCCTGCATGGCGCGACCCGTTTCGGCCATGACGGCGAGATCGGCGGTCTCGGCGGCGGTCGCCGCGCCGACCTGGTGCTGCTGACCGATGATCTGAAGCCGGTCTGCACTTGGTATGGCGGCGAACTGGTGGTCGACGATCGCAAGATCACGCCGGTGCTTGAGGAGGCCCTCTGCAAGCCATACCGCTATCCGGAATCGGCCTATAAGACTGTAAAGCTGCCGAAGACCGTAAAACTGACCCCCGATTTGCCGACTGAAAAAGTCACCGCGCATACGATCAAGACCGAACTGCCCGGCATCACGCTCGGTCATGTCAAGGTCGAGCTGGAACCCGCCAATGACTGGCAGACGCATTTCAGCCGCCATGGGCTGTGCTTCGTCACCGTCGTCGAGCGGCATGGAAAATCCAGCGGCAATGTCGCCTACGGTCTGCTCAGCAATTTCGGGATGACCAAGGGTGCGGTCGGCTCCTCTGTCGGCCATGACAGCCACAACATCATCCTGGCGGGCACCAACGAGGCCGACATGCAGGTAGCGCTCAAGGCGATAGAGGATCATCAGGGTGGCGTCTGCGTCGTCATGGACGGCAAGGTGACGGCAATGGTGCCGCTGCCGATCGCCGGCCTCCTGTCCGACAAGCGCGTGCACGAGGTTGCCGAACAGACCAGGGCGCTGAAGGTCGAATGGGACAAGGCTGGCTGCACCATCGGCTACATGGGCTTCAACCTCATTCCGCTCTCGGTCATTCCGGAAATCCGCATCACCGACAAGGGCCTCGTACTGGTGCCGGAAATGGAAATCCAGCCGCTGTTCGAGATGGCCTGATGGAACCATACCGGCTCGGGCTCGTCGCGATCCGCGTCCACTATTTTCAACTGGTGGCGCAACTGGGCTCGATCCGTCAGGCGGCGCAGGCGCTCAACGTCGCGCCGTCTTCCGTCAGCCGCATCCTCCGCCAACTGGAGGACGATCTGGGGCTGCCGCTTTTCGAGCGCGTGCGCCAGCGACTGAAACTCACCAGTGCCGGCGAAATGATGCTATATCATGCCCGGCACAGCTTCACCGAGTTCAAGCGTGCCTGCAATGAGATCAACGAGTTGCATGGACTGCAACGCGGAACGGTATCGGTGGCCACCATCGAAAGCGTTTCGCGTGGGTTGATGCCGGAAGCGCTCGAAGCTTTCTGGCGCAGCTATCCCGGGATATCGGTGGATATCAGGGTCACGAGCTCGCAGCAGACGGCCGATGCAGTGGCCGAGGGCGAATGCGATCTCGGGCTGGTCTTCGATGTCCATGTGCCGCGCAATGTGCGGCGCATCGGCATGGTGTCGCTGCCGCTCGGCGTCGTCACCAAGCCCTCCAGCCGTTTTGCGGATCGCGTCGATCTCAGGATTTCCGACCTTGCAGGCGAAAGGGTCATCCTTTCCGACGCCAGCCTGACGCTTGGCGCCTGGGTCGAGGAAGCCTTCGGCGGAACATTCGTCGAGCTGAACCAGCGCGCCCGCACCAACTCGATCGGCCTGATGACCGATCTCGCCAAGCGCGATCTCGGCACCGTACTGCAGACCCGCGTCGGCATCGAACAGGATATTGCCGAGGGCAGCCTCAGGTTCCTGCCGCTGCGCGACCCCAGGCTGCAGCTGCGTAAATTGATGCTGCTCTCCCGCCCGGAAAAGGATTTGTCGCACGCAGCCTCCGCACTTGGCAGGTTGCTGGGCGCGCTGCTGGACCGGTTGCGCGAAGCGACCTGAGAGCAAATATCCTGCTCGGTCAGAATCCGATCTGCACCTTCATCTACCTGTTGCGCTCGCCGGCACCCTCGAAGGCGGCCACTGCATCTGCAACAAACAGCCGAGGCCGTGTCGTCAGCATGCCATGGCGCCCGCCATCGACTATCCGACTGCGGGTTGAAGCCTTGCTGCGTCCCGGAAAGACAGAAGCCTGCCGCTGCGCTCGTCCCAAAGCACGAGCCTGACACAGCGAATGCTGTCGGCAAGGGTTATGCGGCCGACATCCCTCAATTCCGGATGATCCCTCAATACTTCCGGCAGCCGATAGCACGGCACCTTGCTGGACAGATGATGGATATGATGTATGCCGATATTGCCGGTCAGCCACCGCAACACGAGCGGCAGGTCATAATGCGACGCACCATGGAGTGCGGCCTGCTGGAACTGCCATTCCGGCTTCTTGGACCAGTGCGTTTCCTCGAATTGATGCTGGACGTAGAACAGCCAGACGCCGGCAGCGCCAGCCAACAGCACGATCGGCAGATGGATGACCAGGAACGGGACGAGGCCGATCATCCAGATCAAACCTGCGGCAAGGATCAAGACGGCAGCGTTGGTCGCCATGGTCGATACCCAGGGCAGATAGCCGTCGCGCATCATGCCGAAGGGTAATCTCTGCTTGAACAGGAAGAGCCATGCCGGCCCGATGCCGAACATCACCAGCGGATGCCGATAAAGACGGTAGCCAAGCCTGCCCCATCGTGACAGGGCGGTGAATTCGCTGACCGTGAGCGTCGTGATGTCACCCACGCCTCTTTCGTCGAGATTGCCGGCCGAGGCGTGATGTTCGGCATGCGCACGCCGCCAATAGTCATAAGGCGTCAATGTCAGAACGCCGATTGCCCTGCCCGTCCAGTCATCGACCGAGCGTCGGGCAAAAAAGGATCCATGGCCGCAATCGTGCTGGATCATGAAAAGCCGCAACAGGAATGCGGCGGCCGGAACGATCAATATGAGACCCCACCACTGGGAAAAGTGCACGGCCAGCCAACACAATGTCCAGAGCGCCACGAATGGCAACACGGTGACGATCAGTTCGAAGGCGCTGCGCCAAGGCCGGGGCTTACGATATCCTGAGAGAATCTTGAGCCAGGGTTTGTCATTGAGGCTACTCGCGTTTTCCGCGTTAGAAGTCGCAATCATTGTAATAAGTATACTTTCTATGAACTACTGGAACCTGCCGCGCGGTGCGCCGGGGTTTCACCGATATCGTCGATGACACTATACTTCTAAACCACATTTTTCCTTTAAAGCGGTGCAAGCGGGCGGGCGCTGTCTGGAACTGCATATCTCTATATGCGAGGATCAGCTGGAAAGTAAGGCCATTGTTGGGGGCCTATGCCACGCAACCAGAAAAATCGTTCAATCACCGATTTTCGCTGAATAAAATTTTCAATCACCGCCCGCGGGTACCTCCGGGACGGCCGGTTCAGCGGCGCCTTGCGGCACGAAGCTCCAGTGCCTTTGCGTAGCGCGTCAGCGGATAGCAGAGGCAGAAATAGATCAAAGCCACCAGTCCATACACGGTGAACGGCTCGAATGTCGCATTGTTGATCGCATTCGATGTCCTGACCAGTTCATTGAAGCCGATGATCGATGTCAGGGCGGTGCTTTTGATTAACTGCACGAGGAAACCCACGGTCGGCGCACGTGTAATCGCGAGTGCCTGGGGTAGGATAATCAGTCGCAGTTGCGCTACGTAATGCAATCCGAGGCTGCGGGCGGCATCCCATTGCCCCAACGGCAGGGATTGCACGCCGCCGCGCCAGATTTCAGCCAGGAAGGCGCTGGCACACAATGTCAGGCCCAGAACCGCCGCAGTCCATGCCTCGATACGGAATCCGAGCATAGGCAGGCCGAAGAACAGCAGAAACAGCTGCATAAGCAACGGCGTCCCCTGGAAAAGCCCGATATAGTATTCTGCTCCCCGCCTCAGCCAGCGTTGTTCCGAGATACGCGCCAGCAGAATGAGCAGGCCGAAGATCGCGCCGCCGACAAAGGCCACGATAGACAGAAGCACTGTCCAGCGTGCAGCAAGCACCAGATTGCGGACGATGTCCCAGAATGTGAACTCGATCATGACACGCCCCTGGCAATCGTTCTGCGACCGATGGCAAGCAGCAGGCGGCGCAAGCCGATACTCAGGCAGAGATAGACCAGCGTGATGATAAAATAGGTCTCGAAGGCGCGGAATGTACGCGCCTGCAGCATGTCAGCCTCATAGGTGAGCTCGCGCACGGCAATCTGCGACACGACGGAGGATTCCAGCATCATGATGATGATCTGGCTGGTGAGCGCCGGGAAGATGACTTTCAGCGCCTGCGGCAGCACGATTTTGATGAAGACTTGCGAAGGCCTGAGGCCAAGTGCGGCCGCGGCCTCCTTCTGGCCGACCGGTACGGCATCCAGACCCGCGCCGACGATCTCGATCGTATAGGCCGTCATGTTCAATGTCATGGCGAGCATGGAGGCGACGAGGGGATCGAGACGGATGCCGAAACGCGGCAGGCCGAAGAAGATGAAGAACAATTGCACCAGAAACGGCGTATTGCGGATCAGCTCGACATAGGCGGCAATGGCGCGACGCAAGAGCGGATAGCGGCTGCGCCTGGCAGCCGCGCCCAGAATGCTCAGCGCGGTCCCCGCAACCGAGGTCACGGCGATCAGAAAGATCGTCATGACCGCGCCGCGGGCAATCATTCCGGCCGCGTCATTCAGCCAGCCGAAATCGAGCGCGTAGCCCACCTGTCAATCCTTGAGATTGTCAGGGTTGAGCGGGGTCTTCAACCAGGCTTCCGAACTCTTGTTGAGGGAGCCGTCGGCCAGCATCTTGGCGACTGTATCGTTGATCGCTTTCTTGAGGCGATCCTCACCTTTGTTGAGCGCGATATGCGAGGGCGACGTCAGCAGCTGGAATTTCTGTTCCGGCTTCAACTCTTCCTGCCGCGCCAGAACCTGCGCGCCGACGTCATTGCCGACCACCATCAGCTGCGTCTGGCCGGAAATGAACGCCTGGATGACGGAGTTGTAGTTGTCGAATCGCTTGATATCAGCAGTCGCCGGTGCCGCCTCGGTCAGCGACGTGTCTTCCAGCGTGCCGCGATTGACGGCGATGCTTTTGCCGGCCAGGTCTTCCTTGCCTTTGACGGCAAGTGCCGCCGGTCCGATCACGGCGATGTAATAGGGTGCATAGGCGGCCGCGTAGTCCAAAACTTCGGCGCGCTCCTTGCTGTAACCGACGCTCATCAACAGATCGACGCGATGTTCGGTGAGATAGGGAATGCGGTTCTGGCCGGTGATGCCGACCGGATTGAGCTTGACCTTCAGCGCATCGGCAAGCGCCTGCGCGACGTCGATATCATAGCCTTTCAGGCTCATGTCGGCACTCGCCGAAGAGAAGGGCGGGAAGTCGGAGAAGATACCGACATTCAGAACGCCAGCCTTGGTGATGTCATCGATTGCATCGGCATTCGCGCCGTTGGACAACAAGCCGAGCATGGCGCCACCCAGGACGACGACCGCCGCGAGCGACGATTTCAGTTTTGATGTGATTCTCATATGTTTTTCCCCTTTTTGGAATTTGCTTTCGTAGAACAAGGCTTGAAATCAATGGGATTGCGGCCTGTCGTGCCTCTGAGTTCGGCAGCAAGCGGCGCGTCATTTCGCGCCTTGCGAACCATGTTCCCATAATTTTAGTCTTGTTGCATGCATTAGGTGGCAAATTGAATGGAAAATCAATTGACAAAGTTATAGCATTTGATGTGAGGAAAACTCACACCTCATGATCCGGAGCAAAGTCCCTGCAACGCCTGCCGCCCCTTAATCCACTGCGTGCCTTCGAGGCGACCGCCAGACGTGGCTCGGTATCCGCGGCAGCGCGCGAGCTGAACGTTACCCATGGCGCCATCAGCCATCAGATCCGGGCGCTGGAACAGTCGTTCAATGCATCCCTGTTCGTGCGCGGCGGCAAGCGCCTGAAACTGACGCCGCAAGGCGCGCTGCTTCTGCCGGCTGTCACGCATGCCTTCGACGAAATCGCCGCGGTGACCGCTGCTATGACGCGGCCCACCACCAGCGGCCAATTGCGCTTTGCCTGCGTGCCGGCGCTGCTTTCCTTCTGGATGATCCCGCGGCTGCATGAATTCACCGACCAGTTTCCGGATGTCAGCCTGACGCTGATCGCCTCCAACGACGTTTCGCATCTTTTCTCACCCGATGTCGATCTCTGCCTGCTTTATGGCAACGGCAACTGGCCCGACTACTGGTCGCGGCTCTGGAGTCCGCTGGTGCTGTTTCCGGTGGTGAGCCCGGCGCTTTTGAACATGCGCCCGCTGCGCACTGTGCGGGATCTGCGTGATCACACCATTCTACATGCCGATGACGGCCGGGAATGGAACACATGGCTGGCCGCAGCCGACGGCAATGACATGCCGCGTCGCCGCCAGCATTTCATGAGCGACGCGCGGCTTTCGACGGAAGCGGCATTGCACAATCAGGGCGTGGCGCTCGGCGATACGATCACGGCCGGCGGCCTGATCGCCAAGGGCGAGCTGATCGCGCCGTTTGACCTGACGGTGCCGGCCAACAACGCCTTCTATGTCGCCTGCCGCAACGACGTGCGCTCCGCGCCCATCGTCAAGGTGTTCATCGACTGGCTGTTTTCCGCGCTCGAAGGCGACCCGATGCCTGAGCCGCAACTGGCCGCCCGCACCATCATCCGCGCCCGCACAAAATCCTGATACAGATACGAAGGACATTCCCATGCCAGACTTCAATCCGCTCATCGCCCGGCTGTCGCCGCCGCCGATCCCGTCCGTGCTTGCCTGGGCGAAATCCTATGACGGGACGAAGGGACCGCTGATCGATCTGAGCCAGGCCGTGCCCGGCTATCCGCCGCATCCCGATATGCTGGCATGGCTGTCGGAAATGGCCGGGTCGAGGCGCTATACGAGTTATGGCGCCATCGAAGGCGAAGACGTCCTGCGCGAAGCCTATGCCGATCACGTCACCAAGATTTACAGCGCGCCGGTAACTGCGGCCAATATCCACATCACCTCCGGCGCCAACCAGGCCTTCATGTGCCTGGCCATGGCGGTAGCCGGATATGGTGATACGGTGGCCATGACCAATCCGTTCTACTTCAATCAGGAAACCACGCTTTCGATGCTCGGCATCAGGCAGGCGCTGATTGCCTGCGATCCGCAGAAATCGTTCCTGCCGGATATCGAAGCCGTGAAAGCCACGCTGGTGCCGGGCGTCAAGGCGCTGGTGATCGTCACGCCGAACAACCCGACCGGGGCTGTTTATCCACCAGCCTTGCTGCGCGAGATTTTCATGCTCTGCCGCCAGAACGGCACCTGGCTGATCCTGGATGAAACTTACCGCGACTTCCTGTCCGATGATGCGGGTTCGCCACACGATCTGCTTTCGATCCCCGGTTGGGAAGATCATCTGGCGCTGACCTACAGCTTTTCCAAGTCCTACTGCATTCCCGGTCACCGGCTCGGCGCGATCACGGCGGGAGAAGCGATGGTCGACCAAGTCGCCAAAATCATGGACAATCTTCAGATCTGCGCGCCCCGCTCTCCACAGGCAGCCATTGCCAGGGCCATCCCTGCGCTCGCCGACTGGCGCAGCGCCAACCGCATTGAAATCGCCGGCCGCGCCAAAGCGCTGAAAGATGTGATGAGCGGCATACCGCAATGGGGACTGCAGGCGATCGGCGCCTATTTCGCCTATGTCAGCCATCCGTTCGGCGCCACCCGTTCCGAACTGGTGGCGGAAAAGCTGGCGCGGCAGGCCGGTGTCGTCTGCCTGCCCGGCGTCTACTTCGGTGAGGGACAGGAGAAGTACCTGCGCTTTGCCTTCGCCAATGCCGATGCACAGACCATCCGCCAGCTTGAAGCGCGATTGAAAGCCCTCTCAATTTAGGCGAACTGCGTGATCACGCTGATCCCGACATCCTGCGACTGATCCATGCTGATCAATATGGAGACGGCCTCTTCGAGGCCGACATGCCGGCTGATCAGCTTTTGCGGCTGCAGCTTGTTGTTGGCCAGCATGTCCATCATCGCGCCGTAGCGCCAGGCCTGCATGCCGTGGCTGCCGTAGATTTCCAGTTCGTGGCTGATGACCTGCGCCATCGGAATCCGGGCATTCGCGTCTTCTCCGGTCATCAGGCCGATCTGCACATGCCGTCCGCGACGCCGGAGATTGCGGATGGAATTGTAGCTCGTCACCTGATGTCCCAGCGCATCGACCGACACATGCGCGCCGCCGCCCGTCAGTTCCCTGACGGCTTCGGAAACATCGGTGACGGTCTTGCCGTTGATCGTGGCGACCGCGCCGATCGAGCGGGCAAAATCCAGCTTCTCGTCGGCAATATCGATGGCAATGACATTGGCGCCCAGCGCGCTGGCGATCATGATCGCCGACAGTCCGACGCCGCCGCAGCCATGCACCGCGACCCATTCGCCACCGCGCACTTTTCCCTGGTCGACGATCGCCCGGAAGGACGTCGCGAACCGGCAGCCGAGGCTGGCGGCGGTGGCGAAATCGAGGCTTTCCGGCAGATGGACGAGATTGGTGTCGGCATAGTGGATGCCGACATATTCGGCGAACGATCCCCAATGCGTGAATCCGGGCTGGAACTGGTGCGAGCAAACCTGCTGGTTGCCAGAATGGCATTCCTCGCAGTGGCCACAACCGGAAACAAACGGCACCGTGACGCGGTCGCCGATCCCAAAGCGCCTGACATCCCTGCCGATAGCGGCAATCGTGCCGGCCAGTTCATGGCCGGGCACATGCGGCAGATGGATATCGGAATCATGTCCCTGCCAGCCATGCCAGTCGCTGCGGCAGATGCCGGATGCCTCGACCTTGATGACGACCCCATGAGGCTCTGCAACTGGATCTGGCAGCGTGCGGATCTCCGGCCGGACGCCGTAGGTTTCGTAATACATCGCTTTCATTCGCCGGCCACTCCACTTCCACAGGAAGACCGGACATTGCCACGGCATGCGAGATCAATACAGCCCCGAAAACATGACTTTTGCTGATGGACGCATCAGCGAAGAAAATCCCGTATGCGTGTGCCGGAGGTCGGCCAAAAAGGCTTCGTTTGACGCGAACAGACGGCACATGCAATGCGTCTTGCGCTATTCTTCCTCTCGGCAATTCAGGCAAACAGGGAGATAAACATGGATTACGTCGTCAAGCTGGGATCCCCCGATTCCGTGGAACCCGTCACATCCGACCTCGAAGGCTGGACCGTCATCGATGGCACCCCCAGCATGAAAACCTGGGTACTGCATACGTCGGCCGACGGCCAGATGATCTCGGGCTATTGGGAAGCCACGCCGGGCACCTATCGCGCGACCTATACGGAATATGAATTCGTGCATTTCATCGAAGGCAAACTGACGATCACCCCGGATGGCGGTGCGCCTGTCGTGCTCGGACCAGGCGATGCCTTCGTCATCGAAGCCGGCTTCAAGGGCACGTGGAAAATCGACGAAACCGTGCGCAAGCACTTCCTCATCCAGCTGGCGAAATAACCGGTCGACGACACTTGGCTTGCGGTCACCGACCGCAGGCCTATACTCTTTCGCAGCTTGACGGCGCCGACATGCGGAAGGCGTTGAAGTGCACAGGTTTTTTTCAGCAGTATGGAAAGCCGCAGCTTGTGTCGAACAAAGAATTAAATATAGTCAGGAAATAAATATTCCACACAGGAAAATAACAAGGGAACGGATATGGCTCTTTCATGGCGCTTTTCGGCTTTAGGGGATCGGCATCGGGCTCTGGGATCGAAGCTCGAGGACTGGAGCGGCATGGGCACCGCCTGGACCTACGACAAGGATATCTTCGCGGAGCATATCGCCGTTCGCACCAAGGCCGGGTTGATGGATGTATCGGGCCTCAAGAAGGTGCATCTTGTCGGTCCGCATGCGATCGCCGTGCTCGAATACATCACCACCCGCGACATGACCAAGGTCTATCCCGGCAAGTCGGTTTATGCCTGCATGCTCAACGATCGCGGCATGTTCACCGACGACTGCATCGTCTATCGCACCGGACCGAATTCCTGGATGCTTGTGCATGGTTCCGGCTCCGGCCACGAGGAAATCGTCAAGCAGGCGGAAGGTCGCAATTGCTCGGTGCTGTTCGATGACGATCTTCACGACTTGTCGCTGCAGGGACCGGTGGCGGTGGATTTCCTTGCCAAACATGTGCCCGGCATCCGCGACCTGAAATATTTCCATCACATGCAGACCACGCTGTTCGGGGCGCCGGTGATGATTTCGCGCACCGGCTATACCGGCGAGCGCGGCTACGAGCTGTTCGTACGCGGACAGGACGCACCGATGATCTGGGATCGCATCCTTGACGAAGGCAAGGACATGGGCATTATCCCGGTCTGCTTCTCGGTGCTCGACATGCTGCGCGTCGAAAGCTACCTGCTGTTCTACCCCTACGACAATTCGCAGATGTACCCTTTCCCTGACCAAGCCCCGGGCGACAGCTTGTGGGAACTCGGCCTCGATTTCACCGTCAGCCCCGGCAAGACCGGTTTCCGCGGCGCCGAGGAACATGCACGTCTCAAAGGCAAGGAACGTTTCAAGATCTTCGGCCTGCTGATCGAGACCGATGGCCCCGCCGATCTCGGCGACGAGGTCTGGTCCAGCGACAAAAAGGTCGGCGTCATCACCTGCCCCAGCTATTCCAAGCTCACCAATCGTTCGATGGCGATCGCACGCCTCGATGTCGACGTCGCCAGGCAGGGCACGCCGCTCGAAGTGCGCGGCGCAAACGTCAAGGCCAAGGCCATCGCTCACACGATCACCTTCGACGATCCGAAGAAGACGAAGCGGACGGCGGTCGGCTAAGGAGCGCGCAATGCTCGTTCAAGGTATCAAGAGCCGCCCGACTTATCGCGGGATCACCATAGACCCGCATGCCAGGCGACATATTTTTGTGCTGGAAGGCGAAGGCGCGCTCTCGCTTCTCGAACAGACGGTCCCACCAGAGGTTCTGGCCCGCAGCGAGATCCTCTACACGGCAGGCGGGTCACGCGAAAAGCAGCATTTTTTAGCACTTTCGGCGCTGGGCGCCGACCAGTGTTGGCAGGCGCCGAGCATTGAGACCCTGCTGTTCCGGCTCAGGGCTTCGCTGACCAATGCCACGATGGGTTCGCGGCTCTATGTGTCTGGGACCGAGGGGTTCATCGGTCAGGCGATGGGGCTCGGTATCGACTTCGGCATGGATTATCGCTCCATCCCGACCGAGCATCGCGGGTCTCTGGCGCGGCGGGTGCAATGCGTCCATTGCAAGGGCACGACCGAGAATGTCACGGCCAGCCCCTTCACCTGCACCCATTGTGGTCTAACGCTGCTGGTGCGGGATCACTATTCCCGCCGGCTTGCCGCCTTCCAGGGCGTCAACATCGATGCCGAAGAACCGGGCACCGCGCCGGAACCGGAGGAATTGTTTTCGTGAGCATCAATTCGGACATCCCGGTTCGTGTGACCAAGATTACCGATGTCACCGGCAAGATCAAGCGCTTCCGGTTCGAGCGCATCGATGGCCAGCCGCTGCCGATCTTCTCCGCCGGTGCCCATGTCGTGGTCACCATGCACGACGACGGTCACATGCGCCGCAATCCCTATTCGCTGATGTCGGCGCCGCACGATTCGTCCTGTTACGAGATCAGCGTCCTGCATGTCGAGGATTCGCGCGGCGGCTCGGCCTACATGCATCAGGGCGTCCGCGAGGGCGATCACCTGACGATCAGCCAGCCGGTCAATCTCTTCCCGGCCGATGCGCGCGGCCGTAAGCATATCCTCGTTGCCGGCGGCATCGGCATCACGCCGTTCCTGGCGATGATGGCGCAGTTCCGCCGCAGCCATACCGAGTTCGAGCTGCATTACGCGATGCGCTCGCGCAGCCACGGCGCCTATTGGCAGAAACTTATGGAGCAATACGGGCCGGAGCGGATCAAGGTCTATTTCGACGAGGAAAACACCCGGATCCCGCTGGCGCAGATTCTCTACAACCAGCCGCTCAGCACGCATTTCTATGTCTGCGGCCCGGCCGGCATGATCGACTTCTGTCTGCGCACCGCCCGCGAGGCGGGCTGGCCAAAGGAGAACCTGCATTCGGAGCGCTTTCTCGCGCCGCCGCCCGGCCAGAAGTTCACGGTCGAGCTGGTGCGCTCGGGCAAGACGATCGAGATCGCCGAGCACCAGAGCATCCTGGAAGCGATCGAGGGCGCCGGCGTCGATGCGCCTTACATGTGTCGCGGCGGCGCCTGCGGCCAGTGCGAGACCGGTGTCGTCCGTTGCGACGGATCACTGGAACACAACGATATCTATCTAACGGATGAGGAAAAGGCCGGGGGGCGCAAGATCATGGTCTGCGTCTCGCGGTTCAAGGGCAAGACGCTGGTACTGGACATTTAGCCGGCGAACATAATCCTGCAAGGAGTATAGCGAATGGCAATCATGTTCAAACAAGAGACGTTTCGCGATGACTTCACCTATCGCAACAGTCCCGGCAATATCAGGCGGTTTCCCTTCCCGTTCGATCGTGACGAATACATGTATGCCGTCAACATGGAACCGCATGTACTGGGCGCGAAGAACACCGTCTATGAGAGCCTGATCGACGTCGACGAGCACTATATCGCCGAAATGCACGACCGGGCGCTGGTGCTGAAGGAAGACCCGCTGCGCTGCCAGGCCCTGCCCCACATGATGACGGCGCAGTGGGATACGCTGGAACTCTTGATGGAGCAGCAGGCGGCGGGATATCCCGAGCATTTCACCCTGATCCGCAATGGCGACCAGTGGCGCTGGATCAACCGGCCACTTGGCATCGATGATACTTTCACGTTCGGCGATCGCGCCACGCTGCCGTATGAGCCGATGGAATATATCACCCGCCAGGCGCAGGGCGATTTCTGCATCGTCGACCAGCGCGACGGCAATCTGTGGATGGATGCCGGCATGGTGACCACCCAGGCCGACTGGTCGCTCGATTTCGACATCGGCATGAACTTCATGGAATGGCATGGCCCCGTGCCGCTGGCCCACCAGATCGGCGTGTTCGAACGGGCTCTGAAATTCCTGCTCAACCTGCAGCAGGGCAAGCCGACCCGGCGCTTCAACTGGACGATGACGATCAATCCGCGCCTCGATACCAGCCCGGAAAACTATCGCAAATGGGGTCCGGATCGCATGACCGTGACGCCGGAGAATGTCGGCGAGAAGGTGCATCTGCGCGTCGAGCTGCAGAGCCTCTGGCGGCTGCCGCGCTCCAATGCCATCCTGTTCGTCATCCGCTGTTATCTGATCAGCATGGAGGAACTGGCGACGGTGCCGAAATGGGCGCGGCGCTTTCCGCGCGTGCTGCGCACGCTGCCGCCGGAACTGGTGGACTACAAGGGCCTGACCCGGTTTCGCGAAATGACGATCGACTGGCTGTCGAAATACGATGACGGCGCGCCGACCAGCCCCGGCATCTGGCCCGACTGACCGCGAGCCAATCGACCAGGGACATATAATCAAAAAGGGAACATTCATGAGCAGAGTTGCAGTCATCGGCGCCGGCCCATCCGGAACGGCACAATTGCGCGCCTTCCAGTCGGCCGCCAACAAGGGCGCCGACATTCCCGAGGTCGTATGCTTCGAAAAGCAGGCCGATTGGGGCGGTCTGTGGAACTATACCTGGCGAACCGGTCTCGACGAATTCGGCGAGCCGGTTCATGGCAGCATGTACCGCTATCTCTGGTCGAACGGCCCGAAGGAATGCCTGGAATTCGCCGATTACTCGTTCGAGGAGCATTTCGGCAAGCCGATCGGCTCCTATCCGCCGCGCGCGGTGCTGTGGGATTATATCAAGGGCCGGGTCGAAAAGGCCGACGTGAGGAAATGGGTGCGCTTCAACACCCCCGTCAGGATGGTGACATTCGACGAGGCGACGAAGAAATTTACCGTGACCGCGCATGATCGCATCCGGGACGTGATGTATGACGAGGAATTCGACAATGTCATCGTCGCCAGTGGACATTTCTCGACACCGAACGTGCCCTATTTCGAGGGTGTCGAAAGCTTCGGCGGGCGGGTCATGCATTCGCACGATTTCCGCGATGCGCTCGAATTCAAGGACCGGGACGTTCTGATCGTCGGCCGCAGCTATTCCGCCGAGGATATCGGCTCGCAGTGCTGGAAATACGGCGCCAAATCCGTCACCACCACCTATCGTTCCAAGCCGATGGGCTTCAACTGGCCGGAACGTTTCGAGGAACGGCCGCTGCTGACCAAGTTCACCGGCAAGACCGCGCATTTCCGCGACGGCTCGACCAAGGACGTCGATGTGCTGATCCTCTGCACCGGCTACCTGCACCACTTCCCGTTCCTGCCCGACAGCCTCAGGCTGATCACCGGCAACCGCATGTGGTCGGATGGCCTCTACAAGGGCGTGGTCTCGACGAAGAACCCGCAACTGTTCTTCATCGGCATGCAGGACCAGTTCTACACGTTCAACATGTTCGACGCCCAGGCCTGGTATGTCAGGGACATCATCCTGGGCCGCATCAAGCTGCCCGGTGAGGCCGAGCTCAAGGCCGAATTCGACAAGTGGCGCGCGCGCGAGGAAACACTCGAGGACGCCGAGCAGATGATCTGGTTCCAGGGCGACTATGTCCAGGAACTGATCGACGCCACCGACTATCCGTCCTTCGATATCCAGGCCACCAACAAGACCTTCATGGAATGGGAACACCACAAGGGCGAAAACATCATGGGTTTCCGCGACAACGCCTACCGCTCGCTGATGACCGGCACAATGTCGCCGAAGCACCACACGAAGTGGCTGGAGGCGATGGACGATTCGATGGAAGTGTATTTGAAGAATTGAGAACCCATATCGGCGCGCAGCGCCCATCTGGCGCGCCGCGCCATCGGGCATATGGTCGCGATTCTTCATATCATGATGGATTTCAAGCAAAAGCTGACGTTCGTAAGACTTTATTATCCATCTTCGTCAATACTTCCTCGATCAACTCCAGGTTCGAGCGGTGCCATGGATTTTCAGACCAGCATTCTGGGTCGCATGAACGGTTTCCTCTACCGGTGCCGGGCCGACGAAAATTACACCATGCTTGAGATGACCGACGGCATCACCCGGATCTTCGATTATCCGGCCGATGAGATCCTCGGCAATCGCGTCCGCAGCTTCACCTCGATCATGTGTGAGGAAGACGTGCCGCGCATGGACGAAGCGGTCGGCAAGGCGCTCGAAACCAAGACCAACTGGTCGATGGAATATCGCCTGCGCCACAACAGGGGACATTACATCTGGGTGTCGGAAACGGGCGGCGGCGTCTGGGATACCGATGGCAGCCTGCTCTATCTCGAAGGCAGCATCATCAATATCGAATCCTTCTACCAGCGGCTCGATGCCCAGACGGCGGAGATGCGCATCACCGCGTCCAAGACGGCCGAAATCCTCCATTCGCTGCGCTATCTGAAACTGCTCGCCGTCAATGCCGGCATCGAGGCCGCGCGCGCGGGCGCCGCCGGACAGGGCTTCGCGGTGCTGGCCGGCGAAATGCGCAACCTCGCCAACGAATCCGAGGCAACCGCGCGCCAGATCTCGCAGGCCCAGCGCAAGACGGCCTAAGACCATACACGCAACGCCGGTCGTCAGGCTCTGCTCAAGTCCACCAAACAGCCAATTGTATTTGTGATCGCAAGGTCTATCATACTCCCCTTCACCGGGGAGGAATGTGATGAGCATCGCTTATACTTCGAATACTGTGTCCGGCAGCACTCTCGTTGATATCGTCTCGTACGAAAACGTCTACGTCGCCCAAAACGTGACGGCGGGCTCGACCGGAAATGTCGGCGTTCACGGCACGGGCGACTACGATCTGGTCAGTGTGATAGGCAATCTGTTCGGCACGTACTACGCCATTGAGCTCGGCGACAACGTGAGCAGCACCGGCAACAGTGTCTTCGTGGGCGCCGACGGAAGCGTTATCGGCGCAGGCGGACAAAGTGATGGCGGCGGCCACACACCCGGCATTGGCATCGCCGTTTTTGGCGTCGACACCAATATCGAGAACCGCGGCTTGGTTTTCGGCGACGATACCGGCATTCTCATCGATAGCTTCCAATCGGACAATGTCTCGTCCCTCATCATCAACAAGGGATCGATCTCGGGCTTCGGTCGCGGGATCGACCACCAGGCCGACCAGATGCTGATCGTGCGAAACACAGGCTCGATTGAGGGCGGCGACTACGCGTATTTCGGATCCTTCGGGATCGACCACATCATCAACCGGGGAGAGTTCATCGGAGACATCGACCTCAGCGGCGGCAACGACGTCTATAACGGCCGCAAGACGGGTTATGTCGACGGGACGGTTTACGGCGGCTCCGGCAGTGACCGGCTGATCGGCGGCAGCGATGACGACTGGCTGGCGGGAAGTTACGACAAGGACACGCTCACCGGTGGCAAGGGCGACGACGACTTCTACTTCATGTCCAGCCTGACCGGAAATGCCGATGCCGATCAGATCACCGATTTCAGCGTCGCCGACGACACGATCGTGCTGGACGACGGCATATTCAGCGCACTGATCGGCAAGGATCTGACGCCAACCATTCTTCAGCGGGGGGGTGGGGGTGGAAGCGGCGCAGGCCGTCAACCTAAGGAAAGTCCTTACCTTATCTATGACTCGAACAAAGGCACGCTTGCATACGACGCCGATGGAAGGGGCGGAAGTGCGGCCATCGTGTTTACGACCTTGGATACCGGGCTCAAGCTGACGGCGCACGACTTTTTGCTGATTTAGCGGGCCGGCGGGCACTAAGACCGCGGCTTCACCTTCCCCGGATCGTAATGCGATAGCGCCACCACCACGGCCGGCAGGCGCTTCTGCTGGCCGTCGAGCTTGCCGATTTCCACCTTTGTGCCCGGCTTGGCATACATGGCATCGACGCGGGCGAGCGCGATCGATTTCTTCAGGATCGGCGAGCGGGTCGAGCTGGTGATCACCCCCACCTGGGCGCGGCCGATATGGATGCAATCGCCATGGCCGGCCGGATCGTTGGCGTCGATATCGAGGCCGACCAGCACCTGGCGCGGGTTCTCCTTGCGCTTGATCAGCGCATCGCGGCCGATGAAGTCGTCGGGCTTGGATTTGAGCGGCACGGTGAAGCCGATGCCGGCTTCGAACGGATCGGTCTGGTCGGTGAATTCGTAATTGGCGAAGATCAATCCAGCCTCGATGCGCAGCATGTCGAGTGCGGCGAGGCCCATCGGCTTCAGCCCATGCGGCTCGCCCGCCTTCCACACCGCGTCGAACACCGCGACCGCATCGCGGGGATGACAGAATATCTCGTAGCCGAGTTCACCGGTATAGCCGGTGCGTGAGACGACGACCGGTGGGCCATTGAAATCGCCGATGCGGCCGACGGCGAAGCGGAACCATTCGAGCTCGGCAAGTGCGGGCTGGCGCGGCGGCGTCCAGATGATCTCTTTCAGAATGTCGCGGCTCTTCGGCCCCTGCACCGCGATATTGTGCATCTGGTCGGTCGATGACCGCACCCAGGCGTGAAAGCCCATCTTCTCGGCCTGCTGGCGCAGCCAGATGCCGCTGAAATCGTCGCCGCCGATCCAGCGGAAATTGTTGTCGCCGAGTTTGAACACGGTGCCGTCGTCGATCATGCCGCCATGCTCATAGCACATCGCGGTATAGACGACCTGGCCGACCGAAAGCTTGCGGATGTCGCGCGTGACGCAATATTGCAGCAGCGCCTCGGCATCGGGTCCGGTGACCTCGAATTTCCTCAGCGGCGACAGGTCGATGACGGCGGCGGCCTCGCGGCAGGCCCAGTATTCATCGGTCGGGCCATGGTCGGTGAAGCCGTTGGGCAGCCAGTAGCCGCGATACTCGGTGAAATCGCGGGTCATGTCCGCGAGCCTGGGATGAAATCCGGTCTCGCGGGTCAGTTCGGCATCGGCATCGGGCGTCATTCTTGTTGCCACCGCTCGTGTGAATTTCTCTGTTTTGGAAAAGGTACGGACATGGATGTCGGTCGGGTTCCAGGCATTGGCCGCGTCGATATCGTCGGGGCAGGAGGACGAGACGCAGACGAGATCAGTCATCGCCCGCATCAGCACATAATCGCCCGGCCGCGACCACGGCTCGTCGAGATAGAGCTGGTTGTTGTGATCGACATGGGTGTTGTAGAAATAGTTGATCGCTTCCCAGCCCTTGCGCGGCGCGATGCCGTAGGGTTTCAGCACCGCGTTGAAATTGTCGGTGCAGTTGACATGTCCGGGATAGCCCATGTCGTCGTAATAGCGCGAATTGCAGGCGGTGGCGAAGGCATCGTGGCGGCCGACCGTATCCTGTACGATCTCGATCAGCGGCTCGAAATCACGGTCGAACGCCTTGGAGGGCAGGCCCGGCATGGGATAGCTGCGGCCGAGAAGCGTCCGCGTGACAGTCGAATCCAGCGCCAGATCGAGACCCTTGTCGACCTTGCGCGCCGAAAACGCCTGGAAGTCGGTGCATTGCCGGCCGGAAACGTCGATGACCTGGATGAACTCGCCCGCGCGGACGAAGTAGGCCGAGGCCGTCGCCGCCTTGACGCGGATTTCCTGCAGCGAATCCGCCATCGGCTCGGGCAGCAGGGATTCATAGGAGCGGTCGATCAGGCTGCGCTCGACCCGCATCTCGATCGGCGTGGCGGTGTCCTGGCTATCGGGCGCCATCGCTTCGCCGGGTGCGGCCGCCAGCAGCAGGCCATCGGCCGCGATCGTCAGGCTTGCCTCTGTACCGGCATTGGATAGCGTTCCGAACAGCCGCAGTGCTCCGGCCTGGGCGAGATCGGCACCGCGCCGTTTCAGCGCCGCGAGCGTGCGCCCGGCACTCTCATCAGTCGACGACAGGATCGCCTTGATCCCCTCGGCCTGGTTGGTGAATGGCGTACCGAGTCCATGCGCATCGAAGCGCCCGTCCTTGCCGATGAAGGTGACTTCGCAGGGCTGGCAGCCCTCGACATCGATAAGCGTGATCCTGTCCCCGGCGGCGACGCGAATCATCACCGTGCCGCAGCCCCGCACACGATAGCGCTCCCGGCCGGCGCCGAATGACGGAATCCCCGGACGCAAAATGGTGCTGGGTCGAGGCGCGACAACCTCTGGATATAGAGCAGACTCTTGCATCGTTCCTCTATGGCGCAAAAGCGCCGATCTGCCTCCAAAATGCTGGGATTAATATTCCCCAAACGGCCGTACAAAGTAAAGCCCTCTTGACCTGTATGAAAATTGATTCACTGTGGTTCTACACGCCACGCATAGAACAGGCTCGGTAAAGCGGCCGCGTGCATGATGGGATTCGAGGGGAACCGCGCCCAGGCGCGATCGAAAAACGGGGGTAATACATGTCACAGATTACACAAGCAGGCATACCGGCCAGTGAGGCGGATTCAAGCAGTTCGCTGCACCGGGCGCTGGATTGGAAAGGCGCGTTCTGGGTCGCGGCGGGCGTGCCGCCGCTGGTGCTGTTCTCGATCGGCGGCATCGCCGGAACCACGGGAAAGCTCGCATTCGTCGTCTGGATCATCTCCATGGTGATGGGCTTTTTGCAGTCCTTCACCTACGCAGAAATCGCCGGCATGTTCGGCAACAAATCCGGCGGCGCCTCGATCTATGGCGCGACCGCCTGGCTGAGATACTCGAAATTCATCGCGCCACTTTCGGTCTGGTGTAACTGGTTCGCCTGGTCGCCGGTGCTGTCGCTCGGCTGCGCCATCGCCGCCGGCTATATCCTCAATGCTCTGTTTCCGATCCCGCTGGCTGATTCGCAGCCGGTGCTGGACTGGATCAAGACCAATGCCGCATCTCTGACGGCCGATAGCCCGCGGGTAGTGGAATATATCGCCGCCCACGCCGGCACCGCACCGGATGCCGCCATGCAGGCTTTGCTTGCAGGTGACGCCGTCACGGCATTGACGCCAGCGCTGCGCAGCTGGTCGCTCGCAAGCTTCAACATTCCCTATCTCGCGACCGCCAATCTCAACGCCACCTTCTTCATCGGCGGCCTGTTGATGCTGGTCATCTTCGCGATCCAGCATCGCGGCATTTCCGGCACTGCGAGCGTGCAGAAATGGCTGGCGATCATCGTGCTGGTGCCGTTGCTGCTGATCGGCATCTATCCGATCATCTCGGGCAATATCGACAGCGCCAACATCACCGGCCTCGTGCCGCCGACAGCCGCCTATTCCGGCGTCGACGGCCTGTGGACGGTCGGTGGCTGGACGCTGTTCCTCGGCGGCCTCTACATCGCCGCCTGGTCGACCTACGGCTTCGAGACCGCTGTCTGCTACACGCGCGAACTGAAAGACCCGAAGCGGGACACATTCAAGGCCATCTTCTATTCCGGCCTTCTGTGCATCCTGTTCTTCTTCCTGATCCCGTTCACGTTCCAGGGCGTTCTCGGCCATAGCGGCATGCTGGCACCGGGTATCGTCGATGGCACGGGCGTTGCCGAAGCGCTGGCGGGTCTCGTCCATGGCGGCAAGATCGTCACCCAGCTTCTCGTCGTGCTGATGATCATGGCGCTGTTCCTGGCGATCATGACGGCCATGGCCGGCTCGTCGCGTACCCTCTACCAAGGCTCGAAGGATGGCTGGCTGCCGAAATATCTCGACCACACCAACGAGCATGGCGCCCCGACCCGGGCGATGTGGACCGACTTCGGCTTCAACCTCATCCTGCTGGCGATCGCCTCGGATGTCGCCGGCTACTTCTTCGTGCTCGCGGTGTCCAATGTCGGCTACATCATCTTCAACTTCCTCAACCTCAATGCCGGCTGGATCCATCGCATGGATTCGAGCCACATCGAGCGTCCGTGGAAGGCGCCGACCTGGCTGATCGGCCTCAACACCGTGCTCGCTTTCGTCAATGTCCTGTTCCTCGGCGCCGGCGCCAAGGTCTGGGGCTATTCCAACGCGCTCTGGGTCGGCTTCATCTTCGCCGCACTCATCCTGCCGGTCTTCGCCTTCCGGCATTACGTCCGCGACGGAGGCAAGTTCCCGGCCGGCGCCATGGACGATCTCGGCCTGACCGGCCAGGATCTTGGCGTCAAGAAAGCCGGCATCCTGCCGTATCTCACGCTCGCCGCGGGTCTGGCGATCGTGCTTTGGGCCAACTGGTTCTTCCAGCTTCCAAGCTGATTGGGCGGACGTGAAAAAACGGCGCCGAAGAAATTCGGCGCCGTTTGTGTTTTTGACTGACCCTCATGCTGCGCCGGAGTTCAGGCAGGAACGTAGGTCAACCTGATTACATCCTCGTCAACGCGGTCGCTGGCGACCAGGCGGAGCGGCGGACGGGGACCGGCGAAGAATGGCTTGCCGCGACCGAGCACGACGGGGTGGAAATAGAGTCGATACTCATCGATAAGACCGAACTCGGTCAGGCTTCGGGCCAGCTCCGGTCCGGAAACCGAAATCTCTCCAGTGAGCTCAGCCTTCAGTCCGCGTATCACCGTCTCGAGGTCGTCGTCGACAAGCGTGGCGTTGGGGCCGACCGACTTCAACGAACGCGACACGACCCACTTGGGTTGGCGCCGCCACGCCGCGGCGAACTCGTGTCGCTCGGCACTCCACTCAGGATGGTCTTCGTCCCAATAGCGCATGGCCTCGTACATGCGGCGACCGTACACACTACCGGTCAGGTCGCGCACGTGCTCTATCCAGTGACGAAAGAGCGCGGGACTTGGCGCAGGCAATTCCATGTGGTCGACATAGCCGTCCAGCGACTGATTCATTCCGAAAACGAGCTTCGCCATGCTGCAAGTTCTCCATCCAGGTTCCGGGTTGATCGGATTCAAGAAGGACCCCGCCCCAAACCCCTCCCCACAAGGGGGAGCGCTATCGCATATGGATATGTCCCGAGGCGAGCCGCTTGCTCCCTCTTCTCCCCAGCGGGGAGAAGGTGGCCCGAAGGGTCGGATGAGGGGGTCGCGGAGCGCAAATGTTGCGCCGGGAAGCCCCCCTCATCGCCTCGCATTCGCTCGGCACTTCTCCCCGCTGGGGAGAAGAGGGAGCGCGTGGCGCCCTCCACGCTCCATATGCGATAGCCCCTCCCCCTTGTGGGGAGGGGTTTCGGGGCGGGGTCTTTCATTCCACCGTCGTCTCAAGCTCCGTAATATGCACCGCCAGCAGACACCCCGTCGGCGTGTACGAACTGTGCTCCGTCCCATCCTTGAACCACACCATGTCGCCCTTCCGGAACACCGTCCCGTCATTGTCGATCAATTCGCCATCGAGAATGAGGAACTGCTCGCTGCCATTGTGGCGGTGCGGGCGCGAGGTCATGCCCGGGGGCATGCGGTAGATGTGAAATCCGACGCCGAGCGGGAACTGCTCGTCGAGTTGCAGCACGCTGTCGCCCATCGTCACGCCATCCTCGAAAACGAAGGGCTGGAACTCCGCTGAATAAATATTGGCAACCTTACGCTCCGCCGGATCGACTGGACGCATTTCGCTCTCCTCGCAAACACATTTCTCCTGGCCCAAGTATCGCGCGAAAGAACCGGTTTGCCAATTGCAGGTGAAAGCGTTCTTCGTTGCAACGTGCGGCCTGCCCCGTATTTTATGACAACTGCTCAAATATAAAGCAAATACTGCACGCAATGAAGCAATTCGCCTTACACTCAAGCAGATCAGCATGAATAATACGCACCTGGCGCAAGCAACGGCAAAATCGACCGGAATCGGGAATTGCGATTTGCGAAATCTTACTGGGAGTGTATTAATATTCCCCAGACGAAAGACGCCGTAATCGGCCATTCATAAGGCCGGAACACGCGCCTCCCAAGCTGCCGCGCAAACCATATCAGACATAAGCGCTTCTTGGCCGTCTCAAAAATATGGGGAATGCAGCGTTTTAACGGGAGAGTTCAATATGAGAAGTGCTTTGCTTTCTAGATTGAGTGCCGGCGTCATCGCGCTTGCCGCCGCCTGCCTGGCGCCAGCGGCATGGGCGCAGGAGCCTGAATCGACCGATCCGATCAAGATCGCGCTGTTCGACTGGACCAGCGTCAACCTCAACGCCAAGATTTATGGCGGCATCCTGGAAAAGCTCGGCTACACGGTCGAATATCCGACCGCAGATTACCTTTCGAGCCTGACCACGGGCCTGACCAACGGCGACCTGACCGTGGGCATGGAATTCTGGCAGACGACCGCCGGCGAGGCCATGGCCGCGTCGGATGCGACGAAGCAGACCGAAAATCTCGGACCCCTCGGCCCCAAGGCCAAGGAAGAATGGTGGTTTCCCGAATATATGAAGGAAAAGTGCCCCGGCCTGCCCAATTGGGAAGCGCTGAAGGACCCCAAATGCGCCGAGGCCTTCTCGACGGCCGAAACCGCGCCGAAGGGCCGCTATCTCGGCGGACCGGTGACCTGGGAAGGCTTTGACGACGAGCGCGTCACAGCGCTCGGCCTGCCCTTCACGGTCATCCATGCCGGCACCGATGCGGCGATGTTCGCCGAACTCGATTCCGCCTATCAGCGCAAGGCGCCGATCATGCTGTGGATCTATTCGCCGCATTGGGCGCCGGCCAAGTACAAGGGCGAATGGATCGAATTCCCCGAATATACCAAGGAATGCTACACCGATCCGAAATGGGGCTCCAACCCCGACGCCAAATACGATTGCGGCAAGCCGCATGGCGAGATCTTCAAATATTCCTGGGCCGGCATGAAAGACAAGTGGCCGGTCGCCTACAAGGTCGCCAAGGCCTACAAGATCGAAACCGACGTGCTCAACAAGATGAGCGGCGAGATCGACCTCGACGGCAAGACCCCCGAGGATGTCGCGGCCGAATGGATCGCCGCCAACGAAGCGACCTGGAAGGCCTGGGCCAAGTAAGCCCTTTCCGGAATGACGGCGGCTCCGTGCCTTAAGCAGGGAGCCGCCCTCCAGGGCAATAGTTTCGGGGAATCTGCATGAACAGTATTGCCGATGTGAGCCTTGCCGCGCCCTTCGATGCGGCACGCGAACAAAAGCCCATCAAACTCGCCTGCCGCAATGTCTGGAAAGTGTTCGGCGCCGGTGCGCGGCAGTTCATCGAAACGCGCGATGGCCGGGCCAGCACGGAAGACCTGCAGCAGGCTGCCCTTGTCGGTGCCGTCCGCCGCGTCGATCTCGAGATCAGGCAGGGCGAGATCTTCATCATCATGGGGCTTTCGGGCTCCGGCAAATCGACCCTCGTCCGCTGCATGTCGCGGCTGATCGAGCCGACCTATGGGAAGGTCGAGTTCGAGGGCAAGGACCTGCTCAAGGTCTCCGATGCCGAACTGATCGAACTGCGCCGCCACCGCATGGGCATGGTGTTCCAGAATTTTGCCCTGCTGCCGCATCTCAACGTGCTTGAAAATATCGCCTTTCCGCTCAGCATCCAGGGCATGGGCAAGGCCGAGCGCGAGAAGCGGGCGCGCGAGGTCATCGAACTGGTCAGCCTCCAGGGCCGCGAGCACTTCTATCCGCGCGAACTCTCCGGCGGCCAGCAGCAGCGCGTTGGCATCGCCCGCAGCCTCGCGACCAAGCCCGAAATCTGGTTCCTCGATGAACCGTTCTCGGCGCTCGATCCGCTGATCCGGCGCGAAATGCAAGATGAATTGATGCGGCTGCAGGCCGTGCTCAACAAGACCATCGTCTTCATCACCCACGATTTCGACGAGGCGATCCGCCTCGCCGACCGTGTCGCGATCATGAAGGATGGCGAGATCATCCAGATCGGCACGCCGGAGGAACTGGTCATGCACCCGGCGACCGATTACGTCGCCGAATTCACCCGCGATGTGCAGCGCGCCAAGGTGGTGTCCGCGCATCGCCTGATGCGTAAGGTCAGCACGTCGGAGCATGGCGGCAAGGTGACGCCTGAAGCACGCATCGCCAGCTTCTCGCAGGCGATCGTCTCGTCGGGCAAGCCGTTCGCGGTGGTCGATAATTCAGGCCAGGTTCTCGGTGAGGTGACGCCAAACGCGGTGATCGACCTGCTCGCCGGTGTCGATGCGGGAGGGAGTGCGCATGGCGCTGCTCGCCTCTGAAACCCGCTCCGCCGAACAGCGGCCGGTGCAGACATGGCTCATCATCTGGGCCATAGCGCTGGCTGCCGTGCTGCTGCTCTTCCTGTTCCGCGACGCCCTGCCCGCTGCAGTAGAATACCCGACGGCACTGGTCATCCCGGTCGCCGATTGGGTCACAGCCATCATGGTATGGCTGAAGACCAATATCAGCTGGCTGACACGCTTCGTCACCACCGTCCTCAACGTGCCGCTTAATTTCGCGCTCGATCTCTTCGCCAAGAATTTCAAGATCGGCCGTGGCCTTGAGGCGATCACACTGCCCCGTCTCTCCTGGGTCGGTATCTGCGCAGCCGCATTCCTCGCCGGCCGCGCCGCCGGGGGAAACCGCCTCGGCTATCTGGTCGGCGGTTGCTTCCTCTATATCGCGCTGTTCGGCAAATGGACGAGCGCGATGCTGACGCTCGGCCTGATCTCGATCGCCGTGCCCTTCTGCATCGTCACCGGCCTCATCGTCGGCATCATCGCATGGCGCCGCCCGGTCCTCAACCGGGTGCTGATCTCGCCGGCGCTCGACCTGATGCAGACGATCCCGACCTTTGCTTATCTCATTCCGATGCTGCTGCTGTTCGGCAACAGCCCGGTCTCGGCCATGATCGCCACCGCGATCTTCGCCACCCCGCCCATGGTGCGCGCTACCATGCTCGGTCTGTCGCGCGTGCCGTCGGAAATCGTCGATTTCAGCGAAATGGCCGGCTGCACGAAGCGCCAGAAGCTCTGGCGCGTGATGATCCCGTCCGCGCGGCCGACACTGATGGTCGGCGTCAACCAGGTGATCATGCTGGCGCTCAACATGGTCATCATCGCCTCGATGATCGGCGCCGGCGGCCTCGGCTATGACGTGCTGCTGGCACTCCGGGCACTCAAGGTCGGCGAGGCCATGGAAGCCGGTCTTGCCATCGTGGCGCTCGCCATCGCTCTCGACCGCCTCAGCCAGGCCATGGCGACCCGCCAATCCGTCGCACACACGGACGAGGCCGCTGCAAGGCCGTTCTGGCGCCGCTACCCCCATCTGTCGCTCGCCATAGCGCTGCTGGTGGTCACCACCGTGCTCAGCCTCTATATCCCCGCCTTCGCTCAGTTTCCAAAGTCGCTGACGCTGAGCACCGCGCCGATCTGGAAGGCTGCCCTCAATTGGGTGACGATCAACCTGTTCGACGTGATCGAAGTGTTCCGCGTCACGCTGATCCTTTATATCCTCAATCCTATCAGGGCCTTCTGCGAGAACTTCCCCTGGCTGGGCGCAGTCTTCCTGCTCGGCCTTGCCGGCCTGCAGCTCGGCGGCATCCGACTGGCGATCACGCTTGCGACGCTGACCGCCTTCTGCGCCGTCACCGGGCTGTGGGAAAAGACCATGGCCACGGTCTATCTCTGCGGCATCTCGGCCTTCATCGCCTGCCTCATCGGCGTGCCGATCGGGCTCGCCGCGTCCCGCAACGATCGCTTCGAGCGCTTCATCACGCCTGTGATCGACACATTGCAGGTTCTGCCGTCCTTCTGCTTCATCATCCCCGTCGTCATGCTGTTCCGGGTCGGCGACGTCACTGCGATGATCGCAACGATCGCCTTCGCCGTGGTTCCCGCCATCCGCTACACCAATCACGGCATAAGACTGGTCTCGCCCTCGCTGATCGAGGCGGGGCTGGTCTCCGGCTGCACCAGGCGGCAGATGTTCTGGCGGGTGCAACTGCCCTTGGCGCTGCCCGAGATCATGCTCGGCATCAACCAGACGATCCTGATGGCGCTTTCCATGATCATCATCTGCGCCATGATCGGCACCCGCGACCTCGGCCAGGAAGTGTTCATCGCGCTGTCGAAGGCCGATTCCGGGCGCGGCATTATCGCCGGCCTCGCCATCGCCTTCATCGGCATCATCGCCGACCGGCTGTTCAACGCACTGAGCAACCGGAGCAAGGTGCGCGGCTGAGCCGGTCAGGCATCCTCCAGCGCCTCCATAGAGATCGATCGCCCAGGCTGAACACGCTATTTCTCGGGTTGGTGATCATTCCACCGACCCTCGATCTCAATTTCAACGTCAAAGAGATCGAGCGTCCGGGCCGCGGTGTAGGCGACCAGATCTTCGATCCTCTTGGGTCTGGGGTAAAAAGCGGGGACCGGCGGCATGACGATGCCGCCCATCTCGGTCAGCCGCAGCATGTTGTGGCAATGGCCGAGATGCAGCGGCGTTTCGCGGAAAAGCACGACGAGGCGGCGCCGCTCCTTGAGCACGACATCGGCCGCCCGTGCGACGAGCGTGCCGCCCGTGCCCATAGCGATCTCGGCCAGGCTCTTGGCGGAACAGGGAGCGACGATCATGCCCATGGTGCGGAAGCTACCGCTGGCGATGGGCGCTGCGATATCCCTGTTGTCGTGACAATGGTCGGCCAGCGCCTTCATCTCGCCGAAGGTCATGTCTGTCTCATGCGCCATGGCGGTGATCGCCGAACGCGATACGACGAGATGGGTCTCGATCTCGACTTCACGCAGCATCTTGAGGAGACGGACCGCATAGTCGAAACCCGATGCTCCGGTGACGCCGACGATGATGCGCTTGGGCGCGGCCACGATCAATACTCCGCGAGCCGGGCGCGCACCGAGGACAGGATGTCTTCGGGGGCACGGGCGAATTCGGAGAGGGAGCTCCGGTCGCCATCGCCGGGACGCGTGCAGGCGACGAGGCCGATCTTGGTGATGGTCATGTTTTCGTGCACGGGATCGCAGCGGTCGGCTTTCATGCCCGGCAGGACCACCATGTCCTCATGTCCACGGAAGCGCGCGGCGAGCGACCACTCGACCGCAGTCGGATCCTCGGGATCGATGTCGTCCTCGACGACGGTCACCAGCTTGAACAGGTTGATCTGACCCATGGCGAGGATGACCGCGCGCTTGCCCTCACCGAGCCGCGGCCGGTGCATGCTGATGATGGCATGCAGGCGGCCCATGCCACCGTCCGTGACCAACACCCGGCGCACGGACGGGATCACGCGCTGCAATGCCTGGCAGGTCACCGCCTCGATCGCCAGCGCACCCAGCAGGCAGTGCTCGGCGGCATAGCCGGGCAGGATCGCCTGGTATGTGGCATCGCGGCGATGGGTGACGCAGGTGATTACGCCGCCGGTGCCGGGTCCATAGCGAACATAGAAGCCGTGAAACTCCGATACGTCACCCTCGTCGATCAGGTCGGCATTGTCGATATGGCCTTCGAGGATGATCTCGGCGCCCGCCGGCACCTCCAGAGGCACGGTGCGACAGCGGACGAGTGCGAGCGGCTCGCCGAGCAGCCCGCCGACAATGTCATATTCATCCTCGCCCAATCCGAGATACATCTGGGAGCCGAGCAGGACAGCAGGATGATTGCCGATCGCGACCGCGATGGGCAGCTTCTGCCCGCGCTGGCGCGCCTTCTCGGCCAGCAGGTTGAGATGATGGTTCTTGGCGATTCCGACCATGACGCGACCGCCGCCTTCGAGCCGCAGCCGGGCGATCGAGACGTTCCTGCGGCCCGTCTCGGGGTCCTTGGCGACGATGACGCCAGCGGTGATATACGGGCCGCCTTCATGTTCGAACCAGGTTGGCACGGGGAGGATGCGGCCGAGATCGATGTCCTTCTCATGCACCACCTCCTGCACCGGCGCCGCTTCCACGAGGACGGGCTGGATCGGCTTGCCCAGGGCTTCGAGGATCACCACGTGCAGGCGTGGCTTCTCCACGCCCAGCAGCCGCGCGACGCGCGCTCGGGAATTCATGATGTTGCCGATGACGGGCATGTCGTGGCCCTTCACGGCCGTGAAAAGCTGCGGCTGCTCCCTGTCTCTCAAAGCGAGGACGGCGCCGAGTTCGAAGCCGGGATCGACGCTTCGCTCGACGCGATGCAGATCACCCGCAGATTCCAGCCGGTCGATGACGCCACGAAAGCTTTGGTCCGTTGCTGCCATCAGCCCCTCCTCACGCCAGCGACTCAGTGACGCCGAACTCCGCTTTCAGGATATCGACGATCTGGCCGAGATCGAAGATCCTCTGGCCTTCCGTACCGATCGGCAGCACAGGCAGGATGCGCTCCACCATCGGCCGCACCCCATCGCCCAGGGTCGTGATGTCGAGGGCGCGGCGGTGGATCGCCCAGACCGCGCAGGCGGCCTCGATCGCCACCACCGTCCAGGCGGGTTCCAGCATGCGCACCGTCTCGGCAACGGATTGCGGCGCATTGCCCGCGACGTCCTCGACGCCGTCATCGAGCTGGCCGGAATAGTTGAGCATCGCGGGATGGGCCGCCTGACGCACCGCGCCGACGGTGGCGCCGGCGATGTGGCCGAAATTGAGGAATTGCACGCCGCCGATCGCGCCGGGTTCGGCGGCGAGGCTGGTTGGCAGGCCGGTGAAACCCGGCCACTGGATCTTGTGAATGCGCTGCCCGGAGGCCTCGATCACCTTGGCGATGGCCTGGCGAAGCGTATCCATGGCAAGCGCGCAGGCCGTTGTTTCCATGTTTCCATGCGAGATGAAATCGCCGGTGGCGGTGTCGATGATCGGGTTGTCACAGGCCGCGCCCAGTTCCGTCTCGAAGATCGAATGGGCGAAATCGTAGGCCGCCTCGGCGGCGCCGTGGATCTGGGGGATGCAGCGGAAGCTCAGCGGATCTTGCAGGAAGCGCGCCTCGCCCGGCTGCCAGAGCCTACTGCCGGTCAGCGCCGCCCTCAGGGCCTTGCCCGTGCGGATCTGGCCAGGCTGGCCGCGCGCCAGATCGACCTGCTCGCTCCAGGAGCGCAGGTTGCCGCGCAGGCCTTCCATCGACATGGCACCGGCCAGCGTCGCCGCATCGAGCAGCGCGCGCAGTTCGCGGATCGCCAGCACGCCCTCGGCCAGCATGAGGCTGTTGGAATTGAGCAGCGACACCGCCTCCTTGGCGGTCAGTCCGTCGAGCGGCGCCGGGCCGTGCCCGCCTGCCTGGACACCGGTACGGCCGATCAGCGGCACGGCCATCTGGCTCATCGCGACGATATCGGATGCCCCGACGGACATGCCGAGGCGTGCGGCAGGCAGGTCATCGACCTGCAGCCGCGCCACGAGGCTCTCGACCAGTTCGAGGCGGACACCGGAGCGTCCGCGGGCAAAGAGCGAGAGCTGGATGGCCAGTGCCGCACGCACCACCTGGGGCGGCGCATTGCGGCCGGGCGCAAGCGTTGCATGCGCGGTGATCATCAGGTCGTTGTAGCGGGCGATCGCCTCGGGATCGACGGCGAAATCCTTCTGGCTGCCGACGCCTGTCGTGATGCCGTAGGCGGGGATCTTCTCGTCCACCAGCCGGTCGACCACGGCGCGCGCCTTGCTGACTGCCTCGCGCCCATCCGTCGACAGGACGACGATCGCCCTGCGCTCGGCAATGGCGCCGACATCGTCGATCGTCAGCGGCTTCGTGCCCACGGCTATGGTCATCGGCGTCATCGGCGGCTCCCTCATTGTCCGGCTGAGCTTAGTAAGCTTGCCGCCGGAACAGGATATGCTAAAAACCGGACAATAGATGCCATGAAGCAGCAAGGAGCGCGGTGGCGGAATGGACACGGCCACGCTGGCGACAGCACTTGCGGTGATGCAGGAAAGCTCCGTGCGCGGCGCGGCTACGCTGCTCGGCCGGCCGCCGTCGAGCGTTGCCGATGCATTCGAGCGGTTCGAGACCGAGCTGGCATTGAAGCTGGCATCGCGCCGGGATGGGGGACTTTCCCTGACGCTGGCCGGAGAGAATCTCGCGCGCTCCATTCCCGCCTTCATCGACATCCTTGCAAGCATTGCCGCGATCGCTGGCATGAAGCAGGACGGTACCGGCCATGTGCTTTCTTGGGCCGCGCGGAACGCCATGCCCGTGGCCGTACTCGCCAACTTCAATGCAGTGATCCGGGTCGGCTCGATCCGGCGTGCGGCGCGCGAACTCGGTGTCGGCCAGCCCAACCTGTCGCGGCAGATGGCGGAGCTCGAGCGTGTGCTCGGGCAAAAGCTGCTTATCCGCGAGATGCGTGGTTGCGAGCCGACGCCGGAGGGGCTGGAATTCGGCGAGGCGGCGCAGGCGCTGACCGCCAAGCTCGCCAGCCTGACGGGGCCGGCGAGAAGGCGCTTCGCCCGCGACCTCCGCACCGTCAAGCTCGGCACGATCATTCCCGTCGGCCATGAAAGCCGGCTGGCGGCGCGGCTGGCCGCCTTGGTCGCCGCCTGGCGCGCCGATGACAGCAAGCCTGATCTGCTGGTGAGCAGCACGACGGCGGAGGATCTTGCCGAAGGGCTGCGCGCAGGGCGCTTCGACGTGGCGCTGACCGATATCGCGTTGCGTAACAAGCGCTTCGAGAGCCTGGAGATCTTCACCGGCGAGCTGGTGCTGATCGGATCGGCCGATATCGTCACAGCGGGAGCGTCGATCCAGCCGCTGATCGATCGCCGCCTGATCGCTGTGCCGAGCCTGCGAAGCGGGCTGCGCCAGTCGGTCAGCGAGGCGCTGGAACCGTTCCTTGGCAGCGAAGGCCAGGCCGCAGCGCGACTGGTGGAGGTCGATGCCCTGTCGATCGTCATCAACCTCGTCCTCGACCACGGCTATCTTACCGTGCTTCCGCTGGAGGCGGTCGCGGCGCTCGACCGGCCGATCGGCATCATCAGGCTGCCGGATGCACCACGGGTCGGCTTTCACCTCGTCTGGCAGCGGACGCAGGCCTCGCGCCGGATCGCCATGCAGATCGCGCAATCGATTGGCGGCGCATAGTTTGTCCGGAAATCGGCATATCCCCTGCCGACGCCGCCGACCCTAGACTGCGGTCCGTTGCTTCTGCTGCCGGGGAACGTCCGATGTCCGATTTCGATTTCGTCCTCAAAGGCACGCTGGTTCTGCCCGACCGCGTCGTGCCGTCGGGCTTCGTCGCCGTCCGTGACGGCCTCGTCGCTATGCTCGGGCAGGGTGCCATGCCCGCCGCTCGCGAGCGGCATGACCTCGGTGCGGCGCTGATCATGCCAGGCGCTATCGATGCCCAGGTGCATTCACTGAGCCAGAAGAACCAGGAGGATTTCATCTGGTCGACGCGTGCGGCGGCCGCGGGCGGCGTGACCACCATTGTCGATATGCCCTATGACGAGGGCAACCTCGTCTGCTCGGCTGAGGCCGTCAAAGGCAAGATCGCGCATGCCGAGACGCAGGCGCGCGTGGATTTCGCGCTCTACGGCACCGTCGATCCCGAAGAAGGCGCCGCCCGCATCGCCGAACAGGCGGAAGCCGGTGTCGCCGCGTTCAAGTTCTCGACCTTCGGCACCGATCCGAAGCGCTTTCCGCGCATACCGCCGGCGCTGCTGGCGGAATGTTTCGCGGAGGTTGCCAAGACCGGCCTGACCGCCGGCGTGCACAATGAGAATGACGAGTATGTCCGCGCGGCGATGGCCAAGGTCATTGCATCAGGCGTCACCGACTATACCGCGCATGGGCGGTCGCGACCGCCGCTGACCGAACTGCTGGCGATGCACGAGATCTACGAGATCGGCGTGCAGACGGGCTGCCCGGCGCATGTCGTGCATTGCTCGCTGTCGCGCGGCTACGAGATCGCGGCTTCTTATCGGGCACAGGGCCATGCCGCGACCGTCGAATGCCTGATCCACTACCTGACGCTGGACGAGGAGACCGACGCGAAGCGGCTCGGCGGCCGGTCCAAATGCAATCCGCCGATCCGCCCACGGGCCGAGGTGGAGGCGCTGTGGCGGCAGCTTGCCGCCGGCAACGTGACGCTTCTTTCGACCGATCACGTCAGCTGGTCGCTCGACCGCAAGACCAATCCTGATATGCTGGCCAATGCCTCCGGCCTGCCGGGGCTGGAAACCCTGATACCGCTCTTCGTCAAGGGCGCGATTGCGCGCGGCGTGCCGCTCAACTGGGGCGCGCGCCTGATGGCGCTCAATCCCGCACGCCATTTCCGCATCGACCATGTGAAGGGCGCGCTGGAGCCCGGCAAGCATGCCGATATCGCGGTGCTGACCCCGGAGGCCTACGTTTACGATGCCGGAAAAACCGGCAACAATGTCGCCCGCTGGTCGCCCTATGACGGAATGACCCTGCCCTATCGTGTCGCCGCCACCTATTGCCGCGGCGAACTGGTCTATGACGGAAGGACGGTTCTTGCCGCTCCGGGCAGCGGCCGCTTCGTGCGTCCGCCCGCATCGCTTCCGTTGTCGAGGTCCCTCGCATGAGCCAGATGGGCGACAGGCCCAACCTGCCGGTCTCCGCAGCCCGCATCGCTCAAGACATCGATGCGTTGGCTGCGATCACCGAGCCGGGGCGCCCCTGGACTCGCCGCGCCTTCAGCACGCTGCATCTCGAAGGCCGCGCCTGGCTCACGGAGCGCTTCCGTGCAGCGGGCCTGGAGACGCGGATCGATGCCTCAGGCAACCTGATCGGCCGCCGCGCCGGCCGGAAGCCGGGATCGGGGACATTGATGCTCGGCTCGCATTCGGACACCGTACCCGATGGCGGCCGGTTCGATGGCATTGCGGGGGTCGTGGCGGCGCTCGAAGTGGCTCGATCGCTGGCGGATGCCGGGATCGAACTCAACCATGACCTGGAGATCGTCGATTTCCTGGCCGAAGAGGTCTCCATCTTCGGCGTTTCCTGCATCGGCAGCCGCGGCATGGCGGGGGTTCGGCCACCGGAATGGCTCGAGCGGCAGGCAGACGGCATGACCCTGTCCCAGGGGCTGGTCGCGGCCGGCGGCAGCGAAAACTCCGGCCCGCCCCGGCGGAACATCAAGGTCTTCCTGGAACTGCATATCGAACAGGGCCCAGTTCTCGCGACAGAAAAGCGGGACATCGGCATAGTGACCGCGATATCAGGCATTGCCCGCATCGAGATCGTGGTCGAGGGCCGGGCGGATCACGCCGGCACGACACCGATGGGAGCGCGCCGCGATGCGCTCGTGGCGGCATCGAAGCTCGTCCTGGGTATCGAACATCTGGCGACCGATCTTTCGCGGCAGCCCCGGCATTTTGCCGCGACCGTCGGCGAGTTCGCGATGCTGCCCAATGCAGCCAATGTCGTGCCGTCCAATGTCCGATTGCTGGTCGATATCCGCTCGGAGCTACGGGAAGACCTGGACACGTTTGCGGCAGCCCTGAGCGAGCTTTGCACGTCTGTCGCCAAGGGTGACCATGCCGACATCTCGCTGCGGCAGATATCCGATGCCCCCGCGGTGCGGATGGACACCGGCATCGGCACCATGCTGGCCGGCGCAGTCGAACGCCTTGGCGGATCGCATCGCCAACTCGCTTCCGGCGCAGGGCACGATGCCGCATTCCTGGCCAGGATTTCGCGCGCGGCGATGATATTCATCCCCTGTCTCAACGGCAGGAGCCATGCGCCGGAGGAGCTGGCGGAGAACGATGACATAGCATTCGGAGCCGCGGTCCTGTTCGAAACCGTCAGAGCGCTGGATAGGCAGATTTCCGGAAGAGATGTCTGACAACACTGCCGATGCCTGGCTGGCGACGGCAAGGTCGGGCCAGCATCGGCATTCTCTTCCGGCGTAACAACGTCGGGTGTTGCAGTTGGATCAGTCTCACGGGATTGATCCGCAGGAGCACCCGGCGGCGGATGTTCGACGAAGCCATAGGCCACGAACAGCAGGTTGCTCACGATGGCCAGACAACGTCCCTCCAGATCAGGTTCGAATCGCGACCGACTGGCGCCGTATCATCTCGCATTCAAACTTCATCCTGACGTTTTCCCGGCGGGAGCGCGGCGCCGCGATGATCTCGGCGAGCGTCTCCACGGCATAGCGTGCCATATCGGTATGCGGCAGTTCCATGGTCGTCAGCGGCGGCAACATGTCGGCGGTGTAGGACTCGTTATCGAAGCCGATCACGGAAATGTCGCGTGGAATCGACAGGCCCGCCTCGGCGGCGGCGGCATAGACGCCCATGGCGGTGCGGTCGCAGAAGCAGCAGATCGCGGTCGGCGGCTCCCGCAGTGCCTGCAACTGCTTGAAGGCGTTGTAGCCGCCACGGATCGTCCAGCCGCCTTTGAGGATCAAATGCGGATCGACGGGAATATCCCGCATCGCCAGCGCCCGGCGATAGCCCTTGATGCGCTCGCGCGACGCCTCGATGGAATCCTCGCCACCGATATAGGCGATACGCGTATGCCCCGCCTCGATCATTGACAATGTCGCCTGCATGCCCGCGGCCAGATCCCCCGGCACGACGCTCGGGAGCGCTTCATCCACCACATAGCAATTGAGAAGGACGGCCGGCCATTCGGAAAGCCGGGCCGGAACCTCCACCTGCTGGGTGATCAGCCGCGCATAGACCACGCCCGCCACCGGAAGGGTGGCGAGATAATCGAGTGCGGCATGCTCGGATTCCTCGTCACCGGCCGAAGGCATCACCGAAACCAGGAAGCCTAGCTCGTTGGCGGCTTCCGCAACGCCCTCGATCAGGCCCGCGACATGCGGCGAACTCGTCACGTCGTTGATCAGCATGGCGATCAGCGGCCGGCGTTCCACGCGGCGGGCGGCGGTGCTGTAGCCGATCTCCGCGGCCTTGTGCAGCACGGCTTCGCGGGTCGCCGCAGAGATGCGGGTGCCGGGCGCATTGTTGAGAACGAGCGAGACCGTCGCCTGCGACACACCGCAAGCCACCGCGACATCGGACATGGTGGGTTTCTTGGTCACACGCTCCCCCGGCAGGCACTGGATTTCGCATAGCATGGAATTTTATCGGCCAACAAGGACTCCTCCCTTGCTGTTGCTAATATTATTAGTTATAACCACATAAATATTACTAAACACTCGGGAGGAGTGGATGGCGGAAGTTGCCCTGCGAGGGGTGTCGAAGGATTTTGGCGCCGTCAAAGTGATCCGCGACGTTTCGCTCGATATCGGCGAGGGGGAGTTCGTGGTTTTCGTCGGCCCTTCCGGTTGCGGCAAATCCACCCTGCTCAGGATGATCGCCGGCTTCGAGAATATCACATCAGGCGACATCCTCATCGGCGGCAACCGCGTCAACGACGTTGCAGCGCGTGATCGCGGCGTGGCCATGGTGTTCCAGAACTACGCGCTCTATCCCCACATGACGGCCCGCGACAACATGGCTTTCGGCCTCAAGAATATCGGCACGCCCAAGGCCGAGATCGCCGAGCGCATCGCCAGGGCCGCCGGCATCCTCCAGCTCGAACCCTATCTTCATCGCAAGCCGCGCGCGCTCTCGGGCGGCCAGCGCCAGCGCGTCGCGATCGGCCGGGCGATCATGCGGGAACCCGATGTGTTCCTGTTCGACGAACCGCTCTCTAATCTCGATGCGGCGCTGCGCGTCTCGATGCGCACCGAGATCGCCAAATTGCACCACCGGCTTGGCGCGACGATGATCTATGTCACCCACGACCAGACCGAGGCCATGACCATGGCCGACCGGATCGTCGTGCTCAGGGACGGCCGGATCGAGCAGGTGGGCGCACCGATCGATCTCTATCGCCGTCCGGCAAACACATTCGTCGCGGGATTCCTTGGCGCACCGCGCATCAATCTCATTCCTGCGACGATCATATCCGTCAACGGCGATGTTGCGGAGCTCGCTTGCGCGAGCGATGGCCGGATCGCGGCCGACATCCGGCCCGGAAGCGCCAAGCCCGGCGATACCGTCACGCTCGGAATCAGGCCGGAAATCCTTGCGCCCGCCAATGACGGACCACTCTCAGGTACGGTGGATGTCGTCGAGCAGCTGGGCGCGATGCAACTGGTCTATGCGACCCTGCCCGGCGGCACCGCCGTCGTGGCCGAACTTCGCGACGGCGCCGCACCCGCAATCGGATCGACGGTGCGCTTCGCCATATCGTCGGGCATCCACCATGTCTTCGACGCCTCCGGCATCGCAATCACCCGGCATGGGGAGGATGGCGCATGAGAGCGAGAACGCAGGCAGCCCTTCGCAGGCGCGATGCCCTCACGGCCTATCTTTTCCTCGCGCCCTTCATCGGCATCTACCTGGTGCTGCTGGTCTATCCGTTCTTCAAGGGCATCTGGATCAGCCTCCACGACTGGGAACTGGCCGGCAGCTATCGCGAGTTCATCGGGTTGCGGAACTACGAGGACATGTGGCTCGATACGATCTTCTGGAAGACGGTGGGCAATACGCTGCTCTTCGTTGTCATGACAGTGCCGACGATGACGTTCCTGTCGCTGGTGCTGGCGCTTGCGGTCTTCGGAACCAGCCGGCTCACGGGCGTACTGCGCTCGGTCTTCTTCATGTCGAGCGTCTTCTCCGTCTCGGTAGTGACGCTGGTCTGGCAGATGGTGTTGTCCGCCGACAAGGGCCTGTTGGTGCCGCTCTTCCATTCGTTCGGCATGGAGCCGATCAATTTCCTCGGCAACCAGACACTCGCCATGCCGTCGCTCGTCGTCACCACACTCTGGTGGGGTGTCGGCCTGCCGATGGCGCTGTTTCTCGCGGCACTCAGCCAGATACCATCCGAACTCTACGAAGCCGCCGAACTCGACCACGCCGGCCGGTTCACCGTGCTGTGGAACGTGACGCTGCCGTCGATCCGGCATACGGTACTGCTGGTACTCGTGCTGCAGATCGTCGGCCAGTTCCAGATCTTCGGCCAGGCGCATCTGAT
>JAQGJP010000101.1 GCA_028290545.1 Rhizobium sp. | reverse complement strand
CTTCGCACGTCGATTGAAGACGCTCAAAGGTCTCACGCCCTACGAATTCATCTGCAAATCATGGACAAACGAACCGGAAAGATTCAAACTAAACCCGATCCATCATATGCCGGGACTGAACACCTAGAAGGCATACAAGACCTTGGCGACCCAGTCGAAATTCGCTTCGAACGCGGCGTTGATGGCCTTCGCGCATTCATTTTCCCATCCATGCGGCGGGTCGGATGCGCATTTGCGGACGCTCAATACCTCGCAGCGACGGTTGCACAAGCAGAGCCAGATGCTGGAGATCGGCGCTGAAAAGGCCTGCGAGGAGTGTGGTCAGCCAGGATACAGGCACAAAACAACGCTCGGAATCGGTGGTGATGACCGCATCCTCTGCGACACTTGCGGCGAAAGATGGCGCGACGAAGTCGAAACGGCGATGGATGTAGCAGCCGCAGCCGAGACTTGGTCTAAGGTCCAAATTCGACATCCGGATTATTTCAAACCAACGCTAAACTCCATTCCGGGGATATACGCTGACGATGTCGACGACCTTTTCGCAGAGGTCACCCGCATCAGCGGAGGTCGCAAGCTCATCGAGATCGATGTCCTGCATAACGGTCTGAACATCGCGGCGTCAATGCGGCCGGTGGTCGACGTCGACGAGATCACCGACGAGCAGAAAGCCCAGCTCTTTGACCTCGTGAAATCCTTCGGCAAGGAGAATTCCGATGCTTCCAATTGATTTTAATCGCGAAAAATTCATCGCCGACATCCGCGAAAAACATAGTGCGATCTTGCCAGCTGACATTGATTTTTACGTCGAAGACGGCTGGCTCCCGGTCGTTGCCGATGGCCTCCAGCAAATCCAAGATTTCATTGAGAAAAATCGTTGGTTGCACAAGGCGCATGTCCGCCAGATCAAAGAAAAATTTGGCGAGCTTCGTATCTACGTGCGGCCACGATACGAAGAACACCAGTTTTCCGACGAATTGGCAACAAATTTGGCGACGGTGCGAGATAACATCAGCCGGGTTTCTCGGCACACATGTGAGGTTTGTGGTGACCCTGGTGAGCTGGACGTGATTGCCGGATACCATCAGACGTTGTGTGGCTATCATGCGGATCGGCGGAAAGCATGGATTTCGCATGGACGGCCGGATGAGGAGTGGAGAAAATGAAAGCTGTTGTTTTTTCAGACCTCCATCTCGCGCATTCCGACCTCGATTACGCTCTCGATTTCCCGGTCGATGCGGAGATCGCGATCATTGCGGGTGATGTCTCAGCGCCAGTGTCGCGGTCGCTGTCCTGGGTGTATCAGCGCATTGTTTTGATTGGCATGCCCGTGATTTTTATTGCCGGGAATCACGAGCATTACGGCCACAATTATAACCGCTCGATGTCTGGTGGCCGCGAAGTTCGTGACCAATACCCCGGCGTGAATTGGCTGGAAAACGAAAGTGTGATTGTAAATGGCGTGCGATTTCTCGGCTGCACTTTATGGACAGACTACAATCTTTACGAGCGCCAGGAGCAGGCGATGTACGCAGCTAATATGGCGATGAATGACCATCGGGCGATCTATCTTACGGATTCCGATAGCACTGAGCGATATTTTTACCCGGACGATGCGCTCAGGATTCACGAGCAAAGCCGCGAATGGCTCTTCAGAATGATGTTGACAACGTTTGCCGGACCGACCGTTGTCGTCACACATCATTGCCCGCACCCGAACTCTGTAGCTAGAAAATTCTTGGGCGATCCCGTGACCCCAGCATTTTGCAGCGATCTCTCCGACCTGATCGACCGCTTTCAACCAGCCGCGTGGATACACGGCCACACACACGATTCATTCGATTACATGGTCGGCAGGACCCGCATTATCTGCAACCCGCGAGGGTATGTGACTAAATCCGGCAGACGTGAAAACCACGCGTTCGAGCCGTTTAAAATGATCGAGATCGGGAGCACTAAATGATTGACGATATCCAGATCGCAAAGGCGGTCGACCGATATCTCGCGACCGGCGGCGACGAAGATGATGCGCAAATGCATGCGTTTTTCGAGACGGAGTTTGCCGACGTCGAAATCCGGCGTCGTCGGCAAAAGATTACGTTATGCAAGATGGTTGTTCGTCGGCGGGGGCTGCAAGCGGTATGGGCAGATGTCTTGGCGTATCGCATCGGTCTGCATGAAGTCGCGACCGGCGACGTCGAGGATATCGATGATGTTCTCGACGAGATGGATCGAATAGCAGCAGGTAAGACATTATAACTTCAAATGTCTGGTATGCCCTCGGCCTTAATCGCGGTCCCGATCTGAATGGTCTTCCACGCCTTAATTTCTGCGTCAGTAATGTCGCTGTGTGCGATCCTGGTAATGACCTCGGCGGTCTCGGCATCGATGTCGATGCCTTCAAGTCTCGAACTGCTGATCACGTCGCGCACGATGTCTGCGTTAGTGGGGATATGGGGACGTCTGGCCATGCCCAATGATACCAGTTTTTCAACGGACGCGTAAACAAACTTGGCTTAGAGGTGAAAGCGACAACGGAACCTATTTCGCCTTAACTGCAAATCTCGCATGCATTCAACCTCAATCGCGCTCATAGGTTATACCCTATAATCGTCCATGAATATCGGGTATAAGCTATATTCTCAAACCGGGATTAGGACCATGGAATTTTTGAAAGCAATTCGGGAATTGCGCCGCGACCGGGGTCTGACGCAGGCTGCCCTGGCTGATCTCGCGGGTATGCATCAGTCCGATATCTCGATGATTGAATCGGGCAAATCGAACGCCAGTGCCGAGACCTTGCACTCGATCTGTGCGGCGTTGGATTGCGAAGTGATCCTGGTGCCGAGACGTATCGGTGGTGATGTCCAACGGATGGTGGACCGACATCTCAATCGCCATCAGGAGCCTATGCGGCCAGTGATGTCGGTAGCTGACGAAATGCGAATCCCCGACGGCACCGACTGAATTCTGTCAACGAGATAGGTGTGGCGGCCGACGGAAATCGCGCTGAGAATTGTCTCCAAGATTGAGTTTGGAGACGACGATGGATGCGAAGAAGTGGACATCAGAAGACCGAGAGCCTGATGCAGATGCGGCTGGCAGGGACAGATGTAGACGATATCGCGCGGCAGATAGGCAGGTCGCGGAAGTCGATATACACCAAAGCGTCGAGGCTTGGCCAGATCACCCAGATCGAAGCGCGGCGTGATAAACGATATAACCGGCCGGTCAACCAGGCGAGGATGCAACCTTGTCTGTGCTGCGCAAAGCCAGTGTTTTCATCAGGCTTTGCGCATAGACTTTGCGAACCATGCAACCTTCTGGCCGCAAACATCAGATGAGTTTCAGTAGCGGAGGCCTTAAAACGCCCTCGCTGCTGAACGTCAATGAAATCAATATGTTACTCAGCGGCTTGAAGGAATGGTGTTATCGACTGCATGTAAAGCGAATATCCTTCCATCACGTAAGTCACCCAAGCTTTCAAGATTGCAGCCTTAACATCGAGGTAGTCGTTCTTGTCGTAGACCGATGCGGCGGTGTCGTCCCGACCCTCGTTCCAGTGAGTGATCATCTGAACGTCTTCCTTCCTCAGTTTCTCCCCTGCGACCGAGAACGTGTGCATCCGAGGCCGCATATATGAGACGAAGGCCTTGCGGAGGTGATGTGTCGACGGCTTGATCGGTGAATTGTAAAACACCTCACCTTTTTCGCGCATGCTTTCCATGATTTTCGAAACGGTCCGCTTGTTCACCATCCCATCGAGATCGTCGGTCTTCAGTCGGCGTTTGGACTTCGGAAAAAGGAATTCACTTTGATACGCCGCGAAGTCTTTCTTCGCTTGACGAACCACGTCCTGAGCCATGTCACCAAGCGGTAACGCTCGCCATGCTTCCCCTTTGGTGACAATTCTCCAGACAATGCCGTAATCGTCATCCGACCGCCCATCATCATCATGGACGGCTTCTGCATGTGTGACCCAAGACGCTCCTGATCATCCAAATAGTCGAACAGGGCTTCGGCCGACGCATCGACCATCACGACAGCCTCGGCGGAATGAGCGTAGGTCATCCAGGCGGGTCCTTTTTCGCGTCGTGTTCGCCATGCCCTGCATGGTGCCCGCCGTGATGGTGGAACAGATGCATCAGCGGACAGGCGAGCAATATCAGATATGGGATCAGCCCGAACATATGCCCCCAATGTTCCCTGAGCACGAAGAACAGCACGATGATCCCGAGGGAGATGCCGAAGAAGAATAGATTTCGACCTGTCATATCCGTACTCCTCTAAGCCGCAAAGCGTTGCCAATCACGCTGACGGACGAAAGAGCCATGGCTGCCGCGGCGATGATCGGAGATAGCAGGAGGCCGAAGCTCGGATAGAGGACGCCTGCGGCGATCGGCACGCCAGCCGCATTGTAGACGAAGGCGAAGAACAGGTTCTGGCGGATGTTGCTCATCGTGGCGCGGCTGAGTTGCCGCGCCTTGACCAGCCCCTGAAGGTCGCCCTTCAGGAGCGTGACGCCCGCGCTTTCGATCGCGACGTCGGTGCCCGTGCCCATGGCCACCCCGACATCGGCGGCGGCGAGCGCAGGCGCGTCGTTGACGCCGTCGCCCGCCATTGCCACGACCCGGCCTTCCGACCTCAGCTTCTTGACGATCTCGCCCTTGTTCTCGGGAAGGACCTCTGCTTCGACCTCGTCGATCCCAAGCCTTCTAGCCACAGCCAGCGCCGTGGTCTTGTTGTCGCCCGTCAGCATGACGACCCGGATGCCCGCTTCCCGGAGCGCCGCCAGAGCGGCGGGCGTCGTCTGCTTGACGGGATCGGTGATCGCCAACAGGCCGCCCAATCTGCCGTCAATGCTCATGAAGATGACGGTCGCGCCGTCGCCACGGAGCCGCTCGGCCTCGTCTGCCAATGTGGCTATATCGACATTTGCCTCTGCCATGATGCGAAGGCTGCCGATCACGAGCTTCTTGCCATCAACCGTGCCAAGGACTCCTTTGCCGACCGGGCTGTCAAAGTCGGTGGCATCTCCGAGAGGAAGGCTCTTCTCCTTTGCCGCCCCGACGATGGCGACCGCGAGAGGATGCTCGCTCGCCCGCTCAAGCGTTGCGGCCAGCCGGAGGAACTCGATCTCATCGATACCATTGACAGTCTTGATTTCCGTGACCTTGGGCCGTCCCTCGGTCAGCGTGCCCGTCTTGTCGACAACGAGCGTGTCGACTTTCTCGAAGCGCTCCAGCGCCTCGGCATTCTTGATCAAGACGCCGAGACCCGCGCCACGCCCGACGCCGACCATGATCGACATCGGCGTTGCTAGCCCTAACGCACAAGGGCAGGCAATGATGAGAACGGCAACGGCGGCAACAAGGCCGTGAGCGAAGCGTGGCTCTGGTCCCACCATCATCCATACGGCGAAGGCTATCACCGCGATCCCGATCACGACAGGAACAAACCACCCCGAGACCTGATCTGCAAGCCGTTGGATCGGCGCACGCGACCGCTGGGCATTGGCGACCATTTGGACGATCTGCGAGAGCATCGTGTCGCGACCGACCTTTCCGGCCTCCATCAGGAAACCACCTGTCTGGTTCATGGTGCCGCCGATGAGCTTGCCGCCGACCTCCTTGGTGACAGGCATGGATTCGCCTGTGATCATCGATTCGTCGATCGAGCTACGGCCTTCAACCAAGGTGCCGTCCACGGGAACCTTCTCGCCCGGGCGCACCCGCAGCCGATCACCGACATTGACGACGTCGAGTGAGACGTCTTCGTCCGTACCATCAGACTTGACCCGCCGCGCCATCTTCGGGGCGAGATCGAGAAGCGCCCGGATCGCACCACCCGTTTGTTCGCGTGCCCTCAGTTCCAGGACTTGGCCGAGAAGCACCAGTACGGTGATGACCGCCGCCGCTTCGAAGTAGATCGCCACCGATCCGTCCATTGCCCGGAATGTCGGCGGAAAGAGGCCGGGAGCCAAGGTCGCTACGACGCTGTAGAGCCAGGCGACGCCCGTGCCCATGGCGATCAGCGTGAACATGTTGAGGTGGCGGGTGACAAGCGATGTCCACGCGCGCTCGAAGAACGGCCATCCCGCCCAGAGGACGACAGGCGTGGCAAGGACCAGCTGAATCCAGTTGGAAAGCTGCGCTCCGAGGCTCATGTGGAGATCGGTCAGATGGCCGCCCATCTCCAGCGCGAGCACCGGAATGGAAAGAACCAGGCCGATCCAGAACCGTCTTTTCATATCGAGATATTCGGCGCTCGGACCTTGGTCCAGCGTGGCCACTTCCGGTTCGAGCGCCATCCCGCAGATCGGGCAATTCCCCGGTGCGTTCTGGCGTATCTGCGGATGCATTGGACAGGTGTAGATCGTTCCCTCTGGAACAACCGCGGCATTACCCTGTAGCGCGGGCTTGTGTTGGTGTCCTTCATGAGACGTCTGATGGGTGTGATCGTGGTGATTGTGATGGTCCATGGCTGAAATCTCCTTTTTGTTGAAATACGGAACTCCTCCGCCCCAGACGTCCCAGAGCGGAGGAAATACATAGGGTAATTTTTAGCCCATCTTCTCGTACTTCACGAAAGCCATCATACCCGAGGCCATATGGTAGAGATGATGGCAGTGGAACGGCCAACTTCCGGGATTGTTCGCGTCGAACGCCAAAGTCACCTGCTGCATTGGCGGGATCAGCACGGTGTCGCGCACAGCGCCTTCAAACCTCATGCCGTTGATGCCGACAACCTGGAAATGATGGCCATGCAGATGCATCGGATGGGCCATCATAGACATGTTGCCGATGGTGAATTCCAGGCGATCGCCGAGGTCCGCCGAAAGATCGTCCGCGCCGCTTATCACCCACTCGTAGCTCTGCATGTTGCCCGCAAGCGTGAGGTCGTACTCACGATCTGGTTTCCTGACCACCAGGGGGTTCAGCGGAGACAGGGAGGCTTCGAATCCAAGATTGAGCACACCGCCTTTGATGTCGCCTCTGGTTGCAAGTTTCGAGACCGCTGCGTCCTTCGTCGCCAGGACGATCCCCGTCCGCTCAATGCCGCCTTCGCGCAGCGCAAGAACCGGGAACGAGCCGCCCGACATCGGTATCCGCAGGCGGATGTCGAGACGTTGCCCCATGGTGATCGGGAACGTCTTGCCGTTGACCGGCTTGATCGCTTGCCCGTCTACTGAGATGACAGTGCCTGTGATGCCACCGAGATCGATCGTAAACGCGGTCGCCGTCGCGCCGTTGATGATGCGCAGCCGCACCGTGCCGTTGCGGTCCACTGCCACGACCTCCGGATCGTCCAACGTGCGGTCGTTGGCGAGATAGGCGTCATAGTCGATGTCGTTGAGGTCCATGCCGCCCATCATGCTCATCATCGGCATATCGGACATCGATTGTTCGTCCTTCGGCATCATGTGACCCATCATATTGTGGTTCATCGCATTTGCGGCTTTTCCCGCCGGACCCTTGAGTTTGGCCAGCAACTCTTCAGGCGAGGCGAAGGAGAAGTCATGCAGCAGGATGACGACTTCCTGTTCGTCCTGTTTGCGGTCCTCGGCTGTCCTCACAATGAGCGGTGCGGCCAGCAGCCTTTGCTCCTGGAGGGTATGGGCATGCATCCAGTGGGTGCCGCCAGCCCCGACGGGGAACCGATAGCTCCTTGTCTCCGCAGGTTTCAGAAGCGCCGCTGGATTATTGGGGACGCCGTCGGCATTCCAGGGCGGGGTCAGACCGTGCCAGTGGATCAGGGTCGGCTCGCCTATGCGGTTGGCGAGTTCGACATCGAAAAGGCCTTCGGCGTCTAGCCTAACCCCATGGGTGCCGTCGGGCTGGACGAGTCCGTAGACCTCGGCGGACTTACCGTTGACGTCCAGGGTGCGCTTGCTCACTGAGAGCGACAAGGTCTTTCGATCTTGTGGTAGATCAGACTCCGCCGCGGTGCCGGCCACGGCACCTTTGGAAGAAGAAAGTGAAAATGCGAATGCGGTCGCTGCTGATGCAGTCTTCAAGAAATCTCTGCGGTACATGATATTGCCTCGTTTTCCGATGTCGGCGCATGCCGACGATAGTTCCGCGGTGGCGGACAGCTTTCCGCCATCTCGCGAAGGCGGATTCAGAGCGTCGAGGTCATGATTCGCGGCGGGCCGAGGAGCGGCGGCAAGGTGAGGTCGGCAAGAAAGGCAGACGTGGCCGTGAATTTCCGGCTGGATCGTTCGATGTGAATAGTGGAGTCGACGGGCGCGAAAACCGCCGAACAGACCACGCAACTTGCTTTGCAGCACGTCTCCTTTCCGCTTCCATGTTTGTGGTCGGACTTGAGCGAAACGTGGGCGGAAACGTCCGTTGCATGATGCACGATCGTCATTTGATCGTCGTTGCATTGCATTGCCATGACGCCGGGCGCAGGCAAGAGCAGCACGAATACCGCCAGCATCTTAGCCAGAAGTTTCCGCATGTCTCCGCTTAATTTGTGCCAGATCGCCATCTGTGACTTCCTTTGGTCCCTCTTACATAGGGTGTCCGAACCAACATTGCTTGATTCAAATCAATCGCAGTCCTGCGTCACCCTGCTGGATACCTCGGGCGGGCTATGCTTTAAGAAGAATTTCCCACCACTAAACATCGAGCTTCCGACCCGGCGCTCTGCGACGACAGTGTCTGCTGGTAAGCTGTTCGTGTATTCGCAGAAGGCTGAGCCAATGCGATTGATGTTTATAACGTCCCCGCAAAATGGTAAGATACTTGCTTGGGAACGGGAGGTGACCATGACAGTCACTCGGCTTCTTTCGACTATCGCTTTATTAATGATACCCGTTGTCGCGGACGCTGGATCGTTGGCCTTCTACACGGCTCGTTTCGACGACAAGAATTCTGTCAGCCTTTCCATTTTATCTTCATCGACGGCGGCGGATTCGTATTTCGATTTCGATGTTGCCATTGCGCTTCAGAAGGCGGATGTCACAAGGGCTGTCGTCTATACAGACAGATCACATCACAAAGCCAGCGTACGGTGCTCCGCACCTGCCGAGGTCATGGTGAGAGGCGTGCGATATCCGATATCGACGGAAACCGACGCCTCGGACTGGAAACGAGCGCTCTTCCGCACCCTCTGCGACGTTCCTGTATCCTAGACGCCACCAATGCTATCCAGCAGTGGGACAACAGCGGATTCCAAGTCTGCAGTTGCGTTTTCCCGCGAGCTTTCAGACAATCGGTCGTCGTGATCATTCTTCAGATAAGCGATATCCACCGGAATGCGCCGACCGGGAAGCGCGACCGCAGCCTGAGTAATCCAGCCAGACTTTGGAACAGCTCTTGTTAGATGTCCAAAGAGCGGGATCGAAACGACGAGCGGGGCGTCGAAAGACTTTGACACCGACTCGAGCCGTTGCGCCACGTTTACCGCGTCTCCAATGACTGTGAACTCGCTATGGCAGCCTGCTTCGATGACGCCCGCGACGACAGGTCCGAAATGAAGTCCGATACCGGATTTCAGCGCAGGCAGGCCTACGCTCCTGCAATGAGACTTCCAGTCGTTGAGCGCATCGACCAGATCGAGTGCGCATGCCAAGGCGCGGTCGGCATCGTCATGTGCAGCCGTGGGCTGACCGAAGACGGCCATGACCCCATCGCCGATGAATTTGTCCACCGTTCCGCCGTGTTCCAACACTACTCCCGAAACGACATCGCGGTAGGCCGCCAGAACGTAGGCCAGTTCGTTGGGAGGCGCGTTTTCCGCGAAACGCGTGAAATCACGGAGATCGACGAACATGATTGCCGCATCGCGTCGCTCGAGATCGAGAGCCGGACCGCCCTCTTCCAAATCCGCGACAACGAAAGGAGAGAAGAACCGCGAGAGGTTGAGGCGTTTTCGGTCCGCCCGCTGCGCTTCCTTCCGGATTTGTTGATGGTCGCCCGCAACGAGGAAAATCGCCACTGCCGTGAAACCGAAGCTGACTGCCAGGCCCAGGTCGCGATTGAAGAAGGATGCCAGCAAACCCGAAAGATCGGTCGCATGGTGGCGGAGGCTCATCAACGCAAGCATGGCGACCCAGGACGCGAGGATGATACTCGAAAAAACCAGGATCGGTGTCCGCTCCAGTCTCAAGCCGACGTGGTTGAGCAGAATGAACGCGACGACCAGACTGGTAGTGGTCAGGTTGTGGTTCTCGGTCACCGGGCCGCCAAGAATGTGAGCGTAAAGGATGACGACGACCAGAACGGCGTCAAGAACAACGGTCAACATATGCAGCCGTGAATGGTCCAGCACGTATCTTGCCGCAGCTATCAGCGCGACGCTTGCCACCATGTAGTTCACGACAACGAGCACGTAGGTCCACCGATCCGACTCTCCGCCTCCGAGGAGAAGGTTTCCTATGAGGATGACGAACACGACGAAGCGCAAGGAAATCGAGCGAAGTTCCAGTTTGGAGTCGGAGCGCAAGCTCGGGTCGGACTTTTTAGCCATGATTGAATATTCGTGTCTGTTCATGAGATAGGAGCCGCGCCGAAGTCGCGCGGCTCCTATCTCAAGTCTGTTGCGTTTATTTGACTTCGGTGACGGTGAGCTTGCCTTTGACGCGCTCCGCCACGAACTCGATCTTCGCGCCTTCCTTGAGCTTTTCCATCATCGCGTCGCCGGCGACTTTGAACACCATGGTCATGGCTGGCATCTCGAGGTTTTTCAGTTCCTCGTGGATGATCGTGACCTTCTTGGCCTTCAAGTCGACCTTCTTCACGGTTCCCTTGGTGAACTCGGCCGCATAGGCAGCAAGGGCCGTAACAACGATGAGCGATGCCGTCAGGGCAAGTTTGATGACAGTTTTCATTTTCATTCTCCTCTTAGGGATGGGTTACTTCTTAGCGACCGTCACGTCGCCATGCATCCCGGCGTCGTAATGGCCAGGAACGAGGCAGGCGAACTTGAAGGTCCCGCCGTTGGTGAATTTCCAGACGATCTCCCCCGACTTGCCCGCGGTCAGGCGGATGGCGTTCGGATCATCGTGTTCCATCTCCGGGAACTTCTCCATCAGCGCCTTGTGCTCCATGATTTCGTCTTCGCCATCGAGGACGAATTCATGGTCGAGTTCGCCGACATTCTTGATCGACAGGCGCACGGTCTGACCCTTGCGGACCTTGATGGAGGCAGGCGTGAACAGCATCTTGCCGTCGTCGGTTTCCTTCATCGTGATGTTGATTGTCTGCGTGACCTTGGCCTTCTCGCCGGGTTCGCCGATTGCCATCTTCTTGTCGTGTCCACCTTCATGGGTGCCCGAAGCGAGGACGGGCGTTGCAAGCGCTGCGAGCAGCATTCCGAATGCGAATTTCTTCATGTTCATTCCTTTTGGTTGGTGGGGAGGTAGTCTCACGATCAGCCGGACTGCTTGTCCTTGGGCGTGATCCGTGTCTTGGAGTCGTCGACCTTGACGGGTTCCGGGAGCGAACCCGTCCATTCCCAGGCCTGCGTACCCGGTGGGTTTTCGTACCAGCCGGGATCGGAGTAATCGTCGGCGGAAATCCCTTCCCGCACCTTGACGACGGAGAACATGCCGCCCATTTCGATCGGGCCGTACTTGCCCCAACCGGTCATCATCGGCACGGTGTTTTCGGGGATCGGCATTTCCATCTCGCCCATGTCGGCCATGCCCTTGGTGCCCATCGGCATATATTCGGGCTGGACCTTCCTGATCTTCTTGGCGACTTCGGTCTTGTCGGTGCCGATAAAGGTCGGAATGTCATGGCCCATGGCGTTCATGGTGTGGTGGGACTTATGGCAATGGATGGCCCAATCCCCCAGATACTTCGCGTCGAACTCGTAGGCGCGCATCGCACCCACGGGGATATCGATGCTGACCTCCGGCCAACGGGCCTCGGGCCGAACCCAGCCGCCATCGGTGCATGTGACTTCGAAATCGTAGCCGTGCATGTGAACTGGGTGGTTGGTCATGGTGAGATTGCCGACGCGGACGCGCACCCGGTCGTTCTTCGACACGACCAGGGGGCTGATGTCGGGAAAAACCCGGCTGTTCCAGCACCACATGTTGAAGTCCGTCATCGTCATGATCTTCGGCACGTAGGAGCCGGGATCGATGTCGTAGGCGTTGAGCAGGAAGACGAAGTCCCGGTCGACGGGCATGAACTTCGGGTCCTTGGGATGGATGATGAACATCCCCATCATCCCCATGGCCATCTGCACCATCTCGTCCGAATGCGGGTGGTACATGAAGGTGCCAGACTTCACGAGATCGAACTCGTAGACGAAAGTCTTGCCGACCGGGATATGCGGCTGGGATAGCCCGCCGACACCGTCCATGCCGGATGGCAGGATCATGCCGTGCCAGTGGACCGTCGTGTGTTCCGGCAGCTTGTTGGTGACGAAGATGCGGACGCGGTCTCCTTCCATAGCCTCGATTGTCGGCCCCGGCGACTGTCCGTTGTAACCCCAAAGATAGGCGGTCATGCCGTCCGCCATCTCGCGCTCGACAGGTTCGGCAACAAGATGGAACTCCTTGACGCCGTTGTTCAGGCGATGGGGCAGCGTCCATCCGTTGAGGGTGACGACGGGTTGGTAGTCAGGCCCTGACTTGGGATGGAGTGGACCTTGCATGTCGGCACTATCCATGAGTGCCGCTTCTGGCAGCCCCATGTTGTTGGTTGCCGCCCAGGCCGAGCTGGATACGAGCGCCGCCCCGGCTCCGAGAATTTGTCTTCGACTGAACATTAGGGTTCCTTTCTAGTGTCCGCCCGCGTTTTCTGCAGGGGCTTCAGCGGGACTTTCCGACGAAGCTGATCCTGCGCCCCCGCCGTAGACGGCGGCGGTCAGGTTCGCGGCCGCGAGCCAGAAGTCACGTTTCGCATTTGTGGAAAGCTGGATGGCGTTGATCTTGTCGCGCGAGTCGGTAAGCAGCTCGAAGGTATTTGTGATCATACCGTTGTAGGTGAGGAGCGACTCTTCCTCGATCTTGGTGCGCAACGGAACGACACTGTTTCTGTAGTGCCTGGCAATGTCGTAGCTCGACCGGTAAGCCTCATAGGCTGACCGCGCTTCCGAGCGGACGTTGACAGCCTTCTCGGCAAGCAGGTTCGCCGCCCGCATGTAGGCCAGCTCCGACTTCCGCATCCGGGCCTTGCCGCTGTCGAAGATCGGTATGACGAATTCCAGCTCCTTCGAGATCGTGGTCGTGGTCTTTTTCTCGCCGTCCTCTTTCTCCCGTTCGGCCTCGAAGCCAGAGATGATTTCGAGATCGGTGACGTATCGGGTGGCCTCGGTCAGCCCGTAGGACTTGGCCGTCGCCTTCAGTTCCAACCTCGCGACCTGAAGATCGACGCGGCTGTCGAGTGCCTGCGCCTCGATGACATCGTTGGTGATCAGCTTCTTGGGCAAGGGAGCCAGGCGATTTGGAAGCTTGTAGTCGATATCCGTGCCCCAAAGGCCCATGAGCCTCGTAAGCTCTTCCCGGGCTAGCCGAGCGGACAAGCGCGCCTGTGCCGTTTGGCCAGCAAGTTCTGCGTAGAAGGCGTGCTCCCTCGCCTGCGCACCCTTGGCCATCGCTCCGCTCTCGCCGAGTTTCTTGGCAAGTTCGGAAGCCGCGTCGGCTGCGGCCTGTGCCTGGGTAAGCTGTGTCACCGCCTCCCAGGAAGCAACCGCGTTGACCCACGCCCGTCGCGTATTTGCGGCAAGCTCAAGTGTCTTGAGGGCGGCGCTCAACTCCGCCTGAGAAAACCTGACCTTGGCGATGTCAATATTCTTCTCGTGCGTCGCCAGTGACAAAAGATTGGTCGCCAGCGTGCCTTCGATGGTGCGATAGGCCTCGAGGCCCGGGGTGCCAATTCCGGTCAGCCCGATCGAGACGGTCGGGTTCTGGAACATGGTCGACTGCCAGACATCGGCGCTGGCGTCGCCGAGGTCCGCATAGGCCGCCTGCAGACCCTTGTTGTTCAGGAGCGCGATCTGGACCGCGGCCTCGGCATCCAGCGTCTTGTTGGCGGCAAGCAGGCCCCTCACCCGCTCAGAGGCCTTCTCGGCCTGCGCGCGGTTCTGCACCCAGACCGTTTCCTTGGCCAGCACCGCGGTCTTGTTCTTGACCGACGAAAAGCCCGCGTCCTTGACGGAGAACTCCCCGCCTGTGGTGCAGCCCGCAAGAAAAAGCGTGGCCACCAGCCCCCCGGCTAAAGACATGCCCCTCATGATGCGTCTCCATCTTTCGTGGAGACGTCGTCATTGAGCTTCTTCCATGGCTTGGGGTCCACCGGAACACGATGCGAATAGCCCGCCACGGGGCTATGGTAATGTGAGCGCTGGAAGTCGGCGGTAACGTCCGCGGGGTCGCGCGCGGCTGTGACCTCCGCGGGATAGGTGGAAGCGCATCCGCCCAGTAGTATGGGCAGGATGGCCACCGAAAACATGTGTTTCATAGTGGATTCCGAACATGAGTTGAACGATGGCACGCCCAAGCGAATGCGGTTGGATCAAGCCAAATCAAGCCGCGTCAGCGGCGTTCATTCATGTACGGAAACTGGGGGGACGGTGCAGGCTCGTCAATTGGCCAAAGACCGTCTGGTCGTTAGCGAACGAGCGGAGGGAGATGGGTGCGGAGGACTCCAGCACATGGCTCTCGACGACGATGGCCATGCTAAGGCAGAAATCGGAGCAACAGTCCTGCTTTATCGGCTTGTTGTCGCGGTCCGCGGACTGGTCTGCACTGCCATGGTGGTCCATGCTCGTGGCAGATTGTTCGGCCGCTTCGGCGTGATGATCCGAAACAGCGACGGACGGGGTCGAGTAGGAGGAGGACGAGTCGCCGTGCATGGCGAAACTGACCGTCGGCAACGAGTACGCCGCCAGTGACGCTACGATCACCAGCCTGAGCAGAACCAGCATTTTATCGAATGCGATTCGAACCACGTTTGCCATGTCCCCTAATACCATCGAAAGATACACTGTCAATTGCGACGGAATTGCGGATGCTCGCCCGGGCGATAGTGAAGTCTGGCCCGCCAATCCGCCGATTCTCATCGATCTTCGAGGCGTCATCACCTCTCCGACTACGTCGTGCGAGGTAGCATCATTCGATCGACCGTATCGTCCTTCATGACCAAGGTGTGCTAAGCCGCCGCCGAGACGTGCAGGAACAACATCGCCAAAATGATCCACGAGCCGATGACGTGGTATGGCGCTACACCGTACCAGAGATAGCTCGCGACAAACCCCAACGTCGCCTGACCGATGATGGCCGCGTAGAAACCGTGGTGAAGCACGCGGGCGGCAGTCCGCAGGCCAACATTTCCACGTAGGTGATTAGCTCCCGAAATCAACCGAACAAGCAATCTGATGGCCATGAGCGCTCCGATTGCCAACCCCGTGTAGATGTGAACGCTGTGCTGCAATATATCCCACCTATCAGGAGCTAACCCCATGTGGACCGCGTGGTGCGTGCGCTCGATGCTGCCACCGGTCAGGTATTGCATCGGGACCAATACCGCGATCAGCCAGTGCAGCAGGATTTGCACGAGCGTGTATCCATCTTTCATCAGTTCCCTCCGCGATCGGCAAGGACAATGTTCCCCTTGATATGTGAAGCAACCCGGTTTCAAGCACTCAATCTGAAGCTCAGAGGCTAAAGGTTGTCACCATTGTAAGGTCAAGGCCCCATCTGCAGGCACTTTCGGAATTGTTTTCCGGGCCGGAACCTTTCCAGCTGTCTTCTGTTTTCGCATCAGCCAGGGAGCGGAAATGCATATTAATAGCCGTTTCGCACAATGGATGGTTCGGTGCGCGGTCATTTTGATCGTTACGCACTTTCAGGTCATGACCAAGCCCGCCGCAGTGGAAGACATATTGGTTGTCAACACGATGAAGGCGGCTGTATCCACAATACTTCCCTTTCCCGACAAGGACCTGTGCGCTTCCGGCTGCTGTTCGGCTTCTGAATGCTGCTGCGCGCTGGCTCGCGAAGTCGGTTCGCGTGACCCGGTGAGGCAATCGAAGGATCATCAATCCCAAGCAACGCGGTTTACGCCATTGATGATCAACCTCTTGATCGATCCCCCTCCTAAGTTTGTTTGACACCGAACCGAAATCGAATTGTCAAAACAAAATTCAGGAGACCTGAAATGACCCTCTACTCGCAAAAGACCGTTCTCGCATTGATTTTTGGCGCATCGATCGCCTGCAGCTCCGCCTATGCCGCGGACATGGCGATGCCGGAAAAATGCATGGCCAAAGACAGCAAGATGGACATGTCCATGGACCAGCCGATGGACATGCAGGGCATGCAGATGAAAGACTTCCAGAAAGAGATGATGGAAGGCATGAAAAAGATGGACCCGGCAATGATGCAGGGCATGATGCGGGATGACGCCGACGTCGCGTTCGTCTGCGGCATGATCGCCCATCACATGGGAGCGATCCAGATGTCCGAGGTCGAACTCAAGCATGGCGACAATGACTGGGCCAAGCAGTTGGCCCAGAAAATCATAGACGCTCAAAAAAGCGAAATCGCCGAGATGACCAAATGGGTCGACGAAAACGCTAAATGAGCACTGCGGCCTGCGCGCATACGCCCGGAACTGCGATAAAATGGCGGCATGATCCGCCTTGCATGCGCCCCTATTGAATGGTTTCCTGGCGAGGTGTCGTCCCGCCAGGAAACTCCCCCAAATGAAGACCCCATTGACCTTTGTCGTCGTCCTGACTTTGGCAGCCTTTGCCGTAGCCGCCTCAAGCCATCCCGCCGACGTCGTGAAATCACGCCAGGCGGACATGAAGGCGATGGCCGATGCGGCGAAGACATTGAACGATCAATTCCTTGGGAAACGACCTTACGATCTCGTCAAATTCAAAGCGGCCGCAAACGCGATCCATAAGAAGGCAGCCGGGCTTGCCGATGATTTCACCGACGTTGTCGAGGCACCCGAGTCGGCCGCCAGCCCTTTCATCAAGGTTGACAGGGTCAAGTTTGATGAACTCGCCCGTCACTTGGAACTCTACGCCGCGCAGGTCGCCGCCGCCGCCCAAAGAGGCAGGGAGTTGCCCACCGGAATGCGGATGATGCAACGTGAGGCCATCGAAGGTGGCCCTTTTGCGAAGCAGCGGAGCGCCGCAGCCGACATCTCGTCATACTCGTCCGAACATGCCTTCCACATGATGTTGCAGACCTGCACTGCCTGCCATGCCAGCTTCCGTCTCAAACGGTAGCAACGAAAATCACATTACGCTCGTCACCCCGAATTTCTTGCCTTCGCGCGCTAAGGACTTGTCCAGCTTGCTGTCAGCCTCGGCGAAACCTTCGATGATGGGGCAGTCAGGCCTGTCATCGCCTTGGCAGTGGTTGGCGAGATGCCTGAGAGTGCTGGTCATGGCGGCGATGGCAGCGGCCTTACGGTCGAGTTCGGCGATATGCTCCAAGGCGAGTTTTTTGACATCAGCACTGGCGCGCGACCGATCCCGCCAGAGCGCCAGCAGTGTTCCCATCTGCTCGACCGAGAACCCGAGGTCCCGTGCTCTGCGGATGAAACGCAGGGTGTGGACATCGTTGTCCGCATAGGTGCGGTATCTCGACTCGGTCCTGTGAGCGGGGGTGATCAGCTTAATCTGCTCGTAGTAGCGGATCATCTTGGCCGAGACGCCGCTTGCCTTGCTGGCTTCACCGATGTTCAAGACACTCTCCTTTGATGGACAAGACATACACCCCCGCAGGGCGCGTCGGGGAATTCAGGCGAACCGGAAGCTGCGAAGCCTGAGCGCATTGGCGAGCACGAAGACGCTCGACATGCCCATGGCGGCGGCGGCCAGGATAGGCGACAGCAGGATGCCGTTGATCGGATAGAGGACGCCTGCGGCAATCGGAATCAGGGCGACATTGTAGGCGAAGGCCCAGAAGAGGTTCTGCTTGATGTTGCGGATCGTCGTCTTGCTGAGCGCGATTGCTCTCGGTACCCCGTTCAAATCACCCGACATCAAGACGACGTCGGCGCTCTCGATGGCAATGTCGGTACCTGTGCCGACAGCAAGCCCGATATCAGCCTCTGTGAGCGCCGGAGCGTCATTGATGCCGTCGCCGATGAAGGCGACTTTCCGTCCGCCCTCACGCAGCCGTTTGACCGCATCCACCTTTCCGTCTGGCAGGACCTCGGCAATCACCTTGTCGATGCCGAGTTCCCGGCCGATCGCATTGGCGGTGAAACGGTTGTCCCCGGTGATCATGGCGACCTTCAATCCGAGTGCGTGCAGCGCCTTGATCGCTTCTGCCGTCGTTTCCTTTATAGGATCGGCAACGGCGATAATGGCCGCAAGTTCACCGTCCACAACAGCATAGAGCGGCGAGCGGCCGAGATTGCCAAGCTTTTCAGCATGGTCGGCGAAGGACGCGACTTCGATACCTGCCGCTGAGAGCGCACGATCCGCTCCAACCAGGACCTCACGCCCTCCCACAAGGCCGCGGACACCGAAGCCGGGATTTGCTTCGAACGACTTCGGCTCGACGAGTGAGATACCTTTTGCTTTCGCGCCTTCGACGATGGCATCGGCTATTGGATGTTCCGACCTTGTCTCAAGGCTTGCGACCAGCCGAAGGACCTCGTCGGCGTCGAAACCGTCCGCGGTAACGAAGTCGGTGAGTTCGGGCTTGCCCTTGGTCAGAGTCCCGGTCTTATCGAGCGCAACGACCTCGACCTCGCGCAGGGTCTGCAAGGCTTCACCCTTGCGGAACAGGATGCCGAATTCGGCCGCACGACCCGTGCCGACCATGATCGAGGTCGGGGTGGCGAGGCCCATGGCGCAGGGGCACGCGATGATCAGCACTGCGACCGCGTTGACCAGCGCGAAGGTGACGGCCGGAGACGGTCCCAGGAACAGCCAGGCGGCGAAGGTCAGAGCGGCGGCGGCGATCACCGCAGGCACGAACCAGCCCGTCACTCGGTCGACCATCGCCTGGATCGGAAGTTTGGAGCCTTGAGCGGCCTCGACCATTTTGATGATCTGCGCCAGCAGCGTGTCACTGCCGATCTTGGTCGCCTCGAAGGTGAAGGAACCATTCTTGTTGATCGTACCACCGACGACTTCGGAGCCTTGGGTCTTGCGGACCGGGACAGGCTCGCCCGTGATCATAGACTCGTCGACATAGGAGTCACCCGAGAGCACGCTGCCGTCGACTGGAACCTTCTCACCAGGCCGGATGCGGACGACATCTCCGAAAACGACAGCGGAAATCTCGACTTCAGCGAACTCGCCGCCGCGCAGCACGAACGCCGTTTTAGGCTGTAGGCCGATCAGGTGTTTGATTGCCTGACTGGTTTTGCCCTTGGCCCGGGCTTCGAGGTAGCGGCCGAGCAGGATCAGCGTGACGATCACAGCTGCTGCCTCGTAGTAGACATTCTGGGTGCCGCTCGGCAGAAGACCGGGCAGGAAAGTCGCGACGACCGAATAGCCCCAGGCTGCGGTCGTGCCGAGGACGACCAGCGAATTCATGTCCGGCGTCCAGCGCAGGAGGTTCGGAATGCCCTTGCGGAAAAAACGTAGACCGGGTCCGAACAGGACGAGCGTCGCAAGCACGAACTGCACGATCCTCGCATTGTCCATGCCGATCGTGTTCATGATCCAATGATCGACGGCCGGAATGACATGCGATCCCATTTCGAGAGCGAAGAGCGGCAGCGTCAAGACGGCAGAAAGCGCGAACGAAAGTTTAAGGCCATTGGTTTCCCTGGCCTTCCGGTCTTCAGCGGTAGCATGGAGCTTTTGCGAAGGAGCCTTCGCCACCTCGTATCCGGCCTTGCGGACGGCAGCCTCCAGCCTGTCGCGAACGTCGCCGCCAGCAAACGTCACCGTTGCCTTCTCGGTGGCAAGATTGACCGAGGCATCGACGACCCCGGTCACGGCTTTGAGTGCCTTCTCGACACGGGAGACACAGGATGCGCAGGTCATGCCTTCAATAAGGAGTTCGTGAGTCTCGATGCGCGGTTCGTAACCAGCCTTCTCGATCGCCTTGAGGATGGCCTCCGTCGCGCCCAGGTCCAGGAGCGAAACGGTGGCGCGCTCGGTGGCAAGGTTGACCGTAGCCGATGTCACGCCAGGTACGGCGGCAATCGCCTTTTCCACCCGGCGAACGCAGGATGCGCAGGTCATTCCGTCGACGGCGAACTCGGCCCAGGAGGAGTTGTATTCAGGGAGGTCTATCTTCTTCAATGCAGTCATTGGGATGGCCCTTTTGGTCACTGCATATGTAGATAGTCCTTCCCACCATTGGAAGGTCAATGACAAAATGCGATCGGCGGAAAAAATCTCAGGTCACCTGTTCGAAGAATAAGAAACCCCGCCGTGGCCATGCGGCGGGGTTGGATTTGCGTTAGTGTCACACTCTGGCGAAAGTCGTTGAATAGCCTGCATCTTTGAGCGCGGCTCCCAGTATCGCTGGGTCCGTTTTGCTCTCCACTGTCGCTTTGCGCTTCGTCAGGTCTATGTTGGCGACCGCTTCAGGGTCGGCCGACTTGATCGCCTTGGTCACGGACGCTACACAGTGACCACAGCTCATATCGGGGATGTTAAACTCATACATTGTCAAATTCTCCTGTCGTTTGGACTTACCCGATATGGGGCTTCCAACGATGGCAAGGTCAAGAGGTGGAGATCGATTTTCTGGAATGACTCGTGATTGCATCGGGCTTTAAGTTTGAGTGCCGTGACAATTGATAGGGTGCCAACGAAGCTCTGAAAGCTTGCGGATTGGTGGTCCTGGCTCTATTCCATGCCGGGCTAGAGATTTTGCCCCATTCTCGAAACACTTATTTGCGGACTTATGTAGCAAATGCCACAAGAACTGAGCCGGATCACGTAGCATGTGGGCGTGTGATGGCCACTAGGTGAACCGGACGCGCTTGATAGCCCTTCTAATTTGCGCCGATTCGATGTACAAAACGGTAATCGACCGGAGTATTGACCAGTGTTGAATGAACGACCGACCCCACCATTGAGGCGCGAAGAAGCCGTCACCCATGCCGCCGCATCTGCTAGAATTGAGGGTGTTTTCCTTGATGCAGAAACGCAAACTACGCTTCGTAACTGGGCCGACGGCAGTCTTACCTCTGCGGGACTAGAAGATTGGGTACAGGAGCAAATCCGGCAGGCAAGGCAGACCAGGGTCGAGCCTTCCGCTTTCGGAGCGAAAGCGCTTGGATGACCCATATCTTGATGAAACTGGAACGCTGAAAAACAGGTTCGATGTCCAGGACCAATCCGAACTGGCCGCAGTCGAAGCGCGTCTAGCCGCAGCCAGAGAGCTTCAGATTCTGGACAATCCACCTCAAGGTCGTTTCGATCTCCCGAAATTGCAAAAAATCCACGCCGCACTTTTCGGCGATGTCTATACTTGGGCGGGTCACCTCAGGATCACGACGCTGGCGAAGAGGGCCTACGAAGGCTCAGATGATGGGATTACCACCTTTACCGCTCCCGTCCATATTCGCGGTGAGTTACTTGGGCTTTTGGGCAGCTTGCCGAAAGACGACGTGTTGGCGAAGCTTTCTGGTACAGAATTTTCCAGACATTTGGCCCCGTTGTTTGTCGGACTGAACAACATTCATCCGTTCCGAGAAGGCAATGGCCGCACGCAAAGGCTTTTCTTCACGCTTCTGGCTCAAACGTATGGACACACTCTCAGTTGGGATGTTGTGACACGGGAGCGCATGGTGGATGTCAGCATAAGCGGAGCGCGGGGTGATGAAGTCCCGATGGTTCGACTATTTTCCGAGATATCAGACAGACGACGCGTCGAAGCGCTCAGAAACGCAATTCGTTACCTCCAAAGCTCAAACCAAGTGCCATGGAACGACCTCTACATTGCCACGACGACTGCGGGACAGACGTATTCTGGTCGATTCGTCGGCTCTGCTGGAACGGATTTCATGATGAGGGTACATGGCAATGAGAAAACTTGGATCGCCATTGGCGATTCCCAAGACATCAGCGGTGATCTCACTAGCGGTGATAATATTGAGATCAAACCAAAGCACTGGTAATTGCCCAGTTGGCTCGAAGTAAAAGTGTGGCATTTGCTACATAATTGCGCTTATTTGGGTGGTCATCCTGTGAATGAAAGCTAGCGATCGACCTCCGCGATGGGACATCCGACGGAGCATTTTCGCATCCGTTGTCCTGCACCTAATTGTCGGGATCGCCATTCTAATTTTCTCACCCAACAAAGTGCCTTTGGAGCCAACGGAAGACGAAACGATCACGGTCGAACTCGTTGCCCCTAAACAGTTCGAAACTGCTCGCCCGGGCACCGCCACCGCGCGGAAGGTTCTTCCCACTGCTCTCAAGAAACCTCCTGCGGAAAATCGACAGAAAGAAACAGCATTACTGCCCGCTCGCCCGAAGCTCGCTGTTCCGAGCCAGAAGAGCACGATGGTCCAGGCAACCAAACTTTACGCCGCAACCATGTTGGCAGCACCCCGAGCCAGAAAGACGAGAGCAGCACTGCGGAAGCTGGGGACACAAGAGAAAATGATCCAGCTCTGCAATATCGAAGCGATGGAGCAGATTGCTCGATGGGACAAACGTTTTCGACCGGAATATGTGATCGCCTATGCGATGTCAGACCCGGCGCTGTCGGCCAGTACCGTCGACGCAAACGGCGCTGCTTTCAGAAGCCGGAAACATCGGTACAATTTGGAATTCAAATGCGCATTGACGCCTGACATCGCCAGTGTCTCGTCATTCGAATTTCGCGTCGAGGCCGAAATTCCGAAAGGCGAATGGCTAAGCCACAATTTAACTGCCGACGATGGCCCAGACGACTGATTCCGGACAGAGCACGAATAGTTTGATTGGACTGGTTGGATCGGTGACTGGCTCGAAAACGAATTCGCAAGATGTCTGCTGTACAACCTTGAGGGCTTTGCGACAAACAATCAGGCAAACGGGTTATCAGTTCATGGACACGTCTAACTCCGCAACCGAGGTCCGCTTTTTCAACATAGGAGAAGCAACTGCTTTTTCTGAAGCTGGTTCCGATGGCGCTGCGGAGATGGCAGTTCTCCTAACGTGGATTCATTCATATCTGATGGCGAACAATGCCGATTTAGGTCGGACAGGAGCCGTGTGCCCCTTCACCAAGCAGGCCGCAAAACTGGATACGGTTCGCGTCGCTGTGTCGCTTGCAGATGCCTCACGGGAGCGGGACGCTTTCTTGCTTGCGAGGCGTGCATTTGGCGAGTTGAACGACATCCCGTCCCGGAAAGGGATGGAGCATTTTCGTACCGTCATCATCGGTTTTCCCGGCTTCGCTGGCGAGGCCGGCGTTGCCGCGCTGAAACGAATTCAACGCGCTCACCGGACATACTCGCTTGCGCGCGGACGCATGATCGGCTTGATGCATGTCTCCTCCGAAGACCAAGGGCTTTGGAACCGGGACTTTCGACCGTTGCGTTCGCCCATACCCATTCTCGCGGTCCGACACATGGTCGAGCAGGATGCGCCATTCGCGGCACTTCATCCGGCACTCATGCTGGCATACCTTGCGCGATTCCCGTTTAAGGGTGCCCGTCGCCTGGCCAGCCACTGGCGCGGAACTTAACGCGTGACAACACTTGCGAACGAAATTTCATCAACCGATAGGTCTGTAAACGAGCCAGGGGAGTTTGAGATCGAGGTCTTGAAGGGTCTCTCGAGCTTCTTCGATCTGCGAGTGGAATGGGATGAACTACACAAACGTGCAGCCACGCCGCATCACGTATTTCAATCGCACTCCTTCTTGCGCCATTGGGCTGAGCAATACCTGGACGACAAAGCACGGTTGTTCATTATTTCCGGGCGGGTTGGAAACCAGCTGAGTATGGTTTGGCCCTTGGTCCTTACGCGCAGGTTTGGAGTCGACGTCCTCACACTCATGGGAGCGCCCACAGCTCAATTTTTCGATGTCTTGGTCGACAATCTGGAACACAGGACTTTGCTTCTTAACGCCGGATGGAGCGCGATTTCGACACTACGGGCAGATGTGTTCGTCGGTAACAATATTCGTTTGGACGCACTGATTCATTCCTGCGCCGCGATGCGTCCTATTGAACTCCCCGGCTGGACGACTGCCCCTTACGCCACGCTGTGCCTTCGTGTGGAAGGCGAAGACCCCGGCCCTGCGTATTCCGCGCGCGAACGCTCGAACTACCGTCGTCGACTGCGGCGCGCTGGCGAATTCGGCGAGATCAGTTTCAGTTCTTTGCCGCCAGGAGTACAGGCATCTGCTTTGGCACTGAAAGCAACATCGTTCAAACAGCGCTCACTCCTGAGTAAATCCATATGGTCACCAACGGTGAGCAATCCGAAGTTCGGACGTTTCTTCGAGCACCTCGCAGGTGATCCCGATGCCTCGTTGAGAGTGTCTACGATCAACTGCGACGACAAGGAGATTGGCATCGAACTTTCATTCGACTGTAAGGGCCACACGTTCGGGCATGTCCTTGCGACCGATCCGGAAACCCCTGCCGAAGGTATCGGCAGCGTCCTCGTACATCGCGCATTCATCTCAGCGGCAGCACGAGGAACGCACACTTTCGAAATGATGGCACCTGCGGATCAATACAAGATGCCGCACGCCGACGGAGAAACGCCCGTTTCAAACCTCGCTGTCGCCTTCACGCCCAAGGGAAGGCTTTACCGAGACTTATATCTGCGGAAGGTGCAACCCGTTGCAAAAGTCCTTGCGCAACGGTTCGCAGCGCCGCTCATCGCCCGGATGTTGCGGAACCGCGATGCATAAGATTGACACTGCTTGCCATAGGGGCGGTATGCCGAACCGCTGCCTCGGCCAAGTAAATGCTGATTTTTTTGCAAGCATCAGCTAGTCGCTTTATGCTCGGCCCTTCCCTGGGCTTTGCTTACCACTCAATCAGGTTATTGGAGGCCCTGCCTAGGGATCGAACCTGGATCGACTGCAAACGAAGCAGTTGCTCTTCCATTGAGCTACGAGGGCCACGTTCGGAGGATGCCCGAGCACATGCGGAACTGCAAGCGAAATGCGGGGTTATGGTTAGCGTGCGAACTGCTGGAGATATCTGCCTTCCGAGGCTCGTCGAAGCCAGAAGCTGGATCGACGGGTAGACGAATGATCGCAGTCAACTGCTGAGTTCGCGGTGGCGTGAAGATGGTCACGTCCTCAGGGCTTTTGCCGGGCAAGAAGCACCCGTCCATCCCACAATCGAGATGGCTGCTCCCGCTCGACCAGCGTGCCATCGCCCAAGGCATCCGAGACCGCGTTTCTTGGTGCGTCCAGGCCTACCAGGGTTTCCGGCACGGTGATCAGATGGAATCGCGTAGTCAATTTCTCCCCGACCACTGCACCCAACCAAAGCGGCTGGACGCCGCCATCGGCGATATAACGATCGACAGCCCACAGCCTCAGCACATAGCGGGAATTGTCTGACAAGCTTTTCTTCTTCACAACAACAAGGCTCGCGGAACGGCCGCTTGCCAAAAGAGGGAAGACTGGGAAGGTTTCTGCGTCTGCATCGCCGGAGAACCAGGCAAGCAAACCTCCCGAATACCAGGACGTCGGACGTCGCCAGCCATCCTTTGCGAGTTGAGCTTCCAGCGTTTCCAGGCTACCCGCCCATTGCAAAGTGAACGGCTCCTCGATTTCTCCAGTCAAATCGATCCGGCGGGCGGGCCGGTCACGCCACGCATGGTCCAGCCAGTCCTGTTCCATGATCACGGGTGTGATCTGGCGGACGGCGTAACGTTCCAGATCGCGGTCATGATTGCGATAGATATTGACTCCGTTAGCAAAAATAAGGGCGGCGAATGCGACGGTCGCGAGCGACTTCGCTCCGACATTTTCCAATCGCCCGCGCAACAGAAAGAATCCCAGCAGCGTCAGCCATATCGTTCCGAAGGAAAGCCCCCCAGCAACGTCGGAAAACCAGTGCGCCCCAAGATAAACACGAGAGAAGGCGATGGACAGCACGAACAGCAAGGTGACGAACGCGATCGGGATATGCCAGGTTGGACGCACTTCCCGTGCAATCAGGATCGCCAGGAAGCCATAGAGGACCATGTTGGTCGTGCTGTGCCCACTCGGAAAGGAGAATTCGCTCCAGCCCGCATAACCCAACTCGCCCGGCCGGGTGCGGTGGAGCGTGGCCTTGATGATGCTGTTGATCGCAGATGCTCCCGCCACGGCCGCCAGCCAGTAGATCGCGCTCCGCCACGCCCGTCTCCAGGCGAGGAAGAGAAACACCGCGGTGACAACGGGGATCACGACTATTGTGTCGCCGAGTTCGGTAATGGTGATCATGGCCGCATCACCAACTTCGGTCCTCAGTGCCCGCAATCCCTGAAAGATCGAATCGTCCGCCTGCACAAGCGGATCGCCACTCACCACGTCTTCAAGAATTCTGAAGAATAGCCAGGCAGCGGAAACAAGAACAACCATCGAGACAAGCGGCCACACAACTTCCGATCTCGGCGTTTCGAGCAACCGTGACATCGCCCGACCTGCGCGGCTATCACTGCGGCCTGCCCACAAGCGTATTCTGTCGTGTGCGGCGGCGACAACGGGAACGGCTCTGCTCAGCGCCAATCTCAGACCGCGGAACACGATCCAGAAGCCCAGGACAACAATGGCAATCAGGATTGCGATCGGCGCTGCCGCACTTCCCAATTGACTGATCGAGGCTCCGACAAAGACCGCCGAAAGCACATGTGACGTTGCCCACGCCACTGCAGAGAGAATATTGGCGACGTAGAACCGCCATACGGACATACCCGCAATGCCTGCGAACAGCGGAATGAACGCGCGGACACCAGGCACAAACCGCGCCAGGAAGACGCTCTTGTCGCCATGCCGGGCGAAGAAGGCTTCACTGCGATGGACTACGGCTGGATAGCGATTGAGCGGCCAGAGGTCGAGAATCTGCTTGTGATAACGGTGGCCGAGCCAGAACGATATGCCATCGCCGACGATCGCGCCCACCGTCGTCGCGATCAAAATGGGCCACAGAGTCACGACCCCGGTCGGGACCAAGGCGCTGATCGCCAGGATCGCGGCGGTCCCGGGAAAGACGACGCCGACGACGGGCAGCGACTCCGACATGGCCAGTAGAAATACCGCGAGATAGGCGAGATGGGGATGTGCACCGATGAACTCGGTGATCGCTAAAAGCGCTGAGGTGAGCAAATTCTTTGTCTCGCATTCATCGGTAGAGTTCCAGGCGCCACATTGGTCAAGTGACTACCATCGCGGCAATTGACTTGCAACGACCGTTACAATACTGGCAAACCATGGTTGAAAACATCTGGCTTCTCCTGACCTACAAGGTCCCCGCCGATCCTGCAACGAAGCGGGTCGCCCTCTGGCGCAAAATCAAGGGCCTGGGCGCGATCTATCTCCAGAATGGGGTCTGCCTCCTTCCCAGGACGGACGATAACATGCGTCGCCTGAAAATGCTCGAAAACGACGTTGCCGAGATGGGTGGAGAGTCTGTGCTGCTCGAGACGACGGCGCTCGATCCCCTTCAAGGGGAGAAGGTCGTCGCGCGATTCAGGGCCGACCGCGATGAGCATTATCGCGAATTCATAGGCCGCTGTGACGAGTTCGAAAAGGAGATCGCCAAGGAAGTCGCTATCCAGAAGTTCACCTATGCCGAACTCGAGGAGGAGGACACCGATCTTCGGAAACTTCAGGGCTGGTTGGAGAAGATCAAGAAGCTGGATTTCTATGGCGCATCCCTGGCCGAGGAGGCGGCGCAACGTCTGAACACTTGCGAGGCTGTGCTCGACGCCTATGCGAAACAGGTCTTCGAAGCCAACGAAGACAACAAGGGCGGCGCTTCGTAAGCGCCTGACTGGAGAAACAAACCATGCCTTTCTATTCTGCCGACGCGACATTCACGCAGGCCATCAACGGTCTGGCAGGTCATGTCGGCATGATCGATGCCGCCCTGATATGGATATCAAGCATTGGCGTGCCCATCCTCGTTGTCCTGGTCGCGATCCAATGGTGGCTGACGCCGGACAGAAGCCGCGATCGGCACGTCCTGATCTCAGCTGGACTTTCGTTTCTGATCGGTCTCGGGTTAAACCAGGTCACCTTGCTGTTCGTCCATCGCGTACGTCCCTATGATGCCGGGATTACCCATCTGATCATCGAGAGAAGCGCGGATTTCTCGTTTCCCTCCGATCACGCAACGGCCGCATTCGCGATCGCCGCTGCCTTCCTGATCCACGGCCTCTCCCGTCGCGGTTTCTGGTTTCTTCTCGTCGCCGTCCTCGTGTCGTTCTCCAGGGTCTACGTCGGAATCCACTATGCCTCCGATGTTTTGGGCGGCGCGTTGACGGGAATCTTGGCGGCGATGCTGGTCAGCGGCCTTTACCGTCGAGACACCCGCCTCGACCGTCTCCTCACTAACATCCTATGAGCGTTCGAAGATGATGACGATCGACCATGGACTGCAGCGCGTCGTCAAACGCGTGGCGTTTCTCAATCTCGGATATTTCGGCATCGAATTTGCCGTTGCGCTGGCGATCGGGTCTGTGGCGCTGTTTGCCGACAGCGTGGACTTTCTCGAAGACGCCTCGATTAATCTCTTGATCGCCATTGGCATGAGCTGGAGTCTTCGCAACCGCGCCCGATTGGGCATGGCTCTCGCGTTCATCCTGCTGGTGCCGGCACTCGCGACGTTCTGGACCGCCTGGCAGCAATTCATGCTGCCTGTGACGCCTGCGCCGCTGCCATTGACCCTGACTGGCCTCGGTGCGCTGGCAGTCAATCTGTCCTGCGCCTTCTTGTTGGTGCGCTATCGTCATCACAAGGGCAGCCTGACGCGCGCCGCCTTCTTGTCGGCCCGCAACGACACGATAGCCAACGTTGCGATCATTGCTGCCGGGTTGATCACGGCCTTCCTTTGGCATTCAATATGGCCGGATCTCATCATCGGTCTGGGGATCGCGGTCATGAACCTCGATGCGGCGTCGGAGGTGTGGCACGCCGCCCGCAAGGAGCATGCGGAAACGTCGCCGTGAACGTACTTGAGTTATCCTCTCCAGGGGGATAGGTATTGTTCATGGCAGACCACGTTCATGAATCTCATCCCGAAATCGTCAAGCGGCTGAAGCGAGCCGAGGGACATCTGAAAAGCGTCATCGCCATGATCGAAGGCGGCAGGGCGTGCCTCGACATCGCCCAGCAGCTTCATGCCGTCGAAAAGGCGATCACGCAGGCCAAGCGCACGCTGATCCACGATCACCTGGATCATTGTCTCGAAGACGCTGTCGGAACGGTCGGCCGCGACCAGCGCCGGAGCGTCGACGAATTCAAGACGATCGCGAAATATCTGTGAGCGCGCCCATGTGGAACAAAGTTCTCGACTGGTTTGGATTTGGTGCTCATGGACATAACCAGCATGGAGACGGACATAACCACCATGGCCCGCATGGGCATACGCACGGAGTCATCGACGCAACGATTGCGACGACAGACCGAGGCATATGGGCCATCAAGTGGTCGTTCGTCATTCTAGCTGCAACGGCCGCGATGCAAATCGCGGTCGTTGCGATCTCCAGCAGTGTCGCGCTGCTCGCTGACACGATCCACAATGTCGCCGACGCGACCACCGCCATCCCGCTTTGGATCGCCTTCGTGCTCACGCGGCGCAAACCAACCAAGACATTTACCTACGGCCTCGGCCGGGTCGAAGACCTGGCAGGGATCATCATCGTCATGATCATCCTGTTCAGCGCCATCGTCGCCGGATACGAAGCGATCAATCGCTTGATCCATCCTCTGCCTGTCTCGAATCTTGGCTGGCTTGTCGGTGCAGGGATCATCGGTTTCCTCGGCAACGAGATCGTGGCGGTCTTCCGCATCCGGGTCGGCCGGGAGATCAACAGCGCGGCGTTGATCGCCGACGGCTATCACGCACGCACGGACGGGCTGACCAGCCTTGCGGTCGTGGCCGGTGCCGTCGGCGTCTGGTTCGGATTCCCGCTCGCCGACCCGCTTGTCGGTCTTCTGATCACCATCGCGATCTTTGGTATCGTCTGGCAATCGGCCCGCTCGGTGCTGACGCGGATGCTTGATGGGGTCGAGCCGGGCGTCGTCGATGAGATCGAGCATTCCGTGGCCCAAGTGCAAGGCATCCAGAAGGTCACTGAGGCGAAGGCCAGGTGGCTCGGACACAAACTCCATATCGACGTCGCGGTCTTGATTGATCCCGGCATCCTTCTCGCCGAAGCCAACGTCATTACTGCAAAGCTCGAAGAGGAACTGTTCGCCCACATTCCGGCGCTCGCCGTGGCAACAGTCCGTATCGTCGCGCCAAAGGCGACAGGCCATCACCATGCCCCCGATCCATTTAGGGTCAGCGGAAAACTGGCGCAGGGGCTGCTGGAAATCGTGGACACTCCCGAAGGGGAGCGGTTCCGTCTTCGCGTGTCGCGGCATGCCGAAGGGCTGGCAGCGGTTGTCGCCATCCACAGAGGAGAAGGGTCGATCGAACAGCATGCCTTGACCCCGGTCGATGGCAATCACCATCTCCTGCAAAGTCAGGCCGCTCCAGCGGAACCGCATGAATTCGACGCCGAGCTGTTGTTGTCGAACAGCACGAAGAACGAACGGTTGCCATTCAAGATGCGGGAACCCGAGGGCCACCACCATTGACGGCCGGCAGGCGTGACTGATGGGTGATGTAGCGGCCTATACGGGATTGTTTGCCGCGGCGCTTGTGGCGGCGACTATCCTGCCCATGCAATCGGAAGCGGTTCTTGTCGGCTTAATCCTGATGGAGGGCACTCCACAGTTCTGCTCGTCGCCATCGCCAGCTTAGGCAATGTCATTGGCTCTGTCATCAACTGGCTGCTTGGTCGCGGTATCGAGCAGTTCAGCGACAGGAAATGGTTTCCGGTGTCGCCCGACAGACTGGATCGGGCCGCGCGCTGGTGCCGCCGATATGGCAAGTGGTCGTTGCTCGGAAGCTGGTTGCCCGTCGTCGGGGACCCGATCACCGTTGTCGCTGGTGTCATGAGGGAGCCATTGCCGATATTCATCCTGCTGGTCACCCTCGCAAAGGTCGGTCGCTACGCGGTGCTTGCGGCCGCCACGCAAGGCTGGATGTGACGTGTGGCCTTGGATCATAGAATTCCAAAAGGAAATCTACCTGGCCTTCGCGGAGCACATCAAGGCGTTCGCGGCGGGGACCGGATGGACCGAATTCCTGACGTTTCTGCCGATGGGCATCGCCTTCGGCTCGGTCCACGCAATGACACCCGGCCATAGCAAGACGGTCCTCGCCACTTATCTCGCCGGGGCATCGTCCGGAATGTGGCGTGCTCTGCTTGTTTCGCTCTCGCTTTCCTTCACCCACGTGACGATGTCGGTGCTCATCGTGCTTTTATCGCTGCCGCTCGTGTCAGTCATGTTCGGGGGCAACGGACCCGGCTCATCGCCGATCCTCGAAAACCTGAGCCGTGGGCTTCTCGGGATCATCGGTATCTGGATGCTATGGCGTGCGTTTGCCACCCATGGACATACTCATCATGAGCGTGAAGGCCTGATCGTAGGCGTCATGGCGGGGCTGATCCCATGCCCGCTGACCCTTTTCGTGATGACTTTCTCAATCACCCGCGGCGTGCCGGGGGCTGGCATCATGTTTGCCGTCGTGATGATGATCGGCGTTGCTATCACCCTTTCCGTTGTGGCGCTTTCGACAGTTTTCTTCCGCGATCGGATGATGCGGTTGTTCACGGAGCGGCCGCGCCTGATCGCCAACGTGTCGAAGGTCGTCGAGGTCTTGGCAGGCCTCGTACTGGTGGCCCTCGCCGTCAGGGAAATCGCACTGCGTTGGCTGCGAAAATGCGGAATTATGTAGCAAATGCCACAAGATCGCGACGAATACCAATCGAGCAAATTCCAACAATAACATGGACTTCTGCTATCTGCGCTTTAACTGAACCTTATTGTTCAGTGGATAGCCTGCATCCACCCAGCGCTCGCGCGAGGCATGATGCCGACTGGTGCCCGATGTGCCGTACGGGCTTTGCAAACTGCATCAGCGGAAAATTCAATGACATCGGCCCGTTCCAGACGCCGCCTGCATATCCGCCTCGCCGCGATCATCCTCACGTCCGCACTTATTGTCGCGACCCTGGGGTTTCTTGCCAACCTGATGTCAGGTGCCTTTGGTTCGATGACCGACGCCGCCAACCAGATCGATGACACGCGCGCGATTTCCGCCACCAACGGCGCGCTTCAGGCGATGCAGAAGCAGTTGGGAGCAACCGTGCGGGACAATGCCTATTGGGACGACGCATTCAACAAGATCAACGCTATAGGCGGCGCAGATTGGGCCGTTGAAAACTGGGGAACGACCACTGCTGACTATCCCCTCTACGACACAGCGTTGGTCATCGAAGCGGACAGCAAGCCGTTGGTCGCCTATCACGCAGGCACATCTCTAGCCGCGCCGTTTGATTTCTATGACGGCTCGTTCAAGGATATACTGGCGGCGGCACATCGGCCCGATCCGAACCGGAATCATCTTCCAGTCACGTTCATCAGGACGAAGGAGGGTGTCGCCATAATTGGCGCTGCCGCGATCCAGCCTTCCGCCATGGACCCGAAGGCCGATCCGGCCACCTACAAGGTCCTGGTATTCTCCAAGCAGATGACGACCGCGGTCCTCGCCGATCTGGCCAGGAACTTCAACATCAAAGGCTTGGCGATGTCCGAAGCTGTCGATGAAGCGCTTCTACACGCCGAGATCAAGGACATCAACGGCAAAGACATCGCTCACTTTACCTGGCCTTCGGAGCGCCCGGGTACAAAAAGCTATGATAGGGTTCGGTCGACCGTGATAAGCGCCGCGGTCATTCTTCTGGCGTTGCTCGGCGCAATCGCCGTGACAGGACTTGCCGCACTACGGGGAGCGAGATACGAGGAACGCGTATCGAACCACAGGGCAACGCACGACGCTCTCACCGATCTATGGAACCGTGCGGGCCTTCTCGATCAGCTCGAGTCGGCGCTCGAAACCGCCGGAGCCACGACGGTCAGCCTGCATATCCTTGATCTGGATGGTTTCAAACCCGTCAACGACGCCTGGGGTCATGCGGTCGGCGATGAACTCATCAAGGCGGTAGCAGACCGGTTGGTCAGGCAATTGCCCGCCCACGCCGTGATCGCAAGGCTTGGTGGGGACGAATTCGCCGTGATTTCCAACCGTTCGCCCCTCACCGGTTTCTCCAGTGTTGTTCCAGATTGCATCCAGCAGACGCTCTCGACCCCGTTTGTCATCGGCGACCGGACAATCGAGATCGGTGGCAGCGTTGGCACTTCGATATCCGGGCCGGGAGCGCTAGACAGCGGCGAATTGCTGCGACAGGCTGACCTTGCCCTCTACCGCGCGAAAGGATTGGGCCGCGGTATTTCCGTGAATTTCGATCCATCACTGGACGAAGAAGCAAGCAAAACCGCCGAGCTGGAGCAGGAACTCCGCCAAGGTTTGACGCGCGGTGAACTTCATGTCGCCTTTCAGCCCCTGATCGATGCGGCAAGCCGCGAAGTGAGCGGTGTCGAGGCCCTTGCCCGTTGGACAAGCCCGAGCCGCGGGAACGTACCTCCCGATGTCTTCATAACGGTGGCCGAGAAGGCCGGATTAATAGATCAGCTCGGGTTCCAGATTTTGGAAACCGCGGTAAGCGAAGGTGCCAACTGGCCGGATATCGGGATTGCTGTCAACATCTCGCCGCTGCAGCTCAAGAACCCCTATTTCGTGGGTCAGGTCGAGGGGATTCTCCGAAGTCGGGAGTTCGATCCCACGAGGTTGACGATCGAGGTCACGGAGGGAGTCCTGATCTCCAACCCGGAACAAGCCAAGCGCGCCTTCGAGGCGCTGAGAAAGCTTGGCGTGAAGATCGCGCTAGACGACTTCGGCTGCGGTTACGCAGGTATCGGGGCGCTCCGGGAATTCGGCTTCGACCGCATGAAGATAGATCGCTCCCTGGTCGTCGCCCTCGACCATGACGACAAGGAAGGCGCGGTTCTCCAGGCCACTGTCGCGCTCGCGAACGCGCTTCACCTCCCAGTGACGGCCGAAGGTATCGAAACGGAGGAGCAGGCAACCGCGGCGAGATTGTCGGGCTGCGACAAGCTGCAAGGATACCTGTTCAGCAGACCCATCTCGGCAAAGGAGATCACCGCCCGCTACTTCACGCCCAATCCAAATCCGTTGTCCCGGACCGGGTGACATCGAGCGCCTACGGACGCTTGACCGCCCGATGAACAGGTTTGCGTTCACGGCGCACTGGCGAAAGCGATATTGATTTCGTAAGGACACGCCGAGCCATCGCGGGCTGGGCCTGCTTGGACTTGTCTGATGGTTCTTCGGTACATTGCGCGCCCCTCCCATTTTTCAGCCGATCCTCGCAATAACCTGAGGTGTCTACCAATGAAAAGCCCAGGGCGTGAAAATCTGGTCCAGGGCCTTGATGTCCAGTGTTGCCTCGAGGCCCGGCACTTTCAACAGCGCTTTGACTTCCGAGGCAAAATACACCGTCCCGCGGTGGCGGGTGTAGAACAGAGGTCGCACGCCCATCCTGTCGCGGGCGAGAAACATCCGTTCACGTACGGTATCCCAAATCGCCAGGGCGAAATCGCCGTTGAGCTTTGAGAGGCAACGCTCCCCGAAACGCTCGAACAGATGCGGGATGACTTCCGTGTCGGTTGATGTCCTAAAGCGATGCCCCTGCGCTTCCAGGTCGCGCCGCAGTTCGACGTGATTGAATATTTCGCCATTGAAAGTGATCACGAAGCGACCGTTGTCACCGGACATCGGCTGCTGGCCGTTTCCGGGATCGACGATTGCCAGCCTTCGGTGTGTGGGAGGCCTGCCTGTTCGAAGACGCAGATGCCCTCGCGGTCTGGCCCTCGATGCGCAATCGCACTGGTCATATTGGCAACCAAATTCGCTTCGTCCGCCACGCGTCCGAGATAGCCGGCGACACCGCACATGAGAACCTCCAGTCAACGTAAACTATCGTCCGTTAAGATAGCGGGGAGTTACCAGAGTCCTGAAACCTGAGCGGTCGTGGGAATGTGGTCGATGATCGCTGGCGAAAACACTCACCCGGTACCTTGACTTTCTATCATTATACATTATATGCAATTGTATATTGAAATCACCGAGGAAAGACCAATGTCGCTTACACAAATAACCGACCGCTTGTGGGTCAGCTCACAGCCTGATGTCGAAGACTTTAAATCCTACCGCGACCAAGGGTTTCTGTCGCTCGTCAACGTTCGCCCCGAGGGCGAAGAGCAGAGCCAGCCGGGAAATGATGTCGAACGGCGAGCTTCGGAGAGCGCTGGCCTAGACTACACGTTCATCCCCGTGAGCATGACGTCCATCACCGAAGCCGACATTCAAGCTTTTGGACGGGCGATGACCGAAGCCAGCGGCAAGGTACTGGCGCATTGCAAGTCGGGAACCAGAGCGCTCATTTTATACGTTCTGGGAGAGGTCATCGACGGCCGAATGAAGGACACCGAGGTCTTGGACTACGGAAGAAAACGTGGCTTTGACGTCTCAATGGCCGAAACGTGGTTGAGGAACCGGGCCGCCAAACGCCCCGAGGTGAAGGGCTTCTTCGACCCCCGCACATGGAGCGTCCAGTACGTCGTCTCGGACCCCGATACGGGCAAATGCGCGATCATCGATCCGGTCCTCGATTTCGACGAGAAATCGGGCGCGACGGCCACAAAGAATGCCGACGCCATCCTCGACTATATTGCCGCCAGGAACCTGAAGGTAGAGTGGATTTTGGATACCCATCCGCACGCGGACCATTTCTCTGCTGCGCAGTACCTGAAGGCAAAGACCGGTGCGCCAACGGCTATTGGCGACCGTGTCGTCGACGTTCAGAAGCTATGGAAAGGCATTTACAACTGGCCCTCTTTGCCAACAGATGGCTCGCAATGGGATAAGCTCCTCGCTGACGGAGAGGAATTTACAATCGGCTCGATCACGGGCCGTGCGATGTTCTCGCCGGGCCACACACTTGCATCTGTCACCTATGTCATCGGCGAGGCCGCCTTCATCCATGACACGCTCTTCCAGCCGGACAGCGGCACGACACGTGCGGACTTCCCCGGTGGAGACGCAAAGGCACTGTGGAATTCCATGTGGGCAATCCTCCGGCTGCCGGACGAGACCCGCCTCTTCACCGGACATGATTACCAGCCGCATGGGCGGGAGCCGAAATGGGAAAGCACCGTCGGAGAGCAGAAGCGCTCCAACGAACATGTGGTCGGCATCGACGAAGCCGAGTTCATACGGCTCAGGACGGCGCGCGATAGCATGCTGCCAATGCCCAAACTCATCCTGCACGCTTTGCAAGTGAACATTCGTGGCGGCAGGCTGCCGGAGCCTGAAGGCAATGGCAGGCGCTATCTGAAATTCCCTCTCGACGCGCTGGAAGGCTCTGCATGGTGAACGGAATGGACATGTCGAAATTGACGAAGGGTGGTGCCGAACTGGCCCTCATGCAAGGTCGGGCGAGCGAGGTCGCGGAACTTCTGAAGACCCTGGCCCATCCCATGCGCCTGATGCTCGTCTGCACCCTTGTGGAGGGTGAACATTCCGTCAGCGAACTCGAAGAGAAGCTGGACATCCATCAGCCCAGCTTGTCGCAACAACTGACGGTGTTGCGAGACGCAGAGATCGTCGAGACCCGCCGCGAGGGCAAGCAGATTTTCTACCGCCTGACCGCCGAGAAGGCGGCCCAGTTGGTTGGGGCGCTCTACACGATCTTCTGTGCGGATGAGGTACAGAAATGATGGAGTATCTTCCACCTCTCTTGGGCGGCCTGCTGATCGGCCTTTCCACGGTGTTGCTGCTTCTGTTAAACGGTCGGATCGCTGGCATCAGCGGCATCGTCGGACGGCTGGCGCAGGGATCGGGTGTGGCAACCAATGCCACGTTCGTCATCGGGCTAGTCTTCGGTTCCCTTGTCTACCTGGCCATCACCGGGCATCCGCCAGCGTCGACGATCACAGTATCGTGGCCTCTGCTCGTCGTCGCTGGCCTTCTGGTCGGCTTCGGCTCCCGTATGGGTTCTGGATGCACAAGCGGCCACGGCGTCCTTGGGCTTGCTCGCCTGTCGCCCCGCTCGATGGTCGCCGTCGCGACCTTCCTGGCTGCAGGTATCGTCACGGTTTCACTCTTACGAGGAGTAGGACCATGAAAAACGAGATACCAAGAATTCTGAGCGCCCTGGCCTCTGGTCTTGTTTTTGGTTTCGGTCTGTCGCTGTCGGGCATGGTCGATCCGGTACGTGTCCAGGGATTCCTGGACATCTTCGGCGCATGGGACCCGAGTCTAGCCTTCGTCCTGGGCGGCGCTGTCGTCGTCGCCATGGGGGGCTTTGCGGTCATGCGCCGCATCAAGAAACCCGCCTTCGACAAAGCTTTCCATCTGCCGAGCACCGATGTGATCGATCGACGTCTCGTCATCGGATCGGCGATCTTCGGCATTGGTTGGGGTCTTGGTGGATTCTGCCCAGGTCCAGCTATGGCAGCCCTGTCGCTAGGCTCGTTTAAGGTAGCCATCTTCGTCATCGCCATGGTTATGGGGATGGTGGTTCACGACAGAATGGCAAGGCGCGCGTTATGAGCGGAAATCTCATGGCCGCCGTCGGCTCTGGCAGCGTGGTAGGCTTCATGCTCGGCCTCCTTGGCGGGGGCGGCTCAATCCTCGCCACCCCTCTGCTCCTCTATGTGGTAGGCGTCACTCAGCCGCATATCGCTATCGGGACAGGAGCGCTCGCCGTGTCGGCCAACGCCTTCGCCAACTTCGCCTCGCACGCGACCAAAGGCCATGTCTGGTGGCGTTGCGCCGTTGTCTTTGCCGTTCTGGGATCAATCGCCGCAATAGGCGGCTCGACCCTTGGCAAGGCGATGGACGGTTCTCACCTGCTCTTTCTGTTCGGATTGCTGATGCTTGTGATCGCCACACTGATGCTTCGAAGACGAACGAACGCAGATACACCGACGAGACCCGTGGACGCGCGGATGTGCCTCTTCACGTCCGCCGTCGCAATCGTCTCTGGCATGGCTGCTGGCTTCTTCGGCATTGGTGGCGGCTTCCTGATCGTGCCTGGCCTGATGCTCGCCACTGGCATGCCGATGATCAGTGCCGTTGGGTCTTCTCTTCTGGCGGTCGGTGCGTTCGGTCTGGCGACAGCGGCCAACTACGCACTCTCCGGCATGGTCGACTGGATGCTTGCAGCGGAGTTCATCGGCGGCGGGGTAGGAGGCGGGATGGTGGGAATGTTTTTGGCGACAAGGCTGGCGGGATACAAAAACGTCCTCAGCCGACTGTTCGCCATCGTTATATACGCCGTGGCTGCCTATATACTCTATCGCAGCGTCTCAGACTTCATCGGCAGATAAATTAGCACGTGCTCCCTGCAAATACGGAGGAATTCATGATCACCGTCGGCCGTGAGGAACATTGGCAGAAGGTTTATACGACCAAAGCCGATAACGAGGTGAGTTGGTACGAGGAATATCCGGCGTTCTCTCTGGACCTCATCAGCAAGTACGGCGGCCAGGCGGTTGAAAGCGTCGTGGACGTCGGAGGTGGAGCGTCAAGACTGGTCGACGAACTTCTAAAACGCGGGACCGCCGGGGTATGCGTGGTCGATGTCTCCTCCGAGGCCCTTGCAGTCGCCAAATCAAGGCTTCCCGCTGATGCGCCGGTCGAATGGGTGGTCACAGATGTAACGACATGGAGGCCAAGACGTCGCTACGATCTCTGGCATGACCGCGCCGCTTTCCATTTCCTGACCAACCCGTCCGACCAGAAGGCCTATGTCCATGTAATGGATGAGGCGCTCAGACCCGGCGGCACCAGCGTAATAGGTACGTTCTCTCTGCGGGGTCCGGAAAAATGCAGCGGACTTGAAATCGTCCGCCACGATGGGTCATCGTTGTCGGAGATTTTTGGGAATCGATTCACTCTTGTCGAATCTTTGGAGCATCAACACGTCACGCCCTGGAACTCGAGCCAGGCGTTCCAGTTTAGCATATTTCGCAAATCACTTTGACTGGAGGGCTAAATGGTTGAAATCCGTAGTCCCTCCTTTCGTGAACAAAACTATGACGCCAAGCATCTACTACGCAGCTATACGTACCTTCTACGAGGCAAATGAAACTCATAACTGAGACATCCGAACTCTACCGTTGCAGACAATTTTCCGTGAACCCCTTTCCTTGCCAAGCCAGGCATGCCACCCTTGAGACAATGAACTTCGTGTCGGCCATATTGCGGCTAATGTCGCTCTGCGCATTGCTCGGGATGCTCGTCGCTCCCGTGAGCATGATCGCGGCCGAAAACGCGATGGCGTTCTCGAAATCCGATACGATGGCCAACATGCCGGGAATGCAGGGCGACACCATGCCATGTTGCCCAGATGCAAAACCCGTCAAGCCCGACTGCGGCAAGAGCTGCCCACTGGTCATCATCTGCACGTCATCCACCGTGTTGGCACTGCCAAGAACCGATTGGTCGGCCGCACAGCTTGCATGGGCTTCCCATATCTATGCGGACATGCGGTTTGACCGCCTGGCGTCGCTTGTCGCCGAACCTCCGGCCCGACCTCCAAAAGCCTGATCTCACATCACTTCCACGACATTGTTTCCACGGCACACCGCCGTGTGACATTGTGACCGATTTCAAACAAGGCCCGGATGTAATCCCGCCTGTAAGAAGATGTGACAACATGAACTCCATTCTTTCGACCGCGAGGCTTTTGCTCGCCGCCACCATCCTTTTCTCCACCTCCGGCATCTCATCCTTCGCTGGAGCCGACGACTACGAATTCCAGCCAGTAACCGCGGAACTTCCCGCGGGTCCCGCATCGGAATTCGCAGTCAAGCTGATCGACAAGCGGACGGGCAAGCCCGTCCCCGACGCCATCATCTTCGAGGCCCGTCTCGACATGGCACCCGACGGCATGGAGATGATGACCTCGAACGTCGAGGCCGTACCAACGACCGAGCCGGGCGTCTACAAGTTCAAGCTCAACCTCAGCATGGCTGGCGGCTGGCGCTTCCAGCTCGCCGCCAAAATCCAGGGTGAGCAGGAAACCGCCAAGGGCGAAGTCGTCCTGAAGGCGACCCAGTGAACATGTTCAAGGGTCTGTTGTTTGTCGCTTCCCTCGCCGTGGTCGGCGGGGGAGGTTTTCTCGCGGGCGCGAACAAGCTGCCGTTCGACATCGCCGCGTTCGATTCATGGTCGGCGGAGCGGACGCCTGCGGCCGCCAAGATCGAGGCCACCGGGAAAGTCATCTACTACAGGCATCCCGACGGAAAGCCCGTGTATTCGGCCAAACCCACGAAAACCGAGGACGGGCGTGAATTCACGGCCGTCCGTCAAAGCCAGGATGTCAGTTTCGACGAGGCCAAGCAGCCACCCAAGACGGCAGCCGATACCGCCGGAGCGAAGAAGGTCCTCTACTACCGTAATCCCATGGGATTGTCCGACACGTCACCCGTTCCCAAGAAGGACTCCATGGGGATGGACTACATCCCCGTGTTCGAAGGCCAGGGCGACGAACGCGGCATCGTCAAGGTATCACCCGGCAAGCTTCAGCGAACGGGCGTCAGGTCGGTGGCAGCGAAGCTGGCAAAAATTGGCCGGCGCATCAGGGTTCCTGCCACCATCATGCTCGACGAGCGCCGCATCGGCGTCGTCGCCATGCGGACCGACGCATTCATCGAGACCGTATCCGATGTGACGACAGGCGACCGTGTCAAGAAGGGCGACCCGCTCTTCCAGTTCTTCTCCAAGGAGATCGCCGCGGCCGGAGCCGAACTCGCTAGCGAGCAGGCATCGTCGAACAAATCGGGCGGCGCGCTGCGATTGCGAAACTTTGGCCTGTCGCCCGAAACCATCCAGGCGATCGCCAGGAGCCGCAAGGTGCCGGACAGGATCGCCTACGACTCGCCGATGTCGGGTGTGGTCCTCGAACGAATGGCGACCGCGGGAATGATGGCCAGTTCCGGCCAACTGCTGTTCCGCATCGGCGACACATCCAAGGTGTGGGTTGTCGCTGAGGTTGCAGAAAGGCAGCTCGACGCGATCCGCAAGGGCGCTCAGGCAATCGTCACCGTGCGCAGCCTGCCGGGCAAGGTGTTCAAGGGGACGGTGTCATTGATCTATCCCGAAATCCGCATGGAGACCCGGACCGCGAAGGTGCGGGTCGAACTCGACAACCCCGACGGCGATCTAATCGCCAACATGTTCGCGGACGTGGCGATCGCGAGCGGCACCCAAACGCCCGTCGTTTCGGTTCCCAACAGCGCCATCATCGACACGGGTGACAGGCAGGTCGTGTTCATCGATCTCGGCGAAGGCCGTTTCCGGCCGAAGGATGTCAAGCTCGGCATGCGAGGGGAGGAGGAGACGGAAGTGCGCCAAGGCATCAAGGCGGGCGACCGCGTCGTGGTTGCCGCCAATTTCCTTCTCGACGCCGAGAGCAACCTGAACTCGGCGCTGAACGCGCTCACAGCCGGGGAGGACAAGCCATGATCGCCCGGATCATCGCATGGTCGGCCCGCAACCTGCTACTGGTCATCGTCGGGGCCGCATTGGCTGCCGCCGGCGGTGTCTATGCACTCAGGTCTTTGCCGCTCGACGCCATTCCCGATCTCTCCGATGTCCAGGTCATCGTCTTCACCGACTATCCAGGCCAAGCCCCCCAAGTCGTCGAGGACCAGGTGACCTATCCGCTGACGACATCGATGCTGACGGTGCCCCGCTCGAAGGTGGTGCGAGGCTTCTCCTTCTTCGGCGTTTCGTTCGTCTACGTGATCTTCGAGGACGGCACCGATCCGTACTGGGCGCGGAGCCGTGTGCTCGAATATCTCAACGCTGCCTCCAGCCGTCTGCCGCAAGGCGTGACGCCGAGCCTCGGGCCGGACGCGACAGGCGTCGGTTGGGTCTACCAGTATGCGGTCGTCGCCAAGGAGCTGTCGCTGGCCGAAGCCCGGTCGTTGCAGGATTGGGTGATCCGGTTCGCCGTCTCGAAAACCGAAGGCGTGGCGGAAGTGGCCAGTGTCGGCGGTTTCGTCAAACAGTATTCCATCGTCGTCGATCCTATACGGCTCAAGGCGCAGGGCGTGACGCTCGAACAGGCTGCCAATGCCGTCCGCACCAGCAACCGCGATGTCGGCGGCCGGACGGTCGAACTGTCGGAGTTCGAATTCATGGTGCGCGGCCGCGGCTATCTCAAGGGCATCGCCGACATCGAGAACATTGGTTTGCGGAACGAGAACGGTGTTTCCCTGCGGATATCCGATGTTGCGAAAGTTGAGATCGTCGCCGACGAGCGCCGCGGCATCGCGGAACTGAACGGGGACGGCGAAGTCGCAAGCGGGATCGTACTGCAGCGTTTCGGGGCCAACGCGTTGACAGTGATCGAGGGTGCCAAGAAAAACCTCGAGATCGCCGAGAAGAGCCTGCCGGGCGGCGCGAAGATCGTCCCGGTCTATGACCGTTCGCGCCTGATCGAGGCGGCGATCGAGACCTTGAAGTCCACCCTGATCGAAGAGTCGATCGTCGTGGCGCTGGTGACCATCGCCTTTCTGCTGCATGTGCGCAGCGCGCTGGTGGCGATCATCATGCTGCCTGTCGGTATCCTGATCGCCTTCATCGCCATGCGATTCCTCGGATTGGGTTCCAACATCATGAGCCTTGGCGGCATCGCCATTGCCATCGGTGCGATGATCGATGCCGCCATCGTCATGATCGAGAACGCCCACAAACATCTGGAGCGGGCACCCAAGGATAAGCCGAGGGTGGAGGTTCTGATCGAGGCCGCCTCGGAGGTCGGCCCGGCATTGTTCTTCAGCCTGCTGGTGATCACCGTGTCGTTCCTGCCGATCTTCACGCTCGAATCCCAGGAAGGCCGTCTGTTCGGACCCTTGGCGTTCACCAAGACCTTCTCCATGGCCGCCGCCGCATTGCTGTCGGTGACGCTCGTTCCGGCGTTGATGGTGATCTTCGTGCGGGGGCATATAGTGCCGGAACACAAGAACCCGCTGAACCGCTTCCTAATCTGGATATACCGCCCGGTGATCAAGGGCGTGCTTCAAATGAAGACGCTGACGATCCTGCTGGCGATCGGCATTCTGCTGGCGACCGTATGGCCGGCCCGGCAGATCGGCTCCGAGTTCATGCCGACGCTCAACGAGGGCACGCTGATGTATATGCCGACCACCCTGCCGGGACTGTCGGTGACCAAGGCAGCCGACTTGATGCAGACCCAGGACCGGATTATCAAGTCGTTCCCAGAAGTCGAGAGCGTATTCGGCAAAGCGGGGCGTGCGCTGACGGCGACCGATCCCGCACCGACCGAGATGTTCGAGACCATCATCACGCTGAAGCCGAAGGAACAATGGCGGTCGGGGGTGACGATCGACAGCCTCAAGCAGGAGATGGATGCGGCCCTCCAGTTCCCCGGCGTTTCCAACGCCTGGACCATGCCGATCCGCGCCCGCATCGACATGCTATCGACAGGCATCCGCACGCCTGTTGGCGTCAAGGTGTTCGGTACGGACCTCAAGGAGATGGAAAAGATCGCCAGGCAGATCGAGGCAACGCTCAAGACCGTACCAGGCACGTCGTCGGCCTATGCCGAACGGGTCATCGGCGGCTATTATCTTGACATCGTGCCCGATCGCGATGCGCTCGCCCGCTACGGTCTAACGGTGGATGACGTGCAGAATGTCATCGGCATGGCGCTCGGTTCCGAGACAGTGACATCCACCGTCGAAGGGCGCGAGCGTTACAGCGTCGCCGTGCGCTATCCGCGGGCCTACCGCAGCGATCCCCAATCCATTGCGCAGGACGTCCAAGTCTCGCTTCCAGGCGGAGGTACGGTGCCATTGGGCGAGGTTGCCAAGGTGGAGCTTACAAGGGGGGCGACCTCGATTAGGACGGAGAACGGCCAGCTTGCCGTCTACATCTTCGTTGACATCGCCGGGCGCGATCTGGGCGGATACGTGGCCGACGCGCAGAAAGCGGTTGCCCAAGCAGTGACCATGCCGCCGGGATATTCCGTAGCCTGGAGCGGCCAATTCGAATACCTGGAACGTGCCAAGGCAAGGCTGGCAGTCGTGGTGCCTCTGACACTGGCCCTGATCTTCCTGCTCCTGTTCCTGAACTTCGGCAGGTTGACGGAAACACTCATCGTCATGCTGTCGCTGCCGTTCGCGCTAGTGGGTGGCATCTGGCTGATGTGGTGGCTCGGCTTCAACGCCTCGGTCGCCGTCGCAGTCGGTTTCATCGCACTCGCGGGCGTGGCGGCCGAGACAGGCGTCATCATGCTGATCTACCTCGACCACGCGCTCACAGAACAGCGGGTGGCCTGCGAACGGGAAGGACGCGCGTTCACGCGCGCCGATCTCAACAAGGCGATCATGGTCGGCGCGGTGGAACGCGTCCGGCCGAAGATGATGACTGTCGTCGCCATCATGGCGGGTCTTGTGCCCATCCTCTGGAGCACGGGAACCGGTTCCGAGATCATGCAGAGGATCGCGGTGCCGATGATCGGTGGTATGATCTCTTCGACGCTGCTCACGTTGATCGTCATCCCAGCGGTCTATGGCCTGGTCAAGGGCTTTGGAGTAGAACGTCGACAGGATGTTCAAAGCCACACCGCTGGAGATTATGTCGGGCGAGTCTTGGAAGGAAATTTGACATGAAGAGACGAGTATTCATCTGCGCCGCGGTCAGCTTCACCGCAACGGCTCTCGCGATCCGACCCGCTGCGGCCGAGGTGAAGGGAATGATGACGATCTACAAGGACCCCAACTGCGGATGCTGCCACCTTTGGTCGGAAGCGATGAAGAAAGCGGGTTACACGACAGTAATCAACGACAAGGCGGACCTGAGCGAAATCAAACTGCGCTTCGGAGTGCCCAAAGCCGTCCAGGGCTGTCATACCGCAGTCATAGGCAAATATTTCATCGAAGGACACGTGCCTTTGGCGGCCGTGGAGGAACTGTTGATGGACCCGCATGATATCGCGGGATACGCGGTGCCGGGCATGCCCTCCGGGTCGCTCGGAATGGGCGAAGATCCGAACGCCTCCTATGACGTCTACCGCGTGGGCAAGGACGGGGCGATCGATGTGGTTCTCGAGGTCAAGCCACAGACCTAGGTGTTTGATCCCGGACTTTGATGGTGCAATATTCTCGTCCGCCTGGAGGGATGCACTATGGGACAGATTCTACATGGCAGCGCCACGACGACGGAGGCAGTCCGTCGAGCAATACAGAAT
>JAQGJP010000097.1 GCA_028290545.1 Rhizobium sp. | reverse complement strand
ACTGCCTGCGGCGAATTGATTCACCCGTCCAGATTGCCCCGGAATTAGGGAGCGCGGCTATTCGGACGCCGTAAACAAACGCCACCAAACCGCGGAATCCGCGGTGCATAATGTACAAAGTCGAGCTGAGAATCATGACGCTGTATTCAAACAATTTGGCACATCTTTTCACGTCGCAATCACCAAAACCGCGTTAACGGAAAAACTTTGCGACACGCCCCTCGAAAGCCTGGAAAGGATGGGTTAGAACAAACCACCGCAACGCAAAGGCACATATGCCGGAGAGTTCCTGTCCTTGATGAATGAACGTATTGCCAGGCGAATTTCCGGCTCGCCTGTGGCCGCGGGAGAGAGCGAGCATGGCGGCGGCGACGGTGTGAGGGTCACGCGGATGCACCAATCGCTTCTATCATCTTCGAAAATGGGCTCGACCAACCGCGGTCTGGTCATCCAGGCGCTTTACGACCTCGGTCCGACAAGTCGCGCCGAACTTGCACGGCTGGCGGGTGTCAACAAGACGACGATTTCGGGAATCGTGCAGACGCTGATCGATGCGGAAATCCTGGTGGAAAACGATCCATCTCCGATCGGGCGGCGGGGCGGCAAGCCGGCCAAACCCCTTTGGTTCTCGCCGAGCGCGAGCCCGATTTGCGGCGTTCTGCTGATGCCGGAAGAAGTGCACGCCTGTGTGGTGACGCTGGACGGCCAGATTTTCGCCGAGACGAGAATAGCGCTTCCAGACGGCGGCGGCCCTGTCGAGCCGATCATTGAGACGATTGCCGAGTGCGTTTCCGGTGCACTGCAACAGACCAAGCGCCCGCCGCTCGGCATCGGCGTCGCCGTGGGCGGCATGGTCGACACCGATTCAGGATCGATCGTGACCATCAACCTCGCTCCTGCCCTGGACGGCTATCCCCTGGCGAGCGATCTTGGTCGCCGCTTCGGTCTGCCCGTACGCCTCGATCATCACCCGCGCGCTCTGCTGGTGGGCGACCGGTGGTTTGGCAAAGGGCGAGGGATTCCGCAGTTTGCGGTTGTCTATACCGGTAAGGTGCTGGGCGGCGCGCTGTATTTCGGCGGGCATCTCTACCGGGGCACAGCCGGTGCAGGTGGAGAACTGGGCCACACCTTCGTTCAGGTCGATGGAGAACTTTGCCGATGCGGCCGGCGCGGCTGCTGGGATACGATCGCGACGCTCGGCTGGCTTCGCCGCGAGGCCCGGAAAGCCGGGCTGCCCGATGCCGAGCGCATGAACTCCGGCATCCTGTGTCTGGCGGCCGGGAAAGACGAGGCGGCAGCACGGTTGCTCGACCGCTATGCCCGCAACGTGGCGATCGGCATTGCCAATCTCCAGCAGACGCTGGCGCCCAACCACTATATCCTGCATGGCGACGTGGTGCTCGGTGGCGATCGGATGCTGGAGGCCATTGCCGGCCATGTGCGCGATCTGGTGCCTGCGCGGCCCGGCGGCGTGATAGAAATCGTCGCGGGCGATGCCGGCGACCAGGCCGCGCTGCTGGGAGCGGCCGGCCTGGTGCTATCGGATATGCTTCAGTTTTCGATCTGAGGTTTTCCGGTCATTCCGGCCGTGCAAGGCCGGGATAACTGTCAAACCATGGCCGCAGGCGCTCGAACCGGCTGGCAAAGGCCAAAACGGTTTCGTCGGCATGGCGGCGGCCGATGATTTGCAGGCCGACCGGCAGACCTTCCGGAGTGAGCCCGGCCGGGACCGAAATCGCCGGATGCCCGGTAAAATTGATCGGGTAGGTCATGCACCAGCCGATCAGCGGCTCGACCGTCTCGCCGTTGATCACCACCGGGCCAATCGTATTGCCGTCGCCGGCGTTGCGCACGGGCGGGATGGCCAGCGTCGGCGACAGGATCAGGTCATAACCATCGAAGATGTCCTCAAGCCCATCGAAAACGCCGGTACGCAGCACGTCGTCGAGGGCGTGATCGACGGCTGAAATTTTCTGCGCGTCCTCGAGCATCTGCCGGAACTGCGGCGTCAGTTCATCGGCATGTTTGCCAAGCAGGTCGATACCTTCCTGTTTCCAATGGGCGGCGATCGCTCCGTAATGCACGGCGATGATCCGCACCCAGAGGTGGGCGAGTTCGTTGTGGTCGGCCTTGAAGTCCGGCTCGACCTCATCGACCTCGACGCCGCTGGCCTTCAGTGCCTCGACAGCCTGGCGGACAACCGCGGCCACGCTCGGATCGACCGGAAAATTCCCCAGTCTCGGGCTGTAGGCGACGCGGAACGGCTTTGCTGCCCCAGCCGCGCCCCGGACGTAGTCGGTGCCGTCGTCGGGCAATGTCAGCGGATCGCGGCTGTGCGGTCCCGCCATCACGGAAGTCATGAGCGCCGCATCGGCTACGGTGCGGGCCAGCGGACCGATATGGACCAGCGGATGGCTCCACAGGAAGGCATCGGGGCGGGTCACTGACGGAATGCGGCCGAAGGACGGCTTGAAGCCGACGGTGCCGCTGAACGATGCCGGAATGCGGACCGAGCCGCCGCCATCGGTGCCCTGCGCGAGTGCTGCCATGCCGTCGGCAACAGCCGCGGCGCTACCGCCCGAGGATCCGCCCGAATTGTAGCCGATCTTCCAGGGTGTGCTGGTGGGGCCGAAACGCAGATTGTCGGTGATGCCCTTGTGACCGAATTCCGGGCTGTTGGTTTTGCCGAGCACGATCGCACCGGCATCCTGCAGCCGCTGGATCGCCGCCGCGCTGTTTTTGGGAACACGGTTATGGACGGCGCGCGACCCCATCGATGTCGGCACGCCGGCGACGTCGTCGAGATCCTTGATGCCGACCGGGACGCCGTGCAGAGGACCAAGCGGCTTTCCGGCCATCACTGCCTTTTCCGCCGCGCGCGCCGCATCCATGGCCTGGTCTGCCAGCAGGAGTGTGTAGGCGTTGATGACAGGATTCCGCGCCTCGATCCGCTTGAGATAGGCTTCCACGACCTCGACCGGCGACACTTCTCGGCGCCCGATCCGGGCTGCAAGTTCGGTGGCAGGCAGGAAGCACAGTTGGGTCTTCTCATCAGGAGTTTTCATGGTCTTTTCAATCCTCGGAGGTCTACTTGATGAAAATCGGATTCATGGCGCCGCCCGTGCCGTGGCAGACGCAGACGGGGCTGGCATTGTAGAAACCCTCGAAGTGACGGTCGTCGGCGCAGTCCTGGGCGAGATCGTCAAGCCAGGCCATCTCGTTGAAGACCACGCCGAGATTGCGCATCAATGCGGCATGAAGCACCAGCATGATTCCGGTATCGGCTTCGTAGGTGGTCTCGTTCGCCAGCGTATCGGTGGCATAGCAGGGGATCTGCATGTCGTCGAACCAGCGCGCGAGATCGAGGCTGAAGGTCAGGCCGGGCTCCCAATAGTCTTCGCCGACCTTTTCCTCTCCGCGTGACAGCGCGCCGACCCAGCCCGTCCGTATCAGCAGGATGGAACGGGGCCGGATTTCGACGCCCTGCCAGCGGGCGCATTCCATCAGGTCATTGTGGTTGAAGGTTTCGGCGCGCCCGAGATACGGCTTGCCCCTGAAGCGGGCCATGTCGAGCAACACGCCGCGGCCGACAATGCCGCGCCGGGCGATCGGTTCTATGCTGGCCTTTTTCATGCCGCCATTGGTGGTGTGGGCGGAATAGCCGTTCCAGAGCGTATCGTCGAACCACATATGGCCGAGCGCGTCGCAATGGGTGCCGGCCTGTGCGAAACCGCTGACATAATCATCGGCAAATTCCAGTCCGCCGGGCAGGGCCTGCCAGTGACCGGCCTCGAAGCCGGCCTTGTCGGCGACCATGTAGTGCCGCGCCGGCCAGCGGCCCGGAAACACCGCATCGCCGGCCGGAGTGCCGATGGGTACGCCGAGCGTGAAGGTGCGATGCCCGCGCACGCTCGACATGCCGGACTTGACTTCCTCGGCAGTCAGATAGTTGAGGGCGCCGATCTCATCGGCTTCGCCCCAGCGCCCCCAGTTGCGGGGTGCGCCGGCCAGCAGTCGGGTAAGCCCCTTCGGATCGGTCGCATTCATGGGCGAGCCTCCTGCTGCACCGATGCATTGGCGAGCGAGTCAACTCTACCCTTGGCGCCGGTGATGTAGGCGACGACTTCTTCCATATTGGTGTCGCTGCTGGCCATATCGGCGGCCTTGCGGCCGCGCCGCATGACCACCACGCGATTGCAGACCTGCCAGAGATGTTCGAGATTGTGGGTGACCATGATGATGGTCAGGCCCTGCTGGCTCAGTCTTCTGATCAGGTCGAGAACCTCGCGGGATTCCCGGACGCCGAGTGCGGCGGTCGGTTCGTCGAGCAGGAGCAGCTTGCTGCCCCAGAAGGCGCCGCGGGCGATCGCCACGAGCTGCCGCTGGCCACCCGACATTCTCTCGACCGGCTTGCTGCGAATTCCGGGAATGTCGATGTTCAGTTCTTCGAGGCGGCGCATTGCGACGTCCATCATCGCCTTGCGGCGGATAAACCGGAACAATCCAGGGCCGCCGCCGAATGCGATCTCGCGGCCAAGGAAGAAATTCTCCGTGGCGTTGAAGCTGCTGATCAGCGACAGATCCTGATAGACCGTCTCGATGCCCAGCCTCTGGGCCTCGGCTGGCGGCGAGAGCGTCGTTTTCCTGCCTTCGAGTTCGATCACGCCGTCGGTGGCATCGTGGGCGCCGGCGAGGATCTTGATCAGCGTCGATTTGCCGGCACCGTTATCGCCTACGAGACCGACCACATCGCCCGAATTCAGGTCGAGCGAAACGCCGTCGAGAGCGTGTATGCCGCCGAAGCTCTTGGAGATCTGCCGCAGCCGGATCAGTGGAAGCGCGGAACTTTCAGGTGTTTGCTGGGCCATGGCCATTATCCCGCGCTGTATCGCCGACCGATGCTACCCAGGGCCACTGCCATGACCAGAAGGGAACCGGCGAAAATATATTGCGTAAAGGTGGGCGCGCCGATCATGGCAAGGCCGTTATTGCCGACGGCAACGGTGAGAATGCCGATGAGAGTGCCGAGAATATGAAACTGGCCTTCCTTGAGGGCGGCCGATCCCAGGAACGCGGCGGAGAACGAGGTGAGCATGAACCCGTCGCCGGCCGTCACCTGGCCCGAGCCCAGATTGGAAGCCATCAACACGCCGCCGATCGCGGCACAGGTGCCGGTGATCCCGAAGGCGACGATACGGCTTCGATCCACCGCGACGCCCGAGCGGCGGGCCGACTCGGCGCTGATGCCGATCGCCTTGATGTGCTGACCCTGCACAGTGCGATTGAGGATCACCCACAGGATTGCGAGGATTGCCGCCATGATGATGACGAGATGCGGTACGCCGCCCGTCCTGCCGATGGCGATATCGGTGAATTCGCGCGACTTGGTGAGCTGGAGGGGGATACCGCCCGAATAGGCATAGTTCAGGCCGACGACCACCGTGCCGGTGCCCAGCGTTGCAATGAAGGCGTTGACGCCGACTTTGGAAACAATGATGCCGTTGACGATGCCGATGAGCATGCCGGCGGCAATAACGAGCAGGATCGCGACAAAGCCGGGCATTATGCCGGTATTCAGCAGCCCGACCACGAGAAGCCCGCAGAAGCTCGCCACATAGCCGATGCTGAGATCGAAGTCGCCGGCAACGAGCGATACGGTGAGACCTGCGGCGACGATCGTTCCGATAGCCATATCGTTGAGAATGTTTCGAAAGTTGCCAACGGTCGCGAAAGTACCGGGTTGCAGTATCGAGAAGACGAGCAACATGATGGCGAGGACGATGATCGTCCCATAGGTACCCAGCAATCGCAGAAGCAACGCGCGCTGTCGCGGGGTGATGAAGGACCAGCGAAACGAACCGACGGCCGGTCCGGGCTGAGACACGATTTCGGCGGCGATCGGTGCCGTGTCGTGCCGGGAATGTTCAACAGGCATGAGGCCTCCGACTGTAGATGACATCCAGGAAATGAGCGCGCCCGGCCGTCAACGTTGCGGCCGGGCGCGCTGGATACCTTATTGCGGATTGTTCTTCATGAACTCGTCGACATTGTCCTTGGTCACGATCGTATAGCCGGGAATGAACGATTTGGGCGTCCAATCCTTGCCGGCAGCCAGGATGTCGGGGATCTGGTCAACCAGCATCTTGCCGGCCGAGGTCAGGTCCACGCCGAGTGTGGCAGTCATCGTGCCATCCTTGACCGCCTGGACGGCAGGCGCGGTGGCGTTAAACGAATAGACCTGCACGTCTGTCCTGTCGTTCTGTCTCAAGGCTGCGATCGCGCCCATGGCGTTGTCATCGTAGCAATTGAAGATCGCGAACGGACCCTTGGAATCCGCATTGGCGCTGAGCCAGGCATTGGTCGCTTTCTGCGAGGATTCGGCCGCGCCGGGTATGGTGATTTCCTGCGTGGTTGCCTTGAGATTCGCATTGGCAGCGACCGCTGCGTCGAAAGCATCCGCCCGCTCGCGGCAGGGAATGCCCGGATGATAGCTCAAGTCGAGCAGGGTGCCGGCATTGTTGATGTTCTTCAGCATCAGATCGACAAGCGGCTTGGCCGCGCCGGTGCTTGCCGAAAGTGCAATGCCCGGCGCCATGCCGCCGCCGGCAGACAGGACAGGAATGTTGGCATCACCGGCCGCCTGGAGTCCGGCCGCAAGCCCGGTTGAGTCGAACACCGTAACGATGATCGCATCGACCTTTTTCGTGACGAGCTGCTTGATGACCGTGATTGCCTGTGAAGGATCACCATTGGCATTGAGAGTTTCGGCGGTCCAGCCCTTCGACTCGATCTCACCCTTCATCGTCTCGACCATCTGGTTGGTATCGACATCCGACGTGGAGAACGTGACGATGCCGATAGTCAGGGCATCCTTTGCGGATACCGGCGATGCAAGCGCCAGCGCGATCAGCGCGGCACCGAGTTTCAGAAAATGTTGCACTGCTAGGACCCCTTTTTTGTTGAATCAAGGAATTGGTAATGACCGGCGCAGGCTCCGCATTTCCGTCGCTCCCATTGTATGACGACAGTATGTACGAGCTACGCACTAACTATGCGACAGATTGCCCGGATGCGCAACTGTCAAATTGATGTTTCGCTTTTCGATTCGCCTTCGGCCTGAAATCGAGCCGAGGGCTTGTGTCGCTTGGCATGTAAGATACTTTGTCGAGGACATTTTTGATCTTGAGCCGGCACGCCAGCAATTGGCGCTACTGATCGAGAAGGTCTGGCGCGGGCGTGTCGCAAAGATTTTCGGAGACCGTTATTATCCCGTGAACGGCCAGCTTTTCATGCTTTGTTAACCTTTTGAAGTCCGAAAAGGCGGGCAAGCAGATCATTCTGATCGTTGACGGTCCAGCCGCCAGAAAAGCCGCATCCCTTCCGCAACCACAGCATGGCTTCGAAACCCGCGATTGTTCTTCGGGCGGTGTTGAATGACCGGAACCCGCCGATCTTGGGCATGTTCTTCTTGACCCGGAAATGGTCGCTTTCGATGCCTTGCTGGAGATGCTTGGTGACATAATGCACGGGATCGGGATGGAGTAGCCCCTCATCAACCGATGTTTTGATCGTGGAAGGAAAGGTATTGGCGCCGTCGGTGCCGATCTTGCCGGGCGAAAACAAAGGCTCATCCTTCAGCATCTTGCGAAAGAAGCGCCTGGCGGCGTCGAGGTCACGCTTTGCGGTGAGCAGGAAATCCACCGGGTTGCCGTGTTTATCGATAGTCCGGTACAGATAGCGCCATTGACCGCGAATTTTCACGTATGTTTCATCGAAGCGGATCGAACCACAATGCGGCTTCCGGAACTGGCGCAACCGCTTCTCGATCATCGGGGCATAGGCCAAAACCCAACGATTGATACTGCTATGATCCACCTCGAAGCCGCGTTCCCTGAACATTTCTTCCAGATTGCGGTAGCTCAGCGGATAGCGCAAATACCAACGTTGGTGCATCGGTCGAGGTGTGAGGGTGCTTCGATCTTTGACGCTGTCGCTATCCCGCTATTGTCTTGCAGCGTACGGATTTCGGGCGTGCGCATGCCAGCATGCGATTGAGGGCGGCGCAG
>JAQGJP010000085.1 GCA_028290545.1 Rhizobium sp. | reverse complement strand
GCCATTCGTTCGTGCATCAGTGCAGGATCGTGCCCCTCGACAAAGAGCGGCTCGTAGCCGTAGCCGATGAACAGCGCACGCAGTTCGTCCTCGGGGATGCGCGCCAGGATGGTCGGATTGGCGATCTTGTAGCCGTTCAAATGTAGGATCGGCAGCACCGCACCGTCACGCGCAGGGCTCAAGAACTTGTTCGAATGCCAGGCGGCCGCCAGCGGCCCGGTTTCAGCTTCTCCATCGCCGACGACACAGGCGACGATGAGGTCAGGATTGTCAAAGGCCGCGCCAAAGGCATGTGAAAGTGCATAGCCGAGTTCGCCGCCCTCGTGGATGGATCCGGGCACATCGGGCGCTGCATGGCTCGGTATCCCGCCCGGAAACGAAAACTGCCTGAACAGTTTTCGCATTCCCGCCTCGTCGAGCGTGATGTCTGGATAGAGCTCGCTATACGTACCTTCGAGATAGGTGTTGGCGACCATTGCCGGGCCCCCATGGCCGGGCCCGCAGACGTAGATGACGTCCTCACCACGGGCCCGGATAACCCGGTTCAGATGTGCGTAAATGAAGCTCAGGCCCGGCGATGTGCCCCAGTGGCCGAGGAGCCTTGGTTTGACATGCTCGAGCCGAAGCGGTTCGCGCAGCAGTGGATTTTCCATCAAGTATATCTGGCCGATCGTCAGATAATTTGCCGCGCGCCAGTACGCGTCGATGTCATGCAATTCGCGCTGCGAAAGACGTTCAGATGCAATAGCTGCCGTCAGGGGATCGCTCATATTGGCTCCTGGTTTCGCAGACCTAAAAATTTGCGTAATGGAGGCGGATTCGGCTGCGAAGTCGAAGCACCGTTCTTGGCGTCTCTATCGACGCTAACGCATCAAGCGGTCCTTGGGTCCATCCGGCCGCGACGAATGCCGAAGCGACAGACATGAAACTTGCGGCCAGAGGTCGCATAGCCGGCGAGCGTCTCCAGCGTGCCCGTCGTTTCGGCACGGAGCAGCGACCTGCAATAGATCCGCTAATCTCTGTTCGCCACGGCGACGGCGCGAAGATCGGCAACGAGCGATCCTTCACCGGTGACGCGGATATCGGCGGCGTTTGCCTCATCGGTATCGATATGCATCTCGGTTACAGCGTTGGCGCCGACGCGGATAAGCGTCTTGCCAAACACCAGCCCGCGCTCTTCATCGCCGATGTGAACGTCCACGAGCATGCCGTCCGCGAGGCCCAGGCGTCCGGCATCATCCGAGTTGGTATGGATGTGCCGGGCGGCCACGATCAGTCCGTCGGTATTGAGGCTCCCGAAAGGTCCAATGAGGCGAACCGTTGGCGTGCCGTCCAGCTTGCCGCTGTCGCGAACGGGCGCATCAATGCCGAGCGCAAACCCGTCCGTTCTCGAAATTTCGATCTGCGTCCGGGGACGCTCGGGGCCGAGGATGGCGACGCGCTCCAGGCGACCTTTCGGTCCCTCCAGCGTGATGCGCTCGCTCGCGGCCCATTGGCCAGGCTGGCGCAGCGGAGCCGCCGGCGTCAGGTGGTATCCGGCTCCGAACAAGGCCTCGACCGCTGGTCGGGACAGGTGAACGTGACGGGCCGATACCGCGACGGGGATCGGTTCGGGCACTGTTGCCTTCGGCGCCAATGCGGCCGCCGTCTCGCGGGCGATCATCAATTGCTCTGCGGTCTCGGTGACGATTACCCGCACCCTCGCGCCATAGGCCTGGATCTGCGGTGCAGCGTGGTTGGCAAGTTCGACACACTGGTTGCGGTCGTGGTCGAGTCGCAGACCCATGAACTCCAGTCCATCGCAGATGCGCCGGCGCATTGACGGCGAATTCTCGCCGATGCCTCCGGTAAAGACGACAGCATCGAGGCCACCCATCGCCGCGGCATAGGCTCCAATATATTTTCGGACGCGATATGCAAACATTTCGATGGCAAGCTGGGCATTGGCGTCACCTCTACTTGCACGATCCTCAACATCGCGCATGTCCGACGAGCCCGTGAGCCCCTTCAGCCCACTCTCCGAATAGAGCGCCGCCTCAACCTTGTCGACCGATAGCCCCAGTTGCCGCGACAGGAACCCAAACAGGCCCGGATCAACGTCGCCGGAGCGCGTACCCATCACCAATCCCTCGAGTGGTGTCATGCCCATCGACGTGTCTATGCTCTCCCCGCGGTTGACCGCGCAGACACTGGCACCGTTGCCAAGGTGCACGCTGACGATCTGGAGATCGCGTAGCGGTTCGCCAATCTCTTCGGCGGCCCGGATCGCCACATACTTGTGCGACGTGCCATGAAATCCAAAGCGCCGCAGACCAGCATCGCGCCAAGCTTTCGGTACGGCGTAGGTCGTAGCGCGAGGTGGATTGGTGCTGTGGAATGCAGTATCGAAGACCGCGACCTGAGGCAGGTTCGGCCAGACTTGCTTTGCAATGCGCACAGCCAGCAGATTTGCGGGATTGTGTAGCGGCGCCAGCGGCGTCAACGCTTCTATCGCGACGATCGTAGGGTCGTCGAGAACAGCCGTCGTTCGGAAGTTTTCGCCCCCGTGGACGATCCGATGGCCGACCGCCTCCAGTTGAGTGATCCGATAACCCGCGAGAATGTGCGGAAGGCTAACTAGGACCGCAGCAATGTCGCCAAGCGGCGCTTCCCCGGTCTCTGTCTTCCCATCCTTCGTAATCTTATAGGTACAGCCCTCGGCCTCAAATTGCTCATAACTCGCTTTGAATATTTCGGTCGCCTTTTCCGCAATTTCAAAAACGCCGACTTTCAAGCTGGAGCTGCCGCAATTCAACACAAGTATTTTCACAACGCGCCTTTCAGAATAGTTCGGCTAAGCAGTCATGGGCCTACCGGATCGCCCACCCTGCATGGTGTCGGCCGCTGATTTGCCGGCGTCACCTCAGGGTGTTATGGCGACCTTGAAAACACCATCCCTTTGATTGGCAAAGAGCTCGTATGCCGCTTCGATGTCATCGAGTTTAAAGCGATGAGTGACCATCGCTGCGAGATCCACACGCCCGGATTCAATCACAGCCATGAGCCGCCGCATCCTCTCCTTGCCGCCTGGGCAAAGGCTTGTCACGATCCGATGGTCACCGAGACCGGCATCGAAGGCATCGAGCGGGATGGTCAGGTCAGAGGAATAGACTCCGAGGCTGGAGAGCGTTCCCCCGGGTCTGAGAACACGCAGACACGCTTCGAAAGTCGCTTGCGTTCCAAGCGCCTCGATTGCGACATCGACGCCCCGCCCTTCGGTGATGCGCATTATTTCTTCAACAGGGTTCACTCGGCTAAAATCGACGACGTGGTTCGCGCCAAGGCGTCGGGCCATGTCAAGCCGTTCGGGCAGCGTGTCCACGGCAATAATACTTGAAGCGCCGAGCAACTTTGCACCAACCGTGGCACACAAGCCGATAGGCCCCTGGGCAAATATCGCCACAACATCCCCAATCTTGATGTCCCCCTGTTCAGCCCCGCTGAAGCCGGTCGACATGATGTCCGGACACATCAGAACCTGTTCATCGCTGAGGCCATCCGGCACTTCTGCCAAATTCGTCATGGCGTCCGGGACTAGCACGAACTCGGCCTGGCAGCCGTCGATCGTGTTGCCGAACTTCCAACCACCCGTAGCTTTCCAACCGTGTCGGCTGCCCGCCCCATCCTGAGAAGCGCGGCCGCATTGACAGGCATTGCTGTGACCGCTCGGCGTTATGGCTCCCGCAATTACCCGTTGCCCTTCTGTGAATCCCTTCACAGCTGACCCGAGCTTTTCGATCACGCCGACCGGCTCGTGGCCGATCGTCAATCCTTTCTCGACGGGATACTCGCCCTTCAAAATATGCACGTCCGTGCCGCAGATCGTGGTTGTCGTTATCCGAATAAGCGCATCGAGCGGTCCGACATCCGGTATTGGTTTCTCTTCCAACACGATCCGTCCAGGCTCGACAAAAATGGCTGCCTTCATTCTACCCACCGACATTGAAGCTCCTCTGCTTGTTACATGTGTGCCCCATATTCAGAGCCGCAGGAAATGGGAACACCACCGGCGCCGTATCGTTGGTCCGATCGGCCTCAACGAGAACCGCGGCGATTCAGAATGAAGGGCTACCGTCCGGTTGGAATCAAACCCATAACACACCTGAATCAACTGCCGTGCTCAATCTACGCGAGGAATGTGGAGCCCTGGGCGACATTGTTGGCTACAGTGGCAACGCGGAAGGCGTGGGTTAGGTCCGCGAGGCAAGGATAATCTTTTGAACGCACAAAGTCGGTCTTCGTCACTCGATGACTATTCGCAACAGACAGGCGAAGCTGTAGCGCGAGCGTTCGGCAGCAATGCCGAGAACGGCCTGAGCGGATTGGAGGCTGCGAGGCTCCTGGCTGAATTTGGCCCCAATGAACTGCGGGCGGTATCGCTGATGCCAGCCTGGCGACGCGTACTTGCGCAATTTCGGGACCCGCTCGTTTATCTGCTGCTCGGCGCGATCGTTGTCGCCCTTGTGGCGTGGCTCATTGAAGGCCGCGAGGGTTTGCCGGTAGATGCGATTGTCATCGCCATGGTTGTCTTGGCCAATGCCGTTCTGGGCTTTGTGCAGGAAGCAAGGGCCGCGAACGCCGTCGCCGCCCTGGCGCGGATGACGGCTGTGACATCTTCAGTGCTACGCGACGGAGAGCGAAGGCGCATCCCGAGCGCAGAGTTGGTCCCGGGCGACGTCCTGCTGCTTGAGGAAGGCGACGCCGTTGGCGCCGATGGTCGGCTTCTGATCTCTGCGAGCCTTCGCGTGCAGGAAGCATCGCTTACCGGGGAAAGCGAGGCCGTTCTGAAAGACGCAGCCGCGCTTGTTGATCCCGCGCCGCTCGCCGAGCGTTTCTGCATGGTATTCAAGGGCACAGCGGTCGTTCAGGGGACCGGTCGCGCCGTCATCACCGCTACTGGCATGCAGACCGAGATGGGCGCTATCGCCACCATGCTCGACGCCACGGTGGAGCAGCCGACACCACTGCAGAAGGAAGTGGCGCTGATCGGACGCACGCTCGGCATCGCCGTTGTCATCATCGCCGTCATCGTGGTCGCCACGGTGCTGCTTGTATCCGATATACAAAGCCCTTCCGACGTCATCACCGTGCTGTTGCTGGGAGTATCGCTGGCAGTCGCGGCCGTGCCGGAAGGTCTTCCGGCAATTTTGTCGCTCGTGCTGGCGCTTGGAGTGCAGCGCATGGCCAAACGCAATGCCATCGTCAAGACGCTTTCGTCGGTGGAGACCCTCGGCTCGGCCTCCGTCATCTGCTCTGACAAGACCGGCACACTCACCCGGTCCGAGATGACGATCGAGCGGATCATGACAGCGTCGGGCGGTAGCCGCGTTACGGGCGTTGGCTATGCTCCGCTAGGCCACATGGAGATCGAGGGAGGCGCAGCGCCCGAAGGAGCGCTTCGCGCCGAGCAGATCGTTGTCCTGAGTGGAGGCAGCCTGGCCGGCAATGCCGCCTTGCGGCAGTTGAAAGACGGAGACTGGGAAATCCAGGGCGATCCAACAGAAGCCGCGTTTCTTGTGGCGGAGCGCAAGCTTGGAGTGGAGGCCCGCCGCCAGCGACGCTTCGAGCGCATCGGCGAGATCCCGTTCAGCTCCGACCGCAAGATGATGTCGACCATCGAGCTCGACCACGAGCATGGGGGCGAACGTATCCTCATCACCAAGGGCGCGCCCGACGTGTTGATGCAGCACTGCAATCGCATCCGAATTGGCATGGACGTGGCCCCATTCGACGAGACGCAGCGCGCACGCGCGCACGCCGATGTGGAGCGTCTGACGGACGAAGCGCTGCGCACTTTGGCGGTCGCCTATCGGCCGCTGGAAGCAGATGAAGACCCGCAATCCAGCGAAACGCTGGAGCACGACCTGATTTTCGTCGGCACCGTTGGCATCATCGACCCGCCGCGCGAGGAAGCGGCGGTCGCGATAGCGCAAGCTCGCTGTGCTGGCATCAGAGTGATGATGATCACTGGCGATCATCCACGCACTGCGGCGCGCATCGCCGCTTTGCTGGGCATCGTCGAAAACGGGACGAAGGCGCTGACAGGAGCCGAACTGGACGCCATGGACGACGCGGGTTTCGCGGCTGCGGTACGGACGACCTCGGTCTATGCCCGCGTCGCGCCCGTCCACAAGTTGCGCATCGTCGATGCGCTTCAGGCAGACAGAAACGTAGTGGCCATGACGGGCGATGGCGTCAACGATGCTCCGGCGCTAAAGGCAGCAGACATCGGCGTCGCCATGGGGATCACCGGCACGGAGGTCACTAAGGAGGCGGCCAAGATGATCCTGGCCGACGACAATTTCGCCACCATTGTCGAAGCCGTGCGCGAAGGGCGCGCCATCTTCGACAATATCCGCAAGTTCCTCCGCTATCTGCTGTCGTCCAACATGGGCGAGGTTCTGACCGTGTTCCTGGGCGTCGTCGGAGCCGGCGTGATCGGGCTGGGTGGCGGCGGAGAGTTGGTGCTGCCGTTGCTGGCCACCCAGATCCTCTGGATCAATCTGATCACCGATTCCGGTCCCGCGCTTGCCATGGGCATCGACCCGGAAACCGACGAGGTGATGGCACGTCCACCTCGCAAGGCGAACGAGCGCGCCATCGACGCGCGCATGTGGCAAGGAGTGATCGCAATAGGCCTCGTGATGGCGCTGGCGACGCTTCTCACCATCGATCTTTACCTGCCGGGCGGGCTGATTGAAGGTGCGCAGAGTCTTGATCAAGCTCGAACTGCCGGGTTCACCGTCCTGGTTCTTGCCCAGCTATTCAATTGCTTCAACGCACGTTCTGAGACGATCAGTGCTTTCCGCCATATGTTTACGAATCGGTGGTTATGGGCAGCCATTGGACTGTCAATTCTGCTCCAGATTGCGGTCGTCAATTTTGGCCCGCTGAACGTGGCGTTCGGGACAGTCCCCTTACCGCTCGAGCAGTGGCTGGTCTGTGTCGTGATGGGCAGCAGCGTCCTTTGGTTCGGCGAGATCCGCAAATGGGTGCTGCGGCGCTGAGGGCACATCACTCCATAGCAGCCTCCGGGAACGATTACCTCTGATCTGACGCTGCGTGCGGTCTATCTTAATCAGCAATCGGCTTGGCAGTTACGCCCTTGGCGAGGCGAAACGGCGTGTCCAAGAGTTAGATCGCGTTCTTCACGACGATCAAATCGGGCGTGTAGGCATCGAGATGCTGGGGGATACGACACCTATCACCAATCTACTTCGATCGCATCGTATGCGCGCGGCATGACGGTAGCGTCGCGTCTTGCGGCATGTCGATGCCTCGATCACTCTTCTGACCATTTTGATGAAAAGCCTCCAATGAACCGTAATTCTGGTGCCGCCACCCTCAGAAATGGAAAATCGCCATTGCCAGAAGGCAAAACCTCCGGAAGAATTTTCGCGACGCGCTACTTCAAAGGGTGTAGTGTTCGTAACAGGTGAGAAGCTCACAGCTTTTTCGAAACGGTTGCGCCCAGATCGGATCGCCTTCCCCCCATGATGAACTTTCAGAGAATCGAAGACGCGCAAACACTTGCGCAGGCTATCGTGAACACGATACCCGAGCCGTTTATCGTGCTCGACGACCAATTTTGCGTCCTCGCAGCCAGTGTGTCCTTTTACAAAACCTTCAAAGTCGATCAAGAAAACACACGAGGCCGTCTACTCTTTTCGCTGGGTGATGGCCAATGGGACATTCCCGCGCTGCGCCTTCTGCTAGAGACGATCATTCCTGAGCATGCTGCCATGGACGGTTTCGAGGTCGAGCACGACTTCCCCGGTGTCGGGCGCCGGGTCATGCTGCTGAACGCTCGACAGGTCGTTTACGATGACAGCGCGAAGACGACGATCCTTCTTGCTTTCATGGATGTGACGGCGCGCCGCGACATCGAGAAGGAGAAGGAGCGACTTCTCGAACGGAGCGAAGAGTTGCTGCAACAGAAGGAAGAGCTGCTGCATCAGAAGGATGTGCTGCTTCGGGAAATGCAGCATCGCGTAGCCAACAGCCTGCAAATCATCTCAAGCATTTTGCAGCTAAAGGCGCAGGCGGTTTCGTCGGAAGAGACGCGCCAGCACCTGCGGGACGCCCGCCAGCGGGTGATGTCGGTTGCCGAGGTTCAACGACACCTTCACGTATCCCAGGGCATCGACCTGATCGATGTCGGTTCCTATCTATCGACCCTCTGCGATAGCCTTGCCACCTCGATGATTGGCGAGGGCCAGTTGATCGCAGTCAACGTAACCGCTGATGAAGGGATGATCGGGTCGGACAAGGCCGTTAGCCTAGGTCTAATCGTCACCGAACTCGTCATCAATGCCATCAAACATGCATTTCCGGCCGCGCGGACCGATGCGGCGATCCACGTCACCTACGAGATCGATGGAGGCGGTTGGAGATTGTCGGTCTCCGACAATGGCGTTGGAAAAAGCACCGCCAATGCCGCTGGCCATCATACTGGCTTGGGAAGCGCGATCGTCGCAGCTCTGGTGAAGCAACTCGATGCGGCGACGGAAATTCGCAATGATTCAGATGGCATGAGAGTTTCGATCACGCGCTCAACATTGAATTCGCAACTACCTGAAGCGGCATAGGAGTGGATTAATTAACCCCGGCAGGCGTTTCGTGTATGTTGTCGGTATTAATGCCAAACGATTCCTTGTCCTGTCGCCAAGTCCGGTGGCCAACCAGATCGCCTTTCATGGCCGTCAATCCCACTCACGTGTTGGTCGTCGAGGATGAGGTCCTCATTCGTCTGAGCATTGTCTGTGAGCTTGAGGAGGCCGGATTTATTGTCTTTGAGGCGTCAAACTCCACGACGGCAATTGAAATCCTCATTGCTCATCCGGAAATTCAGGCCATGTTCACCGATATAAACATGCCAGGCGGCGTCTCGGGCTTGGTGCTTGCGGCTGCTGTGCGCGATCGGTGGCCACCAATCCATATTATCGTGACATCGAGTTTATTTAAACTGACGATTGCCGACCTCCCCATCAGAGCCACCTTCCTTGCCAAACCTTACGATGCCGACGAGGTCGTCCGAACATTCCGCCATTTGGCCGCAGCTTAGACTGCACCTCGGGCTGGATATCGGGCTTCTGCATGGCTCATGATCTCGGCACCCATTTCCTAGACGCTGTAGGCGCGCGCTGCGTCATCTCGTCAGGATCTGGTTTCGGCCATGCTTGGATCCCCTCGTCCCCGTTGCCCATACAACAGATGATCGCGCGCGGAGGCGGTCACAATTGGATTTCGTAGTAGGTCAGACTTCAACACCAGACGTTCGGAGTGCAAACGCAAGGCACAAGCTTTCGTCCGCAAGGTCGGCTTTCCGGAAGCCGCTACGCCGGCCTGAACGACCCGACTGAGGGCGCTGAGCTGCCTTCACGAGAGAAGAGGCCGTGCTTAGATACCGATCAGGCGCCAGCCTTGCGATAGAGCGCGGCGAGTTGCGTATGTGATGACGGTAGCTCTGGCACCACGACCAACATCGTAATCTGACCGCGTTTGAAGGCTCTGAGGAATGGTTGATAGTTCTGGAAGGCGACACAGCCGTGCGAGCCCTTCTGACCGCGCAGCAAATTGGTATGCGTCAGCAGTCCGGTTCGGTTCTTCGGGTCGCGCCCGTCGATTGACGTCATGCGAATTGCCTCCACGCCGTAAAAGCGCTTCTCGCGCATCGACAGGCGATAGATACCGGCGGGCGTCGGGCCTCTCATTGTAACGTGCTCGTAGCGCGGATTGTCGCGCATTCTGCCTATGCCGGAATGGGCGGGCAGCTTGGTTCCATCGGGCAGGTAGACGATCGCGTTGGAAACGTCATAGATCGCGACCTTCGTACCCTTTCCCGGCCAGGCGGTGTCGCTGGCCTTACTCTTGAACAGATCGCCGAACAGCGAGCGCTCGGGTTTTGCATAGGCGACGTCTTCCTTGTTGTCCTTGTTGTCGAGGTTTCTGCGCGCGACAGGTTTTTCGTCGGCTGGCTTTTGCTCAATAACGACCGTCTCAATCAATGGTCTGGCT
>JAQGJP010000061.1 GCA_028290545.1 Rhizobium sp. | reverse complement strand
TGCCGCAAAAAACATCACAGTGCGACTGAATTAGCAGTTCGCTTTGCCGCATATATGAGGAGACATCCCATGGCCAAACCAAAACGCCTGACCCCAGGAAAAGACAATTACACAGGTACCAAAGGTGCCGACGTCGTTTTCGGTCTGGACGGAAACGACAAGATCAACGGCGGAAAGGGTGCTGATACCCTGAACGGCGGCGCTGGCAATGACAGCCTCGATGGCGGTGCTGGCAATGACAGGTTGATCGGTGGCGCTGGCAATGACAAGTTGATCGGTGGCGCTGGCAATGACAAGCTGACCGGCGGCGCTGGCAATGACAAGCTGTTTGCGACTGAGGGCAACGACACTGCAATCGGCGGCGCCGGGATCGATACAGTTGTCGTCAACGGCAATTTCGCTGATGCTGAAATCAACAGAGTTGCCGGCGGCTATTCGATCGAACTTGGTGGCCAGACGACGATCGTCAAGAGTGTGGAATTCGTCAAGTTCGACGATGGCAAGGTCACAGAAGTAGATTTCATCAATGACGCGCCGACTGGCGCCCCCATTGTAGATCTTGCCGCCGGTACCGAAGACGCACCTTACACGGTCAATGCATCCGATCTGCTGCAGGGCTTCTCGGATGAAGAGGGCGACACGCTGTCGGTCACCGGGCTCACGTCTTCGAACGGCACTGTCGTCGACAATGGCGACGGCACCTACACGATCACGCCTGCCGCCGACTTCAACGGCGCCGTGACCCTCAACTACAGCGTCACCGATGGCACGACCAGTGTCGCTGCGACGAATTCCTATACCGTAACTGCCGTGAATGACGCGCCGACAGTCGTAACCACGATTGCCGACCAGGTTGCAAGCGAAGATGCGGCGTTTACGTTCACCGTGCCTGCTGGTTCGTTTGCTGATGTCGACACCAGCGATACGCTCACCTACACTGCAACGCTTGACAACGGCTCCGCGCTGCCGGCCTGGCTCTCGTTCAATGCCGCGACCGGCGAATTCTCCGGCACTCCGGCAGAAGGCGATATCGGCACGATCGACGTCAAGGTCACTGCCTCCGACGGCACGGCCACAGCTTCGGATACGTTCCAGATTGCTGTTGGCGAGGTCAATGATGTCCCAACCGTGACCGGCGTGGCCTCTGTTCAGGTTGAAGACAGTGTCGACTCGCTGTTCCCGACTTTCGCTATTGCTGACGAAGAAGGCGATTTCGGCGCCGGAACCGAGCTGAGAGTCCAGAGCGACGATGGGGTTGATAGCTTCGGGTTTAACGCCACTGGCGGCGTTTCGACTGCAGCCAATGTGGTGCTCGTCAATGGAACCGGGGTTGGCACATTCACGGATCAGAGCGGCGTTCTGACGATCACCTTCAACAGCAACGCCAACGAGGCGCTGATTGAAGCGGTTGGCAAGGCGATCACCATCAACGTCTATGATCGCGAGACCGGCAGCTTTGGTAGCGGCACAAGCACTGTGTCCGTGACACTGACGGACAGCGAAGGTGCTGAAAGCGCCGTTGTGACGGCCGATGTTCTGTCGGTTGACGAAATCGCACCGGTTTCCATAACCGGTCTGACGGGCGACAGCCAGGTCACTGGTATCGCGGATGGCGCGCTTGCGGTTGACGATGGCGCCGATGCCGGCGTCACATACGTCCAGACGGTCGGTATCGGCAATCTCGATAGCGTCCAGCTGACGATTGAACTCGGCGGCGAAGACGATGCTGCCGATGTCCTGGCCTTGCCGACGGCACTTGTCGGAAGCCCGTCGATTGCCAATATCGCTGGCAACCTGGTCTACACGAGTGGTGGTACCGAGTATAATGTCGGCACCGTCGAGAGCGACGGTTCGACGATTACGGTGTCCCTGAGCAACGATGTTGGTAACGCAGACAATCTGTCCGCCGCCACTTTCGATAGCATCCTTGGACTTATCATCCGCAGCACGACTGTCGATGCCGGTGCAAATGACGGTGTTCGTGATGTCACATTCACGATCGACGGCGTGGGCGATGTTTCGACAACGGCGACGGCGTCCCTGGTGGTCACCGATGGCGGTACGATCGTATTGACGGCTGACTCTGACCTGGTTACCGGTGGTGTTCAGGGCGATACGAATACATCGCTTGGTTCGATCGATCCGACTGGTATCAACGTTTTCACTTCTGCCCTCGGTACGCTGACAACGGAAGACAACTTCACGGCCGGTTCGACGGTCAACGATATCCTGACCGCCGTCCTTGATGCTTCCGTAAAAGTGCCGACGATTGCCGGTGTCGATACGTTCAACCTGTCCGGTGACGTTGGCGGTGGTGCTCTGAATGCAGCAAACATCACCAACAGCAGCACGATGGAAATCAACATTACCGGCTCGAATGCCGTGAGTGTGACCAACATCGGCAGCACCTTTGCTACGGTCGATGCATCTGACGCGACTGGCGCGGTCACGCTGACCACGCAGGCTGGCCAGAGCCTCGAAATCACCACTGGTTCGGGCGCGACTTCCGTTACGGCGTCTGACTCCGCTACACAGGCGGCGATCACCATCGACGTTGCGCTTGCAACGAGCGCTGTGACGCTTGCTGGCAGTGCGGATTTCGTGGTCACGGGCTCTACCGATGTCAACATCAACGCGTCCGCCACATTGGACTCGGTGATTGTCGAAAGCGTCACGACTTCGATAGTGTTGACGGCAGGTCTTGGCGCCCTGACAGTTGAAGATGTCGCGGAATTCACGACACTGACGATCAATGCCGATGCTGCTGCTGACGATGCATTGATCACCGTATCGGGTGAGGGCGCGGTCACGATCGACGGCACGACAGGCTTCAAGGGCGATGTCGATGCTTCCGGTCTCTCGGGCACTCTTTCGGTCGAACTGATCGACGATGAAGTCGGTGCCGAGACGGCGTCGATCATTCTCGGTAGCGGTGCCAGCGCCTCGGTGTCGGCTGCCGGTGTGGATGACACGGTCACCATCAACGCAGCAGCCGCTGTCGCTTACGACCATGACAACAATACTGCGACGGGCAACATCAATACCGATCTGGTTCTCTCAGGTGCTGGTATCTATGTGGTCAACAACCTGACCGCCGATGTCGATGCAGATGCTGCGACCGGCTCCGTGACCCTCAATGTCCTGGCTGGTTCCAGCATTGATGTCGTGGCAGCCGACCTGACCACGGTCATGGGTGCTGCGACCCTGGTTACCATCGATGCTTCCGGCCTCGATGCTACTGCGGACAAGATCACCATCGGTTCTCTCGCAGACGACTTCGCGGGTGCAATCAATGTCACTGATCTGGGTGCAGCCGCTGGTTCCACTCTGGATGCGAAATATCTGACCGGTGCCTTGACGGTCGTCACGGATGACGTCTCCTCCACGATCCTCGTGGGAACCGGCGTCTCATCGCTCACACTCGATGCCGTCAGCACCACGACAACGATTGACGCAACTGGCTTTGCCGGCGGTTTCACTTTGTCGGGTTCAGGAAATGTTGTTGCGACAGTTGTCGGAAACATCACGATTGATGGCGATGACTCGACGGTGACCAACGACGACTTTGCCGGCGATCTCGATGTCACGCTCAAGGCGAATGCGACCACCACCATTCTTGCTGGTATTGGAAGCATCACGGTGACCGGCAGCGATGTTGACACCGTGGTCGACACAGTCACAACACCTGACGGTGGGCGCAGCGCGATCACGATCAATGCAGCGGAGACCAACTCCGGTGAGACGATCACGAGCAACGACAGCGCTGGCGGCTTCAACGTCAACACGACCGTAACCGGTCTTGGTGATGGCACAACGGTCAATCTTGCCGGTTCTGCCGAAGCGGCATCCAGCGCAACGGTTTCGCTGACAACGGCGACGCTGGCCGATACAGACAGCGTTTCTGTTGTGCTCGGCACGTCGCAGACGGTATCGATCAGCAGTGCGGTTGCTGCTCTCGGCACCGCCACCGTTAACGTCAATGCAGCAGCGGCAGTCGCTGGTGACTTCGACGATCACAGCGCCACTGCCGTCACCAATGCTCAGATCACCCTGACGGGCTCGTCAGACTACGTTCTGACCAATGTCTCGGCTGATGTGCATGGTTCTGCAGCAACAGGTGACATTACAGTCGGTGCTTCGGCTGCGACCAATGCGCTTTCGTTGACCACAGGTGCCGGTGCCGACACTGTTGTGTCCGGTTCGGGTGCCGATACGATCATCACCGGTGCTGGAATAGATTCGCTTGACGGCGGTGCCGGCAAGGACCTGCTGACCGGTGGTGCGGATGCGGATACATTCGTGTTCAACGATAACGAGACCGGCGGATCGATCGCAACTGCGGACCATATCACGGACTTCGTCATCAACGTTGATACGATCCGCTTCCTTGGTTACGGCGCTGGAGTGGATTTCGCCGATCTCACGATCGCCGTGGGTGCCACTTCGACTGTCATCACTGTGAACGACGGGGATGCCGCAGGGTTTAACGATAAGGTTGTCATCGACGGCGACTTTACCGGTCAGACTTTCACCACCGATCAGTTCCTGTTCGTGTAAGCCTACCTGTCTTTACGCAAATTGCGATCAAACAAGCCCGGCCGGGAAACTGGCCGGGCTTTACGTTTGGACCCTTGGATCGGGCCGTTCCAGCGCATGGATGTCATCGATTGTCGGGGGAGTTACCGGAGTGCCTCTGATGCGCCTGCAGGCCGCTCAAGCGGCCACAGAATCACGCCGGCTCTAAACCGGCGCCAGACCTCTATACATGTCGTGGATTGGCGGTTTACATCCGCAGCCAGTTGCGGAGGCGATCGAGGAACAGTGGCATGTCGACCGAGAAGGCATTCCGTTCGAACAGATCCAGCATTGAACTGCAATCGTCGCGACGCACCTCCGACAAATAGGGTCCGTGGAGATAATGATTTTGGGGAGGCTGCCCGCGCTTTTCTATCTGAAGTTTTGCTGTACGCTCGCTGACACCGCCAATGATAGCGATATCCCTGATCGACCATGTCTGGCAAAACAAGTCTGATGCCATCAGCAACAGCAAATGCCTGTTGAGCGGTAGCTTTGAGCCTTGGAATATGGTCCCCGAGGTACAATTGAAATTATAGTTGCAGGCGCTGCATTGAAACAGTTCATTGACAAAAAATGTATTGATCCGCTTGACTGCAGTGGTTTTACAGCGCGGGCAGAAATTGCCCTTTTCCCAGCGAAGAGCCCGGATCACCCTGGCAGTGGCTGAGGGATCATATAGGAAATCGGTTTCCCTCCTGGAAATCTCAACAACAACCGACTTAGCCTCGTGACGAATACTGTCATAGGGCATATCGCTCCTCCTGTGTTTCCCCTGGTGCGGGTGCCATCATTAAAAAGATGGATCCTCATTTTTTTTGTTATGATAGCCTTTAGCACAGTAATTTCTTCCCCCATTTGGGTATGGGCTGCATCAATAGCGACGATTGCATTAGAAAAGATGTGGGTGTGACATCTTCGCACGCTTCGGCTGTTCCATGATATGAATCCGAGCATTGTCGGTTCTCATCTGGCTTCGAACAACCGGCCGATTGTTCGACCTTGCGGGGGATCAATGCCAACGAGCAAGCACCCGTCAGGACATTGTGCAGCAAGGGGTAGCCACGCAACACCTTCTGGAGGAAGCATTTATTCCGTGCTTGTCTCACCGGCATAGAATTTGCGGGCATCCTCGGTCATGCTCTTTCTGGAGTCCTGCTGCGTGTAGAACATATGCCCGCCGCGATACATTTTCAGTTCAGTGCGTCCCTTGGCCAGCGATGCGGGCAGATGGTTGAGCACATATCTGCTGGCACCATACGGGGTCAGGGCGTCGCTGTAGCCGTGGACGACCATGAGCCGAAATGAGGGAATGGTCGAAAGCAGCTCGCGGATATTGCCCGAGGCGCTTGCATCTGCGCGATTGCCGTTCCAGTCCCACTGGCTGTTGATGTCTTGCGCCAGCAGGTTGTAGGTCATCTCGCAGGCAAAGCCGAGTTGATTGCGGGCATAGCTTGCGAAAGCGGCGCCGTAAGCGCGCGTGAAACCATCGAGAATCGGATCGTCGCTGCGGTCATAGGCGGCTTCGGGATAGGGATCGGGCGCGGCATAGCTTGCATCATAGGGGCTGTTGATGGCTCCGGCGATATCACCGACGTTCTTGGTATAGATATCGCCGAGGAAGCCGCGCGTTCGGGTGATGGCGTTCTTCGGAATGCCCGTCAGATCGCTGAGGCGCTGGTAAAGGGCGTCGGCCTGCGCACCTGCCGGCGGCGTCCCTGCGAGCGCCACGAGATAGTCGGACATCGCGAATTTCTCGGCTTTCGTCAGCGCCTGCGTGCTGAACGCATTTTTTCGTTCGAGTTCGGCTGCGGCTAGCGACGGCAGTTGCAGGGCAGCTCCGAGTGGATAATCCGTGGCGCCGAACAGCAGCCGGCCGTCGATCAGCGGCGACACCATGATGATGCCGGAAACGAGAATGCCCTGGCTGTCCCTGAGCGCGGAGGCGACTTTGGCGGCACGAAATCCGCCATAGCTTTCGCCAAGCAGGTACTTGGGCGCCCCCAGGCGATCGTTGTGCTGGACATAGAGGGTGATGATCTTGGCGAGCGTTTCGGCATCCTGCTTGACGCCGTAGAACCGCGTTGCGGCATCGTTGCTGGCGGCGCGGCTCCAGCCGGTTCCCACCGGATCGATCACCACCAGATCGGTGAAGTCGAGCCAGCTTTCGGGATTGTCCCTGAGCGTGGGCGTCGTGCCATCATTGCTTTCAGGACCGAAATCGAGGATCTTCGGGCCGACCAATCCGAGATGCAGATAAGCAGACGCCGCGCCTGGGCCACCGTTGAAGGCAAAGGTCAGTGGCCGCTTTGACGGACGATCCCTGGCGATATAGGCCGTATAAAACACCTTTGCCGTAACCGTGCCGTCCTGACCGTAAAGATCGAGCGTTCCGGCGGTCGCGGTATAGGCCATCTCGCGGCGTGCCGTCTTCAACACATGGTTGGTGACCGAGTCGGCCGGCAGGAGGCTGAAAATACCGGCGCTGACGGTATTGGTCTGGCGCGGCTGCATATTCTCCTGCGCGGCAGCAGGGATTGCCAGCAATGCGACAACAGTAAAAAGGGCGGCAAAGGGCCAGGACTTGGTCATATCTATCCTCCGTTCGCGGCACCCTGCATGAAATCTAAGGCTGGGATGTGATCGGAGACAGTCAATTATAATTGATTGGATCTTGTTCCTATGCATGCCGCTGCCCCAAAACCGCGACATTTTGGGGGCGGCATGCATCAGTCGATAGCAGTTTTGATCTCGTCTTTTGAGATATAGCCGGCGGTCACACAATCATCGACCGCCTGCTTTGCGAGGGTATCGGCGGGATCGGCCTTCGCCGTGTCGATGTGTTCGCGACACATCCTGATCCGCATCTTGGAATTGGTTTCAATCACCGGCTGATTGAGTGTGGTTCGCTCATGGTACAGAATCCACGCCAGCATCAGCACCGGCAGCGCCCAGGAAACAACGAAGATGAACCTCAAACTCACTGCGATTCCTTTGGGTGATTCCCGTCATGCGTCGATCGGCGGATAAGATCAGATCAGCCGCCCGAAGTCGAGCCCGACATCCAGATCCATCTACGGAATCAATGGTCTATAGCCATTCTATACGCGGCAATGATATCGCCGATGGCAGTCTTGTACTCCACGGCTGAATGCATCTCGGACCTCAACACCTCGAACCGGTCCATCAGCGCTGTCGCAACGATCACACCGTCGGCGATCTCCGCGACCCTGGCCGCCAACTCGGGCGACTTGACCCCGAACCCCACGAGTATCGGGAGCGCGCTGACGCCACGGCAGCGTTCGACCGCGTCGGTGATTGCCTCGATCGAGGCTGACGGTCCGCCGGTGGGGCCAACGACCGGAATGCAATACAGAAAGCCGCCAATGCCCGGCCGGACGACAGCGAAATCGGCAGGCGAGAGCGCCGGCGTCGCCAGGGGGATCATGACAAGGCCGTGCATCATCAGGGCTTCGAGCAGTGTGTCGGCCTCGCGGATCGGGACGTCGGCGACGATGATGCCATCGATGCCAGCCGCCGCTGCCCGGCTGGAAAAAGCCTCGTAGCCCATGGCAGCCAGAGGGTTGGCATATCCCATCAGGATCAGCGGGGTCACGGCATCGTTTTCACGAAAGGCGGCGCAGAGATCGACCGTGCGGGCGAGGCTGCCACCGGCCACGAGGCCTCGTCGATTGGCCTTCTGGATCGTGGCGCCATCCAGGATAGGGTCGGAATAGGGATGGCAGATCTCGATCAGATCGATGCCGGAATCCGCGAAAATCCTGAGGCGTTCGAGGCTTTCCTCGAAGGACGGATCGCAGGCGACGGTGAAGGTGACGAAAGCCTTGCGGTTCTCGGCTTTCAGCCGGGCAAACATGCGGTCGATGCGGTTCATGCCGAACCTCCCGGCCAGACGATGTCGAGATCCTTGTCGCCTGACGACGGCACCATGATCGCCACGACGGCGGTCGGCGGCAGATCGCGGGCGACAATCTCGGCTGCGGCGACGGCGTGGCCGGCCTCCAACGACACGAGTATGCCTTCGCTGGTCGCCAGCCGCCGGACGGCGCTTAGTGCTGCCTCGTCGGTAATGGCGATGGTTTCGATGCGGCCGGAGGCGACAAGACTGGCGATCTCCGGCGCCGAGCCGGGATAGGCAAGGCCGGGGGCGATCGAGCCGGTTTCGAGGATCTGGCCGTTTTCATCGCATAGGACGAGCGTCTCCGCGCCATGGAAGATGCCGCGCCGTCCCCTGGCGAGCCGCGCGGAATGCAGTTCGCCCGCGAGGCCCGACCCGGCAGCCTCGACAGCAATCAGACGGATTTGCGGATCATGGACGAAGGCGGAGAACATTCCGATCGTCGACGAGCCGCCGCCGACCGCCGAGACGATGGCTGCCGGCAATATCCCGCCTTCGATCATCTGCAGCCGGGTTTCACGGCCGATCACCGCCTGGAAGGCGCCGACCATCAGCGGATAGGGATGGGCGCCGATCGGTGCTCCCGCAACGTAAGCCGTGCTGGCGCTGTTGCCCATCCAGTGGCGGATGGCGGCGCTGGTCGCCGCGTTCAGCGCGCGGTCGGCATCCCCGACGACCCTGAGATCGGCGCCGAAGACCTGCATTTTCTTGACTGCCGCCTGCTGTCGGGCGGCATCCCTGCTGCCCATATAGATGGTGCATGGCATATTGAAGCGGGCGGCGACGGCAGCGGTGGCAATGCCGTTCTGGCCCGACCCGGTGTCGGTCACCAGGTTGCCGAGGCCCATGCGACGCGCCAACAGGCACTGGCCGAGGGCGGAATTGGCATAATTGCCGCCATTGAATGTCAGGTCGTCGCGCTTCAGCATCAGCCGGGCGCCGCCATTCGAGGATGCAAAAGAACCCGCTTCGGAAACCGGAGTGGGGCGGCCCACGAAACGGTTCAGCAGATCCTCAAAAGTGGCGCGGAAGGCCGGGTCGGCCCAGGTTTCGTTAAACCCGGCCTCCAGCCTGTCCAACACCGGTAGCAATACAGGGGCGACATATTGCCCACCGAACGGACCATAGCGGCCCGGCTTTGACACCGTCGTGCTCATCTCAATGCGCCTGCTTGCCGATACGACGGACCAGCACGGCGGCGAGGATGATCGTGCCGGTGATGATGTCCTGCAGGAAGGTCGAGACGCCGAGGATCGTCAGGCCGTTGCCGATGACGGCGATGATCGCCGCACCCACAAGTGTCCCCGGAACATTAGCCTCGCCCTCTCGGAAGGCGGTCATGCCGAGGAAGACGGCGGCATAGGCCGTCAGCAGATATCCGCCGCCGCCCGTGGGGTTGGCGCTGCCGATGCGGCCGGTGAGCAGGATGCCGACAAGTGCGGCGAGAATGGCTGAGACGATGAAGGCGACCATGGTGTTGGGTACGATCCGCACGCCTGCCAGCTTTGAGGCTTCGCGGTTGCCCCCGATCGCATAGAGCCGGCGGCCCAGCTCGACCTTGTCGAGCAGCAGCCAGATGACGACAGCCGTGCCGATCAGCCACCATGTCAGCGTCGGGATACCGAATGCATGGCCACGAGCGATGTCGCGGAACCCGGCCGGAATATTGCCAAACAGCGTCGCGCCATCCGAGAGCCAGAAGGTGATGCCGCCGATGATCGTGCCGGCCGCAAGCGTGGCGATGAAGGACAGGACCTCGAATTTCGCGACGATATAGCCGGAGACCGCGCCGAACACGGCAGCCACCGCGAGCACCAGCAGGCAGGCGAGGGGGGCCGGCACATCGAGCTTCAATAGATAGACGACGAAAATTCCACCGAACGACACCACGGCCGCCGTCGACAGATCGAATTCACCGACCGCCATCACCACCGTTGCTCCGATCGCGACGATCGACAGCAGCGTCATCTGCTGTGTGATGTTGATCAGGTTCGATGCGGTGCCGAATGCGCCGGGCGAGGCGATCGAGAAGACGATCACGATTGCCACCAGCGCAATCAGCGTGCCGTATTGTCTGACGATGCCGGTCATGCGGCGGGCTCTTTCTGTTGGGTGTGCTGGAATGCGGCGTCGATGATGCGTGCCGGGGTCAGTTCGTCGCCGGCAAGGCCTGCAGTGATTTCGCCCTTGGCAAACACCAATACGCGGTTGGACAGCGCCAGCAGTTCGTCCATGTCGCTGGTGGTCATCAGCACGGCAGCCCCTTCAGCCGCCAGACGGCGAACGATGGCATGGATTTCCGCCTTGGCGCCGACGTCGACGCCGCGCGTCGGCTCATCGAGGATCAGCAGGCGGATCCTGCGGTCGAACCAGCGACCGAATAGCAGCTTCTGCTGGTTGCCGCCGGACAGCGTCAGCGGCATCGCCCAAGGTGAGCCCATCCTGATCGAGAGCTGATCCTTGACGCTTGCCGCGCGCGCCGCAAGCCGGGTCCGGCTGGTGACCGGCAGGCCGGGAGAGGAACGCACCGCCTTGAGATCGGCAATCGCCAGATTCTCGGCGATGCTGCGCACCGTCACCAATCCCTGGTGACGACGATCTTCCGGCACATAGGCGCCGCCGGCGCGAATGCGGAATTGGATGTCGCCGGATCTCATCGCCGCGCCGTCGATGGAAATTGAACCTCCTTCAAACGGACGCGAGCCCCAGAGCATCTTCATGAAGGAGGAACGGCCGGCGCCCACGAGGCCGTAGAGGCCGAGGATTTCGCCTTCGGATACGGTCAGCGACACCCTGCTGCCGCGCCGTCCGAAGGGGAGGTTCGTCACCTCGAGCACCGGTTTGCCGCCGGCGAACGGGCTGGCCCTGCCGCCGGTGATTTCTTCGTGGCCGGACATCAGCCGCACGAGATCGCCGCGCGTCGTGCCGGCAATCTCGCCCGTGCCCGTGGTCGCGCCATTGCGCAACACGGTGTAGCGGTCGCAGATCTCGATCACCTCATCCAGCCGGTGCGAGATGAAAATCACCGCGACACCGCGGGTCGCCAGCGCCCTGACGGCCTGATGCAGGCGGCGCGCCTCGCCATCGGAGAGCGATGCCGTCGGTTCGTCCATCACCACCAGCCGCGCCGGTTCGCTCATCAGTGCGCGGATGATTTCGACCAGCTGTTTCTGACCGGTGGCCAGCCGCCCGACAGGCACGTCGAGTGGCAGATCGGGAGCGATGTCGCGGGCAGTGGCGCGGACTTGCCGAAACATTGCGTTACGATCGATGAAGGGGCCGCGGCGGGGATAGGCGCGACCGACAAAGGCATTCTCCACCGCCGTGAAATGCGGCACGAGGCTGAGTTCCTGATGGATGAACCGGAAGCCTAGCTGCTCTGCATGCCGCACACTATTGATGATCAGCGGCTTGCCATCGACGCGGATCTCGCCGGCATCGGGGGTGACGAGGCCCGACAGCGACTTGATCAGCGTCGATTTTCCGGCGCCGTTCTCGCCGATCAGCCCGTGGACCGATCCCGCCGTGACGCCGAGGTCGGCACCCGCCAATGCGCGTGCGCCACTGAAGCGTTTTTCAAGTCCCCGGACGTCAAGCAGCATGGCCTTCATCCCTCCCGGTCATGACTCAGGGGCACTTCACGCCGAGCGATTCAGCCGTGATCATCACCGCCGGCACGAAGATCTCGTCCTTTTCGGCCTTGCCGCCAGCCAGGATCTTCTCCAGTTGTTCGGCGCCGATTGCCGCCATTTTCGGGAAATCCTGGCGGAATGTGGCCTTGTAATGGGTGCAGGATTTGATCATCTCGACGGCCTGCTCGCTGCCGTCGATGCCCATGATGATCAGCTTGGAATCGGGCAGTTCGGATTCGGTCGCCAGCTCCGCGCCAACGCCGGGATCGTCCCAGGCGGCCCAGACGGCATCGATCTTGTCGCCATGCTGCTTGAGAATGTTTTCCATGGCGATGCGGCCGTCATCGACCGGGCCGGGAACCTTGACGAAGTGATCGGCAATCACCTTGATGCCGGGGTTCTTGGCGAGTTCCGCATCCAGCCCGAGTTCGCGCTGATGCACGCCCGGATGGGCCGAGTGGAAGAACTTGACGATATTACCCTTGCCGCCGATCGCCTTGAACAGTGCGCCCGACAATTGGGTGCCGAGTTCGAAATTGTTGGAGGTGACATTGACGGCGACATTCTCGTTCTTGCTGCCGTCGAGCGAGATCACCGGAATGCCGGCCTTGGCGGCGAGCGCCACCTGGTCGCCGACCTGGCCGGGATCGGTGGAGATCAGCACGATCGCGTTGGCCTTGGCGTTGACCGTGTCTTCCATCCGTGATGCCAGCTGGCCGAAATCGTTGCGGGTGTCGATGATGGTGACGTTCCAGCCGCGCTTTTCGCCCTCGGCCTTGAAGCTCTGCGCCATTTCGTTGGTCGGGATCGAGCTGATATAGGGCGTCAGGATGGTGACATCGGTCGCCCAGGCGGCCGATGTGGTGGTGAGTAGAGCGGCGAGTGCCGTCGTCATTGCTAGAATTCTCATGTTCCTGCTCCTCTTCTGGACGTGATCATATCCGGTTGTTATTTTCTTGCGGCTCATCCGTGCGGATGAGGCCGATCGGCCGGAGCGCGTCGATAGCGCTCCGATAGGCGTCGAACATCGCGTCGTAGCGGCGTTGCCGCTTCGCATCCGGTTCGAAAATGCGTTCCACGCTGGTCATCGCGGGCACGGCGTCGGCGATTGTCGGAAATGCGCCGATGCCGACGGCAGCGAGGATCGCCGCACCCAGGCAGCCGACATCAGTGAAGGCAAAACGGTGCAGCGGAATGCCGAGGCAATCGGCACGGATCTGGCTCCAGAGATCGGAACGGGCGCCGCCGCCGCCATAGAGCAGATGCTGCGGCCGGAAGCCCGCTGCGTCGACCAGCGAATTCAGCGAATGGCGGGCCGACAGCGCCACGCCTTCCAGCACCGCAAGCGCGAATTCAGGTCCGCTGGTACGGCTGTCGAGACCAATGAAGGCGCCACGGATTTCCGAATCCCAAAGCGGCGCGCGCTCGCCTTCGAGATGCGGCAGGAACAGGATCGGTCGATCGTCGCGGTCGGCTTCGGCCGCGATCTCCGGAATATCCGCTGGCGCGATACCCGCGGCCTTGCTCCACCAGCGCAGCGAATCCGCGCCGCTCTGGGTCGGACCGGCATTGACCACCAGACCATCGACGGTGGCGAAGGTGACAATTCCGGGCGCGCCGATCCGCTCGGAGCCTGCCAGCGCCAGGATTTCCGATGTGCCGCTCATATACATGCCCTGGCCGGCGCGGAAGACGCCGCAGCCGAACAGATTGCCCCAGGCGTCCATCGTGCCGGTGACCACGGGTGCTTTATGTTCCGACGAGCCGAGCCGCATCTCGCCGACGATATCGGTGAAGAACCTCAGCGGCGGCAGGCGTTCGGCGGCGCCGGGCATGCGGGCGAGCAGCGGCTCGATATAGGCAAGATCGAGCCCGACATGACCGAATGAGGAGATCGGGTCGGCAAACACGTTTCCCGTAAGATGGAAGAGGCAGAAATCCTTGGGCGAAAACACATAGCGCGTCCGGTCCCAGAGTTCTGGATGATGTTCGGCAAACCACATCATCCTGGCAAGCACATGGCTGGCGCCAATGGGCATTTCCGCCCCCCACCAGCTTTGCTTCTCGGTTGGCGTGATCGTCGCATCCAGCGCAGAAGCCTTGGCGCCAGCGCGGATATCCTGCCAGGTGATCGCCGGTGCCAGCGGCTTGCCGGCGGCATCGACGAAGATGTCGGTGTTGACCTGGCTGCACATGCCGACCGCCATGATCGACGTCGGGTCTCGGCCGACAAGCAGCGCATCGATCGCGTCGCGGATGCCGTCCAGCCAATGCTGCGGATCCTGCTCGACGAATTCGGCGCGCGGCCGCTCGGTCGGATAGCCGCGACTCCAATGATCGATGACCCTGCCATCCGTCGCGAACAGCCCGGCCTTGACCGATGTCGAGCCGATATCCAAGCCCAGCAGCATACGCTTCTCCATCCTGCCGATCCCAACTGCAGTATGAGAGCTTAGGCAGCCGTCATCGAACTGTCACCGGGGTGAAGGCTCGTCTCGGCCATTCGGGAATGATTTGTGCAGGATGTGGATAGTCCGGAGCCGCTCAATGCCGATTGCAGACGTCATCCGAAGGCAGGATGCCGAAAACCTCGCGATAAGTTGCCGAGAAACGACCGAGATGGCGTATGCCGACGCGCTTTGCTGCCTCCGCTGCCGTCAGGCCTTTTTCGCGCATCAGGCGTCGGGCGGTCTCCATGCGGATACGCGTCAGGATGTCATAGGGCGCACGCTGGTAGTAGCGCTGGAAGCCTTCATAAAGTGCGCGTTCCGAAATGCCGATCTCGCGCGCCACCGCCGGCATCACCAGCCGTTCAGCAAAGCGCGTCTTGAACAGGTCGATCGCCTGCTTGACGTGCCTCGGCGTGGCATGCAAACGCTCAGGCACCACGCAAGCGCCGCGCTGATAGGCGATGTTCCGCAGCAATTCGTCGATGATCATCGGCACGATGGCATCGGCATCCTCCGGCGAAATCGCCTCGGGGTCGGATATCGCTTCGGCGAGCATGGCGAAAGCGGTGCGAATGCAGCGGCCATGTTCCGTTGCCAGATCGATCACCGGGTTGAAGAGCGGCAGGCCGGGTTGCGATCGCCGCGAAAGCATCGCGAGCCGGCTTTCGATGGCCGCTCGGTCTATCTGCAGCATCCATTGCCGCGTACCGGCACGCCAGCGCGAGTGGAAGCGGGGGCCGGGCGAAAGAAGCAGTGCCATGCCAGGCTGGGATCGCACGGTTTCCGCGCCGAACTGGATATCGACACCGCTCGCGACCGGCATTTCCAGCATGTAGAAATCCTCGAAGCCACGCGACGAAACCGCGACTTCCTCGCCATATTGCAGGATATTGAAGCCGGAAGCGCCGAGCGGCAGCGACGAATGGCGGAAATCCAACGCCCGGGTCGCACCCGGCTCGAGCCGGTGGTCGCAGTAGGAATGCGACAGATATGCCTCGGCATCGCCCAGTTCGGTGGCGCTCGTCTGTCGAACCCGCATTGTCTCCGCCGTCATCTGTTCCGCTCCCCTCCGGATGGCGAGATTATTCTTAAACCCGCATCGGGCGCAAGACCCGTGGCTATCCGCCTGATGTGCACAAAAAGGACCGCGACAGGGAGAGGATCGCGATCCAAGGGCGGAGGTGTTCGATCAGCTTTTCAAAAGGCCGCCAACAGCGTCGGCGGCAGGCTTGCCGTCGAAAGTGGTGACGCCTTCAAGCCACGGCTTTACGGCATCCGGATTTGCCTTCAGCCAGTCCATGGCGGCTGCCTTCGGCTCCTTGGAATCGTTCAGAATGCCGTTCATGATCTGGTTTTCCATATCGAGCGTGAAGCGGAGATTGGTGACGAACTTTGCGGCATTCGGGCATTCGGCCGCAAAGCCCTTGCGGATATTGGTGTAGATATCGGCGCCGCCATAATTGGGACCGAAATAGGCGTCGCCGCCGGAGAGATAGTCGATCTGGTAGCGCGAGTTCATCGGATGCGGTGCCCAGCCCAGGAAGACGATCCACTTCTCGGCCTTGATCGCCCGCTCGACCTCGGCCAGCATGCCTTGTTCGGAGGACTCGACCAATTGCCAGTCCTTGAGGCCGAAATCGGCCTTGCCGATCATATCGAGGATCATGCGGTTGCCATTGTTGCCGGGCTCGATTCCGTAGATCTTGCTGCCGAACTTGTCGGCGAATTTCTGCAGGTCGGCGAAGTCCTTGACCCCGGCATCGGCCACATACTTCGGCACCGCGAACGTGTATTTCGCGCCGGTCAGGTTCGGGCCGATCACCTCGATCGACTTGTCCTCGATATAGGGCTTGCGGTCGGCCTCCATGCTCGGCTGCCAGTCGCCGAGATAGGCGTCGATATCCTTGTTCTTCATGCTGGTATAGGTGACGGGTATCGACAGCAACTGGCTCTGCGGCGTGTAGCCCAGTGCTTCGAGCAGCGCCGATGCCACTGCGGTGGTAGAGGTGATATCGGTCCAGCCGACATCGGAGAAACGCACGGTCTTGCAGCTTTCCGGTTCAGCGGCGGAAGCGGGTCCGGCTATCAGAAACAGTCCAGTCGTGATTGCAAAGATTTGTTTCAGCATTGTCATGTTCCCTGTTTTACTGAGGTTTTGATATGCACTGCGAAACGAAAAAGGCGGCTCACCAAAGTGCGCCGCCCGTGATCTGAATGTTCTCCATGGTGATTCCCTTCGCTCCCTCACCGCAGAGGAAGGTGGCAAGGGCGGCTATCTCGTCCGGCTGGATGATGCGGTTCTGAGGGTTCTGGGCGGCGATGTCTGCCATCGCTTCCTCCATGCTGCGGCCCTTGCCCTCGCGCTCGACCACCTGGCTGACGTTGCGGCGCATCAGTTCGGTTTCCACCCAGGTCGGGCTGATCATCACGCAGGTGACGCCGTGCGGCGCACCTTCGAGCGCCACGCAGCGGGTAAGGCCAAGCAGCCCGGATTTCGAGGCGCAGTAGGCGGGATTGTCCTTCCAGCCGACGGTGGCTGCCGTCGAGCCGATATTGATGATCCGGCCCCATTTGCGGGTCATCATCCCCGGCAGCAGCTTGCGCATCATCCGGAAGGCACCGTTCAGGTTGGTATCGATGATCTTCAGCCACAATTCGTCGGAATGGCCGGAGACCGGCTGCTCGGCTGTGGTGCCGGCGGCGTTGACGAGGATATCCGCAGGACCGCAGGCGGCCTCGGCGGCGGCCACGAATTCCTCGATTGCGCCGGGATCGCGGACGTCGAGGTGCCCTGCATAGACGGCGGTTCCGTGGATCGATAGCCGGTTGCGCACCTCGACGATTTCCTCGGGGTCGGGATAGGCGGCCGCGTCGCCCTGCCGCCCTGCCGCTTCGCGTACGAAGGAACCCACCGCGACATTGGCGCCCTCTGCCGCCAAAGCCTCGGCAATCGCCAACCCCTGGCCGGTCAAGCCGCCGGTGATGACCGCGCTGCGGCCGGTGAGTTTACCTGTCATGCCGTCTCCTTCAGCGGTTTGCCGAGCCAGTCGCGGTAGAAGCCTTCAAGATCCGGCTCGAAATCATGCAGAATCGGATAGCCGGGTGCCGCCGCCTCGACTTCGTGCAGATGGGCGCAATCAGGGCAGAAGAACTCGCGGATCTCCATCCATTCAGGATCGGGGATATCGCTGTTCGGGTAGATTTCCCGTAAGGATTCCTCGGTGTTGCGAACGCTGATGACGGCCTGCAGCTTCCAGTTCTTCTTGTAGTCGCCAAACGAATGGCCGCATTCGCAGCGGGTGATCCGGCCTTCAGTGCTGTCGCAGATGAACAGGCGATCGCTGACCGGCAGCAGGATCGGATCGTTCCAGGCCACGCGATCCTGCATCACCTCGATATACTTGAAGAAGCGGTCGTCGTCCTTGTAGGCGCTCATGATCCGACGCGTCTGCGGCCAGGGCAGGGTGCCGTTGACGAGGTCGTTGAGGACTTCCTTGCTGTATTCGGTCATGGTCTATTTCTCCAAGACAATGGTGAAATCGGAAGGCAGGCTCCAGAAACTGCGGAACGTGTCCGAAAAGCGCGGCGAGAGCTTCATGGCGCTCGCATACATCCTGCTAACCTCGGGTACGAAATCCATGCGCGCGACGCGTTCGCTTTCCTTGGCGATCCAGGCGGAAACCGGGATGGCCTTCTTCAATCGCTCCTTCCTCATCTCGGCGCGGCGGGCAACGGTGGCGTCGATATCGGCCTGCGGATAGCCTTCCTCATCATCCTTGAGAACAATGCCGAAAATCTGCTCGACCGATTCCCGCGTCAGATAACCGTTCTCGACATCCCACGCGGTCTTGACCGGATCACGCTCCAGCACGTCGCCATAGCCGCCGCCGCCATTGTAGGCATGGCTGAAAATGTCGCCCGACTTGTGCGGCTTGGTGATGTAGGGGCCTTCCTCGAACACCTGCTCGCCCGAGTAGATGCGCTCGAAATTCGAGACCAGTGGATCGGTGCCGGGCGTGTGGGCCAGCGGTTGCCGGTTCGCGGCCAGTTCATGAATGTTGGAATTGCGGACCGCGTGGTGCTTCTCGCAGGTCGGCGCCGGATAGCCGCCGCACATGCCGCCATTGTCGAATACGCGGGAGGAATGTTCCGATGTCACAAGCCGCAGGTGATCGGTCTTGTTGATCAGCCATGTGGACGAGAAGGCGCAGCCGCCGCGATACTTGCCCGAACCGCCGGAATTCGGCACGATCGAACGGCCGATATAGACCATCGGCATGCTCTGTTCCCAGATCTCGATATTGCCCATGTCGGATTCGGGGTTCCAGCCGACATAGGCTGTGTCGAGCCCGTCCTTGATCGCCAGCGCGCCGGATCCTGCGGCAGCACACTCGAAATGTGCCATGCCGAAACCGGTGCCGTACTGGCTGGTGCCGCCCATTTCGATCATCGGCGAATTGACCTGGCCGACGAAGGCTTCCTCGACAAAGCCGCGGGCGACGAAGCCCCGTGACAGCAGCCGCTGGAAGACGCCGTATGCCGGCAGCAGCAGCGCCCAGGAGGTGGCGGTCGCCACCATTTCATTGTCCGGATTGGTCCAGGTGCCCAGGGGAATATTGATCTCGGTCGCCATCCAGGCGCCGTCATTGACCAGGCCTTCGAAATTCATGTGCTGGGTCAGCGTCACGAACATGCCGCCATCCATGCCCGCCGGCGTGCAGTTCATGGAGTGATAACCCCAGGGCTGGGTGCCGTCGAAGTCGAGCTTGATCTTGCCACCGGTCGTGATTTCCATCTCGATCGGGATGTTATAAAGCCAGTTCGGTTCGCCGAGCGGCTGGAAGCCGGGCTTGCCTTCCGTCACATGACCATAGAACGTATGGCCGCGATAGATGCCGGGTACGGTCAATTGCTGGGTGCGGGCGAGCTGCGCGCGCCGGCCTTCCTCGATGAATTCCTTGGAAACCTGCTGCCAGAAATCGAGGCCGACTTCGGAAATCAGTTCCTTGACGCTTTCGCGCATGTCGATGCAGGCGGCGACCTTGGCCTTTTCGTCCAGCACCCAGTAGATCGGCATGCGCAGATTGCGCTCGCAACGGATCACGTAGTCGCGGCGGATCTCGTCCTTCTCGCCGATCTTTTCGGCGCAGACGAACAGGCCTTCGGTAAAGCGCTCCTGCGCCAGGCAGACGTCGCCGCCCGGCGTGATGCCGCCGGCTTCGAGTTCGTGGCAGACCGCCCCGGCCCAGCCGACCAGCGTGCCTTCGTGATAGATCGGCACGACATCCATGACATCGGGCACCTGCACGGTACCGATGAAAGCATCGTTGTTGGCGAAGATATCGCCTTCGCGGATGCAGGGGTTTTCCTCGTAGCCGTTTTTGATCATCCACTTGATGAAGCGGCTCATGGTATGCACATGCACCATGATGCCGTTGGAAAGGGCGATCGCGTCGCCCTCCGGCGTATAGATCGCCACCACCATTTCGCCGACTTCGCGGACGCCGGGCGAGGCGGAGATGCGACGGGCCATTTCTCGGGCCGAGACGCAATAGGCACGCAGCTTGGTGTGCAGGGTCTCGAATTTCAGCGGATCCTGCTTGCGCAGCTTCAGTTCGGTGATGCCGTCATAGCAGCCGGTTTCCTCCATCAGCCGCTCGGAGTCGAGAAGCCTGTCGCGCAGGGGCATTATGGCCTGGGTTCTGTCCAGCATGGGTTCTCTCCTCAAGCATGGTTGTAGTGGAGCAGCGTCCACTCATCGATGAAGACACGGTCGTTCGGATGGACGACAAGCGTCGTTGCCGGATGCTCGATGATTGCCGGACCGATGACCTCGTGGCCGGGTTCGAGCAGATCCATTTCATAGAGGTTGGCCTTGTGCCAGCGGCCGCCGATATAGGCCTCGCGCATGCCCTTGTGGGCAGATTGCGGGTTCGAAGTTCCGACCGGTCGCTTCAGCAGGACCGGCTTGATCTTGTCGGCGGTGGCGATGACACCGAGCTCCATCAACGAGAAGCCGGCCTCGCCATAGCGCGAAACGCGGTGGTTGGCCTTGGCATAGACCTCCTCGAACTGCGCCAGCACATTGCGCATGTCGTCGGCATCATTGATGTTTCTGAGCGGCGCCAGCACCTCGACGTCTTCGAGCTGACCGGTATAGCGGGCCATGAAGAACGGTACGGTCCTGATCTTTTCGCGGGCATGGCCGTCGGCGATCATCTCATCGACCGCCGCCTTTTCGAGATCGTTCCAGACGCCGGTGACCTGGCGGCCACAGGCCACCAGCTGCGCATCCGTCGCCTTGGCGGAGATGTCGATCTGGGTCGAGACCGAGTGGCGGCGCATGTAATCGGCGGTGGTGCAGCCAAAGGCCGAGAAGCCGGCGGCGAACTGGAAGGTGATGATGTCCTTGAAGCCGATGCCCTTGGAGCAACCGGCGAGATGCAGCGGACCGGAGCCGCCATAGGACAGCAGGGTGAATTCCGACGGGTGGATGCCCTGGCCGGAAATCACGCGGCGCAGCGCATTGTTGGCGTCGGATTCCAGCATGTCGATCATGCCTTCGGCGGCTTCCTCGACACCGACACCGAGAATGTCGGAGCATTTTTCCTTGAAGGCGGCGCGTGCCTTCTCGACCTGCAGCACGACCTTGCCGCCGAGGAAATAATGCGGATTAAGCCGGCCGAGGATTGCATCGCAATCGGCAATGGTCGGTTCGGTGCCACCCTTGGCAAAGCAGATCGGACCGGGATCGGCGCCGGCGCTTTCCGGCCCGAGCGAGACTTTCTTGGTCAAGGGATCGACCTTGAGGATCATGCCTGCGCCGGCGCCGATCGTATCGAGATGCAGCGTCGGCACGTTGAGCTTGAAGCGGTCCATCAACGGCTCGTTCTCGATCCGCGTCTGGCCACGGGTGATCACGCCCATGTCGAAGGAGGTGCCGCCCATATCCGAGCAGATCAGCGAGTCATTGCCGATCAGCTTGCCGACATAGGCCGCACCCAGGATGCCGCCTATCGGGCCTGATATCATCGTCTCATGCAGGCGTGGATGGTTGATCGAGGTCAGGCCACCGAAGGACAGCAGCGTCTGCACGCCATATTTGAAGCCGTATTTCTGCGACGCGTCCTCGATGCCCCTCAGCTGCTTGCGTCCGCGCGAGGTCGCATAGGCCTCGATCAGCACCGAATTCAGCCGCGACTGTTCGCGGACGACCGGTCGGACCTCATGGCTGGTATAGACATTGATCTCGGCGCCGGCCGCTTCGATCTCCTCGCGGCAGAGCTCGGCGATGCGCTTCTCATGCGTCGGGTTGACATGGGCAAAGATGGTCATGATGCAGATCGCATCGACCTTGTCCCTGATCAGTGCCTTGGCGGCCTTGACCACTTCGTGCTCGTAGAGTGGCAGCACGATATCGCCGAAATGATCGACGCGCTCGGTAACACCATGGGTGCGGCGGCGCGGCACCAGCGGATCGGGATGGGCATGGGTGACGGCATGCAGCCGGTCGGCATAGGAATAATCGGCCCAGGCCTGCAGGCCGCGACCCATCAGCACCATGTCTTCCATGCCCTTGGTGGTGATCAGGCCGAGCCGGCGGCCGGTGCGCGACAGCAGCGTGTTGAGCATGCCGGTGCCGGAGTAAAGCACGACATCAAGGCCGGAAAACAGGCTTTCGAGCGAGATCCCCCAGGCTTCCGCCGCATCGAGCGAGGAGGCGATGAAACCCTCGGCTTCATTTTTCGGTGTGGTCGCGGCCTTGCCGATCTTGAAGTGGCCGTGCTGATCGACAAGGATGGTATCGGTCATCGTACCGCCCGCATCGATGCCGATCACGATTGGATTTTCCAAGGTCTTACCCTCCAATTTGAAATTTTGGGCTCAAGTTATGGAGGTGAGCGTATTTACGAATTCCGGGCTGCGCCATATGCCAAAAGGCACAATGACCGTGAGGAGCAACAGTGCTAGACGACCTTATGAGCGGCAATGATTTCTGGAAGGCCCTGACCGATGCGATCGTTGCCACCGGCACCGACGATCATGTCGACCGGCTGATCGACATGATCGGCACGGTGGTGCCGCAAGACCTGATCACCGTCACCCGCTATTCGGCCACCCGCAAGCCGGAATTCGTCAAACATCGCCGCTATTCCGACGACATGGTCAGCCGCTACCTCGATACCTATTATGTGTTCGACCCGTTCTATGCCTATTGGCGGCGCGAACGGCGGGCCGGCATCGTGCCGCTCAACAGCCTCGCCGACGACGAGGCCAAGCGCGGGCGCTATATCGCCGAATTCCTGGCGCAGTCGGAGATCTGCGACGAGGTCGGGATCTTGCTCGAAGACGGCGATGATTGGTGCCTGGGCATCTTTCTCGATCGCTCGACGAAAATGTTCCGCGAAGCCGAAATCGACAGCCTGTCAGAACGGTTTCCGGTCTTCGCGGCGCTGCATGAACTGGACACAGCCACGCGGGCGCCCAGCTATTTGCGCACCAGCGCCCCGACAGCGCCGGGGGCCGCGCCGGTCAATGCCGCCCAGGCGAGCGCTGACCTCTGGCCGGAACTCAGCGCCCGGGAACGCGAACTGATCGACCTGATCCTCAAGGGTCATCCGAACGCCACGATTGCCGCCAAGCTCGTGATCGCCCTCGGCACTGTGAAGAACCACCGCGCCCGCATCTATGAGAAGCTGGATATCACCACCGAACGGGAACTGTTCCTGCAGCTTTTCCAGCGGCAGGGTTCCTAGAGTATCCGTCTTGATCAAGACGGATAGTCTAGACGACGGTCTCGCCGCCATCGCAGACGAGGATCTGGCCGGTGACGTAGGACGAACGGTGCGAGACGAGGAACAGGATCGGTTCGGCGATCTCCGCCACATCGGCCCAACGCCCCATCGGCACCTTATCGCGCACATACGCCTCGATCGCCGCGCGGCCGCCGAGCTGGCGGATGAAGGGTTCGTTGAAGGGCGTATCGACCCAGCCGGGGCAGAGCGCATTCACCCGGATGCCGAATTTCGCATAGTCGCCGGCCATCTGCCGGGTCATGGCGATCACGGCATGCTTGGTGGTCGTATAGGCAATCATCTCGCGGTCATAGAGAACGCCTGAACTGGAGGACGTGTTGAGGATGACGCCGGAGCCGGCCGCCTTCATGTAGGGCATAACGGTTCGGGCAGCGAGGAAATGCGCCCGCACATTCAGGTTCCAGGAGCGGTCAAAACCCTCGATTCTGACATCCTCGAGATTGCCCTCGACCTGTGCGCCGGCGTGATTGTGGAGGATGTCGATCCGCCCATAGGCATCGTGAACGGAGCAGATGGCGCTGGTCAGGGCAGCATCGTCGGTGACATCGACACATCGGGATTCCGCCCTGCCGCCATTTCCAAGGATCAGTTCGACGGTCTCATTGCCGGATTTCTGATCGCGGTCGAAGACGATGACGGTTGCGCCCTCGCGCGCCATGATCGCCGCACCCGCCCTGCCGATACCGGAGCCGGCGCCCGTGACGATGGCGAGTTTGTCTTTGAGGATCATGTCATTCACCAGTGGCCGGTCGGGCGGTCTTCTCGCGCATCAGGAAGCGCGCCGTGCCGATGAGAAGGAGGGAGGCAACCAACACCGACGTGGCGATCGCATTGATTTCCGGCGTCACGCCGCGGCGGATTGAGGCGAAGACGTAGATCGGCAGCGTCGTCTTCGAGCCCGCGACGAAGAAGGCGATGATGAAATCGTCAAACGAAAAGGTGAAGGCGAGCAGGAAGGCGGCAAGGATTGACGGCATGATCTGCGGCAGCACGATCTTGCGGAAGGTCGTCAGCGGCGTTGCATTGAGGTCGCTGGAGGCCTCGACCATGTCGCGGCCGAGGCTGGCGATCCGCGCCTTGACGATCATCGTTACCAGTGCCAGCGAAAACAGGCCGTGCGCGGCGATGATCGAACCATAGCCGAGGCCGAGTTTGGGCGGATGCTCCGAAGGCCAGAGGGTGGCGAGGACGGGATTGATAGCGCCGAACACGGCCACCAGCGCCACCAGTGTCGCGATGCCGATCACCACGCCGGGCACGACGATGGCCGCTGCAAACAGGCCGTCGAACACGGTGCGGGATTTCGCGCCCATGCGCTCCATGCCGAGCGCCGCCATCGTGCCGAAGATCGCCGCCAGCGCCGACGAGGTGAAGGCGATGATCAGCGAGTTCTGCAGCGCTTCGACCAGGAAGCGGTTGGCCAAGGCCTTGCCGTACCACATGACCGAAAAGCCGGTGAACTCGGAGGCATTGCGGCCGGCATTGAAAGAGAACACCACGACAAGCGCGATCGGCGCATAGAGGAACAGATAAACCGCAGTGACCAGCGCGCGCATCAGATCAGATCCACTTGCCTTGTGCCGGCGATCCGCCAGGCGATGCGCATGGACACCAGCAACACCAGCACGACGACGGCAACCAGCGCCACGGCGATCGCCGAGCCGAACGGCCAGTTGCGCGATTGCAGGAAGAGATCGACGAGCGCATTGCCGATGAAGAACACCTTGCCGCCGCCGAGCAATTGCGGGATCAGGTATTCGCCGAGCAGCAGGATCGTCACCAGCGCGACGCCTGTCATCACGCCGGGCAAGGACAGGGGCAGGGTGATCTTGAAAAAGGTGGTGATCGGGTGGGCGCCCAGATCATAGGACGCATCGATCAGCCGACGGTCGAGTTTTTCAAGGCTGACATAAATCGGCATGATCATCAGCGGCAGATAGCCGTAGACGATGCCGACCAGAACCGCGAACGGCGTGTTGATCAGCCTGACATCGTCGATACCGATCATCGACAGCAGGTTTGGTATGCCGCGCGAGCCGAGGATGAACATCCAGGCATAGGTTCGCACCAGCAGGCTGGTCCAGAACGGCACCACGACCAGCGACACCAGCAGCAGCCGGTAGCGGCGATCGACTTTCAATGCGAGGAAATAGGCGACTGGATAGGCAACCAGCAGGCAGACGCAGGCACCGACGGGCGCCAGGATCATGGTATTCCAGAAAGCGGTCGCGCGGGCCGGCAAATTGGCGAAATTCGCGAATGTGAAGGCGGCCTGATAGCCGCCTTCCGGGGCGCGCTCGCCAAAGGCGAAGACCAGGATGGCGATGAATGGCAGAACCAGGAAGACGAACAGCCACAGCGCCGCCGGCGCCATCAGCGCGGTGGTGATCAGGGTCTTGCGTCTGTCTGTTGCTGCCGTTGCCATGCCTCAAGCCGATTTGAAACGCGCCATCACCTCGGCGCGGGCGGGATCGGTGAGGGTCACGGCGGCGCCGAATTCGAGCGACGTCAGTGAGGACTCGTCGGGATAGACGATGAGGTTGGAAGTCACATCCTTGGGCAGCAGCGCCATGACGCGGGAATCAGTGGTCGGCGCGCCGTTGAAGATATGTTCCTTGACGGCGACATCAGGTGTCATCAGGTAGTCGAGCAGCGCATAGGCAGCCGGCTTGTTGGCGGCATCCTTGGGAATCGCATAGAAATCGCACCAGATTTCCCCGCCGTCCTTGCCGAGCGCGAACTTGATATCCGGCACATCGCGGTTGAGCTGCGCGCCGTCATTGGTCCAGCACATGGTCATCCAGGCGTCGCCTGAACGCATTGAAGGCTGATAGTCGGAATTGATCGCGAACAGATGCGGTTTGACCTTGATCAGCAGTTCCTCGGCCTTGGCGAGTTCGTCCGCCTTGATCGAATTGAAGCCGTAGCCGAGTGCCACCAGCGCATTGCCGATCGTGGTCAGCTGGTAATCGTGCACCATGACGCGGCCGTCGGCCTCTCCCTGGGCGAGATCGAAGAAGTCCTTCCAACTGGTGACCGCGCCCTTGATCTTGGCGGAATTGAAGGCGATGCCGGTCGTACCCCAGTTCTTCGGCATGGCATAGGTCTTTGCCTCGATCGTGCCCTCATGGGTGAAGCGCTGGTTTTCGGTCGAAGGCGAGAAGTTGGGCAGCCTGGCGAGATCGAGCGCGTCGATCAGGCCGAGCTTCTGATAGGTCGAAATCGTGTAGTTGGTGGGCACGAACAGATCCCAGCCGGAGGCGCCGGCCTGCAGCTTGGCGAGCATTTCCTCGTTCGAGCCGAACACATTGACCTCGACGGCGACGCCGGTCTTCTTGGTGAATGCCTCGAAAGTGGCGGGATCATGGTAGTTCGGCCATGTGGCGATCGACATCTGCGTGCCAATGTCCTCGGCGCGGGCAGTGTCGTTGAAAAGACCCAACTGCCGGCCGAAGACCGCAGTCGCGAGGCCCAGGCCTGTGACGGCGAGGAAATGCCGCCGGGTGATCGAGCCGCGCTTCAAGCGCATCAATTCGTCGGCAAGCTGCTGCTGCGTGATGAGATTGTTGTCATTTCCTTTGGTCATCGTTCTGTTCCCTGTTCTGGTTTTTGATAGTTCACGACTGAAAGACATGCGGGGCACCGGGTTCGATGCGTAATTCAACCTCTGCACCCGGCTCGAAGAGTTCGGCTGCTGCACCCGCAGTCCGGTCCGCGAAAACCAGAATGTCGCCGAGGCCGGGCACGGAGATGGAATATTCTACGGATGAGCCGAGGAATATGCGATGGGTGACCTGGCCTTTCAGACCGCCGACGCCATTGACGGCGCCGAGGCTGATCGACTCCGGCCGGATGGACAGGACGGATGCGCCGTTGACCAGGCCCGTTGCTTTCGCAACAGACAGTACATTGCCATTGTCCAGCCTGGCGAGGCCGGTGCGGCCATCGGCGGTGTCTATCACGGCATTCAGCCTGTTGGTCTTGCCGACAAAATCGGCAACGAAAATATCGGTGGGATTGTCGTAGATTTCCTGCGGTGCGGCGAATTGCACGATCTTGCCGGCGTTCATCACACAGACCTGGTCGCTCATCGACAGAGCCTCTTCCTGATCATGGGTCACGAGCAGGAAGGTTATGCCGAGATTGCGATGCAGGTTCTGCAATTCCATCTGCATGGCGGTGCGGAGCTTCTTGTCGAGTGCCGCCAGCGGCTCATCGAGCAGCAGCACGCGAGGCTTATTGACGATGGCGCGGGCGAGCGCCACGCGCTGCTGCTGGCCGCCCGACATTTCATTGGTGCGGCGCTTGGCGAAGCCTTCGAGATGAACCATTTCCAGCACTTCGCCGACGCGGCGCATCACCTCGGCACTGGTCAGCCTTGGCCGGATCTGACGCAGGCCGTAGGCGACATTGGTCTCGACGTCGAAATGCGGGAAGAGCGCATAGTGCTGGAACACCATGTTGACCGGGCGGCGATAGGGTGGGACTGCGGACATGTTCTGTCCGCCGACCAGCAATTGTCCGGTGGTCGGCAGCTCGAAACCGCCGATCATCCGCAGGCAGGTGGTCTTGCCGCAGCCGGACGGCCCCAGCAACGCAACGAAGGCGCCGCGCTGGAGATGAAGGTCGATGCCGGACACTGCGGTCACATTGCCGTACAGCTTGGTGACAGCCCGGAATTCCACGTCGAATTCGGACGATACGTGCACTGATTGTTCCCCGTGGGCTTTAATATCCTGCGGCTTTTTTTGCTGCCGCTTTACGCCCCGTCAATGTCGAGACTACTCAAATACCACTTTCGGGGTATATACCCCGAAAGTGGTATTTCGTTAGTATTTTTGCGTTTCGGGGTGGTAGTACCATGAGGTATGGAGGGTGTCGTCTTGCGGGTTGATTTCGAACGGCTTTTCCTCGCTGCATCGGGATTGATGGCAGGCCGCGCGCTCACGGACGGTGAACTCGGGCAAGGCTTCGTCGATCTGCTCACGTCGCTGGTGAGTTTCGACTATTGCGTGATGTTCGCCTATCGTGGCACCGAGCGGCCGATCGATCTGTTCTCTACCTTCGAAAAGAACGAGTATCATATCTTCGTGGCGCTCTATCAACAGGGGCCTTATCTTCTCGACCCGTTCTATAGCGCGGCCACCCTGCCGAAGCCCGGGATCTGGCGCATGCGGGAACTGGCGCCTGACCGCTTCTTCGCCAGCGAATATTATCGCAATTACTACATGCAGACCGGACTTGCTGAAGAGATCGGCTTCTTCGTGCCGGTCAGGGGCGACGTCACCGTGGTGCTGTCGCTAATGCGCAGCGAGCGGGCAGGCGCGTTTCGTCCGGCGGAGTATGACCTCCTGCGCAAGGTCGCTCCGCTTATCCGGTCGATCATCGAGAGCCGCTGGCGCGATGTGTCGGATCATTTCGAGGCGCGACTGGAGCATGAGCCTGACGTGATTAAGGGCGCCCCAACACGAGCCTGGGGCAACCAGAACCTCACGACGCGCGAAAAAGCCATCATCGAACTGGTCCTGCAGGGCCACTCGTCCGAGTCGATCGGCCTGCGGCTGGGCGTTACCACCGGCACAGTCAAGGTGCACCGGCGGAACATCTATCGGAAGCTCGACATATCGTCCCAGACGCAGCTTATGTCGCTCTATCTCGATAGCCTGCGGAGGTGATCCCGCACCTCAATGTGCTCCGACGAGCATTTTGACGTGGGCGAGATGCATTTCAAGCGAGGGTAGAGTTTTGCTGGCGAATTCACCGACGTCCTTGTCATCGGGTTTTCCGGCATAGGTGCGGAACAGCGCCACGGCCTCCATGTGCGCGCGCGTCTGCAGGGTGATATAGGCGGCTTCGAAGTCTGCACCCTTGGCGGCGGTGAGCAATTTCATCGCATCGGCCTGCTTGGGTGCCAGCGCCCTGGGCGGCGGGGTGCCGCCTTCCTTCGTCAGGATCGCGGTCAGTTCTTCGCCGGCCTTAGTGTGATCGTCGATCATCTTTTGAGCAAATTCCTTGACGTCGGCGGAAGTCGCCTTCTGCACGGCAAGCTTGGAGGATTCGATCTCGAACGTGTTAGCGCCGCCGACCGTCTTGACGAAGGTTGCCTTGTCCATATGCATCACAGGCATGGCGGCATCGGCCTTTTCGGCGTCCTTGGTTGCGGCAATCGCAGCGCCTGTGATGGCGACCGAGATAAGAAGTGCGGACAGGATTTTCATGGAATTGTCTCCCGGTTACTTGGCTGCGTCGAAGGCGGCTTTGAGATCGGCGACGGCCATGTCCACGGCCTCCTTCGCCTGCGGCACGACCTTGGCCATGCCGAAGAACTCATGCGTCGCGCCGTTGAAAATCCTGGAATTGACCTTGACGCCCGCGTCTTTCAGCTTCTGGGCGTAGATTTCGCCTTCCGACCGCAACGGGTCGATCTGGGCGAGGACCACGGTTGCCGGCGGAAGGCCCGCGAGATCGCTGCGGCCGACCAGATTGAGCCGGGGATCGTTGGTCTCATCCTTGGATTTGAACACATGACTGACGAACCATTCCATGTCCTTCTTGCCGAGTGGCTTGGCCTCGGCATCTTCCTTGTAGGACGGCGTCTCCATGTCATTGCCTGCGACAGGGTAGACCAGCAATTGATGGACCGGCATCGTCGCCTTCATCTTCTTGGCCATCAGCGCAACATTGGCGGCGAGATTGCCGCCGGCGCTTTCACCGGCAACCGCGATCTCTTTCGCATTGCCGTTCATGGTGTGGATGTTCTCGACCACCCAGGTATAGGCATTCCAGGCATCCTCATGCGCGGCGGGGAACTTGAACTCGGGCGCATGGCGATAGTCCACGGAAACGACCAGTGCATTGGCGTGATAGGCGAGGGCGCGCGGGGTGGCGTCATAGACGTTGAGATCGGCGATCACCCAGCCGCCGCCATGGTAATAGACGATGACGGGGAACGGGCCTTCGCCCTCGGGCATGTAGACCCGCGCAGGCAGAACGCCGTTGCTGGTCGGGATTCCGATATCGCTGGTCTTGACCAGCGCTTCCGGCTTTGCAGAGATCTTCTTTTCCAAAGCGACAGCGTTTGCTGCATCGGCGGGGCTGGCCTGGGTGCGTGCCTCCGGCACGGTAAGCGTCGACAGCGGCTTGGCTTCGAGTGCCGCGAGCTTGTTGAGCACGGCCTGCATCTCGGGTGTTGCTTTTGGCGGATCGGCGCTGAAGGCGGGCGCGCCGAGAAGGGCTGCGAATGCAGTCGCGACCACAGCGAGATTGAGTTTCGTGCGATGGATGGTCATGGCGGCTCCTCGTTCATTGACGCCGATTAACCATCCACCGCCGCAATCGTTCCCGCCGTCGCAACAATTGGCGAGGAAAATTAGAATTTTATGAAGTATGGCTATGGCTTTGTTCGCAAAGGGTAATTTATACGTCGCAGGGCATCGCATGGATCACTGTTTCTGATCTGCGGAACATGATTGTTTTCCTGCCCGCGCCGCTCCAGATAGAGCTGCAGGACTGCCAACTGTGCCGGCGGTCGCAAAACTCGCATTCTTCTCCACAGTCACACTTGCCGGCGTTACGCTGAGATGTACGTCAGGCACCTGTTCGCTCCAGGTTGACAATTTTGAGCGTCCGGATGAAGTTATTATGGTTAACAGGAACCTAACGGAGGAATAGTTCCATGAACGTGCACGTGAATTTTCAGCAATCATCTATGCCTGTCCAAATCTTTCAGAGAGACTCCATCGCCATCGATAGCGTCTCCAGCCTCGTCCTGATGATATTCCGGGCGGAACAAGCACAGATGTTCGATGAAAGACTATGGATCGTGCAAAGTGTTCTTACTGCTTCCGAACGTGCAGTCATCGACCAGGCGGTGGAGTTGTCTCATGTTGAAGTTTTTGATGAGCGCAGCGGCGAATGCGACTATTTCGCGCTTCGTTTGACAGAATGTGGGCGACAGAGTTGCGGCTTTGCGGCATTCCAGCCCGTTACATTTTCGGGAACCTTGACGAAAGTCAGTTTATTCTTAACGCAGTTGCTGCAGCGATTGACGGTCAGCGCCGAGTGGCACAGCTATTTCAGCTCCGGAATTCGGGCGTCTAAAAACGGCACGATGATCTGTGGTAACATCATGCGCCGCCGCGCATTTCACGGTCTTGAGTACCGTGCTATGACCGAAAGCGAAATCGTTGACGCCGGCTGGGATCAGGCACTTCAAATATAGAGCGCCACGGTCACGCCTAGCAGGCTGTTGAAGAAGTCTGTCGTTTCGCCTTGAGGACGGCTTCATCGCCATTGTGAAAGGCAAATGTGATCTCGATAGAGCCGTCGTCGAGCAATTCGGCGTGACCGTCGCCGGCGACTTCATCCATTTCGTCGAACCCGGCCCAT
>JAQGJP010000019.1 GCA_028290545.1 Rhizobium sp. | reverse complement strand
GGTCCCCAGCGCCCGGCAGCGTGTGCCTCTCACGAGAATGCGGCGGTGTCGTGTCTGCAATAGTCCCAAGAACTGGGGATGATGGAACGGCTGCAGTGCCTTGGTACGCGGCAACTGAAGTTGCGCTCGCAATGTCGTCGGGTCAAACCGCGTGGGGCACGATGATCCGCGTCCCTCGGCAAGTAAATTCCAATTCAGCAGCGCTCGCATAATCCCGGCCGCCGTCTTCTGATGCCGTTGAATCCTGGCTTGATCGACGTCTGCTTTCGGGCAGACCCCACCGCAGGCCCTGTGGCCGATATGAGGGCGCACTGCCGACCGGCCGTATTGGGGCCGACCGCAGACCGACAGCTTCGGGTCTCGGATCTTAATTAGCGGACCTTCAGGTCGGAGCGAGTATTGTCGTCACCTGACCCGATACGGTCTTTCCGGAGGAGGGCAAGAACGTCGAGAATTTAGCTAAAAGCCGTCAATGACAGCTGCTAATATAAGGCGTATGATTGCTTATCGCTGGCTAGAACCGTTTAAGAGTCAGCGACTGAGCGCGCACTACTTCGGAGTTGCAACTAGAACGAGCTCTAGCTCACAAGCCTTCGGGCGCGCCGACAAGATGTCAACCTGTGCCGGAATCTCGTTTGCTTGATTCTGGTCCAGACCCCTTTTTTGCGGTTCGGAGGAGCGTAGAGATGCAGGACTTCCAAACCCGCCGACGATTCCTGGGCGGCGCTGCAATGGCTGCCGGTGTCGTCGGTCTTCCGAAGTCACTCTACGCGGAACCACCGCTGGAAACGACGACGGTTCGTCTGCCGCGGTGGGTTGGTGGTTCCTACTGCTGGGCAGGCGCATACATCGCCGGCGAACTGATGCGCGCAGAGGGCTTCACCGACGTCCGCTACGTCGAGGGCGACAGGAGCGTCGACCAATCGGAGTGGATTGCACGCGGTGAGACCGATTTCTCTGTGAACTTTCCGCCGAATCAGATCGCGTCGATCGACGCCGGCGTGCCGATCAAGGTGCTAACCGGGTTGCACTCGGGATGCCTCGAACTGATCGCCAAGGAGGACATCCGCAGCGTCACGGATCTGCGGGGCAAGAGGGTGGGCGTGGATGGTTTCAATAACTCGCGACACGTGTGGCTAACCCTCATGGCCGCCTATGTCGGGCTCGATCCCGTCAACGATATTCAGTGGGTCTTGACTGAAGACAACAAGCCGACGCAACTCTTTATCGAGGGGAAGATAGACGCATTCCTCGGCACGCCGCCCCAGCCGCAGGAGCTGCGCGCCAGGAAGATCGGCCACACGATCCTCAATAATGCCGTCGACCGCCCGTGGTCACAGTATTTCTGCTGCATGATCTCCGCCACGGCGGACTACGTGAACAAGTACCCGGTGGCGACCAAGCGGGTCCTGCGATCCATCCTCAAGACCGCCGACCTCTGCGTGTCGGATCCGGGAATGGTGGCGCGGCAAATGGTCGATCACGAGTTCGTCCCGTCGTACGACTTCGCGCTCCAGACGCTGAAGGATATCCGCTACGACCGGTGGCGGGAATTCGATCCTGAAGACTCCCTGCGTTTCTATGCCCTGCGCATGCAGGAACTGGGCATGATCAAATCCAATCCGCAGAAGATTATCGCCGACGGGACCGACTGGCGCTTCCTCGGCGAGTTGAGGCGGGAACTGAAGACCTAATCTCATTTCTCTCGAGGGGAGACGTGGACATGCAAGTCATCCAGAACCGCCGCCGCTTTCTGGCCGGCCTTTCGGCAGGTGCCGCCGCAGGTCTTCTTGGCGCTCCGCAATCACTCCATGCGGAGTCGCCGCTGGAGACCACGCGCATTCGCTTGGCGAAGATCCCGAGCATTTGCGTGGCACCTCAGTATGTTGCAGAGGAACTTCTGCGTGCTGAGGGCTTCACCGAGATTGCCTATGTCGTCACAGGTGCCGGCGCGGCCCAGGCCTCCGCGGTGGCGAATGGCGAGATCGACTTTACCCTCAACTTCGTGACAAATTTGATCGTTGCCTTAGACTCAGGCGCGCGGATCACTCTGCTCGGCGGCGTCCATCCCGGCTGCTTCGAGCTGTTTGCCACGCGCGGGATCGACAGCGTCGTCGATCTTAAAGGCAGGAACGTCGGCGTCCAGGGACTCGGTACAGGCCCGCATCTGTTCCTCGCCAGCATCGCGGCCTATGTCGGGCTCGATCCGGCGCACGACATCAACTGGGTGGTGAACCCGGCCGTCAAGCCCAAGGAACTGTTTGCCCGCGGCGACGTCGATGCGTTCCTCGGCTTTCCACCGGAGCCGCAGGAATTGCGACGCCGCAAGGTCGGGAACGTGATCATCAACAGCACTGTGGACCGGCCCTGGTCGCAATATTTCTGCTGCATGCTGTCCGCCAATAGCGATTTTGTGGCGGCGCATCCAGTTGCCACCAAGCGTGTGCTGCGCGCCATCCTCAAGGCTGCGGATCTATGCACCGCTGCGCCGGCCCTGGTTGCCGGGCGCCTAGTGGCGGGCGGGTTCGCCAGCCACTACGATGATGCGTTCGCAGCGATCAGCGAGCTGCCTTACCGGAAATGGCGGGACTACGATTCCACTGACACGGTCCGCTTCTATGCACTGCGGCTGCTAGAAGTCGGTTTGATCAGCTCTTCACCCGACAGGATTATGGCGGAAGGTACGGACTGGCGCTTCCTCGACGAATTGAAGCGCGAACTGAAGACCTGAGCTTGCCAGCGGCGGGCGGTCTTACGACCGGCTGGCCCATCCCGCCGATGCCGAGCGGATAGTGAGCGGAAAGGAACTAGGCTAACGTTACAGAAGGTTTAGTCGCCATATAGAGGCTTATCGTGTGATCAAATTGGCCGCCTGGCGAGAAATGCCGATCTGATTCTGTGAAGCGCCGCCCTCCAACTCGCTGACGGCGCTTCGCGGCAAACCGAGCGCACGCTGCAAGCTTGCAGCCCAGGAGGAGGATGCTTCGATGCAAACTACCCAAAGTCGCCGTCGTTTTCTCGCAGGAGTGACCGCTCTTGCGGCAGCGGGTCTTGCCGGGAGTCACAGTGCGGCGGCTAAAGATGCGCCGCCTGAAACCACCACTGCCCGCTTTGCGGACGCGCCCGGCATCTGCGTCGCTCCACAGTACGTCGCCGAGGAGTTGATCCGCGCAGAGGGGTTCTCGGATTTTGCCTATGTGGCCGCAGACCCAGGCATCGCCGCGACGGAGATGCTGGCGCGCGGCGATATCGACTTCAGCGTCGACTTCGCGACGGCATTCGTTATTCCGATCGACGCCGGCGCGCCGATCACCGTAATCTCCGGCGTGCATGTCGGCTGCTATGAGCTGTTCGGGCGCGAAGACATCAGCAGCATCGCAGACCTCAAGGGGCGCAAGGTCGGCGTCGGCTACAATCTGTCATCGGACCCGCATATCTTCGTCAGCGCCATGGCGACCTACGTCGGCCTCGATCCCCAACGCGACATCGAGTGGGTCGTCGGCGAAGTGAACCCGGCGGAGCTTTTCGTCCAGGGCAAGGTCGATGCCTTCCTGGCGTTTCCGCCCGAAGCCCAGGATTTGCGCGCTCGCAAGATTGGCCATGTGATCCTCGACAGCAGCCGGGACCGGCCTTGGTCGCAATATTACTGCTGCATGCTGGCAGTCAACGCCGTGTACGCCGAGAAACATCCGGCCGCTACCAAGCGCGTGGTCCGCGCGATCCTAAAATCGGCCGACATCTGCGCGGCCGAACCGGAGCGGGTGGCACGCCTTCTCGTGAATGAGGGTCGCATCAAGCAGTATGATTATGCCTTGCAGTCGCTCCGCGAGCTCCCGTACGCCAATTGGCACGACTTCGACCCCGAGGATACGGTCAGGTTTTTCTCACTACGGCTGCATGAAGCGGGGATCGTCAAGTCGAGCCCGCAACAGATTATCGCAAACGGAACGGACTGGCGCGTCCTCAATGAGATCAAGCGCGAGTTGAAGATGTGAGCAGGTGGCCGACACTTCTTTTGTTATTGACGCTGCTTTCTGGGCCGGCGCACGCGCATGACGCCCCGCACGACCAGCGCCTGCCGACCATCGGACCGGCGCCGGATTTCACCCTGACATCGCAGGACCGGACACCCGTCTCGCTGCACGACCTCCGCGGTAAAGTGGTCGCGGTTGCGTTCATCTTTGCATCCTGTACCGACGTCTGCCCAATGCTGACTGACAATATGGCACGCGTGAAAGCCAAGCTGGGTGGTGCGTTCGGAACCGAGATCGTTTTCGTTTCGATCACCGTCGACCCGGAGCGCGATACCCCCAAGGTGCTGAAGCAATATGCCAGGGATTTCGGCGCAGACTTAAAGGGCTGGTCGTTTCTGACCGGCGATCCGGCAGTTGTCCATGAGGTTGGACGGAAATACGGGGTTATCGCGAAGAAGACGGCGAATGGTGACGTCGATCACACGCTGCTGACATCGCTCGTAGATCCGAATGGCATGTTGCGCGTACAATATCTCGGCGCTGCGTTCGACTTGGAGGAGTTCCGGAGTGACCTTGTTAGCCTCATGGACGAAGCCAAGTAACGTCGCAAGCTGGCTGGTTGGCTGGGTTGCGCGGGTCCCGGCGCGCGTCCAGACCAAACTGTTGATCGCGTTCCTGTCGATCGTCGGACTGCTGATCTTGCTCGGGGCCGTCGGATTGCAGGTGCTGAGTGGAGTCAACGCTCAGACTACCGAGCTGATCAAGTTGCAGCGCAAGATTGCCGCCTATCGCCAGGTCCAGTACGACACGACGAACCAACTCTATAGCATCGCGACTGCACTTTTGCTTCAGGATGATAGGATGCTCATTGCGGCAGTGCGCCAGCTCAACCAGTTTGGCTACGACCTCGACCGGATGGAGTTCGTCGCCGCAAGTGAGGCGGAAGTATTGGGCCAGGTCCGGCACGAATACAACCAGTTTGTCGCAAAGGTCACACGTGTCGTGGAGCTCATCCGCGCCGGGCGTACCGACGAGGCGCGCAGGATTCAGCTCGATGAGATCATACCGTCGGCCGACCGCCTCGAGCGGCTGACCAACCAACTTGTCAACATCGCGGAAGCCGACATGGTGGCGGCAATCGAGGCGACCGAAGGGGCGTACGGGACGTCGCGACTGATCGTGGTCTCTTTTGCGGTGGGCAGCATCCTGCTTGCACTCGGACTCGGCTACATTATCTCATGGTCATTGATCGAGCCGGTCAAGAAGATCGAGATGCGTCTGCGCCAGATCGCAGCCGGCGACTTTGCGCAACAGGTTACCGTCGTCAACCGGGATGAGCTTGGTGTGCTTGCCAGAAATGTCAATCAGACGTCCGAGCAGTTGGGGCGGCTATATCAAGAGGTGCAGGCCCGCACGGCCGAGCTTGCACGCTCGGTTGGCGAACTGGAGGCGCTCGGCGAAGTCAGCAAGGCTGTCAACTCGACGCTCGATCTTGACACCGTGCTGCAGACGATCGTAGCGAAGGCGGTTCAACTGTCGGACACGGATGCGGGCACTATCTATGTGTTCAGCAGCACGAGGCAACACTTCCGCCTCCGCGCTACTTTTGGCATGAGCAACGAGCTTATCGCCGCAATTTCCAACCAGCCGATAGGGCTGAATGACCCGGGTATCGGCGACGCCGCACGGCGTGGCACGCCGATCCAAGTACCTGATCTCAACGAACAAACGCCATCTTCCGTTCAGACGATCGTCCTCGACGCCGGATATCGTAGTGTCCTCGTGGTTCCATTGCTCAGGCCGAACAAGATCGTCGGTGCGCTTGTCGTCAGGCGCCGTAAGCCAGGTGAATTCAACGAACAGGTCGTCCACCTGATGGAAACCTTCGCAGCCCAATCGGTGCTTGCCATCCAAAACGCGAAGCTGTTCCGCGAGATTGAGGAGAAAGGCCGGGAGCTCGAAGCAGCCAGCCGCCACAAGTCTCAGTTCCTCGCGAATATGAGCCATGAGCTCAGAACACCGCTCAATTCCGTCCTGGGCTTCGCCGAGCTGTTGGTCGACGGGATCTACGGCGAGCTCCCGGACAAGGCGAAGGCTACCGTGGCGCGCGTGCAAGCTAACGGCCACCACTTGTTGGGGCTCATCAACGACGTGCTCGACCTTTCAAAGATCGAAGCGGGCCAGCTAACACTTGCGCTCGAGGAATACTCCGTTGGGCAGATTGTTCAATCGACTGTTACGGCGGTGGAGCCGCTGGCGCGAGCGAAAGGTCTCATGCTCGCGGCGACCGTTGCCGAGAAACTTCCAATCGGACGTGGGGACGAACGCCGCTTGACCCAGGTCCTCCTCAATCTTGCAGGCAATGCCGTCAAGTTTACCGAAGCGGGTGCGATCGACATTCTTGCCGATGCGGTCGATGGACACTTCGAGATCACAGTGCGCGACACAGGTCCCGGCATTGCGACTAAAGACCAAGTGCTCATCTTCGAAGAATTCCAACAGGTCGACAGCAGCAGCACCAGGCAGAAGGGCGGCACGGGTCTAGGCTTGGCGATCTCGAAACGTATCGTTGAAATGCATGGCGGAACCATAGACGTCGAGTCCGTTCCCGGTTCAGGCTCGACCTTCCGCTTAAAGATACCGATCCGGGTAGAGGAAAGCGCGGAGGCGGCATGAGCAAACGAATCCTGATGGTGGAAGACACCGAGGACAACCGCCAGATCATCCGCGATCTCATGGGCACCACCGAATACGAACTGATAGAGGCCGCGGATGGTGCTGCGGGCGTCGCCGCCGCAGCAGCTGTGAAGCCAGACCTGATCCTCATGGACATTCAGCTTCCTGTGATAGACGGGTATGAAGCTGCCCGTCGTATCAAGGCCAACCCGGAACTCCGGCACATTCCAATCATTGCCGTCACCTCCTATGCGTTGTCGGGCGATGAGGCGAAAGCGCTTGCTGCGGGATGCGATGGCTACCTTGCCAAGCCATTCAGCCCGCGTGAGTTGCTGGCGAAGGTTCGCGGATTCCTTACGTGAAGGAGATGAGACATTGCACGATCCGCCTCTCATTCTTGCCGTCGACGATACTCCAGAAAATCTCGAAATCTTGCGCCTTCGCCTTGAAGGTAACGGCTATGAAGTGGTGACTGCCGCGGATGGCGAAGAAGGCCTTGCGAAGGCGCGTGACGTCAAGCCGGATCTGATCCTCCTCGACATCATGATGCCTAAACTCGATGGCATCAGCGTTGTTCGCACGCTCAAGCAGGATGTCTCCCTTCGATCGATCCCGGTCATCCTTGTCACTGCAAAGGCCGATACCCGAGACGTGGTGGAAGGATTGGACGCCGGCGGCGACGACTATCTGACCAAGCCGTTCGAGCACCAGGCCCTGCTGGCGCGGGTCCGCTCGATGCTGCGCCAAAAGGCGCTTCACGATACGGTCGAGAGCCAGGCACTGCGCCTGGAGGATCAGACCGCCCAATTGGCGGCATGGAATCGCTCCCTTGAACAAACGGTGGCTGAGCAGGTAACGGAAATCGAGCGAATGGGCCGGCTCAGGCGATTTTTGCCGGCGCAGGTCGCCGACCTCATCGTCGCAGCGGGGGATGGCGACACGCTTCTCCAAAGCCACCGGCGCGAGGTGACAGTCGTTTTCTGCGATCTGCGCGGCTTTACGGCCTTCGCTGAGACCGCCGAGCCCGAAGAGGTGATGGCAGTCCTCAGCGAGTACCATTCCTGTCTAGGCGAGCTGATCACGCGCCACGGAGGGACTTTGGAGCGCTTTGTCGGTGATGGTCTACTTGTCGTCTTCAACGATCCTCTGCCCTGCGCTGACCACACGGAAAAAGCCGTCTGTATGGCAGCGGGGATGCGTGATGCAATTGACGAGCATTCGGAACAATGGCGCAAACGTGGCTATTTGCTTGGTTTCGGGATCGGCATCGCACGGGGGCACGCAACCATCGGGCAAATCGGCTTCGACCAGCGCTCGGATTATGCGGTCATCGGCACCATCCCCAACCATGCCGCCCGATTGTGCGAGCAGGCCAAATCACGTCAGATCCTCGTCAGCCAACGGGTCTTCGGCGCCGTGGAACCATTGGTCGAAGCCGTTACAGTTGGCGAATTGAGTTTGAAAGGCTTCCAGCGCCCGATGCCGGCCTACGAAATTGTCCGGTGGCTTGGCTGACGAACCCTGCCAGATATGAGGTAGACCTAAAAGGCTGATATAGGCGGCGGGAGCGGTCGTTCCACCGAGGGCAAGCAAACGGCAACAATTGGCGCAACCGCGACCTACAGCTTCGCCATCGGCGATGTCTGCATTTGGGCAGTGGCAAAGGCGTCCTCAACGGCCGACATGAGGGCGCAAAGCCGCCATCGCTGCGGTGCCCATCTTTGTTCTGGAGTGGTGGGAAAATCGCGCGCCCGACATCCGCCATTTTTAAGTTTTCAACTCACTTAAATATTTGTTTTTACTATTATATTAAATTTCGATAAGACTGTAAAACCGTAGCAAAAAACTGTGCAAAACTTCGCAGCCAACTTGGAATCCCTTAACCACTCTCTGGGCATACAGTTGCAAGCCTTCGGCGCCACACTATAGTGGCGGCATGACATGGAAAGCAATCATCCTCACATTCCTTGCGTTGGCGCTCTTTGCCTTCGTCCGCGAACATCCGTGGATTTTTGGCGCGTCCATCGCTGGCTTTGTTGTGCTGATCTGGATAGGATACAAACTCGACAAAGCTAAGGGCATTCGATGAACGAACCTGCCGACCGATCAGACCTTGAACGAATAGCGAGAACGCTAAGCTCCATCCAAGCCGATTTGCACAGCATGTCGGATAACATAGCGAATGCGCTCGACAGATTTGAGCGCCGCCTGACAATTAACGTCACGATTATCACCGCCGTCTCTGTCTTGTTTTTCTGGCTGGTCCTATCACCTTAAAGTGATGTGGCGCTTTATTAGTGTCATGACTTAATCTTCAACCTGTTATTTACTTCGGCGTCGTCGCACGATCTCAGGCGATGAACCGCGCGATCGCCAAAATATCGTGACGGAGTGGTACGGCCCCCGCGGGCGCCGCACCAAACAATTGACCCCCTTGTCCTGCCGGCCGTCCGCCCAACCGCGCGCCATCGTTGAAATTTCCCACTCTGCCGTTCACATTATCAAGAAGCTGATGCACGCCGTCTTCCAGGACGGACAGGCGTCGCTTTCGGTCGTGTGCGATTTATGGCGAGCCTATGAGGCGACCGTCGAGGCAAAGCTTCCATCGATCCTGCGTAGCGCGGAGATTCTGATCGAGGCAGGATAGCCCGGTCTCGTATCCCGGTTGCTCACCGACTTCAGCCACACTCGCCTCGCCGGAACAAATCTGGCAAGAACTCGGAGAGTCGTATTGTCGAGCGCCTCCTGATTGCTGTCGTGGCCTCCGCCGTGGGTCCGGCGTCGGCGCCGGCGTATCGCACGATCGACATAAGTTTCAGCTGTACTGAAAAGCGGTCACCAAGGGAGCTTGAGGGAGGCATCGTGGGTTTCATCAGCACCGCTGCAGACTGCATCGGTCAGCACGATCGCGCGGTGGTCGAGATCGGTCGTACCGAGCACCGCGGCAAGCACGAAGATATCGGTTTCACCTCCTGTGATGACGATCATTCTACGCCGTCACACTTCGGCGATGCCCATCCAGCTCTCCGCTCATCCATGGCGAGTATGTCATTTTGTCGAACACCCGCGCCGGAACAAGCTCCACGAGCTGCGGTATGAGTGAGATCATGTCTGACGGAAGTTTCACTGCCTCAGCCACCTCGCCGGGTACCTAATTCAGTTCCTGCGGTATCGCGGGCAAGATCCGTGAGCAAGCCTGCGGCAACGGTGATGCGGGCAAGGTTTGGTTCACCGCTGTCGCTGAGACCCGAAAGTTCTTCGACAATGCGATTGATACGGACCTGGTCCCTGGCATGCCAGGCCTCGACCGGCCGTTTGTCCTTGCCGTGATTGGCGAGTGCCGTGATGACGATGTCGCGCCGGGAGGCAGCGATCTGGTCGATGCTGCGTGCAAGCGCCAGACTCTCGTAGTGGTCGGACGTGACGATCTTGTTGCCCGCCGCAAGAAGGCGCTCGACGCGGAAGGTCTGCGACACGTCGAAATAGCCTTCGGCAGCACGCGTCAGTGGCGCGTCGGTGCGATCGGCGATCTGCATGATCTCCGGTACCAGCGCGAAGCTCGAGAGACCGACAATTTCCGTGGCCAGTTTCTCCGATACTCCAGCGGCCTGATAGTCGGTCCGGCGTGCGGCAATTTCCGGCGACTGTTGTCTGGCCGTAATTGGCCTGATCTGTTGGAACGCGGCCTGGATCCGACTGACAACGTCCGATATGTCACCTTTCACCATGCCGGTTTTCAGCAAAAGGCGCGTCAGGACGGTGAAAATATGGCCGATCTCCTCGTAGATACGATTCTGCATCTGGCCGGAAATCTTGCCGTCGAGCGCATCCGTTTCGGCCCAGAGCCGTGCCAGATCGAACCCGTCACGGGCGACCATCGCGGAACACACCACATCCGGCGCGGAGGCGGCCGTCGCGTCCATCATGCTGACGATGAGAGTCGGACCACCGCGATTGATCGCCTCATTGGCTAGAACGGTTGCGACGATTTCACGCTTCAGGCGGTGACTGGCGATATCAGCGGCATTTGTCTTTTGCATCTTCCCCGGAAAGTATTGGGCAAGGGTCGGGGCGAAATACGGATCGTCCAGCAAAGGGCTCGCCACGAGCGCGTCGAACAAGACGATTTTGGCATAGGACAGGAGAACGCCGATTTCCGCACGGGTCAAAGGCCTTCCGGCGGCATAGCGCTCGGATAGGGTAACGTCATCAGGTAGTGTCTCGACCTTCCGGTTCAGCTGCCTGGCGCCTTCGAGTACGGTCATCAGGCGGGTGAGTTCCAATCCGTTCGCCGTGCCCTTCCGCTCCGTCAGCGAAATCGCAAGCGACTGCAGATAATTGTTGCGCAGCACAAGTGCGGCCACCTCCTCGGTCATCGATGGCAGGAGCTGATCACGTTTTGCCCGCGTCAGCCGCCCGTCATGCATGGCGGCGGCAAGCGCGATCTTGATGTTGACCTCGACGTCGGAGGTGTTGACGCCGGCGGAGTTGTCGATCGCATCGGAATTGCAACGGCCGCCCTTCAGGCCGTAGGCGATGCGGCCCCTCTGCGTGACGCCGAGATTGGCGCCCTCGCCGATGACCCTCGCGCGGACTTCCTCGGCGGCAACGCGGATCGGATCATTGGCGCGGTCGCCAACCTCCGCGTCGGTTTCCGAAGCCGATTTGACATAGGTCCCGATACCGCCGAACCAGAGGAGATCCACAGGGCTCCTGAGGATGGCGGTGATAATCTCGAACGGTGTCGCGACGGTCTTGTCCAAGGCGATTGCCGATGCGGCCTCCGGCGTCAGCGTCACAGATTTCGTGTTTCGCGCAATGATCATCGCTCCCTTCGAAAGGACGCTCTTGTCGAAATCCTGCCAACTGGAGCGGGCCAGATTGAACAGCCGTTGACGCTCCGCGAGAGTCTTGCCCATGTCCGGGTTCGGGTTCGGATCGATGAAAATGTCACGATGGTCGAAGGCCGCGACAAGCCGGATTTTCGGAGAAAGCAGCATCCCGTTGCCGAAGACATCGCCCGACATGTCGCCGACACCAGCCACCGTGAAGGGCGTTGTCTGGATATCGATGTCCATCTCCCGGAAATGGCGCTTGACCGTCTCCCAGGCGCCGCGAGCCGTGATGCCCATCTTCTTGTGATCGTAGCCCGCCGAGCCACCGGAGGCGAAGGCATCGTCCAGCCAAAAGCCTGCTTCCTGCGCGAGCGCATTGGCGGTGTCGGAGAAGGTCGCCGTTCCCTTGTCGGCCGCGACGACGAAATAGGGATCGTCGCCATCAAACATGACCGTATCCTGCGGCGGCACGATGTCGCTGCCGGAAATGTTGTCGGTGATCGACAACAGCGTACGAATATAGGTCTTGTAAGCCTCGCGTCCGGCGTTGAAAATCTCGTCCCGACTGCCCCCAACCGGGAGCTTCTTGGGATAGAAGCCGCCCTTCGCGCCGACGGGCACGATGACGGCATTCTTCACCTGCTGCGCCTTCACAAGGCCGAGCACTTCCGTCCTGTAATCCTCCGCGCGATCCGACCAGCGCAGACCGCCGCGTGCGACCTTGCCGAAACGCAGATGCACGCCTTCGACTTCGACGCCGTACACGAAGATTTCGCGGAACGGCAACGGCTGTGGCAGCCCGTCGACCAGCTTGGGGTCGATCTTGAAGGCAAGCATCGTCTTTGGCGAGCCGTCAGGGTTCCTCTGGAAATAGTTGGTGCGCAGCGTCGCATCGATGATGTTGACGTAACGACGAAGGATGCGGTCGTCATCGAGGCTTGGCACGTCGGCAAGTGCAGCTTCGATCTTCTTGTGCAGATCGTCGAGCTTCCTGAGACGGGTTCGTTCCGCCAATGTGGTGTCGTGCGAGTCATGGAAAAGACGGAGAATGGCGGCGGCGATATCAGGATATTTGTCCAGTGTTGCAGCGATATAGTCCTGCGAATAGGCGATGCCGGCCTGGCGCAGATAACGGGCATAGGCCCGAAGTACATTCGTTTCGCGCGCCGACAGGCTCGCGGATATGATCAACCGGTTGAAACTGTCATTGTCGATCGTGCCCTCGAAGGCTCCAATGAAGGCCTCTTCCAGCGAGGCGCCATGCAGTTCCAGATCGATTGTCTCACCACCACGGACTTCGATCGTCATGTCATGCAGCACAACAAGCGCGGTAGCACCCCCGGCAGCTTCCATCTCGATGTCGAATGTGCGCTCGCTGACGACGTTGAAGCCGAGATTTTCAAGGAGTGGCACGCGGCGGGAAAGCGCGAGTTGGTCCCTGGCGTGGAAGATCTTCAACGACAGGATCTGGCCGTGCTCTTCCTCGCGATAGTAGAATTTGATCCGGATCGGTGCGCCGGTGACGCAGGCAAGAATATCGGGGAGATCGGATACAGTTTCCTCCGGCGTGAAGGAACCCTGGAATGCGTCCATGACGCCGATCTTCCAAGCGCTGTGTCCGGCCAGAGTCTCGAAACGATCGACCCAACGCGCGGTGATGCCACGGATCGCTTCCTCGAGCTTTGTCTGGGGAATGCGCGGCGTCTTGCCGCCGGAGCGGCCGATGATGAAATGCACGCGTGCCACCCCGCCTTCAGGGAAGGTCGGGTAATAGGCGGAGACGCGGCCGTCATAGACGGTCTTCAGATAGATGCCGATCCGCTCACGGACGATGGAATCATATTCCTCGCGCGGCACATAGACGATGACGGAAACAAACCGATCGAAATGGTCGATGCGCGGCAACGCGCGCACACGCGGCCGGTCGGCTAGATCGTTGATCTGCTCGGCAAAGGTTGCAAGCAAGGTCGCATCGATCTGGAAGAGGTCGTCGCGCGGATAGGAATCCAGAGTATTGGCCAGCATGCGGCCCGAATGGCTCATGGGGTCGAAGCCGAAATGCGCCTTGACCCTCTTGACCTTGGAACGCAAGAGCGGAATCTCGTCTGGCGTGGACGTATATGCCGTCGACGTGAAAAGGCCGACGATACGCAATTCGCCGGTAACGCTGCCCTTGTCGTCGAAGCGTTTGACGCCGATGTAGTCCATGTAACCACGGCGGTGCACGACCGATTTGACATTGGCCTTGGTGACGATAAGGAAATCCGGACCATTGAGAAAGGCCAGGATTTCAGGTGTAGTGGTCACGGCATCCTTGCCCGTCCGAAGGACGCGCACATCCGGGTCCGACAGAATGCCGAGGCGGGCGCCCTTGTCACGCTCGACTTTGGCATCCGCTCCCCTGCCGGAATAGACATATTCCCGCATGCCGATGAAAGTGAAGTTCCCGCTCCGCAGCCAGCTCAGGAAGGCGATCGCCTCGTCGCGATCGCCTTTTCTTCGTCCGGCGTCGTAGGCAGACAGCTCCTCAATCACGGTGTCAATCTTGGCCAGCATCGGCTTCCAGTCCGACACCGTCAACCGCACATGCTCGAGCACGGTTTTCAAGCGATTGGTCAGGTCGGCGGATTGCTGTGCCGTCAAGGGCGCGAGGTGAAGCTGGATGTGGCTGACACGATTTTCAGGCGTGCCGGGATGCTCGGCAGAATAGAGTTCCGGAGACTTCCCTTTCTCGACCACCAGCATCGGATGAATTGCCATATAGAGGTCGCGATAGCTGCTCGTCACCTCGCCCATGACCGATTCATAGAGAAAGGGCCTATTATGGTCGGTCACGGAAAGTACTAAGACGGCCACGCCGCCCGGCTCGACGTTTGCGATCGGCTCGATGCTCACGCGGGGCGCCTTGCCATCCCACCTGACCAGCTCGCCGGCGGAATGAATGGCCGAATGCGCCAGCATTTCCGGGGTGTAGAGCTTGAGATCGTCGTCGCTTGCTCGCTCGAAGAGAATTGCCGGATCGAGGTACCGCTTGCCGGTCGCCGCTGCAACATCCCGCGCGCTATCGAACTGCTTATGCCGCTTGGGATCAGGTTTCCTAGCCATTGGTCGCTCCTCCGATTGACGCATTCTTTTGATCGTGGCCGCACTGAACATCACCATAGCCAACTTCTTCTATTTTAGCTTCGAAAGAAACTCATTGCGCCCTGCGACAGCTCGGCCTTCATTTTCCTGGTTAGCTCCATGCGACGAAGGCGTATTTGCAGCAAAACTTAAATGCAAAACGGTCTAGCTGATGGCTGCGGTTCAATTCCGACAGCATCATCGCCGTACTTGCAGGCCACATGGAGGAAATCGTCGGCGACCAGGACACATGCATCGATGTCGTCGCCGATGGGGTTTATGAAGGTCAGCAGACTTCGCGAAACACAGCCGTGATAAACTGCCAGGCCTGGCGGCTGGCGTTTTCGGCTGAAGGACAGCAGTATGCGGCAGGCAAGGGCTGGAGTGGCAACCTATTGAACCTGGTAGACTGGCTTGCTGACAACTATACCTTCAAATTCCCGCGCGACCCTGTCCCATCGTGGCAAAAGCAGGCGGCAAAGCTGGGATCACAGAAGAGCCCGCATGCTGCCCTCGTTCACTACAGTCCTTTATGACTGAGACAGCCTCGCTGAGGGAGGCGATCTATGAATCCGCAGCCCAGGCAGAAGCAGAGATTGATGCCGCGATCGACCGCGCTCGCGGCAAATAGCCCGCCCCATGCCCAGAAAGCAAAGGATGGATGATTTCTCGCCGCAGCAAGGACCGCCTTTACGGGGAAACGCTACGTTCAACCCGCTGGCTCCCGCGTTGCCGGTGGATGACCCGGCCATCAAAAATGTACTTGATTGCGACACCGGCGAGTTCGTGGATGTGAAGAGCTGGATCGGAAGCCGGCGTTATGACGCGCTGATCGCCGAACGTATGAGTGTACGCGAGCGACTGTCTACGCGGCCGCGCTTCCGATGCTCCTTGTGCTCCGTCCCAACCTATCTCGTATCGAACCAGCTCAAGCGCTTTTTCTTTCGGCATGTTACCGAGGATGGCTCCTGTCCGGCGGATACCGGCTTTGGTGCACGGCTCGGCAGGTGGCCGCAATTCAGTCTTTGATGGGGTTGGTCACTTCGATGTCGCCGTCATTGCCTTGCAACGAACGGATCTCGGGCGTGTGCATACGAGCATTCGGTTGAGAGCGGCAACACCCGCAGCAGCCTCTGTCTGCTGAGCGCGGAATGAACGGGCATGCAAACGCGGGCCGATGATCCCCTTGTAGCGACCCATCGCCGTTTCTGCCAAAGCCCGCTTGCCGTAACCGGTGGTCGCCTGCCATTTCAGCCGACCACCGGCCTGGATGGATGCGATATGACAATCCCGTTGGTTTAGCGGCGCAGCATCCTGTTTTGCCACCGCCGTTGAGCGCGGTGGAATGACGATCTTTGCTTGCACGCTGTGGCGCAGGACCGCGTTGTAGGTTGGATCTCCATCATAGGCGCCGTCGCCAGTGAACTGGCCAATCTCATCTTCAATTTGGCCGAGCAACGGCTCCACCTGCGAGCCATCGCTCGTGTCCTGATCTGTCAGGCTATGAGCAATGATCTCGCCACTGTCAGCATCCAGC
>JAQGJP010000010.1 GCA_028290545.1 Rhizobium sp. | reverse complement strand
GATCACCACGCGGCCGGAATAGCCGCGGTCGGAAAATTCCGGCATGGTCTCGACGCTCGCATGCAGAAAGGCGGGATCAACTTCTTCATGGCCATCGGGCAGCGCCAGCCAGGTCTGCAGGCCCGACAGCATGAAATCGTTGCCGCGCAGGCTGTCAGGCGTGCGTTCGGAATGGACGATGCCGCGCCCCGCCGTCATCAGGTTGAGATCGCCGGGCTTGATGACCATGCCGGTGCCGAGGCTGTCCTTATGGGTCATTTCGCCGTCGAACAGATAGGTGACCGTCGACAGGCCGATATGCGGATGCGGCCGGACATCGACCGCCTGTCCCGCCTTGAGCAGTGCCGGGCCCATGCGATCGAAAAAGATGAACGGCCCGACCAGCCGGCGCTTGGCTGAGGGCAATGCGCGGCGAACCTCGAGATTGCCGACATCCGACGTGCGCGGAATGATCAGCATCTCGACCTGATCGGCAGCGTCGTAATCGCCTGCCTCGGGATCGACACCGGGAAAGAAAGACATGAGACACCTCAATCACGAGGCACCAAGCGCCCCTGTTGTTCTGCCCAGACGATTTCAAACCGCGCCACGATGGCAGCAAACAGACGCGGGGGAATAAAACCGTAGTCATAACGGCCATTCGAACGAGGCACCAGCCGCAAATCAAAGCCGGGCCAGACAAAGCGATTGCCTTCATCCAGCATGACCCAGAAGCGCTCGCTGTCAAGCCCGAGATGGCGCTTGACCGCCTGCGGCAACTCGACGGCAATCGCAATGTCTTCGGGCTGCGTGTGCGTGACAGAGACCACAGTGATGACGGTGCCGTCCACGCCCTTGTCCACTGCCAAAACGACGACGCAAGGACGATCCTTCAAGCCCTCAGACTGCCCCGTGCGGTGTTCGCGGCGCCATAGATAAGCATAGGAAATAACCAGACCCAGTTGCGGATCCGGTAGCGGCATCGCCTATTGATCATCCAAAAGCGCATCAAGATGATCATGCTCTGGTGACATCCGGCCTGCGGCAATGGCTTTGACCTGCTCTGCGGTCAAATCCGCCGTCGAAAAAGATTGCCTGACGATGTTCTTGTAGCGCTGCAATTCTTCATACTCTACAGAAGACACAAAATAGCCAGTTGGACGCCCATGGCTGGTCACAGCAACAGGCTCGCGCTGCACGATCTCACGGTAAAGGCCAAAATTGCGGGTGAATTCAGTAGTTGGGACTTCACGCATAGCCGTTCCAATTTAAAACTACGCAATTTTAGCGTTTTACGCTATTTACGCTTTTTGGTCAAATTGCCAATGAGTTTTGTAATTCGAAATAGAGATAATAATGACCGACATGATCCGCCTCGACCAACTTCTCATCTCCCGCGCGCTGTTTGAAAGCCGTTCGCGGGGGCGCGACGCAATCCAGCGCGGCACGGTGCAGGTCGATGGCAAAGTCGTCACCAAGGCTGGCCTGCTGGTTCCGGAGGATGCGGAGATAGCTGTCGATGACCCGGCGCAGACCTATGTCTCGCGTGCGGCGCTGAAGCTGATTGCGGCGCTCGATCATTTCAATCTTTCGCCGGAAGGTCTGGACTGTCTGGATATCGGGGCCTCGACAGGCGGGTTCACGCAGGTGCTGCTGGAGCGCGGCGCCAGCCATGTGGTTGCCGTCGATGTCGGCCATGACCAGATGGATCGCCGCCTGCGGGAGGACGAGCGCATCACCAATCTCGAAGGGCTGAATGCGCGGACGCTGGACAGAGACAATCTCGATGGCCGGACGATCAGGGCCGTCGTCTCCGATGTGTCGTTCATTTCGCTCAAGCTCGCGGTGCCGCCGGCGCTGGAATTTGCCGAGGCCAGCTCATGGTGCGTACTGCTGGTCAAGCCGCAATTCGAGGCGGGACGCGAGAATGTCGGCAAAGGCGGCATGCTGAAGGACCCCGCATCCGCACCCAAAATCGCCGAAGATCTCGAACAATGGCTGAATTCGCTTGGTGGTTGGCAAAGCCTGGGTGTAATCCCCTCTCCAATTTCCGGCGGTGACGGAAATGACGAATTCCTCCTGGCCGGAAAGAAACTATGAGCACCGAGACCGTCAACATCCAGTTTATCGGCGCAGAAGGCGACGGCGTCGCCCGCACCGCCGATGGTCCGGTCTATGTGCCTTTCACCCTGCCGGGCGAGGACGTCGCCATCGCGCGCGTCAAGAGCGAGAGCTCGGTGATGTCCTGGGGCTCGACGTCGCCGGATCGCGTCGCCCCGCGCTGTCGGCATTTCGGCACTGAGGGCGACGGCGGCGCGTGCGGCGGCTGCTCGCTGCAGCATTGGGCCGACCTGCCCTATCAGGATTACAAGCGCAATCTGGTGATCGATGCGTTGAAAACACGCGGCATCGAAACGGATGTGGCACCGCTGGTTACCTGCTCTCCGGGAGAGCGCCGCCGCGTGACGATGACCGCGCGACTGACCGACAAGGGCATCCTGCTCGGCTACATGCAGGCCGGCAGCCACCATGTCGTCAATGTCGAGGAATGTCCCATCGCCCATCCCGCTATTGTCGCCAGGCTCGCAAGCGTGCGGCGGCTGGCCTCGGCGCTGGGCTCCGGTTCCGAGCCATTCAGGATCACAATCCAGGTAACCACATCCGGCCTCGATCTCAATTTTACCGATCTCAAGAAGCCGGACGCGAAAAAGCGCCAGGCGGCGGTCGATCTCTGTCTCAAGGAAAAGGGCATCGCCCGCATTTCACTGGCCAGCGAAATTCTCGTCGAGCCGATGAAGCCGATGGTCGAGTTCGGCGGCGTGCAGGTGGTTCTACCGCCCGGCGGCTTCCTGCAGGCGACTGTTGGCGCGGAAGATGCGATGGTCGAGGTGATATCGGCGCATATCGGCAAGGCCAAGCGCGTCGCCGATCTGTTTGCCGGCTGCGGCACCTTTTCGCTGAGGCTGGCCCGCAAATCGTCCGTACACGCGGTGGAGTTCGATGCGCCGGCGCTCGCCGCACTCGATCATGCAGCCCGCAACAGCCAGGGCCTGAAGCCGGTGACGATCGAACGCCGCGATCTCTTCCGCCGTCCGCTGCAACCACTGGATCTGAAATATATCGATGCCGTCGTGTTCGACCCGCCGCGCGCCGGGGCCGAAGCACAAAGCCTCGAACTCGCCAATTCCAGGGTCGGCCGCATCGCCGCCGTTTCCTGCAATCCGGTGACGCTGGCACGCGACCTCGGCATCCTCATCGCCGGCGGCTACAAGCTCAAATCGGTGACGCCGATCGACCAGTTCCTCTGGTCCTCGCATGTGGAAGCGGTGGCATTACTGGAGCGGTAGACTTTCACTCGTCAAACAGATCGGAATGCGATCCGGTCCGTACGAGGTGCAGTTCCTCTCCAACAACGCGATAGATCAGCAGCCAGTCTGGCTCGACATGCAGATCGCGATACCCTTTCCAGTCGCGCAGCCTGGTCATTTTCCTGCCACGCTTCACGGCGCGCTTGACGTCGCGGCGAAATTGCGCGGAGCGAACCGGCGTCAGCATTCAGATGCCCAGATCCTTGAACAACGAGTCGGCTGAATCCAACCGCTTGCCTTTCCCGTCGCCGAGTTCCGCCATCGCTGCCCGCGTCTTTGCATTCGGCGTTTTGATCGGAAATGGGAATTCCTCATCGGCAGCAATGCGCATCATCAAAATGCGGATGGCATCGGAAACCGACAATCCCATGCGGGCCAATGTTTCAGTTGCCTTTTCCTTGGTGACGGAATCGATGCGAGCGCGGACGACTGTATCGGAAGACATGCAAATAGCTCCAGTGATGGCTACAATGTAGCTACAAAAAGCAGTATTGCAAGCGTTTCCGCTATCCATTCGCCCTTTCGCTCGTGCCGCGGATCACGGTAATCACCGCTTCCTGGCGAAGAAGGCCTCGTATATCCCGGCGGCCTCCTGCGATTGCAACTGATCGAGGAAATGAACCATTTCCTCGTCCATGCGTGTCAGGATTTCGTCGACATCGCCTTTCAAAAGCTTGCGCGACAACAATAGCGAATTGCGCGGGCGGGCGGCGAGATTGGCGGCGGCGGCGAGCACGGTTGCCTCGAGTTCCCCTTCACCGACAATCTTCCAGATGATGCCGGTCTCACGCGCGTCTTCTGCGGTGAACGGCATGCCGTTGACCAGCATGGCGAAGGCGCGCTGCGCACCCATGATGCGCGGCCCGAGCAGACTCGACCCTGCTTCGGGCACGACCGCGAGATCGGTGAACGGCGTCCGGAACACCGAGCGGTCGGTCGCGAACGTGAGATCACAATGAAAATTCATCGTCACGCCGATGCCGATGGCGATGCCATCGACGCCGGACAACAGCGGCTTCTGGAAGCGGGCGAGTTCATGAATGAAGGCGACCACATTCTTCGCCTCGGCCTTGTCCTTGGCGATTTCCATGAAATCGGTGAGATCATTGCCGGAGGAGAAGCAGCCCGGCACACCGAAAATCACCGCCGCCGCGATGCTGTCATCGTCATTGGCATCCGCCAGCGCCAGCGCCATCGCACCATACATATCGCGGGTGATGGCGTTCTTCTTCTCGGGCCGGTTCATGCGGATGACGACGATGGATGGATGTGCCTCGGGTCGTTCGATGAGGATATCGGACATTCTCTTCCTTTCAGCCGAGTGCGGCGCGTGCCGCCGCAAGACTCTCGGCACCATTGATAACGCGATCCTTGAGTGCCGCCGTCTCGGACAACAGGTTTTCCGCCGCAAACCGTGCGAGCCCGATCCGTCCCCCGTCCTTGCCGTCGGCGGTCTCAGCCAGCCCGCCCTTGGCGAGATAGACACCCGTCAGCGTCAGGCCGAACTGTCGCTGGTAGGGCGTGGCGCCCGACAGCGCTTCGACCATGCGGCCGGCACCGACAGACGCCAGCATCCATTCGGTTGCCTGTTCGAGATCGGCAATGGATTCGGCGAGTTTTTCCGCCGTTCGACCAAAGGCACGGTTGGAGCCGCGCACCTGTTCGACGATCTCCCGCATCTCACTGATAAAGGTTCGGATATGCGCGCCGCCGGATTGCTGCAGCTTGCGACCGATCAGGTCGATCGCCTGGATACCATTGGTGCCTTCATAGATCGGCGCGATACGGGCGTCGCGCAGCAGGCGGGCAGCACCCGTTTCCTCGATAAAGCCCATGCCGCCGTGCACCTGCACGCCGAGCGAGGCGACCTCGACGCCCATATCGGTCGGGAAGCTCTTGGCGAGAGGGGTCAGGAGATTGGCGCGTTCCTCCCAGAATGTCCTGGCCTCGCCCTCGGTCACGTGGCTCATGTCTATCGCCTGGGCACAGGCATAGGCAATTGCGCGCGACCCTTGCGTCAGCACCTTCATCGTCACCAGCATGCGGCTCACATCCGGATGTTCGATGATCGGGCTCATGCCCTCGCCCTTCCAGCCGGGCGCGCGGCCCTGCAGACGCTCGTGGGCATACTGAATGGCTTTTTGAGTGGCGGCCTCGCAGACCGCGACGCCCTGCATGCCGACTGCGAGGCGGGCATTGTTCATCATCGTGAACATGCAGGCGAGGCCCTTGTTCTCCTCGCCGACCAGCCAGCCGATCGCGCCTTTCTCATCCCCGAACCTGCCGTCACCATAGATCATCGTGCAAGTCGGCGAGGCATGAATGCCGAGCTTGTGCTCGAGCGAATGGCAGTGGACGTCGTTACGGGCACCGAGCGAACCATCATCATTGACCAGGAATTTCGGCACCACGAACAGCGAAATGCCGCGCGTGCCGGCCGGCGCATCCGGCAGCCTTGCCAGCACCAGATGGATGATATTGTCCGTCAGATCGTGCTCGCCATAGGTGATGAAGATCTTCTGGCCGAAAATGCGGTAGCTGCCGTCATCGCGGCGCTCGGCGCGGGTCTTGAGGGCGCCGACATCGGAACCGGCCTGCGATTCCGTCAGGTTCATCGAGGCGGTCCATTCGCCGGAGATCATCTTCGGCAGGTACATCGCCTTGATCGCATCCGACCCATGCGCCTGCAGCGCTTCGACCGCGCCGATCGTCAAGGTCGGGCCGATGGCAAAACCCATCGAGCCGCTGTTCCACATCTCGAATGTCGCGACCAGCAGCATATGCGGCAAGTTCTGGCCACCGAATTCCTCGGAGGCCGTCAGCGAGTTCCAGCCGCCTTCCGCCCACGCCTTGTAGGTGGCTGCCCAGCCGTCCGGCGTCTTGACGGCGCCATCGATCAGCCTCACGCCCTGCCTGTCGCCGACATCGCCGAGCGGTGCGATTTCTTCCGTTGCGAAGCGCCCGGCTTCTGTGAGAATGGCATCGACCAGGTCTTCGCTCAGGTCGGCAAATTGCCCCCTTCCGACGATATCCCCGAGGTCGGCAACGCTTTTGAGGGTGAAGGCGATCTCATCGACCGGCGCCTTGTACATCCGCGTTCCTCCCCACATGATCATGGCATTTTCGCCAGAATACGGATTCGTAGCCCGAAATCCACTTCCACTTTCACTTTCGGACTATTTGATTTTTACGTAAACGTAAATTTGATGGCATGTGTCACGGGCATGGCCGTTACACAACTGTCATACAGCAGGTCTATGCCTCTGAAATCTTCCAGAGAAGGATGCCCATGGAGCTTGCCGACTCGACTATTCCCGGCTTTGTCTGGGCGCATCGTTTCCTTCCTGAAACCGGACAGTGCGAACGGCTGTCAACGCAATGCAGCATCGACGAATTGCGGGCAGGTAGCGGCTTCACCTGGCTGCATCTCGGCCTTAGTGATGCGCGCGTGCCCGGATTGCTGGACTCGCTGCCCGACCTGCCCCTTGAAGCGTGCCAGGCGCTGACCAGCCGCGATCCGCATGCGACATTGTCTGTATCGCGCGATCTGGTCTGCGGCACGCTGGTCGATTTCCAGCGCGGCTTCGACGAGATGACTTCCGAGATCGGCTGGCTGCATTTCGCCCTGACCGACCGGATGATCGTCACCACGCGGCTGCATCCGCTGCGCAGCGTCGATCGTGCCCGAACTGCGATCGAGAAAAGCGCTAAAATCCGTGGTCCGATGGATGTATTGGGCACGCTGGTAATCGAATTCCAGCGGACGGTGATGGCGATCGTGCTGGAGATCAACGAGGAACTGAACGTCATCGAGGATTTTGTTTACGAGAATGCCCCGCGCGACGAACGGCACAAGCTGGCGCCGGCGCGTCGGACGATCGTCAAGCTGCACCGGCACTTGAGAACTGAACTGGCGCTGCTGCGCCGTGCCGTTGCCGCCGATGACGACGAGGCGCCGGACGGTTTCCAGGACATTGCCCAAAAGCTGACGGAACGGATCGAAACTGTCGAGCGCGATGTGTTCTCGCTGCAGGAACGGGCGCGGCTGCTGCACGAGGACATCGATTCGCGTTCCTCGTCCGAGACCAACCGCCACCTCTACATCCTGTCGCTGGCAACCGCTTTCCTGATGCCGCCGACGCTGGTGACCGGCTTCTTCGGAATGAATACCGAGAACCTGCCGTTTGCCCATACCGATGGCGGCACGGTGTTTGCCGGCATCATCATCGCCATTTCGGTGGGGCTCGCCTGGTTTGCATTGCGGCGTGCGCGGATTCTCTAGTACCCCACCTTGAAGACCTTGCCGGTGGTGGCGCCCTCGACGCTTCTGGAGAAGGCCAGCGCCACATCGGCAACCGGAACCGGCTTGAAACCGCGGAAGAACGGACCGTAATGTTCGAGCGCTTCCTCAAACATGGTGGCGCTGACTGAATTGATGCGAATGCCGCGCGGCAGTTCGATCGCCGCGGAAATCACGAACGAGTCGATCGCGCCATTGACCATGCCGGCATTGGTGCCGGCCTTGATCGGCTCGGAGCCCAGAATGCCGCTGACGAGCGTGAACGAACCTCCGTCGTTAAGGTATTCCGTGCCCGACAGCACAAGATTGACCTGGCCCATCAGCTTGTCCCTGATTCCGACATCCATCAGTTCTGGCGTCATGCCGGAGAGCGGGCCGAAATGCGCCTTGCCGGCGGTGAAGACGATCGCATCGAGCTTGCCGACCGTCTCGAACATCGCCTTGATGCTGGCGACGTCCTTGACATCGACCCTGACGTCGCCATTTCGCGAGGCGGAGATCACCTCATGGCGCTTGGAGAGTTCGGAAACGACGGCTTTGCCCAGAGTACCGCTTGCGCCGACCACGAGAATTTTCATGATTTCGTCCTTCAACAGATTTGCATTGCGCCGGATTTGGCCCCGATGTCAGCCGGTTCAGCGCATGTGGAACATGTTCGATCAAATTGTAACGTCCGGTTCAACGGTTTCATATATTTTTTGTGTCAGACAGGGCGTGATTGATAAGTGGGGAGCTTTCATGTCGTCATTCGGCACTTCGGTCGCATTCCAGGCGGAAGATCCGCAGTTCATTGCTGCGCCACCCGAAGATGTCGTGCTTGACGACGCGCCGATCAATCCTGAATGGATCGTGTCGGGGAACCCCGTCGCACGGGCCGGCCTGCATTCGCCCAGCATCGACGGCAAGGCCTCGACCAATATCTGGGAATGTACCGCGGGCAGTTTCTGGTGGACGTTTCACAATGAGGAAACGGTCGTCATCCTCCAGGGCTCCGTGCGCGTGACCTCGCAGAGCGGCGCGAACCGAACATTGAACGCCGGCGATATCGCCTATTTCGCCAAGGATACCAAAGCTCTCTGGGAAATCGACGACTACCTGCGCAAGATCGCTTTCGTTCGCCACCCCTATTCCAGACAAGTGATGGCGCTCCGCAACATTCTTGGCAAGATGAAACGCCGTATCCTGCCGGAAGCGTTTTCACCGAAGGTTCTCGGCAGTCTCGGCGCTATCCTGCCGCTGTAGACGCATGGATCTTTCCCCCGTCGACGGCACAATGCTGCCCCGCAATATTAGGCAGATCTTATTTTAACCATTTGTTAACCCTATTGCCCCACGATTCAAGTTTGAACCTGTGGCGGATGGGTTATGAAGAAGTTAGTGATATTTGCGTTCAGCCTGCTGGCGCTTTGCGGCGTGAAAGCCGTGCATGCACTCGACAACGAGCCTTGGAAGAACAAGGAAACGGCATTGGTGATCGATGCCTATGAACTCAACATCATCGAGTGGGAAAAGCTGGTCACCAACAAGCGTATCGCCGGCTTCATCTCCAAAGCATCCGATGGCCTGCCCGAAGTCTATGACTGCTCGAAGCGAAACCGCGGCGACAGTGTTGCCCATTGCAAGACGATGTGGCGCAAATATTCCGTCAGCCGCGAGCTTTACCAGACACGCCGCATGCTCGCGAAAGCCAACGGTCTGCTCTGGGGCGCCTATCACCTTGCCCGGCCCGGCAATCCGATCGACCAGGCCAATCATTTTCTCGACTATGCCACGCCGGGTCCCGACGACATGATGGTTCTCGACCTCGAAAGTCTCGACAGCAAACAATTCATGTCACTGGACGATGCGGCGATCTTCGCGCGCCACATCAAGACACGCACGGGCCGTTATCCGGTATTGTACATCAACCATGACACGGCACGCTTTATCGCCTCGCATCGCGAGGAACACCGGCTGCTGTCGCGGCTGCCGCTCTGGTATGCGCGCTACAAGCCGGAGATCAAGGGCGTGTTCCCGATGGGGAACTGGAATAACTACCTGCTCTGGCAGTTCGCCTCATCTTCAAATTGCGGCAAGCTCGCCTGTCCGATGCGGATCGAAGGCACGCTCGACGATATCGATGTCAACACCGTGCCGATGGCGCGGGCCGAACTTGCGAAAAACTGGAAACAGGGCGAACTGCTGCCTGAAAGGCCGCCGGCGCTGCAATTTCTGGTCAACGTCAGCGGCGCTTACGGCACCAGCATGCCGCATGGCATCGGCGCTCGGGTCGTTTACGCTGCACCGCGCATAAAACCGGTGGAAACCGCGCTAAATTAGTGCCTGCGTCGTCCGCGGGCAAGCCTCGCGAAACCCCTGGCCTCTAGTTCTTAGGCATTCATTAAGTTGCTTGAGAGTAGGCTTATGCAAGAACAGTCTTCTGAGCTTTTATCGACCATGGCGGATATACGCTATTTCGAAACCGAAAAACGGAAAAGCATGCTCCCGGCCAAGGAGTCGGAATTCCTTCGCACCGGCCGGATCGATCGCAATCGACCGAACTGGGATGCGGTTCAGAAGCGTTATCTCTCCTATGAAGAAGTTGCCCAGCGGACGGGCAAGTATCTCGTCAACGCCGGCGACACGACACACCAGCGACTGAACAATTTCCACAGGTCCATCCAGTTCCCGAGGCTGCTCTTCCACCGCACCCTGAAGGGAACGCCGCATCTCGGCTACTGTCACGTGACGGCAGCAAAATCCAGTTTCGCGGAATTCAAGGACATCAAGTGGGCATTCTACATCGCCAATTTCTTTGCCGATATCGCCGCTGACGAACTGGCTTTCGAAAGGATCAACATGCGCGCCGGCCGCATGTATTTCGCGATTGCGGTTGAAAAGAATGACGAGCTGCAGAAGCTCGCGGTCAACAAGAATGTCCGTGGCGACGGCATCCTCTTTCGCACGAATGATCCGAAGGCGGCGATGAAGAACGTGTTGATGATGGGGGCCAAGCACGAGGTCATCCGCAAAGTCATCCGGGCGATGTGATTTCTGTCTGCTTGGCAAGGTAGCATTGCCGCGTTATAGCCTCCGCAGAAATGTTCTCAGGCGGCGAGTCATGGCCGAACTAATCGACATCGAGATGGAGCCGGAACGGGCGCTCACTGAGGCGGTCCGCATTCTTGCATCCGGCGAACCGGTCGCCATTCCCACCGAGACCGTCTACGGGCTGGCGGCAGACGCCACCAATCCATCGGCGATTTCACGCATCTATGAGGTCAAGGGCCGACCGCGCTTCAACCCGCTGATCGCCCACATGTCCGGCCTCGAAATGGCCGTACTGCATGCGGAGTTCGATCCGATCTCCCACACGCTGGCGCAAGCCTTCTGGCCCGGTCCACTGACGCTGGTGCTGCCGCTGAAGCCCGAAAGCCCGATCCACGAACTTTGCACCGCCGGCCTGCCGACCATCGGCATTCGCGTCCCCGAAGGGTTTGCTGGCCTGCTGATTTCCGCATTTGGCAGGCCGCTCGCCGCCCCGAGCGCCAATATTTCCGGCCGGATCAGCCCAACCTCGGCGCAGCATGTCGCCGCCGAGCTGGACGACAAGATCGGGCTGATTCTCGATGGCGGCGCCGCCGGTGTCGGTGTCGAGAGCACGATCATCAAGGTCGAGGGCGACGCCGTGCGCCTGCTGCGGCCGGGCGGACTGGATGTCACGACGATCGAGGATCTGCTCGGTATCGACGTGCTGCGCTCGGATCATGCCGAGGCGATCGAGGCGCCGGGCATGCTCGCCTCGCACTATGCGCCGAATGCGGGCGTCCGCATGAATGTGACGCAGGTTCATGAGGGCGAAGTATTGGTCAATTTCGGCAACCAGGACATCGCCGGAGCCGAAGACGCGACGGAGAAATTCGACCTCAGCCCCGGTGGCGATCTTCGGGAAGCGGCGGCGAACCTGTTTGCCATCATGAAAAAGGCCGATGCGCTGGGAGCCTCCGCGATCGCATTCGCGCCGGTGCCGATGGACAGTCTCGGCGAAGCCATCAATGATCGGCTGGCCCGCGCCGCCGCGCCACGGCAGTGAGGAATGTATATGAATTCGTTTGAACCCGCCCTTATCGAACGCTTCGCGGCCATCGTCGGTGACAGGAACGCGATCACCGATCCAGCCGAAATCGCTCCACATCTGGTCGAAACGCGGGGGCTCTACCATGGCGCCTCCCCTCTTCTGCTGCGGCCCGCCAGCACGGAGGAAGTGTCCGCGATCATGAGGCTTGCGACTGAAACCGGCACGCCGATCGTGCCGCAATCGGGCAATACCGGCCATGTCGGAGGCCAGACGCCGCGCGAGGGCAAGAGCGACGTGCTTCTGACGCTAAGCCGGATGAACAGGGTGCGGGAAATCGACACATCGGCGAACGTTTTGGTCACTGACGCCGGCTGCATCCTCGACACCATCCATGAAGTGGCGACAAAACACGATCGCCTGTTTCCGCTGTCGCTGGGATCGCAGGGCAGTTGCCAGATCGGCGGCAACCTCTCGACCAATGCCGGCGGCACCCAGGTGCTTGCCTATGGCAATATGCGCCAGCTGTGCCTCGGTCTGGAAGTCGTGCTGCCCACGGGCGAGATCTGGGACGGACTGCGCAAGCTCAAGAAAGACAATACCGGCTACGACCTGCGCGATCTGTTCATCGGCGCAGAAGGCACGCTGGGTGTCATCACCGGTGCCGTGCTCAAACTCTTTCCGTGCCCGCGCGGCCATCAAGTGGCGTTTGCCGGTTTGGAAAGCGCGGAAGATGCGCTGGCATTCTTCGAGATGGCGGCGGCGACCTGCGGCCCTTCGCTGACCGGATTTGAGTTGATGGTTCGGCTTGGCGTCGAGTTCACTGTCCGGCATATCCCGGGAGTTCGCGACCCGCTGGCCGAGCCCTATCCCTGGTATGTGCTGATCGATATCTCGACATTCGACAGCGCGGAAAGCGCCGAACGGATGATGCAGGGGCTGCTGGAAAATGCGTTTTCCGCCGGTGTGATCAGGGATGCAACGATCGCCGCATCGACCGCGCAGGCCCGCGCCTTCTGGCACCTGCGCGAGAGCATGTCGAACGCCCAGAGACCGGAGGGCGGCTCGATCAAGCACGACGTCTCAGTGCCTGTGTCATCGATTCCGGCCTTCATGGCAGCAGCCGAAAAGGCGGTGCTTGCCCATATGCCCGCCGCACGCATCTGCGCTTTCGGCCATCTCGGCGACGGCAATATCCACTACAACATTTCCCAGCCGGTCGGTGCCGACAAGGCCGACTTCATCGGCAGATGGCGCGAGGTCAACGAGATCGTCCACGGGCTGGTCCTGTCGTTCAATGGATCGATCTCTGCCGAGCATGGCATCGGCCAGTTGAAGCGCGACGAGCTCGCGGCAATCCGTCCGCCGATCGAAATCGACCTGATGCGGCGGATCAAGCACGCCTTCGACCCGGCCGGCATCATGAACCCCGACAAGGTGATCGTCTCATGAGCCGTGCGATCAAGACCAATCTCCGGTTCACTTTCCCCGGCGGCGCGCCGCTGAGCCACGGCAAGGCGGAGCTCATGGAACTGATCCGAGAGACCGGCTCCATAAGACAGGCTGCGAGCCGCATGGGCATGTCCTACCGGCGCGGCTGGCTGCTTACCGACGAGCTGAACCGGATGTTCGTGCATGCGGTGATCGAGACCAAGCATGGCGGCAAGAGTGGCGGCGGCGCCGGCCTGACCGAGTTCGGCGAAGCCCTGCTCGCCCGCTTCCGGGACATGGAGAAACGCACGGCCACGACGCTGAAGGCCGATCTCGAATGGCTCGAAAGCAACGCCAGGCCTCAGGAAGAAAAAGCAGGGCCGACGGAAGAGTGAAACAGGCTGCCGCCATCGACCGTGACCGCCTTGAACAGCGCGTGCACGCGCAGTCCCGGCTTCAGCCTCAGCCGCTCCGCCGACAATAGGGTGATCCGCGTCACAAGCCTTTGCCCGCCGCAATCGAGGCTGACCAGAACATGCGGCCCGTCACTGGTGATTGTCGTGATCTCGCCGGCCAAGTGGTTGAGCGCGCTGATGTTTTCGGGCCGCTCCAGCGCCAGGATGATGTCGGTGGCGGGAATGCGCATCCGCACCATCGTTCCATCCGGAAGATCGACCGGTTGCAGCGTGATGATTTCCGAACCGACCTCGGCAATGCTCAGTCCATAATAGGGTTCGTGGCCGATCAGCCGTCCCTCGATAATCGACTGCGGCGCCATGTTTTCCGGCAGGTTGTCGACTTCCGGGAAGATCTGTGCCGGCGTGCCCTGCGCCCTCACCTTGCCTTCCTCCAGCAGCACGACCCGGTTCGAAAGACGTGCCACTTCATCGATCGCGTGGCTGACATAGACGATCGGGATCTTGATATGATCGCGGATGCGCTCGATATAGGGCAGGATCTCCTGCTTGCGCGAGCGGTCGAGCGCCGATAGCGGCTCATCCATCAGGATCAGCTTCGGTGCCGAAAGCAGCGCCCTGCCGATGGCGACGCGCTGCTTCTCGCCGCCCGACAGCGTCGACGGCCGCTTGTCGAGCAGGTGGCCGATGCCGAGCAACGACACAACCTCGTCCTCACCCATTGTCCGGTCGCCGCGTGGCGCAAAGAACCGGCCATAGAGCAGGTTCTGCCGTGCGGTCAGATGCGGGAACAGCCGTCCCTCCTGGAACACATAGCCGATGCGGCGCTTGTGCGAGGGGACGAAAATTCCGCTGTCCGTATCGTTCCACACCACGTTGTCGAAGGTGATCCGCGCATCGTCCGGGCGGCTCAATCCGGCAATCATCTGCACCAGCGTCGTCTTGCCGGAACCGGAGGGACCGAACAATGCGGTGACGCCCTGGTCCGCCTCGAAACTGGCATCGAGCGCGAATTCTCCCTGGCGATGAAGCACGGAAACGGAGATCACGTTTGCCCCCCCAGTCTGCGGGCGACGAAACGGGATACGAAGCCCGCAAGAAAGATCGCCGCGAACGAAATCACGATGGAGAAAATCGTCAGGCGCCATGCCTGCGGCTCGCCATCAGGATCCTGAAGTGCTGCATGGATAGCGGACGCAAGCGTCTGCGTCTCACTTGGAATGGATGAGACGAATGTGATCGTCGCGCCAAACTCCCCCAACGACCGCGCGAATGCCAGCACCGTGCCGGCAATGATGCCGGGCAGGCTGAGCGGCAGGGTTACCGTCAGGAACACCCAGAGCGGGCGGGCGCCGAGCGTGCCGGCGGCAGCCTCCAGCCGCCTGTCGATCGCTTCCATGGAGATCTGGATTGCCTGCACCATCAGCGGAAAGCCCATGACCGCTGCGGCAAGCGCCGCACCGGTCCAGCGAAACGAGAACACCAGCCCGAATGTCGATTCGAAGAATATGCCGAGAACGCCCTTGCGGCCGAAGGCAACCAGCAGAAGGTAGCCGGTCACCACCGGAGGCAGGATGAGTGGTAGCGAGATGATGGCGCTGAACAGCGATTTGCCGAAGAATTCACGGCGCGCCAGCAGCCAGGCGACGGCTATGCCGAGTGGCAGGCTGACGGAAACCGCCAGCGCTGCAACCTTCAAGCTCAGGGTAATCGCTATCCATTCGTCTTCACTGAAGTGCATGCGTCAGGAGCCGGCGAGAACCGTAAAGCCTGCCTTCTTAAAGACATCCTGGGCCTCGGCGCCCATCAGGAAGGAAAGGAAGTCCTTTGCGGCCGGATTGGTGGAGGCGGCAATCGGCGCAACCGGATAGACGATCGGCTTGTGGCTTTCCTCGCCGAATGTGTCGACGACCTTCACACCTGAATCAGCCATTGCATCCGTCTCATAAACGATGCCAAGCGGAGCCTCGCCCCGGGTCACCAGTTGCAAGGCGGCGCGGACATTCTCCGCACCGGCAACCTTTTTTTCGACATCGTTCCAGACGCCGTAAAATTCCAGCGATTGCTTGCCGTAGATGCCGGCGGGAACACTCTTGACCTCGCCCATGGCCAGATGTCCGTCACCGAGCGTTGCGGCCAGTGCAAAGTCCTCGTCGATCTTCAGCGTAACGGTCGAATCCTTGGCGGCGACAAGAACAAGGCGGTTGCCGAGCAGTTTGACAACCTCTTCCTTTTTCACCGCGCCCTTGTCGACCACGTAGTCCATCCATTTCAGATCGGCGGAGATGAAGATATCGGCAGGCGCTTCGGCTTCGATCTGCTTGGCGAGCGCCGCGCTGGAGGCAAAGGAAATTGCCACCTTGGTGCCGGTCTTGGCTTCATAGAGCTTCGCCACTCTATCGAGCGCCCCCTTCATGCTGGCGGCGGCGAAAATCGTCAGCGCCTTCTCCGCGGCAGTTGCCGGCAGGGAGGATGCAAGGCCGATCGAGACGGCGGCGGCGATGGAAAACAGAAGTGAACGACGAAACATGAGTACTCTCCCTGATCGTGATATAGGGAGAGATATAACGCCTCCATAGGCAAAAGCAATTGCCCAGACGAGGCGATAATGCAGGTCATCCGGTCCGAGGCTAGTATTTCAGCTGCGCGACCGCCAGAAGGGTGTCGGCGCTGATACCGCCCGACGAGCTCCCGAAGAGCGACAATATCGGGTCCTGGCCCGTGCTGTTGGCAAGATCGTACATGGACGTGAAGCGGCTGATGAATTTGTCCAGCTTGGCGGGATCCTGCAAATCCTGCAGATTCAGATATTTGTTAACGAGAGTGCTTTGCTTGTCGATCGCCATGGTCGACATTTCGGGCGGCAGCTCGAACGCCGTGCGGAAGACTTCGAGCAGGGCGGTGTCACCGAGAATATCATAGGCCGAATTGATCGAGGGCGCCATGCGCTTGAAATAGAGGGCCAGGCGCGCGCCCGGACTGTCTTCGCCGGTGTCCGTCTCCAATGTCTGCTGCAGATAGAGATAATCGGTGTTCATCTGGCCATAGTGGTCCTGAATTCCGGTATCGCGCTGGGCGATGTTGCCCTTGGCATCGAAATTGAAGGACGAGACGATGTCGATGAAGCGGTGATCGGTCTGCTGGTTGGCGAAGCTCTTGGGATCGCTGAGATCGGATGCGAACAGCTTCTTCATGAAATCGTCGTCTACGGTTTTCGGATCGATGCCCTTGGATTGCAGGACGAAATCGACGAGCTTCCGGTCGGACAGGAAATCGGACACGGTTTTGACTGCCTGTATCCCTGTGGTGTACGCGGTCGCGTCCTTGGTCGCCTGATCCTTCTGGTCGGTGTGATCATAGCGCGTCATGCCGACCACGTAGTCGCTGGCGATCTGCTGCATGGTTTGCTGCGATTGCGCAAGCAGCGGTGCTGTCTTGGCACCCTTGGCATCGAAATTGAAATCAGCGGCCAGATCCGTGTAACGTTTGTCCTTCTGCATGTTGGCGAAGCTCTTCGGGTCGGTGAGATCGCTCTCAAGCGTCTGGTCTATGACTTTCGCCGATGTCGTATTCGGGTCAAAGCCGTAGGCGGCGAGGATAAAGTTGTAGACCTTTCCGGTGCCGTGGAGTTCCTCGACGCTATCCATCGAGCCGATATTGCTTTTGTAATAGGTATAGAGCCCTTCGTCGGCGACACTGTCTGCATCGTCATACCTGGTCATGTATTGACTGGATGTCACCGAAGTCTGGGCAGCCGTCTGCGCCGATGCGCCATTGATCGAGCCGTCGGGATTGAAATTGAAGTCCCTGGTCAGTGCCTCGTAATTCGCGCCGCCGAATGTGGTGGCATAGTTGTTCGGATCGGCAAGGTCGCTGGTCAGGATATTCTTGAACTCGCTCTTGAGGTTCAACTTGTCGAGGCCGTAGGCGGTCTTGATATAATCCAGCATGCGTGCGTCATTGACGAGACCGTCAACATCGGTGACCGAGCCGATATTGGCCTCGAAATAGGCCTTGTTCAGATCAGCGCCGGCCGGCGTCAGGCGGTCCGGGACCGAAAACGTATAGGCTTCAATCGTGCTCGTCGTCTGAGCGGCATCCTGAGCCGTAACGCCTGTATCGAGCGTGCCTGAGGCATTGAAATTGAAAGCCGCCGCCATTGCCTTGTAATTGCCGGCATCGGGAATGGCCAGCGTGTTGACGTAGCTTGCCGGATCATTGACGTCGCTGGTCAGCACCTTGGTGAGAAAATCCTTGCTCCAATAGGGGCTGTCGACGCTGAAAGCCTTGAGCGCGTAGGTTCTCAACTGTTCATTGTTGAGAAGATCGTCCACGGACGTTACAGTGGCGATGCCGGTCTTGAAAGCACTGTTGGCGGTCGAAACCGCATCGGCCTGGTCCAGTATCGACTGTTTGTAATGATTTATCAGGTCGTCGGTCTGGCCGCTGGTCTGGGCGACCGCCGTTGCAGCCGTGAACTGGAACGCCTGGGCAAATTTGCGGTAACGATTGTCGGTCAACAAATTGGCAAAAGACTTGTCATCGTTCAGATCGCTATTCAGCACCTTTTTCATGAAGGCCGCGGCATAGGTCATGTCTTCAAGGCCATAAGCCTTCATCGCATAAGCGAACAGGCGATAGTTGCCGACGAACTCGTCGACGGTTTTCACCTTGCCAATATTGTCCTGGTAATATTGGTCCTCGCGCGACACTTCCGGCTGCTTGGCCACCCGATCCAGCTGCGCCTTCATATCGCGACTAATGATATTGTAGCTGAGATATGTCGAGACCATGGGGGGACCGGAGCGCTAAAATACAAATAAGCGTCATGATCGCACGAAGTTCTTATCCGAAGCTTACCACGCCATTGTCCGGACCAACAACCTGTTGCTTAAAAGTGCTCAAAAGCAATTGACCATTTGCAAACCGTACCTTCTTGGAAACCGCTAACCATCAGGGAAGGCAAAGTTTTCTTAACCGAGATTTTTAAGCTAGATCGAATGTACGACGATTATCTTTGGGTCATCAAGAGGACGAAAAGTCCCAGATGGCGAGAGACAAGCTCTCAAGATAAACAGGGTCGAAATTATGCAAAACACCGTCATGCAACCCTCATGGGCCACCGATATACTGAGACTCGATCCGGGTCTCTTTCCGCAGCAACTGAACTACAAGCTGCATGATACGGACGAAACCGTTACACTGACACTCGACGAACGTGGCGCGGTCATGCGCAGGGTCCTGCCCTCGAGCGGCCTGCCCCTGACCGTCGCCCTTCCCTCCCGCATCTTCTCCGGCGTCGCGGCACGTGCCATCGATCATGGCAATGGCGAAGTCACGGTGACACTGGAACTGCATCACACCGATCCGGGGCTCTGCATACCGCTGCTGGTGGCCCACGACCTCTACGATATCGCCGCCGATTGGCGCTCATGGTCGGACGCCTACCGTATACCGATGCTGATGGTGGAAGCCGACGGCGTCGCCAGAGAGCTCGACGAACATTTGCTGACCGTAGGCTCGAAGCCGCCCAAACCGCGCCGGCGCCATTCCTACTTCGCCGACCGCCGCCCGCGCTTTCTGGTGCGCCGTAAGACAGGCACGCTCGGCATACGGATGAAGATCGAAGGTCGCGACATTTTCTCCCAGGATTAACCGTCGGGCCGAGGCCATTCCCAAAATGAAAATGGCGCCACGCGGCGCCATTTTGCATTTGTGTTTCGTTCAATCACAGATCGAAATTGGCCGTCGTCAGATCCAGCGCGTGATCGAGCTTGATCTGCATGTCGACGGCGCCGTCGCCGTTCGTGTCAATTTGAACCATCGTATCGCTGGCGTTCTTGATGTAACGCACGCTTGGATCGCCGCCACCCGCGAATGCAGCGGTGCCCTTGAAGACGAACTCATCGCTCAGGCTGAGGTCGGAAAGATCAAACTTGTCTTCAGCGACGTTGAAATCACTGATGAAATCAAAGTCGTCAAATACACCACTATCGTCGGTGCTGGCATAAACATAGGTATCCTTGCCGCTGCCGCCGGACATTTCGTCGCCACCCGCGCCGCCAGTGATGATATCGTTGCCGTCACCGCCGGTGATGGTGTCATCGCCAAGACCGCCCAGCAGCTTGTCGTTGCCGATGCCACCGATCAGTGTATCAACGCCATCGCCGCCATCCAGTTGGTCGTTGCCCGTGCCGCCGTCGAGACTGTCCTTACCGAGGCCGCCGGTCAGTTTGTCGTCGTCATCGCCGCCTGTCAGCGTGTCAGAGCCGTCACCGCCATCGATCTTGTCCGCCCCGATACCGCCATCGATCGAATCGTCGCCGGCAAAACCGGCCAGCTTATCGTCGCCGTTGCCACCCGTCAGAACATCGTCACCGCTTCCGCCATCGAGATCGTCGTCGCCATCGCCGCCAATCAGGCTGTCGTTGCCGGCACCGCCAACCAGGCTGTCGGCGCCGTTACCACCATCAAGGGTGTCATTGCCGGCACCGCCGTCGAGCGTGTCGTCGCCCTGACTGCCAGTCAGCTTGTCTGCATCATCACCGCCGGTGATCTCGTCGTCATCATTGCCACCATCGATGACATCCCTGCCGGCACCACCGCCGATCGTGTCATTGCCGTCGCCTGCGGTGACAACATCGTTGCCGTCACCGACATTGATCGTGTCATTGCCCGCGCCAGCATTGACCGTGTCGTCGTCGCCGCCACTGGTGATGTTGTCGTTTCCGTCCCCGGCATCGATTTTATCGACATTCGCACCACCGGTGATGGTGTCGCTGCCATCGCCGCCGGTCAGGACATTCGCCCCGTCACCACCAATGATGACGTCGTCGCCGGTACCGCCATCAATCGTCTCTTCGGCATCGCCACCGCGAAGGGTGTCGTTACCTTCATTACCGTTCAGTGTATTCTTGCCATCGCCGCCATTGATTTCATCATCGCCTGCGCCACCGCTGATAACGTCATCGCCCAGACGGCCAAAGATGGTATCATTGCCAGCACCACCATCGATGGTGTCGTTACCCTCCCCACCGTCGATCGTATCGATGCCTTCGCCAGCATCGATCGTATCGTCACCTTCACCGGCATTGATGATATCATTGTCCGCGCCGCCATCGATCGTATCGTTGCCTAGCCCGCCATTGATCGTGTTGGCGCCATCGCCGCCATCAATGGTGTCATCGCCATTCTCGCCGTCGATCGTATCATCGCCGTCGCCACCCACGATCGAATCATTGCCTTCGCCGGCAGTGATGACATCGTTGCCAGCGCCGCCGTCGATCGTATCATCGCCCACGCCACCCATGATCGTATCAAGGCCGTCACCACCCTCGATCGAGTCGTTGCCTTCGCCCGCGTCGATCGTATCGTTGCCGGCCCCGCCAATGATTGTATTAGTACCGTCACCACCGGTCAGCTTATCGTCGCCGTCACCGCCATCGAGCGTGTCATTGCCCTTGCCGCCATCGATGGTGTCGTTGCCGCCCCGCCCTTCAAGCACGTTGGTGCCATCGTCACCGGTAATGCTGTCATCGCCCCTGGAGCCGACGACATTTTCGACCGATATGAGCTTTATCAGCCCGCCGGCATCCCCCAGGTCGACCTTGTCGCCAAGTGTGATCGTGTAGCCGGCGCCTCGATCGAGGTGCAGAGTATCGTTGCCTTCGCCACCGTCGATAACGGTGTGGTCCCAATCGAACACGTCGTTGGACTTCGAATGCCCGGTATAGATTTGATCGTCGCCTGCGCCCAGGTTCATGTCCCGGTAATAGCCATTCAATTCGACGTTATTGACACCGTCATCGAACACAGCTCCCTCGCCGCGCGTACGCAGATACTGGTACAGCACTGAAGAATAGCGGTTCAAGTCCCCGTAATCGGACATGTCCGGCATGGGGTTCGCGCTGTTGTCGAAACTGTCCGGGCGAACGTCCTCGGTCACGGTTTCGCTATCCGCCACCGTCGCCTGAGGCACCGTGTCCTGGCTGGCCTGCGCTACTTGCTCGGCTGCCGGCGCCGGCGTGTCGATCCCGCTCGCGTCAACCTTCGCCTCGCTGCCGGCATCCGTCGAAGGGACATCGGCTGCCACCACGTCGACGGTCAGGTCCGTGGCGCTCATATCGACAGGGGAAGCCGCGCCATCGCTGTCGCTGGCGCCGACAGCCGACGCATCGGTATCGTCAAAATTGAGATCCTGAAAAGGAGAGAAGTCAAAAGTGGTTGTTTCAAGAGTGCTGAAAACGTCGGTCAGCCACTGCTCGCCATTGGCTTCAGCAAGTGCCGCGAAATATGGAATTTTCATCAGCGAAACCATAAAATTGGTGTTGTCAGACATTTAGCGTGCAGCTCCAGACTGGCAAATCATCGAAATTGCAGCGAATCTTTCATATGCCCAGTCGAGAGTCAATTTTCGGGAGACGTGAGAAACACGAATTAGTGGTTGCGTGTTGTGTATCACACAGTCAGGTCACCATATAATAAAGGCGAAATTTAGCATAACGCAAGGTTTGACTTGTTACCCAAGTAACAGCCCCGCCTCCTCTTCATCCCTAATCTCGAACGTGTTCACCTGATCGCCGCCCCGAGGGCAGCGATGAGTGGAAAGCCCGGCTGACTTTGTCCCGCAGCCGGGCTTTCTGTTCAACCGGCAAACGGGATGCCGATTGCGAGACCGGCGAAGATCACCGCGCCGACGACATGGTTGAATTTGAAGAGTTCGAGGCATTGGGCCGCGTCACGAATGTCGAGCACGATCAATTGATAGCCGAACATGAACGCGGCGATCACAAGTCCCAGCCATCCGAAAAACCCGATCCCCGCTGCAACGAAGGAAATCGCCGCCAGCAACACGGTCGCGGCGAAAAATGCCAAGAGCCAGATCTTGGTACTGTCGCCGAACAGCCGGGCAGTCGAACGAACGCCGACGATCGCGTCGTCCTCCTTATCCTGATGGGCATAGATCGTGTCATAGCCGATCGTCCAGCAGATCGCCGCAAGGTACAGCGTCACCGATGCGACCGAGATCGAGCTGAAGACCGCCGCCCAACCCATCAATGCGCCCCATGAGAATGCCATGCCGAGGAAGAACTGCGGCCAGTTGGTAAATCGCTTTGCAAATGGATAGATCGCCACAAGCGCCAGCGACAGGATGCCGAGGACGATCGTGAAACCGTTGAAGCAAAGCAGTACACCGAGACCGACAAGCGCCTGAACGACCAGGAATATCTTGGCCCCGAGGCTGCTGGCACGGCCCGATGGCAGCGGCCGCGACCGGGTACGGGCGACCTGCATGTCGATGTCCTGGTCGACCAGATCATTGTAAGTGCAACCCGCGCCGCGCATGGCGACCGCCCCGATAAAGAACAGGAACAGATGCCAGGCGAACTGGCCGATGACGGCGTGGCCGATGCCGGCGGCGGCATTGGCCGCCAGGGCCGCCGACCAGAAGCATGGCCACATCAGAAGCTGCCAGCCGATCGGCCGGTCCCAGCGCGCCAGCTGCGCATAAGGCCATGCCGCACGCGGCAGAACGCGGTAGACCCAGTTGCCGGATGGCGCATCGAAAACGCGCCCGTTGTCGGTCGAATGAGAGCTCATGGTCAAGTGCTCTAACTCAATCCGGTCGCCAGTCAAGAGTGCCCGGCGTCACGGCGACGTTTGACCTCAAGGCAGATTGAAATCGAACCGGTAGGTGGAAGAGAGACCGATCACGAACTGGTTCTTGGAGCCCCGCTCCCGCACCAGGCTCGAATCGGCCACATCGCCCAACAAGCGCTTGTATTCGGTAAATGCGCTGGCCTCGATCTTGTCGGTCGCCTGCCAGGTGATCGCGGCACCGATACCGGCAGACTGGATGCCGCCGCTCGGGTTATACTTCGACAGGCCGGATCTGTTCGACTGCTGGGTGTTCACCTTATAATAGGCATCCATGTAGTCGTTGGACGAGAACGACAGCCGCGGACCCGCAGACAGCCTGACAGTCGGGGCGAGATCGACGAAGCCATCGGCCGCGAGATCGGCGACGACGCCATCGTGACTGCGGATGCCACGCCGAATTTCGCCGCGAACCCTGAACCAGTCTGTCGGGTAGGCTTCCGCGAACACGCCGGCCTCTACCCCGAGTTTCACCGGCTTGAGCCCCTTGAGGTCGTCCGAATCATCGGCATTGCGCGGCATGATCAGCTTGCCGACGATACCGGCCCGGAACGGGCCGCTATCCAGCACCGCGAAAGAAGGATTGTCATTCCGCGACGAGAAGCGAACAGTCTGCCCGGCCTTGCCAAGCGACACCAGCGGTGCGGCCTGGAAAAGATAGTCCTTCGAACCATCATAGCGCGGAGCGACGAAACCTGTGGCGCCGACTTTCAGATACCAGTCGCCGGACCACCAATAGCTGCCGTCGTCGGCCAGCGCCGACATCGGCGCGGCAAAGGCGAGCCCGCTCAAAAGAGCTGATATAATTCGATTGCGCAAGAACCTGCCTCCACTCTCACGACCGGCTGGCGGATGCCCGCCGATTCAAGAAGAAAATCAGCCTGAGACTAACCGGCTTTGGTTAGCGACACAACAAGCGGCATGGTTAATGACCGGTAGCCGTGTTCGCGCGGCCTAAGTCCGGACTTGACCTTTCCGCCCTGCCCCTCTAACCCGCGAGCATCAAGGATATGAGGGCTTGGCGATGAAGGTTCTGTTGATCGGTTCTGGCGGACGCGAGCATGCGCTGGCCTGGAAGATAGCCCAGTCGCCCCTGCTCACCACTCTTTACGCGGCTCCCGGCAATCCTGGCGTCGCCAATTGTGCCGAGATTGCCGGGATCAACGTCGATGATCATGAAGACGTCCTTCAGTTCTGCCGCAAGGCCGCGATCGACTTCGTCGTGTTCGGACCGGAAGCGCCGCTGGTCGCTGGACTGAGCGACAAGCTGCGGGCAAATGGTTTCCTCGTGTTCGGACCTTCTGCAGCGGCCGCCCAGTTGGAAGGATCGAAGGGTTTCACCAAAGATCTATGCGCCCGCTACGACATTCCGACCGGCGCCTATCAGCGTTTCAACAATGCGCCGAAGGCCAGGGCCTATGTCCGGCAGCAGGGCGCGCCGATCGTCGTCAAGGCCGATGGACTGGCTGCCGGCAAGGGCGTGACCGTGGCGATGACGATCGACGAGGCGCTTGCTGCCATCGATGACTGTTTCGAAGGCGCGTTCGGCACGGCCGGCGCCGAGGTGGTGATCGAGGCGTTTCTGGATGGTGAGGAGGCAAGCTTCTTTGTACTGTCGGATGGCAGGAATGCCCTGGCGCTCGCCTCCGCCCAGGACCACAAGCGCGTCGGCGACGGCGATACCGGCCCCAATACCGGCGGCATGGGCGCCTATTCTCCCGCTCCGTTGATGACCGGCGAGATGATTGCCCGGACCATGCGCGAGATCATCGAACCGACCATTCTCGGCATGGCTGACATGGGCCATCCCTTCAGCGGCGTGTTGTTTGCCGGACTGATGATCACCGCCAAGGGGCCGGAACTGATCGAATATAATGTGCGCTTCGGCGATCCTGAGTGCCAGGTGCTGATGATGCGGCTGACATCGGATCTTCTGCCGCTGCTGATTGCCACTGCCCGGGGCACGCTGGACACCGAAAAAGCCGAATGGAGCGACGATACGGCGCTCACAGTGGTCATGGCGTCGAATGGCTATCCCGGTTCCTACCAGAAAGGCACCGTCATCCGTTCGCTTCCGGCGGACCGGGATGATTGCCGCACTTTCCACGCAGGCACCGCCCTGTCGGGTGGCCAACTGGTCGCCACCGGCGGTCGCGTGCTGAATATCACGGCAACGGGCAAGACCGTATCCGAGGCGCAGGTCAAGGCCTATGAAGCCGTCGCGCAAGTCGAATGGGAAAACGGCTTCTTTCGCCACGATATCGGATGGCGGGCGATAGAGCGCGAAAAGAGCGTCGATTAATCCTTCCTTAACCAGTTCCCCTGACTGGATATTAACGGATTTTTCATATCCTTCCCGATTATCGTTGCGGGAGTTCGACCGATGCGCATGATTTTGCTGACAGGCATGATGTCGATGGCAGCCGCCACCGCCCAGGCGGATTCGTCCATCGATATCGTCAAGACCAACGATAGCGCGCACAGCATCGACTATATCATCTGCTCGACCTGTGCGCCCCTCAGATCCAAGAAAGTCGAAACGCCCGAATTCACTCTGGCGCCCGGAACGCAGAAGATCGAGCTTCGCGACGTCAATGGCGAGCTCAAGGTCTTCCGTACGGAAGCCTGGCTCGGTGGCTCACCTGTCACCTATGTCTCCAAGGCGAGCACGGAGGCGATAGCGGAGCACGACGCGGCAGTGGCGGCAGCCGATGAGCAGAAGCTCCCGAAAGTCACCATCGACAATACCGCGACCACATCGGCGCTCACTGCCGGTGATCAGAAATCGGATCAAATCGTGATCGACAGGAACACGACGTCCGCTGTCAGCGCCGACGTGTCGGGCGATCCGCCTCCGACCACCGTGATCAAAAAATTCAATCCGCAGGATCTGAAACTGCGCGTGGACTGATCACGCGCCGCCCCTTTTCAAATGCTCATCCAGGCGCGGCATGATTTCCACGAAATTGCACGGTATATGCCGATAATCCAGTTGGGCCTTCAATATTCCGTCCCAGGCATCCTTGCAGGCACCCGGCGAACCCGGCAGCACGAAGATGAACGTGGCATTGGCAACACCGCCGGTGGCACGCGACTGGATCGTCGATGTGCCGATCTTGTCATATGAAATGCGATGAAAGACCTCCGAAAAACCATCCATGCGCTTTTCGAACAACGGCTCGAGTGCCTCCGGTGTCACGTCGCGGCCGGTGAAGCCCGTCCCTCCAGTGGTGATCACCACATCGATATTGTCCTGCAACGTCCAGGTCTTGACCTGATCGAAGATAGCCTGCCTGTCGTCCTTTGCGATGGCCCGCGCCTCCAGCCGGTGGCCCGCCTCGATGATCCGCGCCGCCAGCGTGTCCCCGGATTTGTCATCGGCGGACGTACGCGTATCCGACACCGTCAGCACGGCGATGCCAACGGGAATGAACGGGCGAGGTTCGTCGATCATGGGCATGTCGAGCCTTACAATGTTTGTGTAGCCTGCACATACCATTCCGGCTGCACGGCCTCAAGCGCCGCCCGCGCCGCCTGACATGCCCCGGCATCCGGATAGATCCCGAAGCAGGTCGCACCCGAACCCGACATCCGGGCAAAGACCGGTCCGGTGGCCCGGATCAGGCCCAGCGCTGCGACGATTTTGCCCTCGACGACTTCTGCCGGAGGCTGGAGGTCGTTGCGCGCGGAGACCAGCGCGCTCAGCCAATCCTCGCGGGATGCGCCCGGAGCTGTCGGCAGGTCGAGCGGCGGATTGTTCTTGCTGGTGAGCGATCTGAAAATCACCGGCGTCGAGACCTCCACCAGCGGATTGACGAGCAGGACATGCAATTTCGGGAAGTCGGGAAGGAGGGCGATATCCTCGCCGATCCCGCGCGCGACCAGCGGCCGGCTTTTCAGGCACATGGGCACGTCGGCGCCGAGCGCAAGGGCCACGGCCTGCAGGTCGTCCTCCGGGATGACAATGTTCCAGAGCCGGCCCAGCCCGCGCAATGTCGCCGCAGCATCCGCCGAGCCGCCGCCGATGCCTGATGCGATCGGCAGATTCTTTTCCAGCTGAATATGGACGGGGTCTGTCTGTCGATGCCCTTGCCTTGCCCAGTCGCGCAACGCGTCGCGCGCCCGAAGCACGAGATTGCCGGCCTTCGCATCGGCATCGACCGGCAGGGATGAGCCGAAGCGGCCCGTGACCGTGAACTGATCCCGATCCGAGGCCTCGAAACTCAGCAAGTCACCGGCTTCGGTGAATGTCACGAGCGTATCGAGCAGGTGATAGCCATCGGCGCGCTGACCCGTGACATGCAGCGCGAGATTGACCTTGGCAGGAGCGTGTTCTTCGATCATCGGATCGCCGGAAGATCCCCTGCCGTCAACATTAGTTCTTTGCGTCCGGCATTTTCAGCATCTGTCCCGGCTGCAGCCGGTCGGGATGGCGGCGAAGCTCCGGGTTCAGCGTTATGATTTCATGGAAACGGTGACCATCCCCCAGGATCTCCTTGGCGATATTCCAGAGCGAATCGCCCTTGACCACGGTGTGCGACTGGCTTTCAGCCGGTGCCGCCACCGCGGCGTCGGCCGGCTTCTGCTCTGCCGGCACGGTCACTGTGTCGGCCGGCTTCACATCGGCAGGCTTCGCATCCGAAGGCTGGGTGGTCGTTTCGACAGGCTTCTCCTCGACAGGAGTGGTTGTCGAATCCGCCGGCTGCACAACGATATCTGCCGGCTTTTCCTCGGTCTCCTGCGTCGCGGGATCAGCGGCCTTGTCCTGCAGGGGCTGCACCACCACAGGCTGGACAGGCTTCTCCCCGGGTTCCTGCTTCACCGGATCGACAGCCCCGGCCTGCGCGACGGTCACCTCACGCGTCTGCTCGGACGGCTTGGCGCTCGCCTCATCGGGGGGAAGACCTTCCTTGATCTTCTTCCTGATCTTGGCGATCTCGGCTTCCTCGGGCTTCAATTCAAGTGCCGTCTGCCATTGGAAGATCGCTTCCAGCTTGCGACCGACACGCCAGTAGGCATCACCCAGGTGATCGTTGATCGTGGCGTCAGCCGCCTTCAGTTCGACCGCGCGCTCGAGTTCGCCCACCGCATCGTCATAGCGGTTAAGCCGGTAATAAGCCCAGCCGAGCGAATCGACGATGTAGCCATCATCCGGGCGCAGATCGACCGCCTTGCGGATCATGTTCAGCCCATCGTCGAGATGAATATTCATGTCGACCCAGGAATAGCCGAGATAGTTCAGCACCTGCGGCTGATCGGGATAGAGTTCCAGCGCCTTTTTCAGATTGGGCTCGGCAAGATCCCATTTATCAAGGCGCTCGTAGGCAATGCCTCGCTGGAAGAACACCGACCAGTCTGAGCGCTTCGGCAGTTGGCCGATGACCTCGACGGCCTTGTCGTAGTTCTTGGCCATCTCCTGATATTGCTTGGTATCGGAAAGCAGGCTGCCATAGGCGACATAACCGCGAATATCCTTCGGATCCTGGGTGATCGCCGCTTGAAGATGTTTCCTTGCTTCCTCGGTCTTGCCGGTATTGGCGAGATTGAGGCCGAGCTGCAGTTCGGAGACGCGTCGCAGCGGCGAGTTGGCCGGCACCTTCTGGTACCAGGAGATCGCCCGCTGCGGCTGATCCAGGCTCTCGGCGAGCCCGCCAAGCAGCACCACGGTATCCGCATTCTCCGGCGACAGCGCATAGGAGGTCACCAGATAGAAGGCGACGATATCCTGCGCGCCCTGACGATCAGGGGCATTGGTCAGCGATTGATTGAGGGCGCCGCCAACCGAAAACAGCACCGAAGCGGCACCATCGGTCGCTGTCTTGATGGCCAGGGACGGCTTCTCGCCCGCCTCGATCTGCTTTCGGAACGCCTGCAGCGGCATATAGCCTGGTGCGAACGCTTCGCCCGCCGATATCACGTCGAGTGCGCGCTGCTTGTTGCCGGCAGTCGCCTCCAGCGACGCGAGCGCTATCACCGCGCGCATGTAGGTATCGCTTGCCGCACCACCCTCTTCGCGGTTGACGATGGTTTCATTCAGCCGCTTGCGGGCGGTTTCGATATCGCCGGACACCGCCGCGATCATCCCGGCGTTATAGTTGCGGAACACGGAATACCAGTCCGGCCCCTTCATCAGGTCGATCGCGGCGATCGCATCCTTGGGCTTGCCTTCGCCGAACCGCGCCCAGGCGACCAGCAGCGTGTTGACCATCCGGTCGAGCTCATTCGGCCCGGTATATTTCAACAGCCGATAGGAGTCCGCGAATTGCTTCTTGCGCATGGCATCGATGCCACGGGCGATGGTGGCGATCCGTTCTACGGCAGGATCATCCTTGAGCCGGGTGGCCTCGATGACACCCTCGTCAAAATTTCCATTCATGAACAGGCAAACCATCAGCCGTTCGCGAACGTCGACAATGTCCGGCTCGAATTTCAGCGCAGCCCTGTAGAGGGTGATCGCAGTCGCGTAGTCGTAGTCGTTGTCAGCCGTGCGCGCCGCCAGGAACGCACCCGCGAACGTGTCAACCGAAGCGACATCGAACTGCACCACCGGCTCCGTCACCGCAGGCTTCACCTCCTCGGCGAGAGAAGGTCCGGCGGCCGCCATAATCAGGGCAATCGCCGTGCCGAATTGAAATCGGCGGAGTTTCAAGAAAGCCATTCGACAGCCTTTCATCGATGCGTATGCGCGCAAATCGCTCGCACCCTTAATTTCATAAAACCGTGGTCGTCACAAGCTCGACGATTTGGCAGTGTTTCTGATGTAACGGATGACATAGGCTTTTAGTTGACGCGGCCGATACAGAAATCGATCACATCCATGAGAGCCGATTTCCAGGGCGAGGCCGGCAATGGCGCCAGCGCATCGCGCGCAATGGTTCCATAATGGTTGGCGCGGGCGATCGTGTCGGTCAGCGATCCATATTTGGTGATCAGACCAAAAGCCCGTTCCAGATTGGCGTCGTCGTTCTTGCTACCCTCGATCGCCTCGCGCCAGAATTCGCGTTCATCCGCTGTTCCCCTGCGCCAGGCGAGAATCACCGGAAGCGTGATCTTGCCCTCGCGGAAATCGTCACCGGTGTTCTTGCCGAGTTCGGCTGCCTTGCCGCCATAATCGAGCGCATCGTCCACCAGTTGGAATGCCAGCCCCAGATTCATGCCGTAGGATTTGAGCGCGGCGCGATCGGCCTTGCTGGTGCCGGCGATAATCGGCCCGACTTCGGCAGCCGCGGCAAACAATGCCGCCGTCTTGGCGCGAATGACCTGAAGGTAGTCATCCTCGGTGGTTTCCATGTTCTTGGCGACGGAGAGCTGCAGCACCTCGCCCTCGGCAATCACGGTTGCGGCTGTCGACAGCACGTCGAGCGCGTCGAGCGAGCCGACCTCGACCATCATCTTGAAGGCCTGGCCGAGCAGGAAATCGCCGACCAGCACGCTTGCCTGGTTGCCCCAGAGGATACGCGCGGTCTTGCGGCCACGGCGCATATCGCTCTCATCGACGACATCGTCATGCAGAAGCGTTGCCGTGTGCATGAACTCGACGCTGGCCGCGAGCTTCACATGAGCGTCGCCCCGGATGCCGAACATGTTGGCGGTGGCGATGGTCAGCATCGGACGCAGGCGTTTGCCGCCCGAGGAAATCAGGTGATTGGCAACTTCCGGAATCATCTGCACATCGGAACCGGCCTTGGAAAGGATCAGCTGGTTGACGCGCTCCATATCGGCTCTGGTCAGATCGACCAGAGGCTTGATGGATGCCTGTTTGTTTTTGCCTTCATCAAGCGGTATTACGAGGCCCAAGGAACCGGCTCCTGTTCATTTCGGTCGGGCGACCATAAAAACAGCGGAGCAAGGCGGCAAGAGGCGAATTGTCCCTCCCGTTCAAAATCGACAAAAAAGGAACGCAAACGTGATTGAAATCATGCGAAGCAACAATCCGGTCAGCCTTTCCTACGCGCAAAGCCTGCTCAAGGACCTCGGCATCCACTGCATGATCGCCGACCAGGGCATGAGTATTCTCGAAGGTTCGATCGGGATTCTGCAGCGGCGGCTGCTTGTGGATAAGGATCGGGCGGACGAAGCACGTCAAACGCTGCGCGATGCAGGCCTGGGCGACGAGCTGAAATAATGATCGCTGTTTCCGAGACCGTCGACGCTTTTCATTTCGGCGGGTTCCACATCGTCCAGCCCAAGGGCCGCGGCCATCGCGCCGGCATGGATGCGATGCTCCTGGCATCCATGGTGGTTGGCGGGAAGCCGATATATGTTGCCGATCTCGGTGCCGGAGCCGGTGCCGCCGGCATGGCCGTCGCATCCCGCCTGAACGACGCGCAAGTCCTGCTTGTCGAGAAGTCCGCGGAGATGGCCGAATATGCCCGCAAGGGCATGGCACTGCCTGAAAATGCGCGGATCGCCGACAGGCTGTCGCTGCTGGAGGCCGATGTGACGCTGAAGGGCCGCGAACGCGTCGCCGCCGGCCTTGCCGACGACACATTCGACCATGTGATCATGAACCCGCCCTTCAACGACGGCTCCGACCGCCGGGCGCCTGATGCGCTGAAAGCCGAAGCGCATGCGATGATCGGCGATCTTTTCGAGCAATGGATCCGGGCCGCCGGCGCCATACTGAAACCGGGCGGGCAGATGTCGCTGATCGCCCGGCCCGAATCGATCGCGGCCATAATCCTCGCCTGCGGAAAGCGGTTCGGCGGTATCGAGGTTACCCTGATTCATCCCCGCGAGGACGAAAGTGCAATCCGGGTGCTTGTCAGCGCCGTCAAGGGATCGCGGGCACGGCTCGCCTTCCGCTCGCCGCTGTTCATGCATCCCGACGGCTCGCATAAATTTCTTCCGTTCGTCGATGACCTCAACAATGGCCGGAAAGGCTACGGGCGGCTGGGACGAGTGGCCAAAGTCGCCTGACGCGCGAAAAATTCCTGGAGCCATTGTCTTTCCGGCAAAGGTGATTACATCTCGAAATCGAATAGCAATGGAAAAAATATGCTTGGACCGCTGAAATACCTGATCCCGAAGAAATTCCGCAAGCAGAACAAGATCAAGATTCCGCTGGTGAAGCTCTCGGGTGTGATTCAGGCGGGCGGCAGCCAGTTCAGGCCGGCGCTCAACCTCGCCAATGTCGAGGAGCTTCTCGAGAAGGCATTCGACTTCAAGAAGGCGCCGGCAGTGGCGATTTCGATCAATTCCCCCGGCGGCTCGCCGGTGCAGTCGCGGGCGATCTTCCACAAGATCCGGGCGCTGGCGAAAGAGAAGGAAAAGAAAGTCCTGGTGTTCGTCGAGGATGTCGCAGCGTCCGGCGGTTACCTGATCGCGCTTGCCGGCGACGAGATCATTGCCGATCCGACCTCGATCGTCGGCTCGATCGGGGTGATTTCCGGCGGCTTCGGTTTTCCGGAACTGCTCAGGAAGATCGGCGTCGAACGCCGCGTCTATACCGCCGGTGAAAACAAATCTGTGCTTGACCCGTTCCTGCCCGAAAAACAAAGTGATATAGATCATCTGAAATCGCTGCAGCTCGATGTCCACAAAGTGTTCATCGATATGGTCAAGGAGCGCCGCGCCGGTAAGCTCGCCGATGATGACCAGCTCTTCTCGGGGCTGTTCTGGTCGGGCGAAAAGGGCAAGGAACTTGGCCTTGTCGATGGCATTGGCGACATGCTGACCGAACTCAAGCTGCGCTATGGCGACAAGCTGGAGGTCGAGGTGATCGAGGCATCGAGAGGCTTTGTCGGCCGCTTCATTTCCGGCCGGCACGGCGCAATCGATCCCAGGATGGCGATCGGCGCAGGCATCGCCGGCGGTGCGATCGACACGGTGGAGGAACGGCTCTGGTGGAGCCGCTATGGACTGTAGAGGTTAACGGGTGGGAATTACGAAGATTTTATTTGTCGCTCTGATCGCGCTGGCAGGCTGGTACCTGTACCGGAAGTTCATCGCTGATGCGATGAAACTTGCCAAAGCGTCGGAGAGCAAGCGCAAGGAACAGAAGAACAACGCGCTCGGGACGCTGGTTCAGGACCCGGTGACAGGCGAATACCGCGTCCGCCGTCCGGAAGAGAAATAGCGGCTATTCCCTTGCCTTGGCGATTTTCTGCCAGTCCTGTCCGGCATAGGTGACGCAGACGATCTTTACCGTGTGCGTCTCGTCGTTGACGGTGAAACAGATCACGGCTTTTTCGGCGGACGGAAGTGCGCGCAGTCCGGAGACGATTTCGCCGCGGACTGTGCCGATGTGCGGATAGTTCTTCAAATTCGTTATTGATTGCTTGATTTCGACGACTTTGCTGCGCGCTACGGGATAGCCAGCGTAATCGCCAACAAATCTCAGAATGCCGGCAAATCGCTTGTAACCTCGGGATGGTTTGTGATCCGATAGCGCACTATCGGCCTGCTTTGATTTGCTCATCCGCGTGACGAAGCAATTTATCAAAGTGCTTCTCGAACTCTTCTTCGCTCAGCCACTGATCATCAGGCGTTTGCAGCCGCCGGCGGATCTCGTCGGCCATGGCCGCGACCGGGTCGTTTGCGTCCTTGTTGTCATGCTCGGCGAGCATGCTGTCCCTCAGGCTCTCCGTGATAACTTCAGAAACAGATGCATAGGCGCCTTCGCGCACCTTGCGTTCGGCAAACTCCAGTTGGTGTTCCGGCAATTCGATCGAGATTTTCACGTTCATGGCCGGCTCCGGCTTCCATTCGGACTGCTATCCTTAAGATATACAACAATCAGCCTGGCTTCAATCAATGCCCCCGTGCCGCGTTCAAAAATCCTTGACCGCTGTTTCGCGCCATGGCACTCAGCCGCCAGGAAATCCACCCCACGGTAGGCCAGAATGTCCGCACTCCCAGATCATATGAACCCGAAGCGCTCCTTCCAGGCGCTGATACTGACGCTTCATAACTACTGGGCGGACAAGGGTTGCGCCGTGCTGCAGCCATACGACATGGAAGTCGGAGCCGGTACCTTCCATCCGGCCACGACCTTGCGCGCGCTCGGCCCCAAGCCCTGGAAGGCGGCTTACGTGCAGCCCTCCCGCCGGCCGTCCGATGGACGCTATGGCGAGAACCCCAACCGGCTGCAGCATTACTACCAGTATCAGGTGATCCTGAAGCCCAATCCGTCCAACCTGCAGGAGCTTTATCTCGGCTCTCTGGCGGCGATCGGTCTCGACCCGCTATTGCACGACATTCGCTTCGTCGAGGACGATTGGGAAAGCCCGACGCTCGGCGCCTGGGGGCTGGGCTGGGAATGCTGGTGCGACGGCATGGAAGTCAGCCAGTTCACCTATTTCCAGCAGGTCTGCGGCATCGAATGCTCGCCGGTCGCCGGCGAACTGACCTATGGCCTCGAGCGGCTCGCCATGTATGTGCAAGGCGTCGACAATGTCTACGATCTCAACTTCAACGGCCGCGAGGGCGACGAGAAGATCAGCTATGGCGATGTCTTCCTGCAGGCCGAACAGGAATATTCGCGCCACAATTTCGAATTCGCCAATACCGACATGCTGCACCGCCATTTCGTGGATGCCGAAAAGGAATGCCAGGCTCTGCTGAATGCAGGTGCGCCGGGCGAGACGGATAACCACAAGCTCCACAAATGCGTGCTGCCGGCCTATGACCAGTGTATCAAGGCCAGCCACGTCTTCAATCTCCTGGATGCGCGCGGCGTGATTTCGGTGACCGAACGGCAGAGCTACATCCTGCGCGTCCGGACGCTGGCCAAGGCCTGCGGCGAAGCCTTCCTTCTGACGGATGCCGGCGGCGTGAACTGGCCGAAAGCGGCGTAATCGCCGCCACCGATCACACCAGATCGCTCGCCTTTCCGCCCAGTTCCCAGACCGGCTTCAGCGTTGGGTAGGTGCCGGTGGGCAATTGGCCCGCATAGATCTGCAGGAAGCGGCGTGTGCCTGCCGGCTGCGGAGGCTGCATGGCGACCGCGTAGTCGAAGAACAGCACCGCAAAGGCGAGTATGTTGATGATGGTGGCCGCGGTCTTCATGGCACTCTGTCCAGGGGTTGGTGTTTAACTTGCAGCCATCATCCCGCGGTCTTGGATTTCAGGCAGTTCCTAGAGTGACAGGGTAGAGAATATTTCGTGCATCGCATTGCGATGCGTCAAAATCACCCGACGAAAAAACGCTGTGTGCTCAATGACTTTGCAGCGCTGAAACGTTAGTCATGCACGGGGCCAGAAAAGTCGGAGGGACTCATGTATTTTGTTATCGCGATCGCCATCGTCGCTGTTGTTGCGGTGTTTCTCTATAACGGCCTGGTGCGGGCGCGACAGATGGCCGAGGAGGCCTGGTCCGGCATCGACGTGCAGCTCAAGCGCCGTGCCGACCTGATCCCCAACCTGATCGAAACGGTCAAAGGTTACGCTACCCACGAGAAATCGACGCTTGAGGAGATCGTCGAACTGCGCAACAGGGCGCAGGCCGTGCCTTCCGGCGACGTTGCCGCGCGCGGGATCGCCGAAGGCATGCTCAGCCAGGCGCTCGGCCGGGTGATGGCGATTGCCGAGGCCTATCCGGATCTCAAGGCCAGCCAGAATTTTTCCGAATTGCAGCAGTCGCTCGACGGCATCGAAAGCGAGATCCAGATGGCGCGCCGCTATTACAACGGCTCGGCCCGCGACCTCAACATCAAGGTCGAGAGCTTTCCCTCGAACCTGCTCGCCGGCCCGTTCGGTTTCCAGAAAAAGACGTTCTTCGAGATCGACAATCCCGCCGACCGGGCGGTACCGGCTGTGAAGTTCTAGAGCAAGACAATGCGTCACACACTCATCGGGGCAATTCTATTTCTGGCAAGCATGCTGCTGGGCGCACTCCCCGCCCAAGCCATGGAGGTGATCCAATCCTATCACGCCGATATCGATCTCGATAAATCCGGCAGGATGACCGTCACTGAAACCATCCGGGTACTGGCCGAGAACTACAAGATCAAGCACGGCATTTTTCGCGACTTTCCGCTGACATTTTCCGGCGACGATGGCGAAATGCACCGTGTCGATTTCAAGATCATCGGAGTGAAACGCGATGACCAGACGGAGAATTTCAAGGCCGAATCGATCGACAACGGCACCCGTATCGTCATCGGCAGGGAGGATGTCGCCATCCCGCCCGGCGAGCATACCTATGAGATCAAGTACGAGACCGGACGGCAGATCCGCTATTTCGCCAAACACGACGAATTGTTCTGGAACGTCACCGGCACCGGCTGGGAGTTCCCGATCAACGAGGCCACGGCCACGGTCAACCTGCCGGCGGGCGTCAAACCCGAAGCCACGGTTTTCTACACCGGCCCGCTCGGCTCCACGGAGAAGAATGCCCGTGTCAGGGAAGCCGGTGGGGCGGCCTATTTTGCAACGACCATTCCGCTCAATATGCGCGAGGGTCTGACGATCGGCGTCAAGTTCCCCAAAGGCGCGATCGACCCGCCGACCGACAGCGACAAGTTCTGGTGGGCGGTGCACGACCGGCTGAATTCGATCACCGCCGGACTCTGCCTGCTGATCGTGCTGCTCTATTTCTCGATCCAATGGGTCCGTGTCGGCCGCGATCCTTCCAGGGGGGTGGTCGTTCCGCGCTGGGATCCTCCGGCAGGGCTTTCGCCCGCGCTCGTCAATTACGTCGCCAATCGCGGGTTCTCGAACGGCGGCTGGACGGCGTTTTCCGCCTCCGCCATCAATCTCGCCGTCAAGGGCCTGATCACGCTCGAAGACCTCAAGAAGGCGGTGAGGCTGAAGAGCACCGGCAAGGCGCCGGCCGACAAGCTGCCGATCGGCGAGGACAAGATCTACAACTTCATCAAGGCTGCAGGCGCCTATTTCACGCTCAGCAAGGAAAACGGCAGGAAGATCCAGTCCTTGGGAGACGATTTCCGCATCGCCATCGACAAGGAACATCGCGGAAAATATCATCGCTACAATCTCGGCGTCATCACCGGCGGGATCATCCTGACGATCCTTGCCTATCTGGCGGTGCTCGTCATCGGCGATTTCAACGAGAACATGCTCGGCCTGCTGATCGTTCCAGCCTTCATCTTCGTGTTCGTGGCGGTGTTTTCGGCGGTGCTGGCCGCCACCGCCCTTTCGGCACCGGTCATGGTGCTGCGTGTTTTCGCCGGCATCTTCATCTTTTTCTTCTGGCTGGCATTCGCGGTCATCATCACCGTCAGCACGATCGGCGCCTTCGAGGCAGCGCGGTCCCAGGACGATATCTTCGCCTATGGCGCCAGCTGCGCCATGATTCTCATTGCGGCGTTCTTCGTCACCATCATGGGGGCCGCCACGCCGCTGGGGCGCGAACTCCGCGACGGTGTCGAGGGGTTGAGGCTCTATCTGACCGTTGCCGAGAAGGACCGGATGAATTTTGCCGGCGCGCCGGAAATGTCGCCCAGGCATTTCGAGAAGCTGCTGCCCTATGCCGTGGCGCTGGGCGTCGAAAAGCCTTGGTCGGAACAGTTCCAGAAATGGCTCGATGCGGCCGGCGCCGCTGCGGCAAGCTATCATCCCACGTGGTACGGCGGCCAGGATTTCAATTCCAATCGGTTCGGCGAGCGAATCTCGGGCTTTTCCTCTTCGTTGTCCTCGACAATCGCCTCGACCCTTCCGCCACCGCCGAGCTCGTCATCCTCAGGCTTTTCCTCTTCATCGAGCAGCGGTGGATCTTCCGGCGGCGGGGGTGGCGGCGGAGGCTGGTAAATGCATTCGAAATTCGCCAGCCGGCGTGGTGACAATCCCGCCGGAACTTGCTAGGTCCGGCTCCTGAATTTATGCCTGACCGAAAGCCCGAACCATGCCCGATCTTCTGCTTGAACTCCGTTCCGAGGAAATCCCCGCCCGCATGCAGCGCAAGGCCGCCGGCGACCTCAGGAAGCTGTTGACGGATGCGCTGGTCGAAGCCGGGCTGACCTATGAGGGCGCCCGCGAATACTGGACGCCGCGCCGGCTGACGCTGGATATCCGCGGGCTGACGGCCCGCTCCGCCGAAGTGCGCGAAGAAAAGAAGGGACCGAGCACCTCTGCGCCGCAACAGGCGATCGACGGCTTTCTGCGCGGCGCGGGGCTGACCTCCATCGACCAGGCCGAAACCCGTAGCGATCCGAAGAAGGGCGATTTCTACGTTGCGATCCTCTCTCGGCCGGGTCGCTCGGCGGAAGAGATCGTCAGCGATGTGATGCCCGGCATCATCCGGAATTTCCCATGGCCGAAATCCATGCGGTCGGGCGTGGCCTCGTCCCGGCCCGGTTCGCTCCGCTGGGTGCGGCCGCTGCAATCGATCGTCTGCATGTTCGGTGTCGAGCACGAGGAACCCGTGGTGATCCCGTTCGAGATCGATGGCATCACCGCCTCGAACCTCACCTATGGGCATCGTTTCCATGCGCCTGAAGCGATCACCGTCAAGCGGTTCTCCGACTATGTTTCCAAGCTGGAAAAGGCGAAAGTGGTCCTCGATGCCGAGCGCCGCAAGGAGATCATCCTGTCGGATGCCCGCAACATCACCTTCGCCTCCGGCCTCGATCTGGTCGAGGATGAGGGCCTGCTGGAGGAAGTTTCGGGGCTGGTGGAATATCCGCATGTGCTGATGGGCACATTCGAGGAAGACTATCTCAAGATCCCGGGCGAGATCATCCGCCTGACCATCAAGACCAACCAGAAGTGCTTCGTCACCCGCATCCATGGGTCGGAGGAACTTTCCAACCATTTCATCCTGATCTCCAATATCGAGGCCAAGGACGGTGGGGCGGAAATCATCCACGGCAACGGCAAGGTGGTGCGCGCCCGGCTTTCCGACGCGGCTCATTTCTACAAGCGCGACCAGCGCGACCTGCCGGACCTCGATACGCTTGCCGCCTCGGCGGCGAAATTCGGGCTCGACCTGAAAAAACCGCTCGACCAGCGGATGGCCAAGCTCGACCATCTCAATGTCACCTTCCATGCCAAGCTCGGCAGCCAGGGGGGCCGCGTCGAACGCATCCGGGCGCTAGCCGCCGAACTGGCCAAGATCACCGGCGCCGACCCGATCATGGTCGATCGCGCCGCCGTGCTGGCGAAAGCCGACCTGCGCACCGAGGCCGTCGGCGAATTCCCTGAGTTGCAGGGCCTGATGGGCCGCAAATATGCGCTTCTGCAAGGCGAGGATGCCTCCGTCGCCGCCGCTATCGAGGAGCACTGGAAGCCGAACGGCCCCTCCGACCGCGTGCCGTCCGATCCGGTCTCCGTCACCATCGCCCTGGCCGACAAGCTCGACACGTTGGTCGGCTTCTGGGCAATCGACGAGAAGCCGACGGGTTCGAAGGATCCCTATGCGCTGCGACGTGCGGCGCTGGGTGTAATCCGGATTTTGCTGGAGAATGGCATTCGCCTGCCGCTGCTGTCGATCGCAGCAAAAAGTTGTGAAACGCTTCTTTCTAAGTTTTTTGGTCCCGATGAATGGGCCATTCTTGAAGATTTCCTCGAAAACAATCGTTGGAATAAAACAACGGAAGAGCTAATTGCACGTTCCCCGTGGATAACTTCCTTTGACGGCAGTAAGATTAAAGAGAGTGTCGAACTCATACTGATTTATAGGGATGTAACGGACTTAGCTAATATTGAAAAGGATGATATTGATTGGAGCGAGCTATCAGAACAAATCTCCGAAAAAAAATCTAAACTCGACGCCGTTCTCTTTTCACTCAGCAGTCAGATCCTCGCCTTCTTCCACGACCGCCTGAAGGTCTACCTGCGCGACAATGGCCAGCGTCACGACATCGTCGATGCGGTTCTCACCCCGGATGCCGACGACCTGCTGACGATCGTCCGGCGTGCCCAGGCGCTGACTGCGTTCATCACCTCGGAAGATGGCAAGAACCTGCTGGCCGGCACCAAGCGTGCGACGCAGTTGCTGGCCGCCGAGGAAAAGAAGGGCACGCGGATCGCCGACCGCATCGATCTCTCGCTGCTGACGCTGCCGGCGGAGAAGGCGCTGCATTCGGCGATTGTTCAGGCATCACAGGGTGCGGCAGAGGCCGTGGCCAGCGAAAACTTCGAGGGGGCGATGGAAGCGCTGTCAAAGCTGCGCGGGCCGGTCGATACGTTCTTCAACGACGTTCTGGTCAACGACGACAATGCCGATATCCGCGCCAACCGCCTCGCTCTACTCTCGGCGATCCGCAGCGCCACCGGCACGGTTGCCGATTTCTCGAAGATTTCGGGATAGCGCTGCCCATACGCTTTGGCTGTGAAAACACGCCGCGGCGATCACCCGCGGCGCCGCAGGCACGATTCACCGTGTCACGGAATATTTCACAGAATTAAGAAATATTTTCACCATCCCGCCGTGATTGCGACGAAGTCGTACTTATATATGGTCACGACGAAGTGCATTTTTATCCAGGAAGACCCAATGGCTCTGCCAAAAGACTTAAAAGAAACAATCAGAGCTCGCATCCGCAACGACGAGTCCTTTCGCTTCGCACTGTTATCCGAAGCCGTCGAAGTGCTGCTGACGGGCGACCTCGCCACCGCGAAAAGCGTTTTGCGGGACTATATCGAAGCCACGATCGGCTTCAAGAAACTGTCCACCCAAACCGGCTTGTCGCCGAAAAGCCTGATGCGAATGTTCAGCCCAGCCGGCGATCCGCGCGCGGCTCATATTTTCCAGGTTATCAGTATCCTGCAAAAATCCGAGGGAATTCAGCTCGCGGTCAGCGCCGCTGCCTGACCCTATCGCCGCTCCCTGATCACCCAGGCGGGGATCAGTTCCGAGCGCAGCTTCCTGACCGATGACGCCTTGGCGAGCGCGGCAAGATCCATGCCCGGACGCGCGAGCGCCGCTGCCTGTCGTTTCGGCATCAGGAAACCGAGTTCCAGCACGCCAGTTCGATTGGTCAGCCGTTTGAAGAACGGCCGCCTGAACCGTGGCGATGGCGAGAATCGCGCCGGGCTCTCGGCCAGCGAAGCATATTCCAGCACTTCCTCTATCCATCCGCTCTGCGGCCGGGCGCCGGGCTCCAAGAGCAGGATCCAGTCGCCGCGCGCCTTCGCCAGCGTCTCCTTCAAGTCCCAGGTATCCAGGAATTTGCACCCGGCGGCATCGGCGACGCGTGCAGACCCGTCGCGCGAACCATGATCGAGCACGATCACGTCGCTCACCAGACCGTCGACAGCACCCGACACCAGCACCGCCAGCGTATAGGCGAGCTCAGGCTCATTATCCCGGCATTCCAATAAAACAGTCAGCATTGCTTACCTTTACTGGAAGCATTCACAAAATGCGAGTCATCGATTTTGTTCTTGCAATGTTCTCATATTCGCGATAGGAAAATAATCATGACGGGGCGGGAATCGCCTCGCTGGAGAAACCCATGATCAACATGTCGCTTTCGCGGCAGGCTGCATTCGCGCCTGCAAATACGGCAGAGATTGCCGATGGTTTGCTCAAGGAGAGTGGCCTGCGCATCGATATCGACCGCCGCCGTGGTCGCGGGGCCGGCATCAATCCTTCGGGCCGGTTCGAGCCGCAGGAGCGTGAAGTGCTCGACGACGGCTGGCAGACGATCGAGACGCTGGAGCCGTTCAAGACCGACGTGCAGGTCGAAAAGCCGCGCTCGATCATCACCCGCAACGACAGCCCGGATATTCCGTTCGACCGTTCGATCAATCCCTATCGCGGCTGCGAGCATGGCTGCGTCTATTGCTTCGCGCGGCCGACACATGCCTTTATGGGCCTGTCGCCGGGGCTTGATTTCGAATCCAAGCTGTTTGCCAAGCCCGATGCCGCAAGGCTGCTGGAGCGCGAACTGTCCAAGCCGGGCTACAAGCCGAGGACGATTGCGATCGGCACCAACACCGATCCCTATCAGCCGATCGAGAAGGAATGGCGGATCATGCGCCAGATCCTCGAAGTCCTGAACGCGGCCAACCATCCGGTTTCGATCGTCACCAAATCGGCGCTGATCATGCGCGATATCGATATTCTCGGAAAAATGGCCGAACGTGGACTGGTGCGCGCCGCACTCTCGGTGACGACGCTCGACCGGCGGCTGGCACGGCTGATGGAGCCGCGCGCCTCGACGCCGGCACGGCGGCTGGAGGCTATACGCGCCCTGACCAACGCAGGCATACCGACCGCCGTCATGGCCGCGCCGATGATCCCGGCGCTCAACGACCACGAATTGGAACGGATCCTCGATTCGGGCGCTGCCGCCGGCGCCACCGAGGCAAGTTATGTCATGCTGCGCCTGCCGCTGGAGGTCAGCCCGCTGTTTCGCGACTGGCTGCTGCGCAATTATCCGGACCGCTACCGACATGTGATGAGCCTGATCCGCTCGATGCGTGGCGGCAAGGACTACGATGCCGAATTCGGCAAGCGGATGAAGGGCGACGGCCCCTATGCCTGGCAGTTGAGCCGGCGTTTCGAGCTTGCCGCCAAGAAGCTCGGCATCCGCAAGGGGCGGGGCATTCAGCTCAATACCGATCTTTTCGTGCCGCCCAGTGGCGCTGGCGTTCAGCTCAGCCTGCTCTGATCTGTTGAAGCTTTCAGTGTCTCTCCGCTCCCTGCTTCATCAGGAGGAGGCACTGAATTTTGCGCGGCAGTCGCCCCGTCCCGGCCCCGTCGCGCAGCTGTCCTGGGAACGCCGCCCTCGTTCCGGGACTTGCGGGGAATCGGCAGAATGTGTCAAGACAACCCGCATGACACGTATCGCCGATTCCCTGCCCCTCCTGGAGATCGAGCCGGTTCCGACTTTCCGGTTCGAGGAAGGGCTGATGCGTGACGGATACCGGTTGATTGCCGGCCTTGATGAGGTCGGAAGAGGGCCGCTGGCCGGTCCTGTCGTTGCATGCGCGGTCGTGCTCGACCCTAGGAATATTCCGGAAGGCCTGAACGACTCCAAACAGCTGACCATCGCGCGCCGGGAATCGCTCTACGAACTGATCCTGGCAAGCGCCGTCGATGTGGCGATTTCCTCGGTCAGTGCGCTGGAAATCGATCGTACCGATATTCGCAAGGCCAGCCTGGAGGCAATGCGGCGCGCGGCTCATTCCCTTCATTGCCGGCCGCATTTCGCCATCATCGACGGACGCGATGTCGCGCCGGGCCTGCCCTGCCCCGGCAAGGCGATCGTCAAGGGCGATGCCCGATCGTTTTCCATCGCTGCGGCCTCGATCGTCGCCAAAGTGACCCGCGATCGGATGATGGTATCGGCCAGCAACCACTATCCCGGCTACGGTTTTGAGCTCCATGCCGGCTATGCCACGGAGTATCATCGCAAGGCCATTGTCGGACTGGGGCCTTGCGCCATCCACCGCATGACCTTCCGGCCGCTTCGGAAGGACTGATTGCGCCTTGGCCAGTCGGCCGTCCGCTTGCCACCGCCCTCTCATTCTGTTTTAACGCTGCCGTTCGGTGCTCATAAGAATGAGAGAATCGGGAAGCAGGTTGAATGCCTGCGCGCGCCCAGCGCTGTAAGGGGGATGGACTGCTGAACGCCACTGGGAAACCGGGAAGGCAGCAGACCCAGACGATCCCGAGCCAGAAGACCGGCCGGACATGTGAGACGCGAGGGCACGGACAGCCCTTGCCGAGCGAGCAACTGTTCGGGTGAAACAATGCTTGGCAATTCCGCGCGCCATCTCGCCATGGCCGGTCCGTTTTCCACATCTGAAGCTGATGCTGTCTATCGGGCCATCCATTCGCGCCGAGACGTGCGAAACGAGTTCCTGCCCGATCCGGTACCGGATGACGTCCTCCTCCGCCTGCTGACGGCGGCGCATGCTGCTCCGTCGGTCGGCTACATGCAGCCGTGGAACTTCACGGTGATCCGCGACGAGGCCAACCGCAGGGCCGTGCACGCGATCTTCCATGACGCCAACCTGGAAGCTGCCGACAGGCTGGAAGGCGAGCAGAAACGCCGCTACATGGCGCTGAAACTCGAGGGCATTCTGAAGGCGCCCGTCAACATCTGCATCACCTGTGACCGCAAGCGCGGTGGCGACTTCGTGCTTGGCCGCTCGCATAACGCCAATATGGATCTCTATAGCACCGTCTGTGCCGTGCAGAATTTCTGGCTGGCGGCACGTGCCGAAGGAATTGGCGTCGGCTGGGTCAGCATCTTCGACCATGACCGGCTCAAACGCCATCTCGGCATGCCGGAGAGCGTCGAGATCGTTGCCTATCTCTGCGTCGGCTATGTCGACCAGCTCTATACGTCGCCGGAACTTGCCGTCAAAGGCTGGAGGGAGAAGATACCGCTGCAGAAGCTGATCTACACGGAGCGCTGGCCGGAGGCTTCCCACGTCTTGTCGTTCTACCGCGAGATCGAATGCCCGACAAAGAAAATCCCCGCCTCAGATTGAGACGGGGTTTTGAAAATTCAAGTTTTGGCCGTGCGGTCCGGCGCTTAGTTGAGATGCGCTTTGACTTCGCTGACCGCGGTGTTGAACAAGCCATTGGAAGCGTTTGCATCCATCTTGCCCGCAATCAGCTTTTCAGCCGCGGCAATCGCCAGATCGACGGCAGCGGCACGCACGGCATTGACCGCCTCGGTTTCCGCATGCTTGATCTTCTGCTCCGAGAGCGCCGTGCGACGGGCGACATATTCCGCAGTCTTCTGCTTGGCATCCTCAGCGAGCGCATCGGCTTCCCGCTTGGCGGCAGCGACGATCAGCGCGGCTTCCGCTTCCGCTTCCTTGCGCTTCTTCTGGTATTCAACCAGCAGAGCCTGGGCTTCTTCACGAAGCTGCTTGGCGGAATTCAGTTCGGCGGCGATCTTGGCAGATCGTTCATCCAAGCTCTTGGTGATCACGCTTGGAACCTTCAGGTAAACGATCACACCGAGGAAGATGACCAGTGCGACCTGTGCCCAGATCTGGGCCCACATAGTTGCATCCATGTTGAATCCTCCGCTCAGCCTTTGGAAGCCTGCACCGCTGACGCGGCATCGGCCTTGGTTACGGTTGCGCCCGTCAGTTGATGAACGATTTCAGCGGCGGTGTCTTCGGCAACGGTCTCGACTTCGGCAAGCGCCCTGGTCTTGATTGCGCCAATGCTGACTTCCGCCTCGGAAATCTTCCTGGCGAGATCGGCTTCCAGACGAGCGCGTTCGGCATCGGCCTCGACCTTGGCTGCATCACGGGCCTTACCGGCAATGCCTTGCGCCTTGGCGCGGGCTTCCGCCAGTTCCTGCTCGTATTGTGCAACCGCTGCGTCGGCTTCGTCCTTCATGCGCTTTGCTTCGGCGAGATCGCCGGCAATGCGGGCCTCGCGCGCGGCAATGATGCCACCCAGACGAGGCGTTATGAGCTTCGAGATGATATAATAGAAAGCGCCAAATGTAATCGCCAGCCACAAAAGCTGCGATGGAAAATGGCGGGGATCGAATGGTGGGAACGCCTCCTTGTGAGGCACACCGGTCTCGGTATGCGTCGTTTCGGTGGCAGGCGCTGTCGCCTCCCCTTCCACGGCAGTGGCTGACAGAGCATAGGCTGTCGTCACGAACATTCCTACCTCCAAGGCAAGGATACGGTATCAAAACGGGTCACGAGATTTCTCCCGTGACCCAATGCTTGAAACGCCGATCAGCCGAAGAGGGCGAGAAGTGCGACGAGCAGCGAGAAGATGCCCAGCGCTTCTGTAACGGCGAAGCCGAAGATCAGGCGGCCGAACTGGCCATCAGCGGCAGACGGGTTGCGAAGAGCACCAGCCAGATAGTTGCCGAAAATGGTGCCGAGACCGATACCTGCGCCACCCATGCCGAGGCAAGCGATACCTGCGCCGATGTACTTTGCTGCTTCCGCGTCCATTTTGAACTCCTTCAATTTCGGTTGTTGCGGCTTAATTCAGTGGCGGAAGTCGCCTTCCGCCGGTTTTCTAGAAACGATCAGTGTCCCGGATGAATTGCATCATTGAGATACATGCAGGTGAGAACTGCAAACACATAGGCCTGCAGGAACGCCACCAGGAACTCGAGACCCGTCAAGGCCACCGTCATCGCCAGCGGCAGAATGGCGCCGGCAATGCCGATCGGACCCATGGCGCCCAGCGTGACGACGAAACCCGCAAACACCTTCAGCGTGATATGGCCGGCGAGCAGGTTGGCGAAAAGACGGACGGAAAGGCTGATTGGACGCGAGAGGAACGAAATCACCTCGATCGCGCTCACCAGCGGGATAAGAACCATCGGCACGCCTGACGGAACGAACAGGCCGAAGAAATGCAGACCATGCTTGGCGACGCCGTAGATCACCACGGTCAGGATCACCAGCATCGCCAGTGCGAATGTGACGATGATCTGGCTGCCAACAGTGAAGAAACCGGGCACCATGCCGAACAGGTTGGAGACCAGCACGAACATGAAAAGCGAAAATACCAGCGGGAAAAACTTCATGCCCTGACTGCCGGCGCTGTCCTTCAGCATTTTCGCCACAAACTCGTAGGAGAGTTCGGCAATCGACTGGGCGCGGCCCGGGATCACGGCACGAGCAGAGGATGCCCACATCAGGAAGCCAGAGGCGACAACGACTGTCAGCACCATAAACAGTCCCGAATTGGTGAAATCATAGTAACCGATATCGACGATCGGGTTAATATGGAACTGGTGGATCGGATCTACCTTATCGGGGCTCGCCACGTCTCTTCTCTCTCAGTTGTATTCCCACGCGCCCGCACTCGCGTTAGCGCTCTTTATCCCGTTTGCGGATTTCTCCCAGCCTGTCAACGGGATGAGGTGAATTCACCACACCGGCCGTTCTCAGGACATTCAGAACGCCCGCGCAAAATCCCAGGAGCAGAAAAACGATCAACCCCCACGGCTTGGTCGGTAGGACCAGATCAAGAAGATACCCGATCATCGCGCCGACAATCACGGCAGCGATAAACTCGGACGATAGCTTCAGCGCCTGCGAATAGCCTTTCTGGCGTTCATTCGCGGCTTCGTCGCTTTCATCCTTGCCGGTCTTCGCTTGAGCCAACTCCTTTTCGAGGCGGCTCATGCGATCTTCGAGACTATCCTTGGGGTCGGTCGCCATCCCTTACTCCTCCAGAAACCAGGCAATAACCCAGCATTTCCAGAGATGCAAGGCCGGTTCGGCCTCGGTCGGAAACTTGACAGACCCCCGCCTTCAAGCCGGCTGCAACATAGTTTCCGCCTCCTGGATAGTCAAGGCGATGGGGGCATAGAAATCACGCATTTTTACACTGTGAAATCATGCATTTAGATATAAGTTGGGGATTTTGTTTGGTTGTGTATATGAAGTTAAGCACGGGATACGCGTATGGAGCCCGATTTGTCAGGTCCAGCCGCCGTTGTGGGTCCTGTAGAAGATGTGCAGACCGATTCTGCCGACCCTCTTCATCGTCCGCGCCCAGTTCGGATGGACATAGGCCGCATGGTAATGGGTCGAATCGCCGACATCCGCGAGGTAGATCTTGCCGGCAGTGACGGCGAGCGCCAGTTCCTGGGCGATCTTGTATTTCGAACGTGACCAGACAATGTCGGGGATGCGATCGCAGGCGAAGGAAAACTGGCAGCGGTTGCGCCAGTTTTCGTTCTGATAGACGACACCACAGACCGAGTTGGGGAAAGTTGGATTGCGGACCCTGTTGAGAATAACCTGCGCCACTGCCGCCTGGCCCTTGAGCGGCTCATTGGCGGATTCGAAATAGATCGCCGTCGCCAGGCATTTCTGTTCGGCAGGCGTGAACACCGATGCGGGAAGCACATTGGCCGCCCAGTTATGATCGCTTTCCTTGACCTGCGGTATGAAGCGCTGCTCGGGCTTCTCAGCCAGGATGGAATCGAACGGCGATTCCAGCGCATAGTCAGGATCGGGATTGGCGTAGGCAGTGGCGAGGCTATCGGCCGTATCGCTGGTGACAAGGCTGGCGATCATCGTCGGCACTCCGAAATCCCCGGTCTTCGGCTTGTTCTGGTGAAAGGCGAGCGCGATCTCGACTTCCTTGCCCTTGATGCGGGGCTTGGAGAACATCGTCACCCTTTCTTCGGAGAGTTCGGGATCGAGCAGGCTGGCCTGGCGGTCAAGAATGCTGCCTGCCGAGAAGTCCTTCGGTGGTTGGACCTGGTCGATGGCGAGCAGCCTGCCTTTTTTCAGATAGCGGGTGACGCGTTCCTCGTCCGGGGTCTCCGGCACCGGTTTCTCGTCCGGCGTGAAGGCGATGCGTTTGCCGTCGGGGAAAACGATGCCGCGTGTGGCGGGATTGAAGCCGGCCTTGTCCCGGGCCTTATCGGTCTTGAACACCAGTTCCTCGTTATGGATGGAGCCGGCGGCTGAACTCACCATGTAATTCCGCCAGCTTTCGGCGTCTCCACTGCGGCTCGCCAGCAATGTCGAAATGTCCGCTTCGGCCGGAACCGTTGGGAGGAAAACCAAGCCTGCAAGGGCAAAAATGCCGGGGGCAGCCCATTTGGACATTCGCAGATTCGTGCGCCGGGACGCCAATTTACGCTTCAACACGGGAACGCAACTCCAGAGTAGCCGATGCAAGAATTGTCCCGAGAATGAAACATTAACCTTGATGATTGGTTAATCGGAATGCTTTGTGGCACCAGAAAGGCTAATTTAGCCGATTGAAAACAGCCGAATGCGACAAACCGCCCCAGCCGTGGAACTGGCGGCAAATCATGACTTATTTAAGCGAGGCCCCGCCGGCCTGTTGCGCAGCCGAAGCTATCCCCTTGTCCCGTATGCTGTTGCCGGAGTGTCTTTATACTAATTTTATGTCTGGTCGTGTTTTCCTCGATCGAAATCATATGCCGCCCCTTCTAGCTTGGCGACGTGCGAGCGACACTCGCGTGCAACAGAAGGATAGGACCGATGTTTTCCCGTTACGGCGCATATTATCTCGCCCAGCAAACCCATGATGCAAAGCTGGCTGCTTCCCGATGGGATACCGAGAACAATGCCTCGCCGGCAACGCCGACCGCCTCTCAGGAGCTCGCAATGTTCCTGCGGCTCGGCGGCGTGATTGCCGTGTTCTCCGCGGCGCTGGCCTGCATGATGCTGGTTCTTCATTAACCGACGGCGACGGTATTCGATATTGGCCAACAGGGAGATCAATATGGGCAAGAGCACACGTATGCAGTGGTCCTTACCGATAACGGCGCGCTTTATGGTCGGACGTGACAATCGGGGGTACTGGACTGTGAGCAACGAGAGTGGATTGATCGGCGGTCCTTTTTCCGATCGCACATCGGCAATCCATTTTGCAATGACCAGGAGCGAATACGCACCGGGCGCCGTCCAATGCCTGCCGGACGATGTGACCATCAGCGTCGATCCGCTGTTCCATGTTGGGCGGAAGGCTCTTCCGCCTGCGGCTGGCCGGCGGCTGTGACCATGTGTTCAAACGGGCGTTTGCGACTTCTCCGCCCGATTGGGGACCCGACCGCCGCCAGCACCACAGCGGCGAGTCGGGTCTTTCAGATTCGATAGCGAGTCGACAATGAAAAGGAAGCAGCAGCCGCGACGGCCGGTTCAGCGGCGTATCATCAGGACGGCCAAACAAGTAAATCCGATCGAGGCATAATCGCGAAAGGTCAAAACGCTGCTTCCGGTCGCGATGCTGATGTTGTGGGCATGGCCATAATCGCTGGCCTGATGACCGTCATACGATAGATGCGGCCGCCGGCGTGGGGCTCTACACAGTCACATGAGCGCCGAGTTCGACGACGCGATTTGCAGGCAGGCGGAAGTAATCGGACGGATCGGTGGCCGCCGTCGCCAGCGCGATGAACAGCCTGTCCTGCCAGGAGGGCATGCCGGAATTGGCATCGGGAATGAGCTTTCGCCGGCCAAGATAGAAGGACGTCGACATGATGTCGAATTTCAAGCCGGTCTTCCTCAGATGCGCCAGCGCTTGCGAGACGTTCTGTGTTTCCTGATAGCCGAAATTCAATTGAAGCAACTGGAAATGCTCCGATATCCGCTCGATGCTGCCGCGTTCCTCGATGGGCACGCGCGGCCGGCTCTGGGTCTTGATCGTCAGGATGATATTCTGGCTGTGGACGACATGATTGTGCTTGAGATTATGCAGCAGCGCCGCCGGAGTCGAACTCGGATCCGATGTCAGGAAGATAGCAGTGCCCGGCACTTCGATCGGTCCATGCTCACTTTTCTTCTCAAGCGATTTGACGAAGCTCATCAGCGGAATATGTGTCCGCCGCGTCTTCTCGAACAGGATCGCGGTGCCGCGGCGCCAGGTCCACATGATGACGACGAAGCAGGAAGCAATCAGCACCGGCACATAACCGCCGTGATGCAGCTTGGTGAGGTTCGAACCGAGAAACACGGATTCGATCATAAACAGCGGCGCGATCACCAGCAACGTTCTGAACCGGGTCCATTTCCAGTAGATCCGTACAAAGTTGTAGAGCAGGATGGTGGATACCACCATATCCCCGGTGACCGCGATGCCATAGGCGACCGCAAGCGATTCCGAACTGCGGAACATCAGCACGAGCGTCATGACGCCGAACAGCAGGATCGTATTGACCGCCGGCAGATAGATCTGCCCGGTATTGGATTCCGACGTATGATAGATTTCCATGCGTGGAAGGAAGCCGAGATGGATCGCCTGGCGCGCCAGCGAGAAGGCACCGGTGATAACCGCCTGGCTGGCGATGATCGTCGCGACAGTCGCGAGGACAACCACCGGCAACCGGGCCCAGTCCGGAAACATCAGGAAGAACGGATCGGAGAGACCTTCCGGATTCTGCAGGACATAGGCGCCCTGCCCCAGATAATTGAGCGTCAGGGACGGAAAGATCAGGCCAAACCAGGCAAGCCGGATCGGTGCGCGGCCGAAATGGCCCAGATCGGCATAGAGCGCCTCGGCCCCCGTGACCGCGAGGAACACTGAGCCGAGAACGATGAAGCCGACTGCGCCGCTATGAGCCAGAAACCAGAGGCCGTAATAGGGATTGAACGCTTCGAGAATGGTGAGATCGTCGGCGATGTGATAGATGCCGACCGCTGCCATGGTCAGGAACCAGACGACGGTGATCGGCCCGAAGAACACTGAAACCGCGCCTGTGCCGCGCGATTGTACCGCAAACAGCAGGACCAGGATGACGACCGAGATCGGCACGACATATTGATGCAGCGCGGGGGCGACGATTTTCAGGCCCTCGACCGCCGAAAGCACCGATAGCGCAGGGGTGATCATGGCATCGCCGAGGAACAGCGCGGCGCCGAAAATGCCGATCAGCAACAGGATACCCGCACGCTTTTCCGAGACATTCTTGATGACCAGCGACAGCAGCGACAGCGTGCCGCCCTCGCCGTCATTGTCTGCTTTCAGCAGGAAAATCACGTATTTCAGCGTGACGATGATCGTCAGAGCCCAGAAGAAAAGCGAAATCAGGCCGATGATCTCGAAGCGGTCGACACCGTCATGCGAAACAGGGCGCAGGGATTCGCGGAATGCATAGAGCGGGCTGGTGCCGATGTCGCCATAGACAACGCCAACGGAGCCGATGGCGAGCGCCGCGAGCTTCTTCCTGGACATCGGACCACTGTGGCCGCCCGAATGCAGTGTCTGTTCTGACATGATTTCTTTCTGGCTCAGAGCCAGCCTTTCCAGCGAAAGAAGAAGAATGGAATGACGGCGGACACGATCATCAGCAACAGCGACGACGGATAGCCGGAAATCCATTCGAGTTCAGGCATGTATTTGAAGTTCATGCCGTAGATTGACGCTACCAGCGTCGGCGGCAGGAATACGACGGATGCGATCGAGAATATCTTGATGATGGCGTTCTGTTCGACATTGATCAGGCCGAGCGATGCATCGAGAAGGAATGTGATATTGCTCGATATGAAGGACGCATGCTCAGACAACGACTGAACATCGCGCGAGATCGAACGGCACAGTTCCTTGGCTTCCTGATCTGCCTGCACCGCCGGCACCGTGTAAAGAAAAGTCATGACGCGCGAAAGTGAAGTGAGGCTGTCGCGTGCTTTCGACACCAGCCTGTGGTGATGGGCGATCTCGATCAGCAGTTTTTCAAGGAACTTCGGCGGCCGGCGCTTGCTGATTGCTTGGTCCGTGCCGAAGATCTGCTGCAGCAAGCCATCGCCCTTGACCTCGGCATTCTCGAGGATTTCCGCCGTGCGGTCTGTGATCGTCTCCATCAGCTTGGTCAACGCCGCATGCGCGGTCTGCAAGCCACCCGAGATGCGGCACATGGAGGTCGCGAACAACATGAAGGCTCTGGGATCTTCATAGCGAACGGTCACAAGGACGGCGTCCGTCAGCACGAAGGCGACATCCGTCAGGATCGGAGCACGCGAATCGGCATGCGCAAGCAGCGAGGTCGTCAGATAATGCGCCTTGCCGTCGCTATAAAGGCGGCTCGACGGCTCGATATCCCTGAGATCCTGGCGAGTCGGTACTTCTATACCGGTGAGGCGCTCGGCATAATGGTCCTCTTCCCGCGTCGGGCAGTTGAGGTCCAGCCAGATGATATCCGGCGAAAGCGCCTCAAGTTGCTGATCAACCAGAAGCATCATCGCCTCACCGTTTGAACGGTAAGCGGTTATCATCAGACACTTGCTCCGGAGGAGATCATCATGCGTCTCAGTCTAGCCCGTCCGGCCCATAGGCCCTATTACGCAACCACAATTCGTCGCAACGGGCATAGTTCCATCCGTCCGGCGTGGCCGGTGATATTGCGCAAAATGTTATGGGAATCAAGAAAAGAATATCGCAACGCAAAAACCCGCTCACCTTGACTCCTTATGAAACAAGGTGGCGGCTTGCGTTACCAGGCGCCCACGCTACTCGAAAACGATTTCCGGGGCAGAGCGCAGAGGTTTGTTCTCCGCAAACAGTTGTTCGGAGATCTTTGCGGCAATTTCACGATAGACCTTGGCATGGACCCCATCCGGCGCAGACACCACGACCGGCGTACCGGCGTCGGATGTCTCGCGGATGGTCATTGCCAGCGGCACTTCGCCGAGGAAGGGCACGCCGATCTTTTCCGCCTCCCTGCGCGCACCACCATGACCGAAAATGTCGTGCGATGTTCCGCAATTGGGGCAGACGAAGTGGCTCATGTTCTCGACCACGCCCAACAGGGGAATTTCCACTTTCTTGAACATGGTGATCGCCTTGCGGGCATCGATCAGCGCCAGGTCCTGCGGCGTCGAAACGATCACCGCCCCGGAAAGCGGCACTTGCTGGGCCATCGTCAACTGTGCGTCTCCGGTGCCCGGAGGCATGTCCACGACCAGCACGTCGAGCTCGCCCCAGGCAACCTCGCGCAGCATCTGCAGCAGCGCCGACTGGATCATCGGCCCGCGCCAGATCATCGCGACGTCTTCGTCGACGAGGAAACCCATCGACATTGCCTTGAGGCCGTAATTCTCCATCGGCTTGATGATCTTGCCGTCGATCTGTTGCGGGCGGCCGGAAATGTGCAGCAGTCGCGGGATCGACGGACCGTAGATATCGGCATCGAGGATCGCCGCCTTCAAGCCGAGTGCCAGCAAACCAAGCGCGATATTGATCGCGGTGGTCGACTTGCCGACACCACCCTTGCCCGAGGCGACCGCAATGATGTGCTTGACGCCGGGAATGCCGGGTTTCGCAGCAGGTGCGTTTCCCGCGGCTCTCGGCGCGTGCGAATGACCGTGACCATGATGATCATGCCCGTGAGCGGGCGCCGCCTGCGGGCGGCTGACCGGCGGGTTGTTGCTGCCGGCCTTCTTGTCGGCCGTCAGCGCCGCAAACGCACCCTGCATGCCGGGCATCTCCTTGACGACACGTTCGGCAGCGAGTCTCAGCGGCTCCAGTTCCTTGGCGCGATCGGCCGGCACGGTGATCGAAAAATATGCCTTTCCGTCGGATATGAACACATCGGAGACCAGGCCCATATCGACGATATTGCCGTCCATATCGGGGCCACGGACGGTCCTGAGCCTGTTCAATACATCCTTGCTGGTGATTTCTGCCATAACCGAACCTCATGCCTTTTGGGGCTTAGATAGTTCATGGCATGCTTTACGCCAACTGGCGGGGGAAAAGAAATGGTCCGGATCCGGATAAAACAGAAAACCGTCTCTCCTGCCATCCTCCGAGAATCGGATCAATGACCGGAGAGGCGGCTCCGCCTTCGGCACACCTTCTGCGAGGTGTTTCTTTCAAGTCCCCTCTGGACCTGCCTTATTGAAGCAGGAAGCATGCCAGATGTATTATTTGCAGGGTCTTAAGATATTTGCCGTTGTTTCGCTGTTTATGCAGCCAAAAGCCCGCAGACCGTTGCCCATCTGGACAAAACTGCAGCTCATTTATTGGGCAATAGCAAAAAAAGTGAACCCGCCCGGCAGGGCTGCGGGCTACCGGGCGGCTTTGCTGATTTTACTGGCAATAAGCCATTGAAATACACAGTAAAGTCGATATGGTCAAAATGGCGGTTATGATAACGGTTAGGTAATATGGCACGCAACAAACTGTCCGAGGCGAAAATTAAGGCACTCGTCCAGCCAGGCATTCATGGCGATGGTGATGGCCTTTGGTTGAGGGTCCAAAAGTCGGGCAGCCGGAATTGGATATTTATCTACCGTCGTGGTGACAAGCGCCATGAGATTGGGCTGGGCGGCCATGGTTCCGGTACCGCTCCGGTGTCAGTTGCGGTCGCGCGCCAGAAAGCAGACGCAATACGGCTTCAGTTGGCGCGTGGTGAAGATCCCCGTGCAGCCAAGACCGTTCGGCCTAAAACGTTCCACGACTGCGCGGTTGCCCTGATCGATGCCAAGCGCGCGGATTGGACTGGCGAACACACAGCGCGCGAGTGGGAACTGCACCTGCTCGACTATGCCAAGGCTCTTCACGACAAGCCTGTGGCTGATATCCTGATCGGCGATGTTAAAGAGGCCATCCTGTCAATCTGGAAGGAAAAGCCATCCACCGGGCGCCGCCTGCTGGATCGGATCAAAGCCGCGATCGACTACGGCATTGCCCATCAATGGCGAACTGCGGGCAATCCGGCGATATGGTCGGGCCTGTTGGATAAGGTGATGCCGAAGCCGGCACGACAGAAAAATCACCATGCGGCGCTTGGCTACAAGGACTGCCCTACTCTATTTACGGCACTTGCCCAAGCCGAAACATCAGCGAGCCGCGCCGTCGAATTGCTTGCTCTCACTGCGACAAGAAGCGCTGAAACGCGGGAGGCCGTCTGGAGCGAGTTCGACCTCGACAGCGCTTTGTGGACGATACCAGCCGTTCGGATGAAGGCGGAACGCGATCACGAAATCCCGTTGAGTACTAAGGCCCGTTGACAGACGTAAGGTTGAGGCAAGGTTGTTGGCTTGAGATTCTTCCTGCTGGACAGGAGGTGTGAATGCTGAGGTTTATTCTACAGGAAGATCAATGGAAACGACTGAAGGGTC
>JAQGJP010000106.1 GCA_028290545.1 Rhizobium sp. | reverse complement strand
CTTGACCGACAAACGCCGGATCAGGCTTACTTCAACGCGCTGATGCCAATCCTGGCAGCAGCATAATCGAGGCCGAAATCCACTCAACAATGCGCCCCGAAATGTTCAGACAAACCGAGCCAGCTCTCTGTCCGGATTGACGAGACCTATGTTAAAATTCGCGGCAAATGGCGATATTTGTATCGGGCCATCGACAAACACGGCAATCCGGTGGATTTCCTGCTGACCGCAAAACGCGATCTCGATGCCGCCAAACGTTTCTTCCGCAAGATGCTGAAAGACGAGCCGTTGCTGTCGCCGACAAAGATCGGCACTGACGGTGCCAACACCTTCCCCTCAACGATCAAAACGTCGGTTGACGATGGGCTTCTCCGTCCCGATCCGGTGCATTATGTCACCAAGCATCTCCAGCAGGGCATCGAAAGCGACCATTTCCGGGTAAAGAAGAACATGCCGAAAATTGGCGGCTTCCAATCCTTCAATACAGCGCGGCGAACCATCGCGGGTTTCGAGGCGATGCTGTGGCTTACGAAAGGCTTTGGCTTTTCCGGAGGCTGGACCGTTAACGATCAGAACGATCTGCTTGCGCGCCTCTTCGGACTGCAAAAGGTTAACAAAGTCTGAAATCCACACCGCCTACGGGATAATCGCGGCCTGCAAATATCTTTGCGACAAGCCCGCTGATCACCTGCAAGCAGTCACTCCTGGATGATCGCCAGCGGACGGCCCTGGCCCAAGCCATATCTGTTGTGGAGATCCAGGTCACGGCGCTCGTCTGAGCCTCTTGGCATTCTGACGAAAGTGAGCCGAGGCTGCCAAGGCAGCCGCGGCTTTTTTGTGATCAGAGCGATTTCAACGCGTCGCCCAACGCATCCACCAGCATGTCGGCGTTCAGGTGGGAGAAGACGAGCGGCGGGCGGATTTTGAGGACGTTGGCCCGCGGGCCGGAGGCACTGATCAGAATGCGACGTTCGCGTAGGCCGTTGACGATACGCGTCGTCAGTGCTGCGTCGGGGCTCTTGGCAGCCGGATCTGCGACGATCTCGACGCCGATGAACAGGCCAGAGCCGCGCACGTCGCCGATGGCGTGGTAGCGGTCGGCAAGGCTTTTGAGGCCATCCATGAGGTGGCGGCCGACCTCCAGCGCATTCTGCTGCAAGCCTTCAACCTGGATCGTGTCGAGCACGGCCTTGCCGGCCGCGGCAGCGACCGGATTGCCGCCGAACGTGTTGAAATAACGCGCCCGCGGGCCGAATTCAGCAATCACCTCCGGCCTGAGCACGATGCCTGCCATCGGATAACCGTTGCCCATCGGCTTGCCGATCGTCACCATATCGGGCGAAACGCCGTGGTGCTCGAAACCCCACATGGCCTCGCCGGTGCGGCCGAAGCCGGGTTGCACTTCGTCGGCGACGAAGAGGCCGCCCGCCTCGTGGATCGCATCCACCGCCGGCTTCAGGAAACCCTTCGGGCCCTCGAAAATGCCGTCGCTGGAAAAGATCGTATCGGTGATCAGCATGGCCGGCTTGATACCGTGGCGCTGGAGATCAGCGATGGCGGCGCGCACGTCGCGGCCGAATTTCTCCATCATCTCTTCCGGCGCATGGCGGTAGCTGTCCGGTGCAGGCACGGTGCGCACATGCGGTCCGAGCGTCACCGATTCGCCAAGCGATGGCGAAAATTTAGCGACTGCGCTCGTCAAGCCATGATAGGCGAGCTCCGTCGCGATGATGCCGGTGCCGCCCGTCACATAGCGGGCGATGCGCACGGCAAGGTCGTTTGCCTCGCTGCCCGTGCAAGTGAACATGGCTTGGCTAAGCGCTGCGGGGAAGGTCGCCGTCAGCGTCTCGGCATAGTCGATGATGCCTTCGTGCAGGTAGCGAGTATGGGTGTTCAGCACCGCAGTCTGCTTCGTGATCGCCTCAACCACACGCGGGTGGCAATGGCCGACCGAGGCGACGTTGTTATAGGCGTCGAGGTATCGTTCGCCGGCTGCGTCATAGAGGAAGACGCCTTCGCCGCGCACGAGGTGCAGCGGCTTTTCGTAGAACAGGCGGTAGGCGGGGCCGAGCACCTTTTCCCGTCGGGCGATCAGCGCCCGTTCGGCCTCGTTCAGCCGCTCGAAATCTTCCTGCGAAAATGCGTTCACCATTGACATGATCAGGCCTCGGAAAGGTTGGGCACGAGCCGTTTCAGCCCGGCGGGTGTCAGATCGGATATGTTTTGCAGGCCCCGCCATGCAGTGGCGTGGTTGCGCATGATATATTCTCGGTTCTCCGGGAACCGCGCGGAGCGCCATTCGGCGATAATGATCGACATTGCCAGCCGGCAACGGAGGAGAAGTGGCAGAAGCTCGATCTCGGCAGGCTCTAGCCGGCGCGCCGACAGGAACCCTTCGAGAAGAGCGCGGGTGCGCGCTTCCCAGTTATCCGTCGCGAGATGATAGGACAGTCCGACGGCGAGGTCATTGATCAAGGGCGCATGTACCATGTCGCCGAAATCGATGATGCCGACGACGTGGGTGGGCGATGCCGGGTTGAGCAGGATATTGTGCGGATTGAAATCGTTGTGGATGATCTGCCGCCGCTTGAGCGTGGCGATGGCGGGCAGCGAGCGCTCGAATTCCGCAATCACGCCCGCCGCCTGCGCCCGGCGCTCCGGCGCGACATGGTCAACCACGCCGGCCAGATCGAGCGTGTGGGAGATATCCCACATCAGCTTGCCGGTGGGCGGGCGGCCGCCATAGGTCTCAAGCCCAAGGCCCAGCTCCGCCAGCGCCCGGCCGACATTGCGGCTCTGTGCCTCGGTTGTGGGCGTGCGGTATTGCAGTTCTCCCGGCAGGAAGGTGAGCAGACGCATGATGCGCGGGCCGTCGGCAGTCGCGAGCGTGCGGCTCTGTTCACCTTCCTTCGAGCGTACTAACCGCGGCACAGGCACTGTGGGTGCCGTCGTTTCAAGATGCAGCAGCGCGCCGTCCTGGAATTCCAGCGCGGCAGGGTCCTCGGCGGGATTAGCGATTTTGAGAACGAAATCCGTGCCGTTCGCGCGGGTAAAGAGGAAGGTTTCATCCCGCTCGCTCGAAAGCCGTTTGACGGTGCCCGAAAGGCCGTAAACATCCTCGATCGCCAGTCTTGCATCGTCGATCGACGTTACGCTCCATGTCGCCGACATGGAATCCGGTTTCTTGGCGGCGGGCGATGGCTCCGTCATGTTTGCTCCGTTCATGCAATGGTCCGCACTTTTTTGACTGTCTCGTCCCGCCTGTTGAAAACGCTCCCGGCGGAATCACGGTGCGGTCCGGCGAAGAAAGATGACGTCGGCAGCGGCTCATACTTGAAACACGTCAAAAAAGATGCATCAAGTACCTTATTATTTTATTTTGCGGATGAGTTCGATGGCAGAATTTACGATACTGGAGCACGAGAACCTCAACAGCGTCGTCTATGGGGCGCTGTGCGATGCGCTGATGCAGGGACGGTTCCAGCCCGGCGACCGATTGAAGATCCGCGATCTCGCCGAACAGTTCGGTACCAGCGTCACGCCGATCCGCGACGCCATCCTGCGCCTTGCCAATGATGAGGCAATCACCTTCCGCTCACCGCGCGATATTCGCATTCCGGGCATGGCCGAAAGCCGCTACCGGGAAATCCGGGCCATCCGCATCCGGCTGGAGGGGCTCGCCGCAGAGACCGCCGCGCAGCTGGCCACCAGCGCGGATATCCATGCTTTGGAAGTCATTTTGCGGGAAAACGAGCAGGCAATAGAGGCCGGTGATCGCCTGAAGGGCACGCAACTTAACCAGGCCTTTCATTTCATGCTGCCGCAGATTGCCGGGCTCCCGGTGCTGAACAACATCCTGCGACGGCTCTGGTTGCAGATGGGGCCGCATATTTCGGATGCCTATATCCAGGGCGGGCGGGCGATGATCGATCATCATTACCCCGTCATCGAGGCGCTGAAACGTCATGATCCTGCTGCAGCATCCATGGCTATCGTTGACGACATTCTGCTCGGCGGCAAGCCGATCCTCGAACGGATCGTACACGGTGCGGAACGGCCAGCCCGCCGAGCGTAATGTGCGTGCGAACAAGACTTGCATTTCGTGAGCCGCATATTATGATGCATCAAACATCGCTGGAGAATGCTTGCATGACCGAAGAATGCCGCTATATGTTGCTGACCGGCGCGAGCCGCGGCATCGGCCATGCGACGGTCAAACTGTTCCAGTCGAAGGGCTGGCGCATTCTTACCGTTTCGCGCCAGGCTTTTTCTGAGGAATGCGCCTGGCCGTTGGCCCGCGATAGCCATATCCAGGCTGATCTCGCCGATCTGAGCCAGATCGAGCGCCTCGCCGCGACCGTGCGCGAGCGGCTGCCTAACGGCCGCCTTCATGCGCTAGTCAACAATGCCGGCATTTCGCCGAAGGGGCCGGAAAAGAGCCGCCTCGGTGTGATGGGCACGGATGCGGACGTCTGGACGCAGGTGCTGAATGTCAATGTCGTCTCGACGGCGCTGATCGCCCGCGCGCTCATGCCGGAGCTGGAAGCGGCGAAGGGCTCGATCGTCAACGTCACCTCGATTGCCGGAACGCGTGTGCACCCCTTTGCCGGAGTCGCATATGCGGCCTCCAAGGCGGCACTTGGCTCGCTGACACGGGAAATGGCACATGAATTCGGCCGCCGCGGCGTGAGGGCCAATGCCATTGCACCGGGCGAGATCGAAACATCGATCCTGTCGCCCGGAACAGATGAACTGGTGGCCGCGGAAGTGCCGATGGGAAGGCTGGGAGACCCGCGCGAAGTCGCGGAAACCATCTATTTCCTATGCACCGAGCCGTCGTCCTACATCAACGGCGCCGAAATCCACATCAACGGAGGGCAGCACGTCTGACAACGGTCAAACAGGGGAAAAATCCTCGCTGACCGGCACTGACTGGAATGCATCAACCGGCCGGAAACGCCCAGGGGAAAGGGCGCGACGACCGGAGAGGCTGCAGCCGATGCCGACCGCTGAGTGGCGGGGTTGAGGCCAGCAGTCCGCATGAGATCGTCATCGGAGCCGGCGCCAAACCGGTTCCTTCACAAACGAAGAAAAGGGGAATGCAATGAAGACAATCCTGAAATCCGGAATTCTGACGGTTGCGGCCGTCGTGCTGTCCGCCAGCCTTGTCGCGCCGGTTTTCGCGCGGGACCTGACCGTCGTCTCATGGGGCGGCAACTATCAGGACGCGCAGCGCAACATCTATTTCAAGCCTTTCGCGGAAAAGACCGGCAAACCTGTGCTGGACGAAGCTTGGGACGGCGGCATCGGCGTCATCCAGTCGAAAGTCAAGGCCGGCGCGCCGAACTGGGATGTGGTACAGGTGGAAGCCGAAGAGCTCGCGCTCGGCTGTGCCGACGGTCTCTATGAAAAGATCGACTGGGACAAGATGGGCGGCAAGGACAAGTTCCTCGATTCCGCCGTCAATGATTGCGGCGTCGGCGCCATCGTCTGGTCGACGGCAATCGCCTATGACGGCGATAAGCTGAAGGAAGGTCCGTCCTCCTGGGCGGACTTCTGGAACGTGGAAAAGTTCCCCGGTAAGCGCTCGCTGCGCAAGGGTCCGAAATACACGCTCGAATTCGCGCTGCTCGCCGATGGCGTCTCGAAGGACGAGCTCTATGACGTGCTTTCGACCGAAGAGGGCGTTGCGCGCGCCTTCAAGAAGCTCGACGAGCTGAAGCCGAACATCGTCTGGTGGGAATCCGGCGCGCAGCCGCTGCAATTCCTTGCCTCTGGCGAAGTCGCAATGACGTCTGCCTACAACGGCCGCATCACCGGCATCAACCGCGCTGAAGGCAAGAACTTCAAGGTCGTCTTCCCCGGCAGTATCTATGCAGTCGATAGCTGGGTGGTGTTGAAGGACGCGGAAAACAGGGACGCCGCGCAGGACTTCATTGCTTTCGCGAGCCTGCCGGACAACCAGGCAAAATTGCCGGAATTCGTGGCTTACGGCCTGCCGAACAAGGAAGCGGCCTCCAAGGTGCCGGCAGAACTCGCTAAGGACCTGCCGACGGATGCCGCGAACATGACGGACTCGATCCCCCTTAATGTCGACTTCTGGATCGACAATGCGGAATCGCTGACGCAACGCTTCAACGCTTGGCTGGCCCAGTAAGAACATCCGCGATGGAGGGCGCTCGAAACGGGCGCCTTTCCTGTCTGGCTGGATGCGCCCTTGCGGGGCTCCCGTATGTGCATCCTTCGCCTCTAGCGATGGAGTCTTCCGTGGCCGAATTCATTCGATTTGACCGTATCACCAAATTCTACGGGCCGCTCTGCGTGGTCGAAAACCTCGTCCTCGGCATCGCGAAGGGCGAGTTCGTCAGCCTGCTCGGGCCTTCCGGCTCCGGCAAGACGACGCTGCTGATGATGCTCGCCGGCTTCGAGCAGCCGACCTCCGGCAACATCCTGCTCGACGGCACCGCAATCAATGCCGTGCCGACCCACAAACGCGACATGGGCGTGGTCTTCCAGAGTTATGCGCTGTTCCCACACATGTCCGTCGGCGAGAATATCGCCTTTCCCTTGCAGATGCGCGGGCTGAGTAAGGCGCAGACGGCTCAGCGCGTGGCACGCGCACTCGATATGGTGCAGCTTTCGGCGCTCGTCGACCGCCGGCCCTCACAGCTGTCCGGCGGCCAACAACAGCGCGTGGCGCTCGCCCGGGCCCTCGTCTTCGAACCGCGCGTCGTGCTGATGGACGAGCCGCTCGGGGCACTCGACAAGCAACTGCGCGAGCAGATGCAGCTCGACATCCGCGACCTGCATCGCCGCCTCGGCCTCACCATCGTCTTCGTCACGCACGACCAGTCCGAAGCGCTCACGATGTCAAACCGCGTCGCGGTCTTCAACAAGGGCAAGATCGAGCAGATAGGCACGCCGCGGCAGGTCTATGACGAACCGGCAACGCGCTTCGTTGCCGAGTTCATCGGTGAGACTAACCTGGTCGAGGGGGTCGTCGAGGCGGTACAGGGCGCGGAAGCCAATGTACGGCTGACCTCCGGCGCGCAGATCGTTTCGGCCGTGTCCGGTACCGTGGCGCCCGGCCAGACCGTCTATCTTTCCATCCGCCCCGAGCGGGTCGATCTCACCGAGATCCGCGGCGACGCCCGCAACAGTCTGGAAATGGAGGTGACGGACTCTGTCTACCAGGGCGATCACCTGCGTGTGCAGCTGCAGAACGCCGCCTATCCGTTGATCGCCAAGCTCGGCCGCCGGTCGCGCGAGTTCCCGCCTGGCACCAAGGTTTATGCGGCCTTTGCGGCGGGCGATTGCCGGGTCATCGCGCCATGAGCGGGGGTTCGTCGCGCACCGGACGGTCGCTGCTTCTTCTGGCGCCGCTGCTCGTCTTCCTCATCGGCTTCTTCGTCTGGCCGCTGTTCAGCATGATGTCGCAGGCGATATCGGACCCTGCAGTGCTGCGCCTCTTGCCACGCAGCGCCGAGGTCATCGGCGACTGGGATCGAAAATCGCCGCCGAGCAGGCCGATGCAGACGGCGCTGATGGAGGATCTCAAGGCCGTCGATAACGACCAGGCGCTCGGCGACATGGTGCGTCGCTTGAACAGCGCGCGCTCCGGCTTCCGCACGCTGATGTCGAAAACGACGAGCGCGCTGGCTGATCCGGCCAACCCGCCCGCCGATCTCGTCTCGATCGACAAGCGCTGGGGAAAGCCGGAATTCTGGATCGCCATCGCCGATGCGCTCTCGCCGCTCACCGACCGGAACCTGCTTGCCGCCGTCGATCTCGGTCGCAATGCTGCCGGTGATATCGAGCACCTGCCGGCCGACCAATCCGTCAACCGCGTGATCCTCGTGCGCACTTTCTGGATCGCCGCCCTCGTCACCTTCTTCTGCGCCTGTATCGGCTTTCCCTATGCCATCATCGCCGCTTCGCTTGAGGGCTGGAAGCGCGACCTGATGCTCGCCGCGGTGCTGCTGCCGCTGTGGACATCGCTTCTCGTGCGCACCGCCGCCTGGTTCATCCTGTTGCAGGAGCAGGGTCTCATCAACGATCTGCTGCGCGGCATCGGCCTGATCGATGCGCCGCTGGCACTGATCTTCAACCGCACCGGCGTCATCATCGCCATGACCCATGTGCTCCTGCCCTTTATGGTGCTGCCGATCTATTCGGTACTCATCACCATCCCGAAGAACCTCATGCCGGCTGCCGCCTCGCTCGGTGCGCCGCCGCTGCGGGCGTTTCTGCGCGTGCTCTTGCCGCTCAGCCTGCGCGGCGTCGCCTCCGGCTGCCTGCTCGTCTTCATCTCGGCCATCGGCTATTATATCACGCCGGCGCTGATCGGCGGGCCGGGCGACCAGATGATCTCGTCGATCATTGCCTTTTACGCCACGGGTTCGGCGAACTGGGGCATGGCCGGCGCGCTAGGCATAGTGTTGCTGGTCGCGACATTGCTGCTCTACAGCGTCTATGCGCGTCTCTCCAGCGACGAACCGGGGAGGCGTTGAACATGCCGATGAAAATCGCCAAGGTAACCTTTGCCACGCTGACGGTTCTCTTCCTCGTCGCGCCGCTGATCGCCATCCTGCCGCTCGCCTTCACGTCGAGTGTCATCCTTACCTATCCGATCCCCTCCTGGTCGCTGCGCTGGTTCGAAGAATTGTTCTTCGCCGATGCCTGGCGCCGTGCGATCGTCAACAGCCTGATCATCGGCACGGGCACGACGCTGCTTGCCACCATTCTCGGCACGGCAGCATCGCTTGGCCTGCGCAACCGGCTGCTGTTCTTCCGCAGCTCGATCCGCACGCTCTTCCTGCTGCCGATGGTGGTGCCCGCCGTGGTGCTCGGCGTCGGCATGCAGGTGCTGCTGGCCGGCTTCGGCCTGACGAACAGCTATGCCGGCGTCATCATCGCCCACACGGTCGTCGCCGTACCCTTCGTGATCGTAAGCGTCACCGGGGCGCTTGCCGGCATCGACGAGCGCGTGGAACTCGCAGCCCAGAGCCTTGGCGCCGCGCCGACGATGGTCTTCCGCCGCGTGACGCTACCGCTTGCCATGCCGGGGGTGCTTTCCGGTGCTGTGCTCGCCTTCGCCACCTCGCTGGATGAGGTGGTGCTCACCCTCTTTGTCGCCGGCCCCAACCAGCGTACGTTGGCCCGGCAGATGTTCTCCAGCATCCGCGAAAACATTAGCCCGGCCATCGCCGCCGCCGCCTTCTTGTTCATCGTGGCGACGGTCGTCATCGGCCTCGCGGTCGTGCTGTCGCGCTCCATGCTGGCCAAGCGCCGCTAGACGGTACCGCCAGGAGCGCGATGATGCCCGGCTGGGCGATGGGCCTGTCGCAAATTTTCGGGCGTAACCGTAACGATCTACTTGCGCGCCTCTTCGGACTTCAAAAGGTTAACAAAGCATGAAATCCACTCCGTTCGGGGGATAATTGCGGCCTGCAAATATCTTGCGACAAGCCCTTTCGTAAGACACGACAATGCCGCGCTCCAGCAGCAGTTCCTCGACCAGCCGCAGGCTTAAGGGGAACCGGAAATAAAGCCAGACCGCATGGGCGATGATCTGCGGTGGAAAGCGGTGGTTTTTGTCACTGATAATCGGCATGCTCATTTCAGCCGAGTTATCCCTAAACCATTAAACTGCAGACAACGTGACAAGCCGCTCAATGATATTAAAACATATCATCCAACGTCATGGTGATCTTCAAACGGATCAATATCTTGACCCATCAGGAAGATACCTATACGTTTCAATCTCTCACTAGATGGAATGCACAGGTATCACCGTGAAAGCAAATTCGGAGCTTTTGGTAGAGATCGGGCAGATGTTGAAAACTGCCCGCCTGGAATCGGCGATGACTCAGGAACAGGTCGCCGACTTGGCGGGAATATCGCGCCCCCGTTATCGCGACATCGAGACAGGAGTTGCAGCAGGGCGCGCAACGACTTTGATCAATATCGCCCGCGCACTGAGCTTGGAGATGATGCTGATCCCACAAGCGATGGTCCCAGCGGTCCGGGCCCTGCTGCGCCCACATGAAGACGATGATCTCCCCGCCTTTGTTTCCAGTCCAGACGACAGTCATGGCTAAGATATTTCACGCTGCTAAGACCATTCCTTCGCTCGAAGTCCTCATTAACGATCTGCATGTCGGTACGATCGTCAGGACGCCCGGCGATTTCAATGCGTTCAATTTCGATGATGCATATCGCGCGACGGGCGGGTTTCCCGTACTCAGTCTGTCGTTCCGTGCTGCGGCGGGAGGGTTACGCAAGGATCCGAAACCTATTCCCAGCGCTTTGCCCGCTTTCTTCGCCAACCTTCTTCCCGAAGATAAACTGCGTGAGGCGATGGAAAAACACCATGCCGGCAACGTGCGCGCTGGCAACGATTTCGATTTGCTGGCCGCACTCGGCGCGGACCTCCCAGGTGCAGTCCGTGTTGTGCCGAATGATGGCACGACGACGATTGCCGAGGATGCATCAGGAGGCAGGCCGAAAGCCCGGTTCTCGCTCGCAGGCGTGCAGATGAAACTTTCCGTGATGAAGAACACCGGAAAAGGTGGTGGTCTGACTTTACCACTGGGAGACGAGCAGGGGCAGTACATCGCCAAATTCCCCTCGACGGCATTTCCCGGTGTTTCTGAGAACGAATACGCCAACCTTGCGCTGGCAGCCGCAGTTGGCATGGAAGTACCCGAAAGAGAGCTTGTCGAGAAATCCGACTTCGAGGGCATTCCTGATGAATTCGATACGCTTTCGGACGGAAAAGTTCTGCTGATCAAACGTTTCGATCGTGGCGCGAGTGGCCAACGCATCCATATAGAGGACTTCGCTCAGGTCTTTGGCATATATCCCTCACGCAAATACGAAGGCGCGGTATACCATGATATTGCCTCCGCTCTGGGTGTTGCCGTCTCGTCCAGGGCGGCCCTCGAATTCGTGCGCCGGCTCGCTCTATCGGCGATCACCGGCAATGGTGACATGCATTTGAAAAACTGGTCGTTGATCTATCGCGGAAACGGCTACAAGCCTGAACTCGCGCCGATCTACGATGTTTTATCGACAGTGCCATATATTCCTGCCGACGCGATGGCGCTGTCGCTGGGAGGCGAAAGATCCTTCAAAGCGCTCAACGCGCAGCGCTGGAAGATCTTCGCCAATCGAGCAAGGCTGCCTGAGCCTGCGGTGCTCAAGGTAGTTATCGAAACCGTCGAACGGGTCAATGCGTACTGGTGGAGCCTTCCGGAACGCGCAGCTGTGCCGGAAAACGTCCTCCAACGGATCGATGCACATGTGAAGTTGATGACGCCGATACTCAGCACTTGCGCCAATCAGTGAGACCGGCCGGTTCAGGATGAGAGAGACGGCGTCACCTGCAATCGGCTTACGCCGCCTCCCACACCCGGTTTAGAATCTTTGCTGCGAGCGCGGCCTTATCTTGAGGCAGAAAACGTCCGTAGTGTTGCGCAACCATGGCTATACTGCGCCAGAAAATCTCTCCAAGTCACGGCTTGCTGGCGCGCGTGGTCGAGACATTGTCGGCTTCGTCGACAAGTGCCGACAATCTCGGCGAGCTAGACGGGTTGATCTTGAGACTTGACGACTGGCAGACTCTCAAGACGAAGTTGGACAGACCCGATAAATGACCAAGGCCTCTCGGTGGCCCTGGGCTAAAAACGGAATTCTCGCGGCCGCGAGCTCGGGCTCGAGGCCACGCGGCGCACGACGACAAGCCCTGGCCATCCTCATAGGAGATCGCTTTCACTGTCTCAGAGCGGATCTGCCTGGAGTGGAACGATGCTTTCACGTGCCAGCGAGAGGGTCACGGATTGACCCGCGACAAGCTCCGGGCCTGCCGTGAGCGAGGCCGTTATCGACTGACCATCAACCAATCTCAGCAGATAGTCGGTATAGATGCCGCGGTAGACCGTTCTCTCAAGCACCGCATTGAAGCGGACATCGTCGACGCCGGCAGGCGCATTCAATCCAATGCTCTCTGCGCGGATCGCAACAGCCGGCGGTTTTCCGGGGAGCAAGTTTGGTTCCTGCATGCTGACATTGAAAGACGGGCATTCGAATGAACGACCGTCGCCACTCAGTTTTCCCTCGACGACATTACTGCCCCGGAAGAATGTGGCGGCGAATTTCGTCTTCGGCTTGCGAAAGAGGTCATGCGGTTCATCGACCTGGATAAGATGTCCCCAGTTCAGCACCGCAACCCTGTCACTCATCGTCAGCGCTTCTTCCTGATCGTGGGTGACATATACGAATGCCGTATTCGTGGCGCGCTGGATCTCCTTCAACTGGATCTGCATCTCCCGGCGGATCTTTTCATCGAGCGCCGAAAGCGGTTCATCGAGAAGCAACAAGCGTGGGCGGGGTGCAAGGGCGCGCGCGATGGCCACCCGTTGCTGCTCGCCCCCCGAAAGCCGGGTGACCGGCCGATCTTCAAAGCCCGATAAGTTCACGAGGTCGAGCAGTTCTGTAACGCGTTTGCGCACCGCATCCCGACCAAGCTTCTTGCGGCGCAATCCATAAGCAACGTTCTGAGCCACGTTCATATGCGGGAAATTCGCATATTGCTGGAAGACCATGCCAAGCTCGCGGCGCCAGGGCGGCAAATCGGTGACGTCTTGCCCGCCGATGACGATGCGGCCGCTATCGGGCTGTTCGAGCCCGGCAATCATGCGAAGGACGGTCGACTTTCCTGACCCGCTCGGCCCGAGCATGGTGAAGAACTCGCCATTTTCAATCCTGATGTCGACACCGGCGGCGGTGACACGCTGGCCGAACTGCTTACGCACAGCATCCACATGGAGGAGAGGAGAAGAGGTCATGAAGGGATCGCCTGGTTTATCAGTCTTCTAAGGTTATGGTGATCGCCGTACGCACGGCGACTGTCATCATGTCCAGGCTCATCGATGCCAGGTCAGCGCGCTGATGCAGTTCGAGCTTCCCCTCCGCCTTGAGATCCCTGATGATCTTGGCAGCCTGCTCGGGCAGATAGGGTACATGGACGAAACCACAGAGCGCGCCATTGCCCAGCCGTTCACATGCGCCGAGAGCCCGATAGAGTATCGTATTGCACAAAAAAGTCCCCGCTGTATCGGATGTTCGCGCCGGAATGCCCTTTTCGAGCAGGGCATCGACGATCTTTGCGACGGGTACGCTAGCAGCGCGGGCGACCGGGCCTGTCTCGTCCACCAACTGATCGGATGGCCGCTGGCCCAACTCATCGGGAATCTCGAAACTTGTCTTGTTAACCGCAAACCGCTCCACCCGAATGACTGGCTCTCCCGGCCATTGCCCGACGGAGAGAACCAGGTCGGGTCTGATTTCCGCAATCGCCTGTTCCAGCAAATCCCTCGCCGTGTCCAGCATGACGGGAAGATGGAGACCACGTACAACTCCCCGTCCTATTTCGGCGCCGTCGAGCGCGCGAACCACTTCTGCGGCCGGATTGATATGGCTGCCGGCATAGGCCTGGAAACCGGTGAGGAGAATCTTGGGCATGATGTTTCCCATTGTCAGTTTGCAGGGCGCTCGCCGCGGCCGATTATCGCCAGCAGCAGGATCAGCAGAAGCGTCACGGCGATGATGATCGTCATCAGAGCATAAATGCTCGGAGTCAGTCCCACCTGCTGATACCGGGACCAGATGAACGTCTGGACGGTATTGTTGCCGCCCTGGACCACCGCCGTGCGCACGGTTTCGTTGAACGACAGGATGACGGAGAAGATGGCGGCGCCGCTCAGCCCTGTCGCGATCTGCGGCAGTTCGATTTCCCAGAAAGCCTGGCGGCGATTAGCACCGCATGTATAGGCGGCTTCCAGATAAATCGTGTCGAAGCCTGACATGACGGTCAGAATGATCAGAAAGGCGAATGGCAACGCCCACAGCGTCTGGATCATAACCATGGTGAAGAGCGATGGCGCAATCCCTGCTATATTGAAGAACAGGCTGGTGGAGACGCCCATGCTGACCCCCGGCACGAACAGCGGCAGCAGGATCACGGTGATGATCAGCCGGGGTACGTCGAAGGCCCGCACCGCTTGCGCTGCGGCCAATGCGAGCAGAGGTGCCGCAATGCCGACCATGACGGCCAACAGTATCGTATTGGTGACGGCGCCCGTCAGCGTCGGATCGGATCGGATGGAAAGGAACCCTTCAAGGCTGAAGCCGCCGGAATTGGGATCCTGCAGCGCGAGCAACAAAGGTGGGAAAAGCGGCGCGTAAAGGAATACCAGGATGGCACCTAGGCACAACCACACAAACAGGGATGACGATCGCTTCATGTCAACGCCCCAGTATCTTGCCGAGGAAGAGCCGCAGGTCGAAGATATGCAGCCAGAGCAGCAGCATCACCACCATGCAGCCGACAATCACCGTCGACATGGCGGCGGCCAGCGGATAGTTGAGCACATCGAGGGAACTGGTGATCGCATTGCCCATCAGTTGATATCCCACACCGCCCAGAATCTGCGAGACGGCCACTTCACCGAAAGCACCGACGAAACCGAAGATCGCCGCGGCCGAAACACCCGGAAGCGAAAGCGGCAATACCACGCGGAGGAAGGTGCTGAAAGGAGGCTCGCCCAACATCCAGCTCGCTTCGACAATCCGTCGGTCTATCCCTTTCAGAGACAGCCAGATCGGATAGACCATGAAAGGCATATAGGCCGCGATGAGGCCGAGATAGACCGCAAAATCGCTGAACAGCAGCCAATCCACGGGAGCGCCGGTCAGGCCGCTCCATTGCAGAAACGTGTTTACCGGACCGGTCCTGCCGAGCAGATGGGTCCAGGCAAGCGTCCGTATCACGTAATTGACGAGGAACGGCACGGACAACAGAAACAGCACGACCCGCGCGCGGCCAGGGGCGAGCTTGAATGTAATGCAATAGGCAGCGAAATAGGCGATGGCCAGCATGACGACCGTCGAACTCGCCGCAATCCAGAAACTCCATTTCAGGACCGAAAAGCGCGCGCCGTCAAAGAACAGCGCATATGAAGCCAGGGTGAACCCCGGCTTCATTGCAAGCATTTGACGCGGCCAGAAGCTCACGACTACGGTCAGGATCAAGGGAACCACGATCGCGAGCGCGCAAACAACCACCGGGCTTCCGAAAACCAAGAACGATCCCGGATCGCGCCGCTTCAAAACGGAACTCATGGCAACATCCCTAACCGATTACGAGGCTTTGAAACGCTGCCACTCTTCCTCGTAAACTTCAATATTGGTCGGCCAGCGCGCCTGCCATGTGCCGCCGGACTCGAACTTCTTTTTCACGCCGGCATCGATATCGGCAATCCTCTTCGCCGCATCGGCATCGAACTTGCCCGAAGTTGCCGCATATTCCGGCGCTTTCGGATTCGTCATATAGCCGCGAAGACCGGTGATGGCGGCGCCATATTCGGGGCTCAGCAAATAGTCGAGAAGTTCGTAGGCCGCATCGATCCTTTCAGGAGCGTGATCGCCGGACACGAGGTAAGCCACCATGGCCCAGAGCAGATAGCCTTCCTTCGGCTTTGCATAGACGACGTTCGTTCCCTTGGCGGAGGCTGCAAACACCATCGGCTCCCAGCAGTCCATGACATAGACTTCCTGGTTGACGAGAAGATTGACGGCCTGCTCGAAGCTCGACCAGACGACGCGGAACTGGCCGTCCTTCTTTTTGCTGATCAGGAAATCGACGACCGTCTTGATCTCCTCCGGAGTCATGTCGGCCGGATCCTTGATATCGGCCAGACCGGCTGCCTTCAGGTAGAGCGCCGTCTTCTGCCCGGCAGAGGTGTAATTGTCCTCGATGGCCACGTAACCGCGGAACTTCGGATCGAACAGAGCCGCATAGGAATCCAGCGCGCCGCCGGTCTTCTCCGGCAGATAGGCAAAGGAATCGCCCTGCAGCACGGTGGGCACACCATAGATCTTGCCGTCATAGCCGATGAAGTCGAAACCCTTCGAACCAGGCTTGAAATAGTCGGCGAGATATTGATTGCCCTGCCAGTTCTTGAGGCGGGCCACATCGATCGGCAGGATCAGGCCGTTTTCCACCAGCGGCTTCTGCATGCCGCCGACGATGTTGATAACATCGTACGTCTCGCGACCGCCGCCGGCGATCAGCTGGTTGAGAACCGCGGACGGGCCATTGCCGATCGACAGAACGCTGACCTTGTTCTTCGTGGCAGCGGTAAAGGCCGACCAGTCGCCATTGGGATCGCCGACGCCGATATCTGCAAATTGCACTGTCTGATTGGCGGCAAACGCCGAACCAGGACGGATTGCCAGCATGCCGGCGCCTGCCGCAGCGCTTGCAAGAAACATACGGCGGCTGAACTTCATGTCATCGATTTTCATTTCTTACTTCCCCTTCCGACCGACGTCAGCGGCCTTCAATTTTAATCTTTACAAATTATCGATAATTTGTCGAGAGGTTATTGATTATTCGGGCACTCCATACCCGCCGCCGGTCGGCGTAACGATGGTGAACGCCTCGCCCGCTTGCAGCACCGTCTGATCACAGCCCCCAAGCGTTTCCGTGATGCCGTTCGCGCGGCGCACCTCGTTGCGACCAATCTGGCCGGCTTCGCCTTCATCCAGTCCGAAGGGCGGGACGCGTCGATGTCCGGAAAGAATGGCAAAGTCCAGGCGTTCCAATGCCCTCAACGTACGGCTCGTGCCGTCGCCCGCATGCCATTTGCCGCGGCCGCCGGACTGCTTGCGGATATGAAAATCCTCGAGCAGGACAGGAAAGCGGCTTTCGAGAATTTCCGGATCCGTGAGGCGTGAATTGGTCATATGCGTATGCACGGCATCGGCGCCGTTGAAGCCGGGACCGGCCGGCGCGCCCGAGCAGATCGTTTCGTAGTATTGATATTGATCATTGCCGAATGTCAGATTGTTCATCGTTCCCTGAGCGGCGGCCATCGCACCGGTGGCCCCGAACAGGCAATTGGTCACCGCCTGGCTGACTTCGACATTGCCCGCCACGACGGCAGCCGGATAGCGCGGCGACAGCATGGAGCCCTGCGGCACGATGATCCTGATCGGCCGAAGGCAGCCCGCATTCATGGGAATATTGCCCTCGACGAGCACCCGGAAAACGTAGAGAACCGCCGCCCGCGTCACCGGTTCCGGCGCATTGAAATTGTCATGCCGTTGTGGCGACGTTCCCGTGAAGTCGACGGTCGCCTCGCGTTTTTCATGATCGATCGTGACGCGCGCCTCGATCCTGCATCCCTGGTCCATTTCATAGACGAAATGGCCATCGGGAAGCCGGTCAAGAACCCTCCGGACGCTCTCGGCGGCATTATCCTGCACATAACGCATATAGGCTTCGACGACATCTTCGCCGAACATTCCGACCATCCGCCGCAATTCGGCAACGCCACGGCTGTTGGCCGCGATCTGCGCTTTGAGGTCATTCACATTCTGGGTGAGGTTACGCACCGGATACTTGGCGCCGGTCAACAGCGCCGCCAGTGCCTCCTCGCGGAAATGCCCTTCCTCGACGAGCTTGAAATTGTCGATATAGACACCTTCCTGCTCGATTTCGACCGCCAGCGGCGACATGGAGCCGGGCATGATGCCGCCGATATCGGCGTGATGGCCACGGCTTGCGACCCAGAACCGGATATTGCTGCCATCATCATCGAAAACGGGGGTGCAGACTGTCAGATCCGGAAGATGGGTGCCACCGTTATAAGGCGCGTTGATGAGGAAGACATCGCCCGGCTTGATGTCGGAATTCTCGCGGATCGCCGTGGCCACGGACGCGTCCATGGAGCCGAGATGGACGGGCATGTGCGGCGCGTTGGCGACAAGGTTTCCTTCGGCATCGAATACGGCACAGGAGAAATCCAGCCGCTCCTTGATATTGACGGAATAGGCGGTGTTCTGCAGCGTCACGCCCATCTGCTCGGCGATCGACATGAATAGGTTGTTGAAGATTTCGAGCATCACCGGATCGGCAGCCGTGCCGATGGCCGTGCGCGCCGGCAGAGCCTTGATCCGGGTCAGGACAGTGTGGTCGTTGACCGAGAGCAGTGCTTGCCAGCCGTCCTCGATCACGATCGTCTGGTTCTTTTCGATAATGATCGCCGGTCCGGTCACGGTCTGGCCCCGCCGCAGCGTTTCGCGAAGCACCACGGCTGCATCGTGAAACTGGCCCTGCGAGAAGAAGCGCGTGCGCTCCGACACCTCCGCTTCCGTTTCGCTTTCGAGCGATAGGGTACTCTCGGCATCGCTGGCGCCGCCGCCCACCATCTCCATTTCGACAGCGTCGATGAAGAGCGCCTTCTCTTGGGCAATGAAACCGAAACGCCGTTTGTGCAAGGTTTCGAATTCGGTCCGCAGGCGCTGATGATCATCGATCGCGGGATAGGTGGCATCGACCGGAAACACCGTATCGGTACCGGCATAGCGGATATGGGCCCTGAGATGCATGCTCATGCCCGGTTCGGCGATCCCCTGCGAAAGCAGTTCGGCGACGCAGTCGCGCGCCAATTCCTCGCCGAGCACCTTCAAGGCCGCGGGCGCCTTGTCGTCGAGAGCCACTTCGAGCGCCCTGAGCCGGCTAGACCGGATATCCGCAAGCCCCATGCCGTAGGCCGACAGCAAGCCCGACATCGGATGCAGGAGAATACTCTTGATCGCCAGCGAGTCGGCAACCAGGCAGGCATGCTGTCCACCCGCACCCCCGAAGCAGTTCAAGGCATAGCGGGTCACATCATAGCCGCGCTGTACCGAAATCTTCTTGATCGCCTCGACCATATTGGCGACGGCAATTCGAATGAACCCATCCGCTACCGCTTCCGGTGTGCGGCCATCGCCGATCTTTTCGGCGAGTTCGGTGAACAGCTGACGCACACGTTCGACATCGAGTGGCCGGTCCTGGCCGGGACCGAAGATAGCCGGAAAATGTCCCGGCAGCAATTTACCCAGCATCACATTGGCGTCGGTGACCGCAAGTCGGCCGCCATTGCGATAACAGGCAGGCCCCGGAAAGGCGCCCGCCGAGTCCGGCCCAACCCGAAAACGACCCGCATCATAGTGCAATATCGAACCGCCGCCGGCAGCGACCGTGTGAATCAGCATCATCGGAGCCCGCATGCGCACGCCGGCAACTTCGGTTTCAAAGGCGCGTTCATATTCGCCGTCGAAATGCGCCACATCCGTGGAGGTACCACCCATGTCGAAGCCGATCACCCGGGAAAAGCCGGCTGCGGCACCCGTCCGAGCCAGGCCGACAACGCCGCCGGCCGGGCCGGAAAGAATCGCGTCCTTGCCTTGAAAAAGATCGGCAGCGGTCAGACCGCCCGACGACATCATGAACATCAGTCGCGCACCAGTGCGATCGACACCGAGTTCAGCCGATACTTGCGCGACATAACGACGAAGAACCGGCGAGAGGTAGGCGTCGACCACGGTCGTATCGCCGCGTCCAACGAATTTGATCAGCGGCGACACTTCATGGCTGACCGAGACCTGCTCGATTCCCAGGCTGCGGGCAAGGCGGGCGATCATCGCCTCATGGGCCGGAAATTTGTAGGCATGCATCAGAACGATCGCCACGGCCTTGTAGCCGAGCTCGCGAATGTGGTGCACCGCGCTTTCCGCCTCGGCGGCATCAAGAGGCACCTCGATTGTTCCGTCAGCGCGAACGCGTTCATTCAGCTCGATGACGGTGCCATAAAGGGCCTCTGGCTTGAAGATCTCGGTCGCGAAGATATTCTTCCGCTCCTGGTAACCGATGCGAAGCGCGTCGCGAAATCCGCGTGTCGTGATGAGCGCCATCGGCTCGCCCTTGCGCTCGAGAAGCGCATTTGTGGCCACTGTGGTCCCCATGCGCACTTCATTGATCAACCCGGTCGGAATCTCCTCTGCGGCGCCAAGGCACAGATGCTGTCTGATCCCGTGAACCGCGGCGTCGGAGTAGGCAGACGGATTTTCGGACAGCACCTTGCGCGCATGCAAATGCCCGTCGGGATCACGCCCGATGATGTCTGTAAATGTTCCGCCGCGATCGATCCAGAAATCCCAAGAGCCTTGCTTGCCACCCATGGTCTGCTCCCCTGCACAGTCCGTCGCTTTGGTACCGACATCGAACATTTTAACGACATTTTGTCGATAAGATGCGATCAATATATATCTAAATATGCGGACTGCAAGGACAAAAAACTTGACACCGGTGTCGCGAATGTTGACATAACCGCTCATGAGCGATGGAGCATCTTAGATGGGACGTGACGGAAATCCGGGTGAGACGACGGGCGCTGCCGCCGCCAAAGAGGGGGGGCCCGACGAAAGCAGCCTGCCCAAGCATCTTAAACCGGTGCAATCGATCGGCCCGATCGTATCTTCGGCCCATCTCGCCGAAGGCGGTTCGCCGGGAATGTCGGAGATCGAATATGGCCTGATACTCGCCTCGCACGCATTTTCCCGCTGGATGGTGCGGTGCATGGCCGCGGCCGGCGTGCCTGGGCTTTCGCCGATCGAGGTGCTGATCCTGCACACGATCCGCCACCGAGGCCGCGAGAAGAAGCTGGCCGATATTTGCCTCGTGCTCGACATCGAGGACACGCACATCGCCACATATGCCATCCGCAAGCTGGAAAGCGCCGGATTATTGACAACAGGCAAGGCCGCGAAGGAAAAGACCGTTAAGATCACCGCGAAAGGCGCCGAAGCATGCGCCGGCTACGCTCAGATCCGCGAACGCCTGCTGATCGATTCGACCGCGAATGCGCGGCCGGCGGAGGCAACACTTTCCGAGGTCGCTTCGCTGCTGCGCTTCATGTCCGGCGCATTCAATCAGGCCACACGCTCCGCCATCACGCTTTGACGGCGCCTCACCGTCAAAACCCGCCGAGACTCTAGGCTGTGGTGACAATTTGATCATTTGAGCCATGGCATGATGCTTGCCAAGCGCGTTACGCCTGTAACCCAGGGCCATCGCTTGCCGAACAGTTCGATATCCTGGCTGCTGCACTCCGAAAATGGGCAGACCCCGGCCGGAGCGCGCATTCTAGAATTTGCAACACATCCCGCGATCACACCCTCGATTCAACAGTGGCTAGACTAGGAGCGTGTCCCGGGTCTTCAGGCCATCGAGGACGCTGCGAATATGATCGTCGGCGATCTTCCGGACTTTGTTCGCTATGGACACATCGACGTTCCCGGCGAGAGCATCGGGGATCGACATCAGCTTGCCCCGGATTTCGGAGTAATCCTTGGACCCAGGCATCAAGGACCATGCCCACAGGCACCACGGAACGAAGGCGTCCGAGCATGTCGAGTTCGACAACGACGGCTTGGGCGACGGCGCGGCGGCGTTTTGCCTCGTCCTCAGAGGTCTTGCCTGTCCGACATGACGTCTGAGCAACTTTAAACGATCGCCTGCGGCGGGACTACCGGCCGCGCCACTGCGCACGAAACTCCCCGAGCGCAACCTTGCCGTCCGTCGCTGGCCTTCGCTGAATTGGAGCCTACTTTTTTCATCTCATCGATATAGGCAGTCATCACACGCCATGGCGGGTTTGGAGGTAGATCTGAGCAAGCCCCTGCAGGAAGCCCTGAAAAACATGCTCCTGCTGGAGTAGCCAGCCCCGCCGCGCCGCCAACGCGCTGGCCACATAGCGCTGTAGTGAGCAGAGCGGCGGTCTATCGCATATGAGAGATATCGGTCTCCGGCCAGAGGGCTGCGCCTGATATGCCCAATGTTGGTTTGAAGTAGGGGGAGAAAGCGGCTCTGCCTCTCCCCCCCCCCGACAAGCGCAATCGACACGGCCGGGGCTCCGCGCGTGCCGCTTGTGCGCCCGCACCACCCGCATCGATTCCGCTTGCCCCTCCCTCTCCGCTGTTCCGCACGAGCTCGGGAAGCAGCAGCGCAGTGCTGCTTCGCCTAATCAACAAAAGAGAGACAAGACCATGGACACCATCCAGACCATCGCGCTCAACAAACTCGTGCCGTCCAAAGCCAACCTCCGCAAGACCGGAGCGGACGAAGGGATTGCCGAACTGGCCCAGAGCATCGCCGCCCATGGGCTGCGGCAGAACCTGAATGTCAGGGAAACGGAGACGGGGCGTTTCGAGGTTGTGGCCGGAGGCAGACGCTTCCGCGCCCTCAAGATGCTCGTGAAGGAAGGGTTACTGGCCAAGGATGCTGACATTCCCTGCAAGCTGATTGGTGAGGACGAGGATGCGGCCGAAATTTCGCTGGTGGAAAACACCCTGCGGGTTGCCATTCCGGCTCAGAATTTTTGCTGTAGCATAACAATACGCGCGCTAAGCTCGACTTTGTACAAAATCGGTTGTGATTTCGGCTCTGCTGAGCGGCTTGGGGTGAATCAATTCGTCGCAGTTTGCGTCCTTGCGTCATCTGTCCGATCGGATTCCAACCGTTGGATGAGCAAATTTCCTGATCGTAACAATGAGCGGGGAGACGCGG